>CASEYW010000097.1 GCA_949292215.1 uncultured bacterium
CCAAGCCCCTGCGGATGATGGTGGAGCCGGAAAACTTTTTCTTTCCGCAAATTTCACAAACGTTACTCACTTTCAGATCTCCTGGGTAAAAAGCCTTCAACGGCCGATTGTTTTTCATGAACAGGAACTATAATATATCCGGATTCTTTCAGTTTTCAAGTTCCCGCTTCGAAAATTTTCAGGATTTGTGGATGGCGTTTTCCAATGATGTTCCTCCAGCTCCGATGACAGCGGATATCATTCTGGAGAGTGAATCGGTTGCTTTTTCTTTAGCGAGAAGTATATTATAGGGTGTACAAGTGCGCAGACGTTTTTTGGATCAAAAAGTGATATTCGTGAGAATGAAAGGAAAAATGATGAAAAAAAGTTTTATTTGTCTCTCGGCTTTGTTGCTTGTCGGTTGTTTGCAGGCGGATACGTTTTTTTCTCTTGAGAAGGTCCCGTCGTCGTTGAATGCGACCATTCTCCCGCATCAGGATATCGATCTGATGCTGGAGGAAAACAGCGCAACCGGATATGCGTGGCGAGCATTTTATGATGCCCGTCTCTGCTCTGTTTCGATCGAACATAAGCGCCCTGAATATGGAACACAGGATGGTGCCGGCGGATATGCTAAAATTGAAATTGAGCCCGTTGCCGCTGCTCCGTTTTTGGTGACTCTGAGTTACGTCAGGGCTGATCAGCAGAATCCGGTTCCTTTGAAGACAATGAAGATTCATGTTTCGGTCAGTGCCAATGGTGTTCCAGTGGCGAAGCATCTGGTTCCACCATCGGCACCCGCGGTACATCCCGCGGCAGCACCGGTTCCACCATCGGCACCCGCGGTACATCCCGCGGTAGCACCGGTTCCACCATCGGCACCTGCGGTACATCCCGCGGCAGCACCGGTACACCCTGCGGTTCCTCAGCAGTCTGCGCAGATTCCGTTCCTGATCGACGACCAGAGTTACAGTTTTGATTCTGTTCCGCCGGCTCTTCAGGCAACTCTCTTTACAGGGCAGGATATTGATTTTGATCTGGAGGAGAAACCCGGGGAGAATCTCTTCTGGCGTGTCGTAAAATACGATCCCTCCGTTTGCCGCGTTGAGATTGATCATGAGCGCGGCGGTTTCTGGAAGCACCCGAAGGCTGAAATTGAAATCAAAGCGCTCCGCCCCGGTTCAACCGTGATTGAATTTTCCGCCGGTGCCGGTCCAGCGGCAAAGCTCCTTCGCTGTACCATTACAGTGCAGTGAGGTTTTCTCCGCGGTTTCTGCCGATCATTCAGCAGTATCCCGGATGATCTTTTCCGGGATGCTGTCTTTGTTTCTGTTCCTCTGCTGCAATTTTCAGAAACGGGGGTTATTTCCGGGTATTCTGCGATTTAATGTGTTCCGTTCCTGCCTTTTGTCCGGCAAGATGAGTGGCAAGCGGCATGGTGTGGTCGGAATTGACATCATGGATGATTTTCTTGTGTTTCGAAGGAATTGCATTGAAGGCGGCATAGACGCTGTCCGGAGCACAGACAAAGTCAAAGAATCCGACACTCAGAAGGCACTCGGCATGTTTGATTCGGGATGCAAAGAAAACGGCGTCGACAAAATCGCATGCTTCGGGTTTGGCAGGGAATTTAGCTCGTCTGGCTGTTTTGAGAATCTGCGGCCAGCCGCTCTGTCGTCCGGCAAGGACAGCTCCGTGGTCGGCAAGAGCAGGGACCCCGGCGAAACAAAATGTCACATCGGGATCAAGCCCGGCGACAGCCAGAGCCTGTCCGCCGCCCTGACTTCCGCCGGAAACCAGAATCGTGCGTCCATCCCACTCCGGGCGGGTCTTCATATATTGAAGAGCACGTACGGCTCGGAGGATCATGGATCGGAAATAGATGGTTTCGCGTTTGTCGCTGCCGCGGTAACGGTAATCCGCGTTTTTCCGGTCGGCTTCCGCATAGAACTCCCGGCTTTTGCCGTTGGGCAGACCGTGGGCGTTGATGTCAAAGACCATGCGTCCGAGCGAAGCAAGAAAAAGTGTCTGCACGGAGCTGCGGAATCCTGCTCCCTGATAGGACATCATGATCGGCAGTGATTTCGGGGCCGCATTTCGAGGAATGCAAAGATATCCGTAGACAAATGGGCGATCTCCGGGTGCGTTGATTTTGATGTCATACATCTCCACCCGGTCCTTATAATTGGGGTTGGTTACCTCCAGTTTGGAGATTTCCGTCCGGAGCGGCATTTTCTTCATGGCGGCGATTTCGGAGTCCCAGTAGGAGTCGAAATCTGCCGGCTTCGGACGGGCAGACGTGATTTTGTCCGGTTCCACGGCAATCCCGATTCGTTTCTGGAGTTCTTTTTCTCCCGCCTTTCCACTTTTGTACACAGCAAGAATGCGGATGAAGCCGGGACGATTCAGGGTGGTCTGAATATTCAAATTTCCGTTCGCATCCGTTTTCCCGCGATGATATCCGTAAATGCTTGAGTGACCTTCGATCAGCCAGAGAAGCGGTGCGTCTGCCAGCGGTTTCCCATCCCGGGAAAGATGAAGGCTGACATTCACTGGTTCTCCCGCTTTTGCCAGATGTCCGGGCAGATCACATTTCAATGTCAGCTGAGGGGCCGCTCCTGCGGCAAATGCAGTGGAGCTCCAGAGCAGTGCAGCCAGAAAGGTCTGTTGAAGGATTTGGAATACCGGACGCATGTTTATCTCCTCTCTTGTTTTGAATTCTGGATTTTGAATCGTCTCATTCTGTCTTTACTGTACTCTGAATAACTCGTGTTATCAAGAGAAAAATTCATTCTTTTTCTTTTTTTTTGGAAAGCCGGTTTCAACTTTTCTGAAGCGGACTCCCTGGTTTTCTTTTCCGGGAAACGGGATCGGCGGTTTTACGAGTCGCTCGGAAAAGAGTTTTGGATTTTTCTATTCTTTATACTCAAAAAAAAGAGGAAAGATGCTGTTGTGTGGAGGATGATTCACTCAAATCCGGCTTCTTTTCCATAACGAGACAACCTCCCGGAAAAAGAAAATCATTTTTTTTTATTGTCCCTCTTGACAAACTGTTTTTGTTGGATTATACTTTAATAACGCGAGTTATTGAGGAGTGCAGAACGTTTCCCTGAATTGAAACGGCGAAGAAGCCGTAACCAATGAATAAGGAATCAGTAGAATGGTTTCCATGTCCGACATCGCCAAAGCGGCGGCAGTCAGCCGCACGACGGTCTCTCTGGTGCTGAACAACCGTTACATCAAAGGGGTTAATATCAGCGATGAAACGCGCCGGAAAGTGAAACATGTTGCTGTCGAGCTTGGCTACTGCCAGAATGAACTTGCAACGTCTGTTGCCAAAGGGAAAAGCAGGATTTTCGGGTGCATCGGATTCGATGTTGCGGAGGAAGTGGCAATCAGCGTCGGACAGTTGATTTCCGCAACGGTTCGTTATGCCACGGAACGGGATTATTCGATCAAGCTGCTCTCCTCCCGTTCCTCCGTGGCGGAACTGGTTCACACCTGCCAGGGGTACCGGATGTGCGGAGTTCTTCTCCGGACGCGTGACCGGGCAAAAGCCGAAGAACTGCAGGAGAAACTTCAGCCTGCCGGCATTCCCGTGGTTCTGCTTGACAGCGCATTCAACGATACCCCTCTGCCTTCTGTCGTGGCCGATGACCGCGATGGCATGCGCCAGGTTGTGGAATATCTGGCAAGTCTCGGGCATCGGAAACTCACTTATATCGCGTTTGAAGATTTTCAGCCGTTCACTCTGCGCCGCAGACAGGGATTCCTTGATGCAATCGAAGCCTCCGGCGGCAGACTTGCGGGGCGTCTCTGCAATACGGATAATCACCAGCCTGTCGACACATTCGAGCGATCCGAAGCGGCGGCCTGTGAGATCCTCCGTTCTTCCGAGCGGCCGACTGCGTTCGTCTGCAACTGTGACGAGATTGGCATGGTGACCTTGCGAGCCGCGTGGCGCTGCGGTCTTCGCGTACCGGAAGATCTCTCCGTGGTCGGATTCGGAAATCTGCCGACCGATCAACTTTCTTCGCCTCCTCTGACATCGGTTGCGCCTCCTTATGTTCAGATGTGCGAAAGTGCCATTGATCTCCTGCTTTCCGGAGATACGACGGTTCGTGAAATCATAATGCCGGTATCCATTAAAATCCGCCGTTCAGCGGCATCCCCGGTTTTCGAAGCGAAACAGTTCATGTCGCAAAATAACAACGCCGGAAACAACGGCGGTCAACGGAGATAACGCATGAAAAGAAGAGTTTTCACACTGATCGAGCTCCTCATCGTAATTGCCATCATTGCGATCCTGGCGGGGATGCTTCTTCCCGCGTTGAACAAAGCGCGCACCCGGGCCAGAGAGAGTACCTGCACCAACAACATCAAATTCTTTTCACAGGGAACACAGCTTTATTCCGTGGATTTCGGTGTCACCGTGCCCGTGGTGTATTGTGATGACAGTTCCTACATCACCGGAAGCTGGTGGTATCAGAATGAGTCCTATATGAAAATGACCGGAATCGAACTCATGCCGACGGAAAAACAGAACTGTGCCCGACGGTTCCTCTGTCCGGAATCACGTGCATACCAGTATGGGATCGAAAATAACAGCGAATACTATAAACAATACACAAAATTCGCCTCGCCGAAAAACTCCTATGGACGCAATATCACGCCGCTCAACTATCAATGGTTGAATCCGCCGGTCCGAGCTGTTAAACTGGGAAAACTCAAATCGCCCTCCACAAAAGTGGACTTTATCGACGCTCTGAACGGCGGATGCCGCATTCAGGAGGCCGATCCGACCAGCACCTTCGGTGTGGACGAGCTTTCGAACTGGGGCAGTATTCCAACCACGATCCAGAAAGTGTATTACCGTCACAACAATCGTGCAACGGTTGCGTTTTATGACGGTCATGTCAATCAGGTTTCCAGCAGTGAAATCTGGGACGGAAGTTCCAATGAGGCATACCTGAAATACTGGGATCTGAGCAGCGGATATTGATCTCCTGCAGAAAATCAGCCCATTTCACCTAAGAGCATTCAACCTATCAATGAATCGGAGAAAGACGAAAGATGAAACAATATGGAATCCTGATTCTGACCTCGGCTTTGCTGTTCCATGCGGCGGCGGAGGCTCCAAAGGAGCTGGACAACTTCAACCGTCCTGACATCCTGAAGGCATTTGTTGCCATCGGACAGAAGAACGCTGCGTTTCAAGTGGTTGACGGCGAGAAGGGAAAAGCGGTCCAGTTCACCGCATTTCCCGGAGACACTCTGTGGCCCGGCGGTGCGCTTACCGCTCCGAAAGGCGGATGGGATCTCTCAAAATATGGAACCATTGAAGCGCGGGTGTACAATCCGAACGAGGAAAAAATCCGAGTCTGGATGCGCGTCGATGACTGCAGCAATCTGACACGTCGCACGCAAAGTGTCACATTTGGCGATCTTCCGCCGAAAAGCAGCGGTACCGTCCGTCTCTATTTTGCGAACAACGGCTACGGGCGCAATTACATTCTTGACACAAAACGGATTTCCCAGGTTTTTTTCTTCCTTTACGGTATGAAAAAGAAGTGTGACCTGCGGATTGACTCCATCAAAGCGGCGGGGGCTCCCGGTGATCTGCCCGCCTGGATGGCGTCGCTGGTCAAGCCGGAAAACGGGGTCCTTGTCGATTTCAAAACCGGAAAATTTGACCGGTATGCCAATCCCCGTGCCGGCTATGTGAAAAAAGAACCCGACGGTGCCATTCGCGCCATTTTTCGGGCGAATCCGCCTCGCGGTGTGCCCGGTGTCATTCTCAATGGGCCGAAACAGCTCTGGAATCTTGCCGATTACGATCAGGCGGAGTTCACACTCCGGAATCCCGGCAGGGAACCTCTGGAAGTCTATTGCCAGATGACCAACTTCAATAACATTGATCCGGAATCCGGAACGCGCGTCACGGCGACTCTCGCTCCCGGTGAAAGAAAAACCGTGCTCCTGCCTTTTGCCGGTGCAGAAATCTGGCGCAGTACTGTACAGTCCGACGGGAAAGCGCGGATTTCTGATGCGGCAAGTGAACGCGTCCGGAGTTCCGCAGAAAGTGGTGGAACCGGATTTTACAGTGATGAGACCTTCGGAGCAGTTGTCGGTCCTGTGAAGACGGACAGACAAACCGAAATAATAATAGAGAAAGTCGTTTGTTCTGTCAGTCCTCCGGCTGTCGTTCCGGCGTGGGTCGGCAAACGCCCTCCGGTTGCAGGCAAATGGACTCTTACACTTGAAGACGAATTCAACGGAGAAAAACTCAACGAGACCATCTGGACTCCTCGTCTGCCGTGGACGGCGCTCCAGCCGACTGAACTTCAGCGTTACAGCATGAAAAATGTTTTTGTCAAGGATGGTTTCCTGCACATCCGTGCTGAAAAGAAGCGTGGTACCATCTATGATATTCCGACTCTGCCGGAAACTCGTGAATACACTGCGGGAGCCATGACCTCTTTTGATAAATTCTCTCAGCGTTACGGATATTTTGAAGCACGTGTCCGGGTGTGTCCAATGGTCGGGCTCTGGCCTGCATTCTGGGCAATGCCGGATCATGGCAGGCAGGCGGCACGAAAAGATCGCCGCAACACGGTCAACGGTGGGACGGAGATCGATATTTTCGAGCATCCGACCCGCCTTGGTCCCTTCCGCAACAACATCGCCTGTCATTGGGATGGTTACGGCGCGAACCATAAGAAAACCGGCAACAGCCGTATCTATTTTCGTGCGGACAAGGAGGGGTATGTCAATGCCGGGATTCTCTGGGAACCCGGAAAAATCACCTGGTATCTGAATGGCAAAGCGGTGGGAGTCTGGGAAAGTCCCGCGGTTCCTTCTGTTGCAATCTATCTGAAATTCTGCGTTCAGATGGGAAGCTGGGGCGGATTCATTGTCGAAGATGACAAACTGCCTATGGACTTCAAGGTCGATTATGTGCGGGTCTGGCAGCGAGATGATCTGGCGGAATTGAACCGCCGGGAAAAAATACCGGAACTTCCCGTCAAATGAATTCCGTCAAAGAATGGCGGTTTGTGAATGTCGTTTCATTCCGATGGGAGTGATCCCGCTTCGCTTTCCATCTGAAACCGTTCACGGAATTCGCGGGGGCCCATCCCGGAGGAGCGGCGGATGAAACGGGAAAAGGTTTTGGGATCGCGGAACCCGCATTCCTCCGCGATTTTTGTTATGGAATAATCGGTTCCTCGAAGAAGGGCGTATGCCCGGACAAGGCGTCGGTTCAGGATTTCCCGTCCCGGCGATACTTTCAAATAGCGATGAAAAAGCGCGGTCAGCCGGGAGCGGGAGACCTGGAGTTTTTCGCACAGGAAGTCCACTCCGAGTTCCGGATCGGCAAGATACTGATGAATCAGGTGCCGTCCGCGTTCAATCAGACGTTCTCCCGGATTGGTTCCGCTCTCCGCTCTTCCGACGCAGGCGATAAGGCCAAGAATCAGGGAGACGATCCGTCTGCGGTCAATCTCATTCCGGCTGCTTGCCGAACTGACAAGTTCCTTCCAGATAGGTTCCGGATCCCGTTCCATCGGCAGAAAACGCGGAAGACGGTACGACAGCAGAACCGCTTCCGCCAGAGGCCCGAACAATCCGATGAAACGATACCGGCAGTTTTCCGAGAGACATTCCAGTTGAAATCCTTCTCTGTACAGAACATAAAAAAAATCCCCTTCCGTCAGAATCCGTTTTTCCCGGTTTACGGTAACGCGGCATTGTCCGAAAACGATCCAGAAGAGAAGAGCCGTATTGTCGTTAATTCTATCTTCTGAAACAATTTTCCCCCTTGCAATCTGTGATTCCAGAAGTGAAGAAAGATCAAAAGGCAGGTTCTGGATATCCTGAAAAACCGATTTTGCATTCCCGTAAACTAAATTTCCAGGCATTTTTCTATCCTTTTCTTATTCTCCCTTTTACGACAAAAAATCCGTTGACAAAAACCTTAAATTAGAGTATAATTTAGAAAAATCAAGAGTGCAATGAAAAAAAGATCAACAACCCTGACGAAAAGGCACATTATGAAATGTCGACAAGATCATATCTCTTCCCGGACGCATCGGAAAACCGGACCATTCTCCCTGATTGAGCTGCTTGTGACCATCGCTGTGATTTCCATTCTGGCGGCTCTGCTTCTGCCGGCTCTGAATCAGGTGCGGGAGAAAGGACGCCAGATCAGCTGTGTCAACAATCTGAAGATGATCGGCTTAAGCATCATTCAGTATACGACGGACAGCAGCGACTGGATGCCGCCGACCTCATGGAATGCAAATTATCTGTATATGTTGCGCTCCTATCTCAATGTCCGGATAGACAAGGAGAACTGTTTCGAAAACGGTTCCTCCTACATTAAGTTCCTGACATTCAAAGTGCCGCGCGGACAGTTGTTTTGTCCTTCGATTCTTACAACGTCGCCGCAGAGTTCTCCGAACTGGGCGGGAGGCACTTCCAGTGCCACGGCTTATATGCCTTCCTATCAAGTGACATGGGACAATGATACCACGGAGGAAAGCGTTGGAGGCTGGATTCATCGCAAGGAGTCGGAACAGTACCGGAGACTCAATCGCATCAAAAAAGGATGTGTGATCGTTACCGATAAAAACTGGGGCGTGGTCAGCGACACGTTCTACCAGTGTCCTGTTTCCATGCTGGCTTCCACCTACCGGAACTCCCTGACAAGTCCCTATGCGCCGGGATACAACCACAACGTCTCCGGAAATTTTCTCTTTCTGGACGGTCATGTCACCAGCTACCGCTATTCCGGTGAAGTCTTCGACGACGATTATATCCCGAAAAAGTAAGAGTGGTGAAGTATGAAATTGAAACAGTACCTTTGGATGCTTTTTGTTTTCGGAAGTGCATCGTTTCTTCCGCCGCTTTCCGCCGCGGATGCGCTTCCGCCGGGGCATTTTGCTTTCCCGATGATCTGGGACGATTCTCTGCCGGGAACGGCAACAGATCTTTCGTTCCTGAATGTGAAACCCGCAGGAAAAAACGGGCGAATCATCGTCAGAAACGGACAGTTCGTGGAACAAGCCACGGGGAATCGAGTTCGTTTCATCGGTTTCAACATGGGGGTTCCCGTTGCATTCTGTTCTCATGAGGAAGCCGTGAAAATTGCGAAACATCTTGCAAAAGCCGGTGTCAACGTCGTCCGGATTCATGGAATCGATAACGACGGAACAAATGATTTCTGGAGAAAGGAGAAGGGGACTCTGATTGACGTGAAACGTCCTGATACGCAGCATTTTCAGCCGGAACAGCTTGACCGTCTGGATTTCCTGATCGCAGAACTTCTGAAGAACGGTATTTACATCAATTTCAATTTGAAGGTTTCCCGGCGGGCGACTGCGGCTGACGGCGTTTTCCCTTACTCCGGCGAGGCAAAACGGTTCGATCGTTTCCATGCACGCTGGATCGAACTTCAGAAGCAGTATGCGAAAGCTCTTCTGACCCGGAAAAATCCTTATACCGGTCAGAGCCTTGCGGAAGATCCCGGGGTGCTCTGCATCGAACTCAACAATGAGAATTCCATTGCTGACACATGGCGCAAACTACCGGAGAAATACGCAGAAGAATACCGGACGCTCTGGAACCAATGGCTGAAACAGAAATATTCGACGGATTCCGCTCTTCAGAAAGCATGGATGCCATGGTCATCGTCTCCGGGAGATCCGCTGACATCCTCCCGGATGCGCTGGAAAAGTCGCGATGGCAAAGGCGGGTCTGCGACAAATCTTTCCCTCACGGAGACCGCTTCCGGGAAAAACGGAACGCCTCCTTATGTCAAGGCGGTTCTCTCTGTGCCTGCCGTTCTGGAGAGTGACCGGCAGATTTTTCTGGACGGCATCCGCTTGAAGCCCCGGACGGCCCATACGCTTCGTTTCCGGGTCCGCAGCGGGCGTTCCTTTCAATTTGGCATCCAGATGATTTCGTCGGATCGTTCTGTGTCCGTTCCGATTGCCCGGAAGTTCAACAGTGATGCTTCCTGGCGGGAGTATTCCGTGATTCTCAAACCGGAAACGTTTCCGGAAGGGACGGTTTTTCAGGCGGTTTATCCTGTCGGTACTCTTCGCTGTCCGCTGGAGATTGCCGATTTTGAAATTCTTCCCGGAGCCCGCTGGGACGGACGTTTTTCACTGAGCCGCGGAAATATCGGTTTCGAGCTTCCCGGAACGGATTGTCAGTTTGCCGATGAAAAGGATTTTATCGCGGATCTGGATCGCCGGTTCAATGAGGAAATGCGTTACTGCCTCCGGAAGGAGTTGAAGGTAAAGGCACTGATCGTGGATACCCAGATTTCCTTTGGCGGTCTGACTGGGCTCTACCGGGAAGTTCCGAGTGATTTCACGGATGCTCATGCTTATTGGTAGCACCCGGATTATACACCGCCGGGATGGACGATCCGCAATACGCCGCAGCTGGCGGGACTGGTCGGGAACGGGCGGACCGATCTTGGTGGATTGGCTCTTCTGCGTATCGCAGGGAAACCGTTTTCGGTGTCGGAATATGACCATCCGAATCCGAGTGAGTTCTCCGTCGAGATGATGCCGGAACTGGCTCTTGTCGCTTCTCTTCAGGATTGGGATGCTCTTTATGTGTTTTCCATCGGCAATTTCGGTTCGTTCGGGAACTCGGAAAAGCTGACGCACAAATACGATGCCAGTAATCATCCCGGTAAATTCGGTTTTTTCCCGACAGCGGCTCTGCTCTTCCGGACGGAAATGATCCGTCCGCTTGCCGATGGAAGGATTCTGCATCTCTCAGAACGGCCCTGGAACGCCGGCGGCGGCTGGTACGATACCATCTGGCAGAATGCAATGCCGATGCGGACTCTGCCCGATGTCCTGCGGACACGGATCAGCATTGCTCCGGAATTTCTGCCGTTCCGGAAACGTTCCTTTCTTCAGAAGGATCTTCGGCCGCTTCAAAAGGATTTCCGTCTTTTTGTGACAGGGAAGGGGGAGCGTCCTGTGCTGGGGGCGTCCACAGACAAGGTTGTGCTCCTTACCGGATATCTGGGCAGCGGCAGTTGGCGGAGCGGAGCCTTGCAGGTGGAAACCGGAACGTTCAGCCGGGGATTCGCCTCACTGACTCTGATTGCACTGGATCAGAAAAAGATTCCGGAATCGCGGCGTCTGCTGCTGACTCTGGCATCTTCCTTCAATAATCAGGGGAATGTCTGGAATGCGGAACGGACAAGTACGGATCCGCGCCGCGGAGGTGTGCCCGGAGAAGGTGTGGTAAACGGGGCTTTTATTCCAGCTTCTCTGACACTGGAATCGGAGTGTGATGCGGACGTCTTTGCTCTTGACTCCCGGGGCAGACGCAAAAAGGCGGTCACAACAACCTTTGCCCGAGGAAGGCTCTCTTTTGCATCGTCGCCGCAGGATTGCACAATCTGGTATGAAATCGTGAAAAAGGAGAGGTAAGGAGAGCGTACGATGAAACAACTTTTGATTTTCGGAGCATTGGCGATTGTCATGAGTATTGAGGCGACAGTTCCTCAACTGGAAGAGCTGCTGCCATCCGCTCGCGGCTATGAATTGATCCGTCATTGCAGGCCCATGCGTTTTTCACGGGACGGATATCTGACCGATCGTTCCCGTGAACTCGAAGGAACCTTGCAGAGACTCGGTTATCTGCTCAAACTCACTGCTTTGGACGGGACCATGCGCTGGGTCTTCGTCGAGATGGATCCCTTCACGCAGAATCTTGCCTGTGTCGGAGTTCCGGACGGACCGGAAAGTTTTGCCCAGACCTGCGTGACCAACATGACAGTTTCCGGGAATCATCCCAAGCTGAAAACAGGACACTTTGAAAAGGGAAACATCGAATTCTGGTGCGGCAATTATAAATGTGAGAATTCCATGAAAATTCCCGGCGCCTCCGACCGGTCCTACGACTTCGGTGACAGTGCTGATCCAGCCGCCACCGCCGGTTATGGTTCCATGCAGGTACACAACCATCTGCACAAACAGACCGTTTTTGCGTTCAATCATTTTCAGGGCGGCGACCAATGCGATCTCGGCATCGGAAGCAATCTGCCTCCAGCGCCCGGAAAAGGATTTGCGGACTGGACCTTTTCCAAATCGGCAAAATCCTTGAAAGACGCGGAACTGTTTATCGTCGGGAAATTTGAGAATCTCCGGATTCGCAGGAGTCCCGTGCCGGATTTTTCCAATGTCGAAGTGCGCGGAGAGAGTACAAAAGCATTTTTTGCGCCGGGGGAGGAGATCGCCTTCACTCTCCGGATTCTCGGTCTGCCTGAAAATGCGCGGAGGACTCCTTTCCGTCTCCAGTGGATTCGGAAAGGCGACGATGGGAAGACAATTGCAGGAAGCGAACGGATTTTCCCGGATGCTTCCGCGGTCCTCCGGACAAAACTGGAATGTCCCGGGTTTGTATGGCTGCATGTGGTCCTTGCGGATGAGAAGGGGACCGTGCTCCGGCGCAAAAACGGGGAACAGATCACATTCGACGGCGGTGCAGGGGTTGAAATTGAAAAATTGAAGAGTCTTCCTGAGCCTCCTGATTTTGATTCCTTCTGGCAGCGGCAGAAACAGCGTCTTGCCGAGGTTCCCATGGGACTTCCGGAGATTCGGAAAATCAGCAAAGCCGGAGCGAAGACCGATGTGTTCGCGATTCGGATTCCCTGTGCCGGCCCTCAGCCTGTTTCCGGTTATCTGCGCATGCCGGCGCACGCAGCACCGAAATCCCTGAAGGCGACGGTTTGTTACCATGGATACGGAACTCGTCCGCAAACACCGGATTTCCGGACAATCGACCGGATCGAATTCAGTGTCAACGCGCACGGGTATGAACTGGGACGGGACAAAGCATACTACCGTCTCTTTTTCGAATCAATCCGTTCCAACGGGAAGAACTATGCGTTTGATCCTCAGCAGAACGGTGATCCGGAAAAATCCTATTTCAACGGGATGGCTCTCCGGGTGATGCGCTCGCTGGAATTTGTTCGGACCCTTCCGCAGTGGAACGGACGGGATTTGACGGTCTCCGGAGGAAGTCAGGGCGGAATGCAGGCCATCTGGGCTGCTGCGCTGGATCACACAGTGACGGAGTGCCATTCGGATGTAACCTGGTGCTGCGATTTCGCCGGCCCGGTCAAACTCGGACGTGTTGACGGATGGCGTCCTGCTTATGTTCCTGCGCTGGAATATTATGATCCTGTTCATCTTGCCCGGCGGATTCCCGCATCGTGCCGTGTCGTCATTGGACGGGCAGGACTCGGTGACTATACCTGTCCGCCATCGGGAATCACGGTCATGTACAACAACCTCACGGCACCGAAAAGGATTCATTACTATCAGGGGTCCACGCATGCGTTCGTTCCGAAGAATCCCCGAATCTTCACACTGGAATCCGATCCGGTTCGAAGTGCTGCAAAATGAAGAAGTTTCCTGTTCCATATGCCCTTCTTCCGAAACCGCGCTCCATTTGTCTGACGGAAGGAACGTTTGCTTTTGCCGCTCCGCTTCGCCTCCGGGTTCCGGAGGAGTGGCGCCTTCACGGGGAACGTCTGGTTCACGCGTTCTCTCTTTTCGGGATGAAGGTTGTTCCTGCGGAACGGGTTGGAAACGAGTCAATCGAGATTCTCCGTTGTGAGACGTTGAAGGAGGAGGCATTCGGCATTTCCGTTGTTCCCGGGCGCATTGAATTAAGGGCGGGCGGCAGTGCGGGCGGGCTGTATGGCGTTGTCGCGCTCAGCCAGCTTGCCGCCGCTGCCGCGATGTCCGGCGAGGAGATCCCGTGCTGTGAGTGTTGTGAAATTGAAGATGAACCGGAATTCCGCTGGCGGGGCATTATGCTGGACAGCGTCCGGCATTTCCAGCGCGTGGATGTGGTCCGGCAGGTGATCCGGATGATGGCTGCCTGGCGTCTGCGCGTTCTCCACCTTCACTTGACGGATTCGCAAGGGTGGCGGATCCGGATGCCGTGGATGGAGAACCGGAAGCCGGAAGGTGGAGGGAATCGCGAAAGAGAAGTCTATTCTCCGGAGGAACTCCTTGAAATTGCAAAGTTTGCATCGAAATTCGAAGTGGAGATCGTTCCTGAAATCGACATACCGGGGCATCAGCTCGGATTCCTCCGGTGCTGTCCGGAATATTCCTGCTTTCCGGATCGCCTCAGCGGAGAACTCTGCATTTCCTCTCCCGAAGTGAAGCGTTTTCTGACAGGAGTCCTTCAGGAAGTTGTCCGCCAGATTCCCTCCTGCCGCTTCATCCATCTCGGGGGAGATGAAACGGAAACGTCAAACTGGGAAGCTTGTCCCTCCTGCCGGAAGCTTATGCGGGAAAGGAATCTCTCCGTCCGGGAACTGGAACGGCAGTTCATGACGGAAATGTGCGGAGTTGTACGTTCTCTCGGCCGGACTCCGATCTGCTGGTGTTCCGATGCGGAGCCCCCGGAAGGAGCGGTCATGCAGGCATGGCGGATTTCCTGGTCGGATATCGGGAAAGCCAGAATCGCCGGTTGTCCGATCATCAACTCCATCAGTCAGAATTTCTATTTCGATTTCCCGCTCGATGAAACCGATCCACACGCCTCTGCTATGCCGATTCTCAATGAGGAAGGAATTTACCATTCTTCCCCCTATTTCTTTTTGAACAGGGAGAAGGCCGGAAACGAATTTCTCGGTGTGGAGGCGTGTCTCTGGACAGAAACCGTTCCGGAATGGAGAGTGCTCCGGAAGCTGGAAACAAGAATTCAGGCGCTTTCAGAATGTGCCTGGACTCCGGTATCGGAACGTTCCCATGGAGATTTTCTCTTCCGGCGGATGCGCCTGGAGAACTCCGCCTGGACACGTTTTGCAAACAATGGACAACTCTTCGGCGGATTCCCTTTCTCCTGACACCATATTCCATCCTGATCAGTGCTGCAAGAACCGGGGCTTCTCCGTCGTGCGCTGGCGGAGGGGAACGGAGCAAGAAGATGCTCCGGAACCAGAACAGGGTTCTTACGCCGTCGACGATTCCTCAGAGGTTTGTTCTGCTTCCGCGAATCCGTTTTCCCATGATCCAGATTTCATCAATACAGGATGTTTTTCGGGGTGACTGAATGAATTTGATACGGAGGTGGCGGGCAATGCCTTTCAGATGAATTTGAGTGGTGTCTGCATTCCATGAAGGAATGGTTCGGACGGGTTGCGTGAAGTGTGTTCCATCCTGCGACAGTGAGACTTCGATGGCATCCGGAGTTTCCAGAGCCCGATTTCCCCGGCGTATGATCAGACGCGTGATTTCATACTCTTTTTTCAGATCGAATTCCACTTCCGCTTCCGGGACATGGTATCTGGCAGAACGAAGACGATCCGCCCGGTCTCCACTCTGCAGGCTGTAAACTTTTTTGCCATGCCCGAGCGTTGTGTGAAGCGGATCCGTAATCCATTCCCCTTTCGATTTGTCGGGAAGAGTCAGAGTCCGGTAGTCGGCATTTGTCCAGACCGCCCATGGGTAATTGGCCGAGTTCCAGTTGTCGCTTAATAGCACTTCCCGTCCAGTTGGATCAATGTGAATGGATACTACCATATGGCAGACCGCCATTCGTTTTCCGTCCGCAGAAAAGTCCGCAACCAATGGATAAATGAAGTTCGGACGAAACATGGCGCTTTCTTCCGGAATAACAACATCAAATTGATATTCCGCTATTTCACCGCCGGCAAGATCGGTTGTTTTCCGAGGCGCGGAAACGTTCCAGTCCCGAAGTCCCCGCAGCCGGAGAATTCCTTTCCGCAGAGTCGAGTTGTTCGGATTCGCAAGTTGCAGCGTGACCCGGAAACGATCTCCCGGGCGGAATTCCGCAGTATGCTGATCCGCCTTGACAAAATGTTTTGCGTCTTCGACCCTCATTCCAAGCAACGGCGCATGCTGGCGGAAAAGATAGAGTGAAGCTGCAGATTTGAGCTTCGGAACTTCCAGGGTGATCCGGTTGTTCGCCTCTCTTTGAAACGGCAGAGGATGCAGCTGCGTTTCCTCTGCAAGAGAGTAAAACGCGTGTCTGAAGTCGCATTCCGCGGGCAGATTCAGAGAGAGCTTCAACGGACCGACCGGCTCATACGTTGTGCCCGCAACCGTCAGCAGGCAGTTGCCAAGAGCGTCGATCAGCGGTGTTTCCGCACGGAAATATTCTCCGCGGTCGGGTTTCATGGTGTAGGAGGGCTTTACTCCGGCATCGGCAAGCAGCTTTTGATACCATTCGACAACAGGCCGTTCGCCAACTGAACTCTCCGACCGGATCGTGCCGAATTGGGTATTGATCCAGTAGGCGCATCCCCTGCCGTAACGGTTTCTTGTCAGGATGGCTGCTTTGTTGCTGTTGGCAAATGCGTGGAACTGGTTGACAATTTCCGCAGAGCCTAGTTCAAAATTTACTTTCCCGTCGGCCCGGACCAGATTGCCGTTAGGGGTATCAAACCAGACATCGCCCGGGTCGACAACAACATCATGGGATACAAAAAGCCCCTTGAATTTGATTCCGAGCACATCTGACAGTCCTGTTGCATGAGGCAGATGATGTTCGTCGAAAAATCCTGCACGGGTATCAGCAAAGAGCACGCCTCCATTTTTCACATATTCCCGGATATCGGCCGTTTCCCTGGTGGAGAGATGTTCCGCACTGACCAGGAAAAGAGCTCCGATGTCTTTCATATATTCTTTTTTGAGCTTCTCATAGGTGATGATCTGTACCCAATATCCTGCATCGCGCAGGCGGGAGTAAAGACGCAGGCGGCTGTTAATAGGGAATCCCCAGGGCGAGATGTTGTCGTCAACACCGAAGGGAACATCCCTCTGCGCAAAAAGGATGGCGATTCCGGCAGAGTTCCTGGGGATGGCGCTTTGAGTCAGGAAGCGTTCGGAACGATGAATCATCGAATAGAAGCGGGGCAGATAATAGAACTTGTCGCGTCGGGTTCCATCCGGATTCGTGAATCCGAACGATGCCCAGTCGCCCCAGCAGCCAAACCAGCCGTTGCAGAAAAAATGACCTCCCCGGAATCCGTTGGAAAGTACCCTCCAGATGGTCTGGGCAAACTGCCATCCGGGACCGTTGTGATTGTTGTTTTCTCCGTACAGGATTCCCGCCCGGCTTCCCGGTTTATGTCCCGCGGGAACGATTGTATTGTAATAGTAATTGATTTCATAGGCGTTGCGGTCTCCGTGTCCGTAATGATCCATTCCGCGCACACCCCCGGTATATGGGGCCACCGCCTGACCGATCAGTTCATGATTGGAACGTTTGGTTCTCGCAATCCGCTGCATTTCAAGAGAACTCTGGGTATCTTTGCCGTTGACACTGCGGTGAAGGGGATCGGCATTGTAGATGACGGAGTAGTATTCTCCAAGAAATTCCGCGAAGGTTTCCTGCTGGAACCGCGACCAGTCCAGAAATGCCGCCGGTTTCGTATTGAATTCATCCAGTCCGGGGGGGAGTGCATCCTGAAAGGTTTTGCAGTCTGTTTTCCACGCACGGTTCAGTTTGGCAAGGTCGTTGCGGTACACCTTCGCCAGCCAGGTGCGGAACTGTGCTACCGCGATGGGTGAATAATCCAGGGGAGGGATGTACTCGTTGTCGATTTCCCATTTGAAAATACGCCCGTTCTCTTCTCTCAGGACTTTTTTGACGGCATTGCGCGCATATTCAAAAATGATTTCCCGTGAAGCCTTGTCGAATAGACAGACCTGGCGCTGTTCCTTGCCGTGTTCATCATAGGCGTGCTTGACGTTTCGATTCTTCTGGGAATGAATCGCCGCCCAGATGGAGAGTCCCGTCACGCCTCTGCTGCTGAATTGCGGCATTCCTGCGGGATTGTATCCTGTGACCGTATAATTTCCTCCGATCAGCGGCATGAACCCGGAGTCTTGTGATTCTCCGAGTACCCCCAGCGGAAAGAATCCGTCATCACCTTTCATCTCTTTGCTGATATGAAGTGAATAGGCATCGGCGGACAGCAGGGGATCGTCCCCTTCCTGTTTTTCCGCGGGCGAGAGAATGTCCATGACTGCAACAAACGTTCCATTTTTTCCGCGTTCGAAAAGAATGTGTTCCTGCGAAGAGTTTCCCCATTGAACTCTTCCATTCAGGGGAATCAGAAATTTCTGTCCGCCTGGAGAACGGAAACTCCTGACTGTCGTGACACGGGAAAAGGAGACGGAGCCTCCATCATCATACAGATCCTGATATGCAACTTTTTCCGGTGCACTGCTGCGGACCGTTCCTTTCATCGGGAGCACTTCCATCATGATGTTTTCCGGGACGGAGTTTTTTCCCCGCGGATACAGTGTGCAGGAAAAACGAATGCCATTGTTCCTCAGGCAGACTGTTCCGGTGAAGGGGGATTCCAGATTTGCCCCTTCAAGAGGCCGGAAGGTGATTTCAAGAGTGTTCGAATTCACTTTCCGGGCTGATTCCGGGATCAGAAAGTCAATAGTCTTTTTGCCCTTCTGACTCATTCCGCCTATGGACAGAACCGGCTTTTTTTCCCGATCAATCAGAATGATGCGATTGTTGTCATAGCGGACCGAACAGTTCTTTCCATGGATTTCTTCCCCTGCCGATCCGGCAGGAAGCAAATTGCTCAGAATGCCGCAGAGAAGTTCTGCCAGCAGTACGGATTTCAATGATTTCATTTTTCTCCCATAGCTGTTTTTTTATATTATTCAAATAGACAAAGGTCGGTTGGATGGATGACGGTCATTCCAGGTTCAGTCCGTAAATCATTATCGGAGCTCCGTTCATCTTCAGCGTTACGATGCCGTTCTGGGCGGGGATCGTTTTCCTGCGCCCGATGGAATCGACGAGAACAACCTCCTTTCCAGAAACTTTGAACGTATGAAGCACGGAGGTCTTCCAGTGTTCCTCCCATGGATTTTTATGTCGGAACTCCGGGGTCCTGAAATCCGGAGAGAGTTTTGCGAGATTTGTTCCATCGGTCCGATCGTAAAGAATGGCCAGTTTCCCTCGCGGAGTCTTGAATTCCAGTCCTTGCAGATGAGTTCCGGAGCGTGAGATTTCGCGCAGAAACACAGCTCCATCCAGCGCTTCCGCCGCTGCGGCGAAGGCCAGCAAGGAAGGTTTCGGGGAATCATCCCGCATCAGAAGTCCGAAATCATATTCGGCATTTTCCGGAATGATTCCGTTGTCCTTTTCCTGGTATCCGTTCGGATCTGCGCTCACACCCTGGTGCAGTTTATAAAACATCATGGTTTTCACGTTTTTTTCCGCATAGGCGAATGCTATGGAAAGTACGACATTTTCTGCCGCCTGACGATAAGAGTCCTTCCAGGGATCATTCGGATGTGTGGCTGCATAGACTTCTGTCATGTGGATCTCCTTGTCGCCGTACCCGTAACTGGCGAACAGTTTACGTGCTTTTCTGATGATTCCTCGATAGGTCCATCCTCCCTGCCATGCGTCTGCGGTGTAGAAACCGCGTCCGGGATGAAGAGTCAGACCATCCAGAAGAGGGAAGATCTCCTCGCGCTTCATCATTTCCATGATTGTCCCCGCATAGTCCGGCTGAATTCCAAAAGGAATCAATTTAACGAAATGCAAACCTCGCTCGTCAAGTGCTTTCCGGATCTCCCGGAGCCAGGAGGCATAGCATCGGATCAGGAATTCCTGCTGTTCACGGCTTTTTTTCCAGCCGACCTCATTGCCAAACTCAAAAACAGGGTTTTTCTGCTTTGCAATGGTGTCGATCCACTGTTTCAGGAGTTCTGCATCCTTTGGCGCACTGTAGATTCGCGGCGGCGCATGGCAGGCGAAAAAGGAGATCATTCCATATTCCGGAAGAGTTTTTGCCTGATTGCCGTAACGGAGATAACGGACTCCAAGACGACGCATCAGTTCATAAGCGGATTTCCGTTCCGGATATGCCGCCATTCCGACTGGACTCGTTTCCAGATTCCGAAAACGGTACGGTGGAAGAACGGCAAGATTGGTTCTGGTAAAATACTCGTTTCCATTGCTGGTCAGAGACCCTTCCACGAAATACATTCCTCGTTCCAAAGGGGGGAGAACGTGGCGGTAGCTTTTTTTTTCGTTCGCTTTCACGGAGAGATGCTCCTGTTGATCCAGAATGAGTTTCCCGTCGTAATCCCGGACCGAGGTTTTCAGGATTCCTTCTCCACCTTTTCCGGAGGTTTCCCGGATTGTCAGTGTGAATTCCGGGCTTCCTGTTTCCCACAGATTGTATTCCTGTGGAGTTCCGGCTTCCAGGATAAACGCACGGTTCAGGATTCTGGCGGAAAGAATATGGATATCCACCTCTTTCTCCGCGGCAATGAATTCCAGTTCTCCGGCAAGAGTTCCATTTTTATTCGGTGTCAATGTGACATGCTCCGTATTTCTGCCGCTCCAGTTGAGTGCATTTTTTTTCACAAGCCAGAAATTCTGATTTTTTCCGCGGAATTGTTTCATATAATGTCCGCGAATTTCAAACGGGACCCCTTTTTTCAGAGGTCGTTTCCAGTATCCTGTTTTTTGAATTTGTGATTTTTGCGTTCCATTCAGCAGAAAGAGCTCTTGCATGCAGCCTCCGGTTTTGATTCCGGATGCTGTGATACGATAGGAGAGTTTGATCCCTCTTCCAGTGAGGGAGCAGAGAGCGGAAAGTGCAATTGTTTCGGGATTTCCATTTTTTATTTTATAATGCAGACGGAGATTTTTTTCATTGATTTTTTCCGCTCCGGTCAATACGGCAACCGGAGGCGACCATGTAAAACGGTAGTCGCCGATGCGGAAGACCGGTTCTCCGGATTTGTCGAGCAGGAACAGTTGTCCCTGTTTGCAGCGGAGTCCGCAGAGTGTGTCGGAGATCTCGAACTCTTCCGCGGTAAGGGTTCCGGTTATGATTGCAAAAAGGAGAAGATATATTTTTTTCATTTTAGAGAAATCTCTTGTTCAGTAGAGTTGTCTGGTTGTACCGTCGAGTTCCGTATAATATTTCGGCTTGCAGGGAAGAGAGAGCAGGGACGGGGGGGTATGCAGAGCCGCATGGCCGTCTCCGAAAGCAACGCTGATTGTTCGGGTATGGCGGATCCAGAGATTGTTGGCTCCATATTGAAGAGTGGTTACATAAAATCCACCCTTTTGTCCTGTTGCATCCGTGCCGATGGAATCGCCGACCAGGATGGTTCCGGATGGGACTTTCATTGCTCTCATCAGAATTGCGGAATTGTCATATTGTCCCTGGGCTTTCCCCAGCATTTCCCCCGTGCTTGCCTTGAAGAGATAATTTCCAAGAAGATCAAAGTTCTTGCTGACCGTTTTATAGTTCCAGCCGTAGGAACGCTGCTGTGTGTAATCATGGTACCACTTCTTTTCGAATGGTTCCTGTACGGAACAGAGCAGAGAACGGGCATTCGGAAGATAGGAGGTTCGAACTGTTTTCCCGGAAGCATTTTTCCCGCAAAGCAGACGGAATGCCCGTATACCCGGAGATGCGATTACAAACCACTCAAGATTGTCATCTGCATACAGCTGTGTTCCCTGCATGACCTGTTTGAGATTTCCAGTGCATTGAATTGCAAATCCTTTTTCTCTTGCGGACTTCAATGCCGGCAGAAGAAGTGCCGTCAAAATGGCAATCACAGCAATTACGATCAGGAGTTCTATCAGCGTGAATGAATTCTTCCTGGCGACCAGTTGTTTGTTCATGTTATATCATCCTTTGTGTTTGAGTTTGGTTTGTCACGGGAAGGCGTAGAGTTCGGGGAAGAAGAATTGAGCAGGGGGGATCTTCCGGATGTTCCAGAATTTCCAGGAGTCGCCGAACTGCAAGAACGGCGGTTTCTTCGGGGAAAATATAAAATGTGGGAACAAGGGGGATGTCGTTTCCGTTTTTTTCCACCGAGGTTCCCAGAATGACAATCTTAAGATCTTCCGGAACCCGGATCCTGTTTTGTTTCAGAATGGGCAGGATTGCGCGCAGACTTTCCACATGGTTGATGAAAATGCCATCCGGCAGTGATTTTTCCTTCAGCCATTCCTCCAGTCCGATTGGGGCCTGATCCGCATCCGAGGAGAAGAGTATTTTACGATCTTCTCTGCGGATGAACAGTCCATTCTGCTGAAGTTGCAGTTCCATTCCCGCGCAAACCTCCAGACAGTTCCGGTCGACGAGATAACCGATTCTCCGGCAGTTTTCTTTCAGCAGATAATCCACAATCTGCACTCCGGTTTTCAAGGTGGAAAAGAGGATCTGGTTGCACTCCCAGTTCCGGGTTTCCTGATCGCAGATCAGCAGGAACGGTTTCTTTGAGGAAAGCAGATTGCGGTAGAGAGAGCCCGAGGGTGCTCCGCAAAGAAGGTAGGCATCCACATCATCATCTGGCGGCGTCAGGACTCCAAAGGGAAGTTCCCTTGCGGTCATTTCCACGCAGTGTTTCTGAAACAGTCTCTGGAGAGCCTCTGCAAGTCCACGGAAAAATGGGAGTTGGAGTGAATGCTTCTGTTCCGAGAGCGAGCAGACCAGAAGAGTGCAGCGGAGTGTTTTCCGCCTTATTTGCCGGAGTTGTTCCAGAATATGGGATTGATATCCCATGGATGACATCGCAGCCAGTACGCGGTCGCGTGTCGCTTTCCGGAACCCGGGTTTGCGGTTGATAATCCGGGAGACTGTTGCCTGAGTCACTCCAGCCCGTTTTGCAATATCTGTCATGTTGATGTGCTTCTGCATCTTGAGTCTCGTTCTGTTCTTCGTCTGTCTGATTACATTTTACGGGATTTCAAAAAAAAAACAAGTGTTGCGAAGAGGCAAATGAAAAAGAAAAAAAACTTTTTTGTTTTTTTATGTATAATTTATACATTATCCGACAGAATCAACTTCCGTTCTGAGGAAAAAAGCAGTTGAGGCGGAGTGCCGTGCGGAAGCGGAGAACAGAAACTCCTGCCGGAGAGAATCGGATTGGAATTTTCGTGATCCGCGGGAGATACATTCCAACGGATTTCATTTTTGGAAAAGCATGGTATATTACCGGAGAAAGAAAGGGAGATCCATGACCGCGAAGAAATCCAACCCGCCTCTGATGGCATCGACTGTTGCAGCCGGTTTTCCGTCTCCGGCGGAACAGTACATGGAGTCTCCGCTGGATCTCAATGAGCTGCTTGTGCATCGGCCGGCGGCGACGTTTTTTGTCCGGGCGGCGGGGGATTCCATGACCGGGGCGGGGATTCGCCCGGGAGACATCCTCGTTGTTGACCGCAGTCTTGAAGCCCGCGACGGCTCCATTGTCATCGCCTGTGTCGACAATGAATTCACGGTCAAATATCTCCGTTCGGACGGCAGCGTCTGGTACCTTCAGGCTGCGAACCGGAAATACAAGCCGATCATTTTTTCCGACGGAATGGAACTTAAAATCTTCGGCGTGGTGACTGCCGTTATTCATCAATTTGTCACGCAGTCCAATGTGAAAGGAAGGTAAGTATGCGGAAAAATTTCGGAGCACAGACATGGCTTTATCCGATGCCGGTGCTGATCATCGGAACCTACGACGGGAATGGCTTGCCCGATGCTATGAATGCCGCCTGGGGTGGAATTCACGACACAAACCAGATCGGGGTCTGCATTGATCCCGGACATAAAACGGCAAAGAATCTGCTGGCGAAAAAAGCGTTTACCGTCAGCATTGGCGATGCTGCGCATGTGGTTGAGTGTGATTTTGTAGGAATTGTTTCCGGCAACGACGTACCGGACAAGCTCGGAAAGGCAGGGTTCCATACACGGAAAGCGGAGTTTGTTGACGCTCCGGTTATCGATGAACTGCCTATGACGCTTGAGTGCCGTCTGATCCGCTATGATCCGGAAAGCGGATGTACCGTGGGAGAGATCGTCAATGTCAGCGCCGATGAACGGATTCTGAATGAAAACGGGAAAATTGATCCGCTCAAACTCGAAGCGATTACATTTGATCCGGTCAACCATACTTATCAGAAATTCGGTGAGGTTGTCGGTTCCGCGTTTCGGGATGGAAAAAAGCTCTTATGATCGGACTGGTGGACGGCAACAACTTCTACGTTTCCTGTGAACGGATTTTTGATCCTTCGCTGGAGGGGAAGCCGGTTGCCGTGCTCTCCAACAACGATGGCTGTGTCATCAGCCGTTCACAGGAATGCAAGGCGCTCGGCATCCCGATGGGAGCACCCGGATTTCAGCTCAAGCAGTCTCCTGCGTACTCCGGACTGATTCTGAAGTCCAGCAATTACGAGCTTTACGGAGATCTTTCCCGCCGTGTGATTGCCACCCTCTGCGAGTTTACTCCGGAAGTTGAACAATATTCCATTGATGAGGCGTTCATTCATGTGAACTGTTCCTCCGGTACAGATTATTTCGAGTATGGAAAACGGATTCGAGAAACCATCCTGAAGTGGATTGGAATTCCCTGCGGCATTGGTTTCGCGCGAAGTAAAACGCTTGCAAAGATTGCCAATCACATTGGAAAAAAGCAGGCATCCGGGGTGTTTGTCATGCCGGAGGATCCCCGTCCGGTACTGGAAGTTCTGCCGGTGGGCGAGGTCTGGGGCGTGGGGCGCCGTCTGGCTCCGAAACTCGCTCTGCTGGGGATTCGGACGGCATGGCAGCTTGCCGTGGCCGATGAGTGTTTCCTTCGGACCAAGTTCAATGTCACGCTGGCAAAAACAGCATTGGAACTCCGGGGCTGTTCTCTGTTTGAACAGGAGAATCCGGAGGAGCTTTCCAAGAGCATCAGCTGTTCACGCTCCTTCGGCAGACCCGTCGTCGTGCTGGAGGAGCTCTCCGAAGCCGTGGCTCATTATACTGCGCGTGCGGCGGAAAAACTCCGGAAGGAGAAGCAGTGTGCAACGGGAGTCAATGTCTATTTTCAGTATTACCCGGAATATGCGCCGACTGCTCTGCCGGGCGGATTCACCGGGACAACTGTTTCATTTGATGCGCCGACTTCCGAGACCGCAGAGATGATCCGGACAATTCAGCCGAAGCTGCGCGGCATTTTCCTCCCCGGACGGCGCTACAAAAAGGCCGGAGTGGTATTCTTCGGCCTGGAATCCGGGGAAAACAGACAGATGAATCTGTTCGCAGATCCTGACCGGATGGAAAAAAAGGAGCGTCTTTCTGAGACTGTGGATTCCATCAACCGTCGTTTCGGGCGGGGAAGTGTCTTCCATCTTGCCGAAGGCATCAAACGTCCATGGACAATGAAACGGGAAATGCTGACTCCCTGTTACACCACCAGCTGGAATCAGATTCCTGTGGTAAAATAATCCGGCGGCGGAGGAAGATGACAGAGAAAAGAGTCCTTCTTCCGGATGGTTCGGAAGACCGCGCTTCCTTTTCAAAAAGGGACCCTCATGACGGCTGTTTCCAGTCAGAAATCACCGCTTCCGGATGCCTGCGATCACAGCCAGGAGCCCGAGTCCCAGAAACGATAGCGGAAAGCATCCATGGGTCAGATAGAAGAAGGGCGGCAGAGTCCGGTCCACCAGCGCCTGTGCTGGATCATCGGGATTCACATAGCAGGAAATCCGTGTGCCGGCCGGAGGACGACGCATTTCCGCCGTACTGGATTTTGAGCTGTTTTCAACCTGGGTAAGAGCGTAACGATCACTTCGGTGGGTTCTGCCGTTATACTGGTATTCATAGAGAATTACGGTCCGGTAGACGTTCCTGCCTTTCGATCCCGAATGGGAACGGAGGCGCTCGCTGAGAATTACGGTCGCCGGAACCTTGACCCAGTGTCGGGAAGCAGAATGCTGCCGGAGCGGAACGAAAAACAGAAACCATAGAGTCGCGATTCCGATGGAAAGAAAAATTCCTCCGATGAGGAGGTAAAGCAACTTTGCTTTTTTTCGCTCCTTCCGTTGTTCTCCGGAAAGAGTTTCATCTTCCAGTCCCCAGACCGGGACATTCAAACGGGTTGCCAGTTTGAGAGCGTCTTCTTCAATTGCTGTTCGGCCTCCATGATTGGTTACGTTCAGGCGATTTCCGTCGGATGTTACAAGGTTGAGTTCATAACAGCAATAAGTATATCTATTGTTTCCTCGGCAGAATTTCTTGACAATCTGCAATGCCGCGATTTTTTTGAGCGGGAGATTGTCCCGCAGATTGTCCATATTTCCGCTGCGCGGTTTGCGACGATCCTTCCAGTAATACTTTCTTCTGAAATCGAAGTTTGCCCGAAGGCTTCCGTTCCATAGCAGGAAGAGTCCGGCCAGCAGGAAAAACGCGCCCATTCCTCCGGGAACGAGATACGCATTGTCGTCGCTGCCGGAAAAAATACTGTTTCCCGTAAGGCATACCCCCGCGAGGAGCAGAAGCTGGAACGCCGTTCGATAGGATGGCGAAGTCCGGAAGACCCAGTGCTGAGGATGAGAGCAATCCAGTCGATGCGTGATGAGTGTTGTCCCCTCCTGGACAAGCGGAGCCCACGAAATACGATTTCGCAATAGTGTCAACTCGTCATTTTTCATTTGGAACCTGTTTCAAACCGTTGTTGAGATGCCCCGTGAAGAAGAAATGTTGTAGTATACTTTTGCAAATCGGATTGTCAAGTCATGAACGGTTCCGATTCTGTCCCCGGGAGAAAAGCTTCCGGATTACCATTTTTCCGAATGAATGCGGGTTTTGAATTCAATCTTCTCCTGGCGGATGACGTTTGCATCATCTGCCGCATAGCCGATGGCAAGATAACATGGCATCCGGTATCCCTCTGGAGCATGAATCGTTTTCCGAACATATTCCTCCTCGCCCAGAATCGGAATTCTCAATGCGCAACTCAGGCCTTCTGCCGTTGCTGCCAGAAGCATGTTCTGGATCAGGCACCATACCGAAGCAAAAGAATTCAAAGAACTGATGTCGCGCGGAGTCATCAGTTCTGCTCCTGCCCGGAAAAAGGGCAGAATCAGGCATTGGCTTTGTGAAAGCATTTTCACCTGTTTCGGCAGAGCGTCATAATACATGTTTTTCTGGCATTCGGTTGCTGTATCCCAGTGATTGATGATGTCCGTCTGAACATTTGCTCCGTGATTAACCTGTTTCAGCACTTCAGCAATGTGTTCCGGATCGTGAAGAACAACAAAATGCCAATCGCGTGCATGATCGTGCGAGGGGGCTTTCATTCCGGCATCCAGAATCCGCATCAGAATATCCTCCGGGACTGGGATTGTGGAGAAGTCCCGGACGGTACGGCGTTTTTGAATTGCTTCATAGAATTCCATCGTCAATTCCTTTTCCGATTGATTCCTTCGTTTTGTGATTGCCGTTTCTTCATTACTATACTATGAATTTAAAAGAAATACAAAAGAGCCAGGCGGAAAAAGAAAGAAAACTTCCGCCATGAAAATCGGAATTTCCCTTTCAGGTCGGAATTGTGCATCTGTCTCCGGATGAGTGTTTCTCCACACCGCTTGATGCGTGCGCCTATCCATGACTGTGGTCGAAAAAACGGGGAAGATTCAAGATAGGGCTTTTCTGTCATTCTCCGAGTTCGATCGCAATCGCATGGTGTCCGTCCAGTCTGGAAGAGAGGCATGGTGCGCACTCTTTCCCATCCATGGAAAAGCGGGTGATCCGGTTTCCGGAACCTTTCAGGACGATTTCAAGAGAGGCTCCATGGATGTTGACTCCGGAGAGCTTCAACTCTCCCCATCCGGACGGCAGATTCGGATGGAATTCCATCCCATCTTCCGTGAATGTCAGTCCGAATACGGCATGATGAACCGCAGAGAGAAGGGCTGCTGCGCCCCAGTTCTGATGCTTTTTCGCCGGATGTCCCCAGAGTTTCGGATTTCCGGTCCTTGCATGATAAATTTCCCAGATGCCGTCGTTTTCCTGAATCAGACGGCAGAGGTTTTCCAGTTCCGAACCGAGCAGTGCCGTCTGGCCGAAAGCTGCGCAGGCGAGCATCCAGATTCCATTGACCTGCGGCCAGATAGTGATGTTCTGAGGGGTATGATATCCGCGGTCGGTCGATCCGGTTTTTCCGCTTCCGAGATAGTTGTTGTCCAGACTCGGCCAGATGACCGGGATTCCGTTTGGTTCCAGATGGACCTGTTCGAAGATCCGCTTTCCGGACGAGGGGTCGGCAATTCCGAAGAGAAGCGAGAATCCGAGTCCGCTTCCCTCCTGAAACCAGGCGGGCGATCCTTTCTCCGGACCGGTTCCATGGATGAAATACGCAGGGATTCCGTTCGGAGAGTTCCGGAAAAAACGCTCCCGGATGGTTTCCGCAAGGGAATCGGCTTTTTCCCGATACTCTGCGGCGAGGGTGACGTTGCGCTTGAGAGATTCCAGAATCGAAGCAGCGTCGCGATAGGCTTTGACATACAGGGCATTCGTGCTGAGGGTCATCACTTTTACGGCATCGGGATAATCGGCAACGCATGATTTTCCATCCTTGATTTCCGCATAGGGCAATGGCAGGGCTCCGATGCTGTCGAGAAAGAATCCCGGGCCGCGGAAAAGCGCGAATTCCGATTCGAAATAATGTTTTTCCTGATAAGTGAGTGTTTTCAAGGAGACGTCGGCGGCAAGTTCAAGAAATTCCCGATTGCGGGTCACGAGCCAGTGACGGTATGCGGCAATGATCCAGAGCTGTTTGTCCCAGAACTGGAGATCGTCGAATTTTCCGCCCGCAATGCTGCCGTTGACCATTCCATCGGCGAGAAGCGCTCTGAGCGTGTTTTCTGTGACGCCGGGAGCTAGAAAACTCCCGGCGGCATAGGAGTTGTAGGCTCCGTCGCGGGTCCAGATATCACTGTATTCCCCGCCCGCAACAAAGACGGATTGCCCATTCCGGTTCACACAGTTGATATTGAACATCACATGAAGTGCTTCATTATAAGCGTTTTCCAGCAGGTTTCCCACTTCCGTATCTCCTCCGTTGAGGACTGGAAGATGGAGAATCTCCTTTTTCAGGTAGTGTGGACGAAGCTGAAATGTTCTCATTGCTGTCCGGGGCTCCTTTTTTCCAGCGTGACAGCCTTGAAAGCGACAATTCCGCGGTTCCGGTTTTTCAGGACAATTCCTGTCAGTTTTTTCCCGGGAACCGGATTGACCAGTCGGACCGGGAAAAGACCGTATGCCAGCAGTTCCGGTGATTCGAAACGGATTCCCGGAGAAAGAGAGGAATTTTTCCGATGTCCGGCGAGGAACCAGTCGGCTGTTTCTTTCTGTGCGCGAATGGGCAAAGTCCGTGTTGATCCGTCCTCATACATCAGTTCCAGATCGGCGAGCAGTGTTCCGGGATCCTGTGGATTGTACATAGTCGCTCCCAGAAGCCAGACGGCATCAGCAGAAACCGGAGGAAAGCGGAGGCTTCCTGTCCGTTCGACGTTTTTCCATGCGGAGTCTGCCGCCGCAAGCCAATTTGAATTCAGGAGAAAAGGAATCCCGGCAATCTGTTTTCTTCCGGAGCCGATTGCGTCCGCCCAGCCGAGATGGATTGTGCCGGTTTTCGAGAGGAGTGAATTGGATTGCCTTCTGTCCGGAAGCGAAAGCGGGAGAGCCTGTCCTTCTTTCAGAAGCGGCAGGTCGTAGCGGAACAGTTCCACGTCGTCCAGAAGGACTTCCCCTTTTCCTAAAATACCGAAAATGGCTGCGACTGTTCCCGGAAGTTTGTCGACTTTGACGTCAAAAGTCAGTTTGATGAAACGGTCTTTCGGTGGCGTCGGGAATACCTTCCGCTTGAGCCATGATTTCGGTGTGGTGTCGAAAAGCGAGAGATATGGCTGCGGAGAGCCGGAAAGCGTCCGGAAATGGGCTGTGATCCGGTAATTGCCCGGCGCGGGAAGGCGCAGATACGAAAAAAGATAAACATCTTTTCCTGATGCGGAGATACGGGCCGCATACTTGCCGCTGTGTCCGCCTTCCGTTGCAATGGAAATCCGGCCATTCGGATCCCGCTGCGTACGAAGCTGCCAGGTGGCGAAACTGCATTTTTCAATCCCATCCAGATCGTCGCCGGTGAGATCCTCGAACCCCGGATTGGCAAGAAGCTGTCCAACCCCTGTCTGACGGAACGAGCGGATCTTCAGCGGTTCCGGAGAGATTACGTAGAGGATTTTGCCATTCAGACGCAGAACCCCGTTTTCCGTTCTGACCTTCCGTCCCAGCATATCCCGGACGGAAAGTTTGCTGTTGTCCACTTTGATTTCATAATTTCCGGAACTGCTTCCGAGGACGGAGAGATGAGTTCCATCCGTTCTTTGAAGGGCTGCGGCAACATCGAAGTCCTGTTCGGGCAATCCGGGAATTCTGGCGGAAAAACGGTCGCACTGACGCAGATATTTCTGGCAGACCCCGAGAATGTGAAGCGGCAGTTCCGGGGATTCTGTATGAGAATCGGAGAGGAATGAACCCCACCCAAATGAGAAATATTTTTCAAATCCGAGTTCCAGAAACCAGAAATTGATGGCCGCGGTCAGATAGGCGCGCCGGAGCGGGTCCTGAATGACATGCCACATCTGTTCGCTCTGCCAGAACGGCATTCCCGGTTTGACCGCATGGACCAGGCGCTTGTGGCGTTTCGCCTGAGTCGTGACCGAGTAAGCGTGAAGATTCCATGCGTCAATCTGATCGGCGACCCCCAGTTTGAGCAGTTCCTCCGGCATCTTCTGGTCGCAATGCTCCCCGCTTCCGAATCCGGAGATCAGGACCCTGTTTTCCGGCGATACCCGGTGCAGAATCCGCGAAGCGTTGACAAGAAGCTCATAATATTCTTTCGTTGTTCCGCTGAAGGATGCTGCCCGTTTGGGCGGATGCCAGTCAACTTCATTCCAGATTTCATAATGGGTGACGCGGCCTTTGAAATGTTCAGCCGTACGTTCAATATACCGGTTCCATTCCGCGAGGGACCTGGGTTTCCAGGTTCCGGGATTCCGTTCAAACAGGGCACCGTCCGGTCCATTGAAATCCGGTTCTTCCGCGGCCCAGAACGGCGGATAGCCGAGAACGGCAAGAACTTTGACCCCATTTTTCCGGAAACTGTCGATGGCGCGGTCGGCGGATCGGAAATCAAATTTCCCTTTGTGCGGTTCGAGCTGATGCCAGAGCAGATGACTGGTATTCCAGGAACGGGTCCAGCGAATGCCGAGTCTGTGAAGGATTGCCGCATCATCCAGAGCTGCCGTGCCGAGGTATTCCTCCAGTTTTCCCATGGGCGCACTGCCTGTGTCCGGAAGGACGGACAGCGAGAAATTCCGCTTCTCTTTCCCCGCTTTCACACCGACGGAATAGAATCCCGCAGACAGCGCAGGCAGAGAGATGGGCACCTTTTTCTGAACACTTCCGGCCGGAAGCATCACATTGCGACGGAGGGTTCTGGAATCTTTTCCGCCGAAGTCTGCAAGACGGAACTCAACTGGCATCGAAACCTCCTTGTCTGTCAGATTGTTTCCGACAAATGCCAGCTCGAATGCTTTTTCCTCCGGGACAATTTTCGATGCCGTGGAGTCGAACGGAATCAGACTGACCGGCAGAGTCCTGCGGATTTCCGGAGCCGCAAAGAATTGAGGTCTGGCAAGATCATTTGCCAGAAGGGTGCATTCCGGATCGGCACGGAAAGGCTTCGCGGCATTTTTCTGAAGCTCCGATGCCGGAAGCTGTACCGCGGAAACTTTGATGCGCGTTGTGTGGAACGGATGACTATTGATGACCTGGAGTTCCGGTGCAAATTCCAGCAGCTCCGCGGGAAAGGCACGTTGTCCGATCCGTCTTCCGTTTTCATAGAAGAACATTCCCTTCGGGCCCCATGTTATAGCCAGATGAACGGTTTCTCCTGCTTTGGCGGAAGGATTCCGGTCAATGATGTAGATCGTACCCTTCCGGGTCCGGAGCAGAGCGTAAAGCCCGTACTGTTTTCCATCCTTGCTCCGGGAGGGGGAATAGATGCCGAGGATCGTGCGGGTCTCCGGACTGTTGACTTTGCCGAGAAGCTGAATTGCAAACGGCCAGCCTTGTCCGAGATCTTTGAGATCAGTTGAGGGGTGAATGGTGATTTCAAGCGTTCCCTGTGCCGGATTGATGACGCCGGCGCTCGGAAACGCTGTCCGTCTGAGATTTTCCTGAAGAGGGGCGCCGAATGCCAGCGCACACGACAGGAACAGGAAAGGAAAGAGCTTCTGTATCATCGGTTGGAGTCCTTTATTCGATTGCCCATGGGGAGTAGCCCGTAATGCTTTTGAGCGGACCGTTGTAGATTGCCTGACAGGCCGTCTCACCTCTTCCGCCGCCTGTCACATTTCCGACATGCCCGTCCACAAAAGTGATGTTTGCCTGTGTCATTTTGGCATGTATCGGCCAGACGACATACGCGTCGGTCGTGTTGTAATAAGAGTGAATCAGAGATGCCCCGACCGCCCGGTCGTATCTTGCGGAATCCGCATAGGCGATTTTTCTGGCGGGACTTTTGACCTGTGTCACTTTTTTCATCGGATTTCCGGACGTCAGAGTCGGTCCGAGGACCTGGTTGTATCCGTATTCGGAGAACCATGCTTGCCAGTTCGACCATTTGAAGGGTTTTTTACGCCAATCTCTGTAATAGAGATCTGCCGCAGTTCCCGTGGGGAAACGTGCCGGACACCAGAAAAGATCGGCTGTAACGTATTTGCTTTGTTCCAGTACATACGGCCAGTATCCCAGATTGTTGTTGCCGGCAGGATCTGTTTCCCAGCGGTAACGGTGCATGAAACCGTCGGAATCATCTGCATACTGATGGAATGCAAGGCCAAGTTGTTTGAGTTTCGAGGCGCAGGCGATGGAACGAGCCTTGTCTCTTGCCGAGTTCAACGCAGGCAGGATCATCCCGGCAAGAATGGCGATGATTGCAATTACGATCAGGAGTTCTATCAGTGTGAAATGTGATTCGGGTGATTGTTTCATGGCGTTCTCCTTGGTTGTTGTATTTTTCGGAAACCTGGTGAAGAAACGGCGACATCTCCGGAGGTGCGGATGCGCAGATTCATTACTACTGTTTCCGGTCTGATTCTGATCTCTTCGGTAAAAGTCTGATCCGCTCTCCCGGAGAGGAAGAAGACCGCTGTTTGTTTTGCGGATGGCTTTTTCCATTCCCGGTGCGGGAACTGTTCGAAGTCGACAAGAATGCGTGTCCCTTTTGTTCCGCTGCAGCGGAGCGTAAAACGGTTGACTCCCTTTTCCAGACCGGCGAGCCCGTTCACTTTCAGAATTCCGGTGCGGGAAAGAAGTGCTTTGCCTTGTTGCAGATCGGCTTTCGCGCCGGAGAGAAATTCCCAGCCGTCCGGAATTCCGTCCTTATTGAGATCGACATGCAAAGGCGGCATGATGTCGGGATTCGGATCGGGTCTCTGCGAGTAGAGAATCTCCGCCCATTCCGTCTGCGTGCGGACCGGAATCCGTTTTTCCCGGAGCCACGCAAGCAGTTGACGATGAGAATCCAGATACGCTTTCCAGCCTCCGGGAATTCTCCGGGTGTTCATGTGACTGAGAAAAATCAGGACACGGTGCCGGGCAACGGCATCGGCGATCTGTTTTTTGATTTCATTGAGTGTAGCCTGTTCATCGAAGAAGCGGAAGCTTGGACGCATGGCGAAGCGGTAGCGGTCCGGCATCGGGTCGTTGAAGCAGTTGAAATAGGGATAGACTTCCGGAACGCAGGAGGCGGAACGGTAGTGGTACTCGTTCCCGTAAACGTCACGAATCTCTTCAACGCTCAGAAATGGTTCCCATCCCCCGGGCTGACACCAGACCTTCGGATCGGGAATGCCGTATTTGCGAAATCCCCGGCGGCTCCGTTCCGCCATGTAGCGAAGCAGAGCTTTGGAGGGACGGATCGCCATATCACTGCACAGAATCATCGGTTCATGTTCCATGGCAAGATTTACGCCGCCGGTTCCCCAGAAGGTGAAAAGACGGCTCCTGCCGTCGATGATGCGTATCCCGTAGAGTTTTCCGGTGGATGGAATATGAACCTTCCGGGTGAATGTGAGACGCTTCTGAAAGGCGGGATCGTCCGCTGTCAGCTCATTGCCGCGGACCGATCCTGTGAACCGGATGTTTTCCGGGTGATCCTTCCGGAATTCATACTGGAAAAACACCCAGTTTGATCCCGGACGCGTTTCCGCGGCAAATGGAAGTTTTGCGGCTTTTTCAAATTCCTGCTTTGTCGGATAGCGAAGCTGAAACATGGCATGTCCGGGCGTGTGATCCATGATTTCGTGTCCGCGCTTTGCCAGCTGTGCAAGGAGTTCGCCCTGCTGCGGAAGAGCAATGTTGTCGGGCATTACAGCAAGACACATGCGGAAACCATGCTGCTCAAACAGGGAGCTCATTTCACTCCATTCGCTGACTTTGTGAATGTCATCGTAGCGGAAGCAGACTCCTCCCTGTTTGGCCGGAGGTCCTTCCGATGCGTTGCCCCGGGATAGGAAAAGCAGACAGATTGCACAGAAAAGGATTGCCAGATGATTCCGTTTACGCATCTTTATGTTCCCTTGTTCCGGCAGACTGTTACAACGATGGAACGGCGGAAATCGGGCAGTTCGCACCATCCATCCCGGGTGGAAACGGAAACATCTCTGTTTTCCCACGGAAGATAACAGCAAACGTTTTCTCCGCAGTTGTCAATTGGAATTTTTTCCGCGTGGAGAAGTTCCGGAGCATTCCGTTCGATCAGTTCGCTTTTCCAGTTGTTCCGCTTGTCACGGCACCAGAGAAGAATCCGGGAGTTGCCGCGGAGTCCGTAGATCCGCAGACGGTGTGTTTCCGTATGGAACGGGACAAAATGCTCCCTGGCCGGATCCACTCCCTTCACCGTTCTGGCAAAGCGGGCAAAATGGTGGTAGAGATGATGCTTCTGGATGTAGAGATGGTCCCAGTGCCATGGCTGTCCGCATCCGGCGCTTCCGGCAAAGAACGGTGCAAAAAGCATGTCGTGAAGGAGAGTCCCTTCCGCGTCGAGGGCGTAGAGATCGGAATACCGGGCATGATTGGCTTCCACGGCTCCGCATTCGGCGAGAACAAGCGGAAGTTGTGCGTTCCGGTCGCGGAGTTCCCGGACGGCATCGGCGCAGAGGATGTCCATCGGGCCCCGGCAGACATCCAGTTCCGCTCCGGGGTCCAGATAACGGTGAACCTGAAGAAACGCATTTCCCGGAAGTGTGCCGAGATCATCATAATGCCGATATCCGGTCGATCCGGAAAAACTTCCGAAATTCTGCACGATCATCTGATGCGGAAAGAGCGTGGAAAGTTCCCGAAGCATGTGGTCGCTCCACGGCTTGACCACGTCGGGGATTCCGAGACAGTTGATCTCGTTCCAGAGTTCCCAGGCGATTACCGATTCCGATTCACCGATTCCTGCCTCGGCAAGATGGTTTGCCTTTGCCAGATAGAGTGATCTGCACGCCGGGGAAGTAAAATATTCTCTCATGTCGGATGCCAGTCCGAGATAGAGCGGTTTGTTGAAATCGACTACGCCGGGGAACTGTTCCGTGTTTCCGCCATGACCGATATGCCGGAAATGTTCCAGGGTAAACTTGATCCGGATGCCGAGCCGTTCCGCCAGTTCCACAACGAAGCGGATGTGCGAGAGATTTTTTTCACTGAATTCGCCGGGATGATCCGGCATAATGTCGAAAAACGGAACTCCAAGCCAGACGCGGATGAAATTGCCGCCGTTTGCGGCAAATTCCGTCATCCAGGAACGGAAGGTTTCCAGAACTTCCGCCTCCGTTCTGCTTTCGGAATCCCGGAGAAAGCAGAGATTGAGTCCAATTGGAAGCCAGGTCGAACCATCCTGTTTCTCAAAATAACGGGAATCAATACGGCTGGGACGTATAAATTTCATACAAGACAATTTCCTTCCTTCTTGAGCATTTTCTGAATGCAACACTATAAATTATACTCTTTTCGGGAAAACCCGCAATAGGCAGAAGACGGTATTTTATGCAAAATTTTGCATCAAAAAGAATTTGAAAACAGGGCATTTCGGTAGTATTGTCCGGCAGATCAAGGTGAAAGGATGAGCATATGAAGCGAATCAGTGGACGTGATGTGGCTCTTGCGGCGGGCTGTTCACAGGCTACGGTTTCACGTGTCATCAAGTCCGATCCCCGGATCAGTCGGGAAACCCGGAAACGGGTTCTGGAGGTTGCCCGGAAACTCGGATACGATATGCGGAGTGCTTCCGGTGGCTGGGGGGTGGGAGTGATTGTTTGCCTTGATCCGAACGACATCAACGGGTATTATGCAAAGATTCTTGCTTCGGTGTGCAGGGAGATTTTCCTGCGCGGACTGCATCCTGAACTGATCTGGCAGAAGTCGCTTCAGGAAGGGTGTACCCGTTCTTTCCGGGGAATTATTGATTTATATCGGACCCCGGATGAAGAACTTGTCTCGCTGTTTCAGGTTCCCATCGTGCGGATCAACGGGGTGGCGAACCATTTGAATCACATCTGGTCAGTCAATTTGGACAGCGCTTCCGGGATTGCATCCGCCGTGCGTTATCTGTTGCGGAAGGGACATCGCGATATCCGCTTTGTATCTCTGGAAGGAATCCTGAACGAGAAAAGAAAAGTGACTCATCGCTGGGATGGATTTCTTGAAGCAATGCGTTCCGCCGGGATCAGCAATCCGGAAAAAAAAGCCATTTTTTTTCATCGGCAGATGGAAACCGATCAGAAAGATCTGGAACGGGCGATCCGGAAGGCGGTCAGAGAAGGATGTACCGCTCTGATCTGCGTCAATGCTGCTCATACACTGAAAGTCAATGCTGCTCTGCATTCGCTGCATCTGCGGGTCCCGGATGACATCTCCATCATCGACTGGGAATACGACGGCGTTTCCGGATATCTGGAGACTCCGCGGACAACCGTTATTACGGACTATGCAAGCCTGGCATCCGAAGCTCTGGATCTCCTGACGGAAATCCTGACGACGGAACATCTTCCGGCGGATCGTCTTGTGCAGGCAAAACTGAGAGTGCGGAAAAGTACGGCGCAGCAGCCAAAACCGGACTCCCCGCGATATCTGACCGGGAAAAGCAACTGATTCCATTGGGGAATCACCGGAGAAAAAACTCGTTTCCGTACAGTGAGTTCCTTCCTGTATCGGGGGGCCTCTCCTGATCCGGAATTGCGGATTGAACGGAAGCGATTTCCCTGTCGCAAAGTCTCTTTCAAACGATTCGAGAACGTATGAAAAAATAAGATTTCTTCTGGATTTATTTGACTGGAATGCGAATTGATATTATAATTTTAGAACCAATTCAGGGAGGAGATGGATGAGCCGGAATTTTACTGCGCGTTATCGACAGATTGCCGAGACACTGAAACAGGAAATCTGTCAGGGTGTCTGGAAAAAAGGAGCCCGTCTTCCTTCGCGGGTTCAGCTCTGCCGGCAGTACAACGTATCCGCAATAACCATCAATTCTGCATGGAAGCTGCTTTCCGAAGCAGGGATGATCGAAGTCGTGCATGGAAGCGGCGCCTATGTCCGCTGGACTCCGGATGACGAATATGCGCAGATCCTTCCCGGTCCGCGTTCCCTGCATGTGAAGGAACGTGTCGTCTATACAATGCTTGGCGCGACCCCTCTCTACACCTTCATGATGAAGACGTTGGCGGAATCCTTCATGATCTCCAACCCCGATATCCGGATTGTTCTGACGAATCTTCCGGCGAACGCATCCTATGACCCGTGGCTCCAGAAAATCAGTGAGGACGATCTTCCTTCCTGTGGAGAATTCTTCTGGCACTCCGCGTATGCGAAACTGGACGCTCTCCTTCCGCTGGAAGATCTGGAGGGATTTGACTCTTTGAGGGAATCGCTTTCCCCGCTTGCCTTCTTCCCGACTGGCGATGCGAAGAATCAGTCCCACATTCATTCGATTCTTTTTTCCATTGATCTTCCGACGTACATTCTGGTGAATCGCCGGATTTTTGAGATGGCGGGGCTTTCTCTTCCGGAGCGGATTTCCCATTTCTCGACTCTGATTCGCTGGGGAAGGGTGCTTTCCGGAGTCCGGAAAAAGCATCCGGAAATTTATGCGGCCGCAATGCAGGTCCCCTCGGAATGGCACAATGTCAAGCAGTACCTTGAATATCTGGGGCAGAATGTCTTCGGGGAGGACTACAATGCGAATTCCCCGGAATGTTTTGAGAAAATTTTCTCTGCGGAAGAAACCGCCGGGCGCCTGAATGAGCTGGGAAATCTCCGTGACAGCGGGACGCTTCTTCTGGACCAGGTCAATGAGACATTCGCTCTCGGACGGATCGGTTTTCTGCCGTTTGCTTCCGCGTGGACGTTGCAGGTGCTGGATTTCCTGAATCCGCATCTGGATGTGAAACCGTATCCGATGCCGCAGAACGGAAATCTGCCTTGGAAGAGTTTTATTTCCGGATTCAGTGTCGGGATTTTCCGTTCGGGCTGTCCTTCCGAAAACCGTAAGAAGGCTGCGTGGCGATGGCTCCAGTATCTGTTCAAGGCGCAGCCGCAATATGTCCGTTCCCAGATGATGAATCTTCCGGTCAAACGTGATGTGGAGCCGTATGTGCAGACTCTTCACCCGGATTTTTATTCCATTGCTGAACAGAGCTTGAAATATGCTGTTCCGCAGTTTGATTTTATCGGGATGCGCCGTTGTTATGCCCGTGCCGGAGGGGAACTGGCTGCTTTCCTGAGGAATAAAACCAGTTCCGATCTCTGCATTCGGAATATCCGCTACGCCCTTCAGTCTCTGAAATGACAGAACACTTCCGGAAGAAAGAATGATTCACTGTCTGATGTTGACAAAAGACAGGTCTCTGATTTCAATGGGCTTTGCCGATCCTGAGTGTGAAATTTTGTAATGGATGGCTGCCACTTCCGGTTTTACGGATACGGACCCCGCAAGTGTCTGCCAGTGTTCTCCTTTCAGACGGAACTGTTTTTGCATTTTGTAGTGATTACCCTTCCGCATAAGGAAGATGAGTTCCAGAGTAACCAGAGTGCCGGTATCCCCTTTTGCTGCCAGAGAAAATGTACTGTTTCCTTTTCCCACACCTGCGAGATCAAAGAGACAGAGCATCCCATCTGCCGGTATTGTGGCGATTCCAGTCTTCAGATTCACCTGGGTTCCTTTCCGGAGTTCATAGCCATCCGGTTTTCCGTCGCCGTTGAGATCCCTTTTCAGGGACGGCATAATGTTTCCATCCAAGTCCGTTTTGTGAGAATAGAGGATTTCCGCCCATTCCTCCTGAGTTCTGACGGGAATGGCGTTTGTGGTAAGCCATTTTAGAAGTTCTTCATATACAGAAAGATACGCATTCCATCCGCCTTTAACACGCTGAATCGACATATGAGAGATCAGCACTTTGACCCGATGCTTTGCAATGGATTCTGCAATCTGAAATTTCATGAGAGCAAGAGTCTGTCCATTGTCTGGAGCTGTGGAATCCGCGCGCATGGTAAACCGGAGCAGATCCGGCTCCGGTTCATTGAATCCTCCGATGGTGCTGGTATCTGGTCCCGGGACGCAGCTTCCGGAAATATATCCGAACTCTTTTCCGTAAATCGCTGCGATCTTTTCCGGCGTGACAAAGCATTCCCATCCGCCCGGCTGAATCCATGTGCGCGGCCGGGGAAGGCCGATCGCCGTAAAATTTCTGCGGGAGCAGTCTGCAAGGAAACGCAGAAGTTCATCCGGCGGCTGAATGGCTGCATTGTTTGCAAGCAGGATCAGTTTGCTTGTTTCCCGGTTCGGAATTTCGACTTTTTCTCCCCAGAAACTGTATAATGTTTTCTTGCCATCCTGAATCCGAATCCCATAGACTTTTCCAGTTTCCGGGACCAGAATTTTCCGTGTGAACGCCAGTCGGTTGTGCATTTCCGCCGGATAGTCGCAGAGGACCCCGTTCCGGATGGCTCCCTGGAAGGGAATGTTTTTCGGATGTTCCGCATTCAGTTCATATTTGAAATAAACGGTTTTTGTTCCTGGATTCGCATGATCGGCGATCGGCAGACTGGCGAATCGCTGGAATTCTTCCGCGCTCCGAGCGGAGATCTGATAGACCGCATGACTTGGCAGATGGTCCAGCATCAGATGCCCTTTCTCCGCGAGTTCCCGCAAGGTGCGCTGACTTTCCGGAGCATTCAAATTCTGCGAGATGAGACTCAGACACATCCGAACGCCGTATCGTTCGAACAGCGCTCCCATTTCTCTCCATTGACGGGGTGGTTTGTTGTCATCGAAACGAAAGCATACACCGGCGCTTTTTGTGACAGGCGCTTCCGCCTGAATCTGGCAGATGCAGATCAGAGCCGTCAGCAGCACAGCTGCTGTCCTGCGGTTTAACAGAATGTTTTTCATTGGTGATCCTCATTTTTGTTCAGGGAATGATACTTCAGCAGATCGGAGCCGGGAGGCGTTTCGCAGAGGCATCCCTCGGGAATTTCCAGAGAAATCCCTGTGGAAGCATTCCAGGACATGCGGAAGATGCCTTGCGGAAGCGGAATCCGGACTTCTCCCGATTCCGGGAGAAGTTCCTGCGCCGGATCGCAGGAAAATCTGTGCCACCCCGGTTCCAGTTGCCGGATTCCGGTAAGCAGTTCCGGAAGATGACTGGCTGGATGAGCGCTCCATGCGTGACAGCAGGACTGCCCGTCGTAACGGTCCCACTGAAAATGTTCCCATGTCCCGCCCGAGGGAACCATCCGGCTCCAGTTGCGGCGAATGAAGGAGAGAATCTCCTTCCGGAGTCCCAGTTGTTTTGCTGCATCGAAAAGGTAACTGCACCAGAAGGAAGTCGGCGTGGCAAAGGAGCATGGTTCATTGTTCAGAAATGGCATCAGACGTTTCCGGACCATGGATGGATACGCTTCCGGATGGAGTCCATTCAGGATTGCCAGAACCTGATCATGAAGCGATGGCGGTTCCGCACAGGGATGCCCGTTCTCTTCGAGTCCGCTTCGAAAGAGCTGTGTTGTTTCATCAAACAGAAACAGATGAATTTGTTGTTCTAGCGTAAATCGTTCTTCTGCAATGTGTTGAGCTTTCTTTTTCTGGCCGGCTGCTTGGCAGAGCGATTCGACGGCGCGCAATGTATACAGGTACCATAGGTTGAGGAAGGTCGGACAACCCCGTTTGGGCAGTTCTGCCCAGTCTTCAAACAGCCAGAACCGGGGATCCGCTTTCAGAAGGCCATTTTTCTCACGAGCTTCCGAGGTATGGAAATAGTCAAGGATCTGTTCCGTTTTTGACTGCTGTTCCAGAAAAAGTGAGAGGTCTCCAGTTTGCCGGTAATAGTCGTAATGGGTCAGAAGCCAGGTCAAAGAAAAATCCGGAAGGATACATTGCTCATTGCAGCATGGAGCAACGCCGGGAGTCAGGCCGCAGCGGGTATTCTGTCCGGCGATCGAACGGATTCCACGACGGAGAAGCCTTGTGTCTCCATCCAGGAAAAAGGTGTTGCGGGCCTGAATTCGGGCATCTCCCCACCACTGTCCCTGTTCCCGCCAGGGGGTATCCATGTAAGCGTCGGAGGAGCAGATCTGCTGGGTATGACGGCAGAGCTCATAGATGGCGTTGAGTTCCTCATCGGAAGTTTTGAACATTCCGTGCATAGAAAACGGGTACTCGGCTGTCCGCCAGGTCGTGCGGAAGCGGAGGGGAACGTTGAGGTTCCGCAGCACAAGGACGATGCAGCGAGCGCCTTGAATGGCGAAGAACATTCTCCGGCAGAATTTCGGCGCCACCCGCAATCGTGCCGCAGGGGCGATCATGCCTCCGTAGCCTGCGGGCGGAAGGTCGACCGGTTTATCGTCCGGCAGGTATTGATAGAACAGGGCGTCGGCGATTTCCTTTCCGCTTCCCCCGGCGATTTCGAGTCCGAACGTGCCGATTCGGATCGCGTCGAGCTTGATTGTCAGCGCAAGGAACATGCCGTCCGGCTGCGCGGGGACTTCGAATTCCAGAAATGCTCCATTCTTTCTGCAGGGGTAAGGGATGGATTCGTGCCAGTTGGAGACACTCTGCCGCTCTCCTTCCTCCCAGTGCCAGGCAAGATGAAAGGCTTGTTCGAATCCGGGACGCATCCTGCCGGTTCCCCAGGAAACAATTTTTTCCGGCGCAGTCAGTTCTTCCCGGAGCAGAGGAATTCCCCGTGGTTCTACATCATACCATGGGGCCTGACCGAAAGAGGTTTCGCCAAACCAGCGGAACATCTCCTTTTCGGTCCATTGAGGTGGATGTTCCGAGTATACCCATGCAAGATCGTCCTGATTCGCATCAAAATCCTCCTGATATCCCAGCTGACGGCTTTGGCGGGCGACATTCGGGTTGTTGGCTGGTGAACGTCTCATTCTCCAACTCTTTTTATTGGAATGAATAACGGTTTTTCCCCATTCGGCTGCGCAGATCATGCCTGCTGCATTCCGGTGGATATACTGAAACGTGCCGGTTCCCGGATTGTAGGCTTCGATCGAAATCCAGTTATGACCGTTTTTCAGGAATGCTGTAAGATCAATTTCGTCGTATGGCCAGGAATCCTGATATCCTCGTGCAGGACCGCGGCAGACATATCTGCCATTGACGCTCAAACGGTACAGCTGATCGGCTGTGATGAAGAACGGAGCCTTTTCCGGAATCTCTTCCAGTTCAAAATCATAACGGAATTGGGCATGGCAGTTGTTGAGATACAGTTCTCCGCCTTCGGGCCAGAGCCAGCCGGCATGTTTGAGCGGAACGGGAGATGCGCTTGTCATTGATTTGCTTACCTTTCTGGAAACAGATCCGCGAGTGCCTGAAAATACAGATCGATTCCGCGGATGTCCGGGTGATTGATGTGATTGCGCATCAATGTGTTATAAGGAATTCCCTCTTTCCAGAGATGCTGAAAGCGTCTGGAGAGATCGGCACAGGCATAATGATTTTCCCTGATCCAGTTCCGCAGAAATGCCACATAAGGGCGCGGATCGGATTCGATGTTTTTCTGGGAGGGCAGATCCATCCAGTCCGGACGGACAAAATGGGGGACAATCACGAGAAGTTCCATTCCTTTTGCCTGAAAATCATCTCGAATCCGGTTGTAGATTCGGTCGAATTCCGGTTTCATGGTCAGATAGGTGTCGTTGACAAATTCGAGAATTACCAGATCCGCCCCGGATTCCACGACTTTTTTCTGATAGTTCCATGGCGAATCCGGCGGTTCGCACTGGAAGGTGTTGATTGCCTTGCCTCCCCAGCCGAGTTCCACCAGTTCAACTTCTGCGAGAGGGAACCTGGTTTGCAGCAGACGCTGAAACCGTCGCGGCCAGCGCAGTTCAGGATCGTGAATGTAGCGGCATGCAGTCACACTGTCGCCCCACGCGAGAATCCGGACCTTTTCTCCTGACCGGAGTTTTTTCAGTGTTCTGGCAAACTGGCATTGCGTTTCATCCGGTCGTGGTTCCGGTGACCATGACTCTTGAAAGGGAAAAATCATGGAGTCGGCAAGCGCTCCTCTCCGCCGGTCGAAAAAAAGATTGCAGAGGAGTTCTTCTCCGTCCGACAATTCCGGCGGGAGCGGGGTTGCTCCATTCACGTCACCCTTTTTCTGAAAAATGCTTCCATCGTTTCGCCGGACAATGGAATCCAGTCGGAGCGGTGTGTAGCAATAGGATACATAGACCGTATCGTTTTCTCCGAAAGCGGATTCTCCGATGCGTCCAAAAGCACCCCATACAGGATCGACGTAAAAATCGATTCCGTTCCGGAGTTTCATTCCGTCCGCCCGGACGATGCTTACGGAATCCGGATTCAGAACATGGGAAATGGAACATTCATCGGCAATCAACTGGGAAAAACGTGCTCCCGCCAGCCATTTTCTTTCTGTAAAAAGAGGGACCTGCTCCTGTTTTTCCCCGGATACGGAAATTTCTTCGACCGGCTCAATGGCAAGAACCGTTTCCTTTGAGGAATTTTCCCGGATTCGGAGCTTCCAGTCCGGCAGGGCATGAAATTGAAAATGTCTTGTTGACATCACGATTCATAACTCCTTGACAGATATGTTGTTCAATGATCCCTCCACAAGAATCCGGCTGGTTTCCACGTTTTCCAGGGAAAGGTTCCGGATCTCAAGTTGAGGAATGTTTCTGGAGAGGATGGTTTCCAGGCGTTCTCCTTCTCCGGCAAAACGGATGTTCCGGAAAACGATTCCGTCGTACACGGAATGGTAGAAGTCGTAATTTTCGACTTTTCCCGTTACCTGATTTCCGAGATCGGGACCGAGACGGTCACAGTTGACCACGATCAGTTTCGGCCGCCAGTCAGTTTTCCAGAGATAACGGTCCTCATCCGATGCCTGAATCTGCTGGGAATAAAGAGTCTCATTCAAATCCACCTCAATATCTTCAAACAGGACATTTCGGATGGAGGAATCGGGCGAACCGTACCAGGTTGTGATATCCATCGCGATTGCCGCAAGATGAACGATCCGGCAGTTCCGGAAGGTAATATGTTCGATCGGTGCCGGTTGTTTTCCGCACCAGACTTCCATTGCTTTTCCCCAGTCGCACCACAGAACGCAGTTTTCGACCGTCATGTTTCGCAATGGTGTGGTTTCTCCGTCCAGATGAGCGCCGCGTGCAACCAGGCAGTCATCATACGAACGGATGAATGAATTCCGGATCAGGACATCCTGCGATGCGCAGACGTCGATTCCATCGGAGTTGTAGCGCCACATTCCGATCAGCTTGATGTTTTCGAGGCGGACGTCGCGACAGTTGTTTCGCAGAATGATCGCCCAGAACGGTGCATCCCGAAAGATGATCCCTTCCACGAGAATGTCCGAAGATTCGTATGCAACGAATCCACCGGAAAACTCTTCGTCCCGTTTGCTCAGCCCGAATTCCCGGACTTTTGCCGCTACCGGAGATTCGACTCCGGAATGGTCGTTGCCTCTCGGGATCTCCGAACTGTCCAGAATTCCGCGCCCGATGATCCTTACATGTTCGACTTTGTACAGAAAAACAGCTCCGTAAACCACCGCACCTTCGTCAATGCGGATGGTCTGTCCGCTTTTCGGAACGATCACTCCCGGGTGATGTTCTCCGGGACCAAAATGGATTTCGTCCGGAACATGCGTCTCGTTAAACGCTGCATTGGCAAAGACATGGAGCACATGATGCCGATCCCCGGCTTCGATCGTAAATTGACAAGGCGCATCTACTTGAAGCCGAACCCCTTCCGGTGTCCGTTCCAGTGGAAGTTTCATGGCAAGCGGACGGATCTCAATGGTTCCATCCGCCGGGAATTCAAAGAAAATCTCCAGTTCATTTTGCTCTTCCAGATCAAACGAAACGAATTCAGTCAGTTCCGTTTGATCAAGACTCCGCTGCTTTCCCGGCCACACCCGGTTCAGCAGATAAGCTGAGACTCGCGCCGGATGGACCCGGAGCGGTTTTCCATTCAGCTGTACATTGAATTTCATGGTTTTCAACCCTTATGATGATAAAAAAGGTTTCAGAAAAGCCCGGCGTTTCCATTCGGAGAAAACCGGGCCCTGTGCGTATCCTCTGATTGCGCTTGAATCAGAGCTGCATCCGACCGTGTCAAACTGGAATGCTGTTTCTACCCTCCTTGTCCATATTTTCTTTCACTCTTCAAAGCAGACTTCATAATGGGAAATCAGATGTCCTTTTTTCCAGAAGTTGTCAAAGCGGTATTCCGAATGGGGAATTTTTGCAAGGATTGCTCCGTCGCGATTGCAGGCGGCAACCGATCTGATCCGTCTGCCGAAGGTAACCGAAGCCGGAAGCTGACAGGATTTCGTCCGATAGAAGGTGACAAAGATTTTTCTGGCTGAAAGAAGATTTTTCTCCTCCGTTTTGAATCCTGCGTTGACAGGAGTTCCTGATTCCAGGGAAACCAGTCGCTTTCCAGCTGCGCGGACGGTCAGTTCCGATGAGCCGAGCATTATGTATTTGAGCTTCTCGAATGTTTTCATTTCGATCGTTCCGTTCATGACGGCCAGAAGAAGAGATGACTCCGGAAGGCTGCCGAAAAAGCTCCATGCGTCGCCGGTTCCGGATGGAATATAAGCGCGGGGCGCTTTGCGGATGCCGCAGGAAAGATCCCCGATGAACGCGCTCCAGGTGGAGGTGTTTCCGCGAAAAGTTCCGGCTTCTGTGTCAATTTCGAGTTTCCCATTCCAGTCCCGCCAGACTTTGCAGAACTCCTGCTTTGAGACGGGGAGCCTTCCTCCTGCTTTGAGAATGGCATCGTAGAGAGCGTCTTTCTCCTTTCGTGTATCGAGAAAGCCTTTTGCCTGAAAGGTTTTGCCGATCAAGTTCCTGGATGCAGGTTTTCCTAGACGGTCCCTGAGAGAATGCGGATGAATCAGGAATACGTTTTTCGCTGCGGAAAAGTCTCCTGTGGGAATTGAGGGCTCGTTGATGACCAGATCCGCGTTCCAGCGATAGGGACCGTCATAAGTTCTGACCCGTCCCGCTGCGTAGAGGAAGGGAAGATAGTCGGAGAAGGTCATCCGGTTGAGTCCCCGGAAGGGCGCGGCGTAGAAGACATGATCCAGAGGATAGGCGATTTCCAGACGGAATGGCGGTGCTTTCAACTCGTCGGACTGGACGGCAATCGCCGCTGCAAGATTCGCCATCGTACAGTAAAAGTGCATTTCATGAAGAAGATCAATGCTTCGCTGTTCGTGTGTATCTTCCGGATAGAGATAGTCTGGAGTTACGTCAGGTCCGGGGATGGATGCGGAAAAGTCGTAGAGATATGCCTGTCCCATTGTCTTCTGAACCGCTGCTGCAATCAGGTTGCCCCACCAGCTGTTTTCGCAGGCGAGATTAGGCCCGTATTCCCGGGAGATGACCGGCTTGTCCGGAGCGGCCGCATAGACCAGTGGAGCCAGCCAGGAGAGAGATTTCAGGAAACCGTATCCGGTCCGGTTCCAGTATCCGGTTCCTCCGGAAACAGCATCCAGTTCCTGATTTGCAGCGGCCCGCTGAACGTAATAGTTTTCCGTATCCGGTCCGCAGGTTGTGATAATCCCCTTGAACCCGAGAGAGCGGAGATGATCCCGCATCTCCCGCAGATAAGCAGAGTAGATGTCAAACATGAATTCGAATCCATCGGAGGCGACGGGATCACTGGTGGTTTCCTTTCCGAAGGTCGCATCCGTTACGCGGAGATCATCCATTTTGACCAGGAAAGCCGAATTGTCTTTTCCCCATTTTGCCGCATCTCCGGTAGGCGGGAATTCGATGTTCTCGAACGCCGTTTCCGTTTTTCCCGCGATCAGCGGAATTCTTCCCCACTGTTTCTGGAGCTGTGCCAGAGATGTGTATTTCCGTTTCAGCCAGCTGTGCCAGATCGGATAGAGAAACTCCCGGTCTTCGGGTTTCATGGTCTGCCAGAGCGCGCGGCGTCCGAATCCGCCGCCGAGGAAGTTGCATTCATTTTCAATTTCAAGAATCAGAAGGGTAGGATCGTCTGCCGGACGGATGCCGTTCCGGAACGGATTCGGCGCATCCAGCAGCATGTTCATCATTTTCTTCCGTCGCGCGATCATTTCCGGATGGTAGAACATCGCCTGCATCTCCGTTGAGACGGTGCGCAATTCCCACGGAAATGCTCCGAAAGAGATTTTCAAATAGATCCCGTGATCGTGCGCTGCGCCGATCAGACGCTGGAACAGCTCCAGGTAATCCGGTCGATAGATCATCTTTTCCGGGTCAAGGAGACCCATTGGGATGTTGTTGATGTTGGACCAGACGCCATCCGGCATCGTGGTAAAGAAAATGCGCAGCGAAGAGATTCCGAGTTCTTTGTACCGCTTCATCAGACGGTGGATTCCATCTCCATCCGGCTTCCCCAGACGGTTCGTTTTCCACATTTCGTAAAAGTCCCGCTGTTCCATGTTTCTTCCCCAGAGGAACGGCAGTTCCGTGCCGTCGGCAAAGCACATGGATGAGCCGTCCGGACGGAGCGGCCCGCGACGGTCGATTGAATTGTTCACCAGAACGGAAAGATCAGGCCAGGAACGGTTTGGATTCACGACCCGAAATAAACGGTCTCCGGAGGGAATGTTCCGGAATTCAATCCTGCGGAGATCATCCCCGTAAATGCTGAATCCGGCTTTGCGCAGGCCTTCCATTTCATCGGCGAATCCTGCGCTTTCCGGCGCGTGAAAGCCGAATCCGAGATAGAACGATGCCAGTTCCAATCCTTTCCGCTCCTCCTTTTTTGCCGGAATCCAAAGACGAATCGTATGTTTCCCCGCAGAAAGTTTCACACGCTCGCCACCTGTCCAGAAGTAAGCCAGACTCTTGTAATAAACCCCTCCGACAATCACAAACGGCCCGCCGTCGATTGATGCCCGGACCCGATTCGCCTGCGATTTCGGAGCAGGATGCCGGAGATTCGCGAATAATTTTACCGTTTGCGGTTTTTTCAGTTCAAATTCAAAGGCCGCTTCCGCATTCTCCGGTTCAAAATTGATGGCATTCCGGTAGAAGGAATCTGCATCCCGGATGAGGTCAGTTCCAGAGAGTTTTGCTTCATGCGGGCGGAGCAGAATTCCGTTTTTCCATTCGGCATCGTCGATCTCGTTGCGGACGGTTCCGCGGATCAGTTCCAGCGCCTTTGCAGGCGAAAGAACCTGATTGCTTCGGGGATCTCCGAGTCTCAGACGGAGTTCCTGTGTTCCTTTCTTTGTTTCGACCAGAATTACGGGCGAAAGTTTTCTCTGGAAGCGGGCAATGGCACTTTTCAGTTCGTGTCCCGTCCCGTCCAGCACCCGGAGACGCGACAAATTTTCATCGCGGAAAAACTCCCTGTATGGAAATGTTTGCTTTCTCATTTCCGGAATCAGCATTTCAAAGGGAAGGGCGAGATACCGATTCTCGTTTTTCAGACGGATTTTGAATTCCGCTGTTTCCGCCGGAGATTTTGTTTCATTCCGGATCATTGCCGCCGTGACGGCGAGAATTCCCGTCACAACCTGCGTTCCGTCTGCCGGACGGATCGTGATATTGCGGACAACTCCTGTTTTCCTGAGCTTTAAAACGCATGCGTAAATGGCGATGGCTCCTTCAGGATTCGTTCCGGACCAGACAAGTTCTCCATCGGGAATTCGTTTCCGGACCTCGGTCCACTCCCATAGATTCTTTCCGGTGACGAGGGGAAAGGTTTCGGTTTGCCCGTCGTTGAAACGCACCAGAACGTCGGCCGCGTGACGTCCTTTTTCCGCCCATGCTGCCCCGGTCATGAGGGCAATCCGGTTGCACTGCCTGTTTACGGGAAGCGAAAATCCGGGAGAGCCGAACGGAGAGTTGAGAGATTTCAGGATGACGCAGCTTTTTCCGTTGTTTGTGTCAGGGTTCTCCGCGCGAAAGGGAATGTCGAATGCTGTATGGAGTCCTGGGGGAAATGCGCGCAGGTCTTTTTGTGCACCCTGATCGGTCCATCCGCCGCGACCGTCGCCGGGCTGATCATCGGCCCAGCCCATGTTTGCGGCATGTCTCAAGGAAAGGGGGTAGTAGTCATTCCTTTTATCGAGTGGAGGAAGGCGTCCGCCGTTCCGATAGCGAAACGTGACGGTGAGCGGAACATCTTTTTCGACGGGTATGAGAAACGACACCGGCCCCAGATTCCATCCTGCCAGACAAGCATTTCCCGATGCGGCCATTCGGGGATCGAAGAGAACTCCGCCCGGAATTTCTTTTGCCTTCGGAACACGGTAGAATCCGAATCCTGCTTCTCCTTCTTCGGCACCTCCATTGCGGATCGCTTTCCCGTTGATCGCAATTTCATCAAAAAGGCATGCCTCTGGCACATCCTTTCCATTCTGCTGAGAGGCTCCGGCTTTCAGTTCAAATTTGAGGCGTCCGCTTGCCCGTGGAGTGATCGTGAATCTGCCCTGCGTCCATTTTTCCGATCGCGGAAGAAAAACAAGCACCATTTTTTCCGCATTGATCCCGATCCACGCCGCGTGTGCTTTCCGGACTCCCGGTTCCTTTTCGAATGCAAGAGGAATCGAACTGCCCGCATGCCCCACCACAACCAGCGGTTCGGGAATCGGAGCGGAAAACGTAATCAGAGGGATAAGAGTCAGGAGCGGTAAGATTTTTTTCATTTGCAATCCTTGTCTGGTCAGTTGAATGGATGCCATGCGTCCGAAGCCGTATCGCTGTTGATATAGGCAACTTTGGGCAGAGCGTATAGAACATCGGGATTGGAGCCGCCGGAAACGGAATCCGTGTGCCCGTCGAACATCAGGAGATTGCAGACTCCGTCGTGCTGCGGCCACAGCCGGGAAATGGTATTGACTCCTCCTACGGCAATATACGATGGCATGGAACCGGAGCTCTGTTTCGTTTCCGCGTAATAAAGAATGGACGATGGTCGCTTTACGTTGCTGTTCCGGCGCGGACGATAGGAAGAACTTTCTTCAGAACCGAATTTCCAGTTCATTCCGTATCCTCCGCTGCACCAGTAGCCGGATTTGGAAGGAGTGAACCAGGAGTCATCCGGGCGTTTGTTGTAGAACAGGCGGAAGAACTCGTGTGTGGTTGCCAGTGTGGATTCGCATTGAATGGTTTTCATGGTGAGATACCGGTCCCGGACCAGAATTTGAAATGAACGCAGAACTCCTTCCTCTACAACGATGCCGTAGGGAAGGATTGCTCCGTCAAAATCGCCCTGGTAAAGAAATTGTCCGATTCCAACCTGCTTCAGATTGCTTGTACAGTTTGTGCCCCGGGCCTTTTCCCGTGCGGCTTTCAGAGCTGGAAGAAGAAGTGAAACTAAAATTGCAATAATTGAGATCACAATTAAAAGTTCTATCAATGTAAAAATTTTTCTTTTTTTCATAGGAAAGAGTCTCCATGTTTGAGTTTATTTTGTATCAGAATCGGTTTATCTGTCTGTTTCAGAAGAAGATTGACGGCGGCGCGTGCTGCGTTTTCCGCGTCTGGCACGGTTGACCAGCCGGAAAATTCCGGAAGCCTGGGGGAGTGATTGACCTCGTTGTCCGCAATGAATTCGCATGAGAGGCGGCGTTCGTTACAGAGATCCGGCAGAATCTCTGCATAAAGAGTATCGCAGAAAACGATTTCCGGGGTCGATTCCCGCAAAATCGCCTGGAATTCTTCTATTGTTTCCTGATACACTTTGCCTTTTCCGATTCGCCTGACTGCCGTATCGGGAAGATTCCATTTTTTCAGAAGCTCATCCGCCAGCGGCATCTTTCCGGTATTTGCAACAATAAAGACGGTCTGCGGTTTTTTCAGTCGTTTGAAAAGAGTCTTCACTGCAAGTTCCTCCGAGAGGACCACTTGCGGTATGCCAGGATAAATCCTGTCTGAAACAACAGCCAGCGGTATGCCGGATTTCAGGACGCTTTTCATGAAATCATGTGAGGGATAGTCAGAGTTGAACACTCGCCAGAGAATGCCGTCAAGTCCCAGGTTTTTCAGCTCGCGGATTCGCATTTCCTCGTCGTGAAAACTGAAGCGGATCAAATGGAGCATGCAGCCCGCTTCTGCCAGCGCGATATGGAAACATCCCATCATTCGCGACTCCGGAATCCCATAAAGGAAATGAGAACCGTCTGCATTGATGATGCCGATCAGCGGCATGCTTTTTTGAACCGGAGTCGCCGAAATGTGATTCAGCCGCGGATTCGTAAACATCCCGATTCGCGGTTTCGCAATCAGAAAACCTTCATCCCGAAGACGCTCCAGTTCGTAACGGGCAACCCGGCGTGTGACCGAGAAACGCTCCGCCAGTTCATAGGACGACGGAATCCGGACCGCTTCATTGCCGGCACTTCTCAAAAGTCCGAAAATGTAATGGCGGATCGAATTCGATTCCGGGATCGCATGTTTCTGTTTTATCATTTTTTGTCCTAGATTGTCCTAGCTTTTTTACATTATACTACATTTCCAGAGATTTGTCAAGAGGGGACAGAAGATTTCAAGCGTTTTTTCAGGATTGAAAATGGTATAAGTGTAACGTCATAAATAATTGAATAATAAATTCTGCCAGATACCAATGCCAATTTTAGGATTGACTGCCAGCTTTCCAAATGTCCAAGCCCCGATCACTTTTCGGATTCGGGAAATGATTTCTTCGCAACCTCCTC
>CASEYW010000098.1 GCA_949292215.1 uncultured bacterium
GCTGTGCCTTCTGCCGGCGGTGCTTGCGGCGCTCTGGTTCTTCGGTCTTCCCGCACTGAAGGTCATGGTCTACTGCATGGCATTCTGCATGCTGTTCGAATATCTCTGGTGCAGACTGATGAAACAGAAATCCACGCTCCGTGACTACAGCGCGGCAGTGACGGGACTGATTCTGGCACTGAACCTTTCCGCACATTCCCAGTGGTGGCTCTGCATGGTCGGCTCGTTTGTGGCGATCATCATCGCCAAGCAGGTGTTCGGCGGACTCGGACAGAATCCATTCAATCCGGCGGCAGTGGGACGTGTCGCACTGCTGGTCGGTTTCACTGGGCCGATGACAACCCAGTGGGTTGCTCCGACCCCCGGAGCATTCGTCGGGGCCATTGATGCGACTACAACAGCGACACCGCTGACTCTCGCCAAAGGCTGCGTCGGAAACGTTGACCAGATGGCAGCGCTTCAGACGGCGGAACACTACTGGAACTATTTTGTCGGCAACATGGGAGGTTCTCTCGGAGAAACCTCGGCACTGGCGATTCTGATCGGTGCAGTCGGCCTGTTCGCGTTCCGACTGATCAAGTGGGAAATTCCGGTGGCGATTCTTGGGACGATGGCAGTCTTCACCTGGATCGTCCATATGACTTCGCCGGCAACGACACCCGCCCCGCTTTTCCATCTTCTCACAGGCGGCGCGATGATCGGCGCATTCTTCATGGCAACCGATATGGTGACTTCGCCGATGACGCGGCGCGGATGCCTGATCTTCGGTGCCGGAATCGGCATCATCACCTGCGTCATCCGCATCTGGGGCGGATTCCCTGAAGGAATGAGTTTCGCGATCGTCATCATGAACGCTCTGGTTCCGCTGATCGACCGCTTCTGTTTCAAACGTCCGTTCGGATGGACACATGCTTCCGGAGGTGCAAGATGAGTGCTCCGAAAAAAATCAGTATTGTTTATCTGGCCATTTTTCTCTGCGTGATCTGCGCAGTTGCAACGGCGGCGCTCGCGTTTGTCGCCAATACGACGGCGGCACCGATTGCCAAAGCAAAGGAGGCAAAAGTCTTCAACGGACTGAAAACAGTGCTTCCTCCATTTGACAATGACCTTGTGAAAACGAAAAAGACCTATAAGAGCGCCAGCGGCGCAGATGTCGATATTTATACTGCAAAGAAAAACGGCACAGTAGTCGGCTACGCGGCACAGGCATTTGTCACGAACGGATACGGCGGCCGGGTCGAAGGACTCATCGGACTTTCTCCCGATGGAAAAATCACAAACTACATCATCTCCTCGCACAGTGAAACCCCGGGGCTCGGAACACGCGTGACCGATCGCAAGGAAACAAAGACCATTTTCAACCTCGGCAGCAAAAAAGAGGATTCCAAACTGCCGCCCAATGTGATCCTCGACCAGTACATCGGTCACTCCCTCGCAAAAGGCGATTCCTGGAAGGCACGTCCGTGGGCATTGAAAAAGAACGGAGGAGAAGCGGAACACATCACCGGCGCAACAATCAGTTCGAATGCCGCCTGCGGCATCGCCTGGGAGGCTGTCTCCGCGTTCGACAAGAACAAAGCTGAAATTCTGAAGGGAGGGAAATAACCATGTGGAAGGATTTCATCAACGGCATCTGGAAGGAAAACCCCGTTCTGGTTCTCATGCTCGGAATGTGCCCGACCCTGGCAACCACATCCAACGCACCAAACGCACTCGGGATGGGACTTGCCACAACCTTTGTGCTGGCATGCAGCAACGTCGTGATTTCCGCAATCCGGAATATTGTTCCGGCGAAAATCCGCATTCCCTGCTACATTGTGGTCATCGCGACCTTTGTGACGATCGTTGATCTGCTGATGCAGGCGTATGCGCCGTCGTCGATCTATGATGCACTCGGAATCTTCATTCCGCTGATTGTTGTCAACTGCATCGTGCTGGGACGCGCAGAAGCGTTCGCCTCGAAGCACGGCATCTTCCGCTCCCTTCTCGATGGACTCGGCATGGGCTGCGGCTTCACTCTGGCGCTGGTCATGCTCGGACTCGCACGTGAATTCTGTACCGGCGGAACGCTCTTCCAGATCAAAGTCATCACTCCGTGGACGATTGATTTCAATCTGATGAGCATGGCTCCGGGCGGATTCATCATGCTCGGCATGTTCCTCGCGGGAATGAACATCTACAACAAACGCAAGGCCGAAAAAGAAGGCCGAAAGTGCGATCCCCCGATGGATATGGACTGCCGACACTGCAATATCTGCACCATCGAGCGCGAAAAATAAGAAAATGGACCGGGCTTTCATGCCCGGTCTTTTTCTCCGGAAACATGTTCCAAATGAAAAAAACGTTGCGTTTTCTATTGCTGATTTCACTGGCGGCGATGCTGTCCGGCTGTTTTTCCGCTCGCGAGATCGGCATTTCTGAAGCATCGGAAGCGGAAGCCAGGGAATATTACGGTATTTCAGGGTCCACTTCGGAAGGGCTCTCTTTCGAATCGCGCAACTACCTGCAGAGCAATCTTCTGATACAGCTCTACCGGACGAACCCGGAAGAACTGATTCGTCTTCTCTCGGAGGAGTTCAGAAAAACGGGAAACCGGGAAATTCTCGGAACAAAAGCCGATGTCTGTTACAATTATGCCGTCGAATCCACAGATCCGGATTCAGCAAACCGCTGTTATCTGGCTGCCGCATACGCCTACTACAGATTGCTGTTTGACCAATCCGGCCAAGGGATGGCATGCTCCGGCCGCTTTGATCCGCTCGTAATCCGCGCAACGATTCGTTACAACGCCGCCACCGGGCAGATTTTCAAATACCTGAAAGCTCGCGGACTGCTGGAGAAAAAAGCGTTTCACCTTCCATCCGCTGATGGCGAAACCGTTTCCTTTCCCTCCTTTCCTGTCTCCAGCCTGCCGAAACTCAAGGATGGTTATGAGGATTTTCTTCTCTGTTCAGACTTCAGAACGGAAAAACTTGCTCACTTTTCCTATCATTTCGGAATCGGTGCACCGATCATCGCGATCACCCGGGATGCCTCCGGAAGCGACAGGACCCTTAAACTGGCAAAGGATCTGGCACTTTCCGCGACCTGCGTTCTGCGTTTTCATACGGAAAAGGATGGCAGCCGCAGCGCAGTTGTCGAGTTTCATGACTCCGTAAAAAATGATTCACTTCTGATTCATGGGGAACGCGTGCCTCTGACCCAGGACTTCTCCACCCCGATCGCGTATTTCATCAACCATCGCGACGACCTCAATCTGCTCAGCTACATGCTGAATCCCGACCACGACCAGTTCAGCGGACTCTACGCGATGTCTCCCTACGACTCGGAGAAAATTCCCGTGATTTTTGTCCACGGACTGATGTCAAGCCCGGAAACCTGGATTCAGATGATCAACACTCTTTCAAGTGATCCGGCGATCCGGACGCATTATCAGTTCTGGTTCTACACCTATTCCAGCGGCAATCCGATTCTTGTTTCCGCCGGAACAATGCGCAAGGCGGTGGATGCAGTCTGGCAACAATATGGAAAAAACCCGAACTTCAACCGGATGGTCCTTGTCGGACACAGCATGGGCGGACTCCTTGCAAAAACCTTCGCTCTCGATTCCGGAGATTCCCTGCTGACAAAACTGATCAAGCGTCCCTGGAGTGAAGTCAAACAGGAACTCCGTCCGGAAGAAATCCGGCAGATGGAGGAAATCGCCGTTTTTCACCGGAGAGAATACGTCTCGCGGATTGTTTTCATGGCGGTTCCCCACAAAGGGTCGGAAATGGCAGACTGGAGCATAGCCCGCCTGGGGGCCTCTCTGATTTCGCTTCCCGTGAAGATGGTCCGAAATGCAGCAACACTCGCAGCCAAACTGATTCCAGGTGGGAACGCAACGGATCAGGCAAAAAAGCATCTCCACACAGGAATCGACAATCTGAGTCCGGACAATCCGGTGCTGACAGGACTTTCCGAAATGCCTCTTTCCACGCAGATCGTCTATCACTCCATCATCGGCAACAATCGGAAGGCGGGAGTGCCGGGCGGCACCGACGGCGTCGTGAAATACGAAAGTTCGCATCTCGACAATGTGGAAAGTGAACGGGTCGTCAAGAGCGGTCACAGCGTCCAGAGCAATCCGGAAACGATCCGGGAGCTGGTCCGCATTCTGAAGGAACATCTCCAGCGGAAACAGCTTCCCGGCAATGATGCCTGACCCGGAGATTTTGCCGCCTTTCCCCTTGATTTTTCCATTTTCCGGAGTACTTTTATAGTGGTACTAAATTAGAATCACCAATTCAACACAAAGGATCAGCAATATGTATAAACTCCGTTTCCGCCAAGTTCATCTTGACTTTCACACCTCTCCGGAAATTCCCGAAATCGGTGTCAAATTTGATAAAAAGCAGTGGCAGGAGCGACTGCAAAAAGCACATGTGAACTCCATCACCTGTTTCTCTTCCTGCCATCACGGAATGAGCTATCATCCGACAAAAGTCGGCATGATGCATCCCCACCTGAAATTCAATCTGCTCCGTGCCCAGATGGATGCCAGCAAAGAGATCAACGTCAATGTTCCGGTCTACCTGACTGCCGGCGTCAACAATTACGCAGCCTCCATCCATCCTGAATGGCGCGAAGTCAACAGCGACGGCACCTATGCCGGATGGGTTCAGAGTCCGCTCAAGCCCGGTTTCATGAAGATGTGCTTCAACACTCCGTACCTGGATTACCTCTGCGACATGATCCGTGAAACAGTCACCATGTTCCCGGAGGCCGACGGAATTTTTCTTGATATCATTTCCCAGGGCCCCTGCTGCTGTCCGTGGTGCCTGAAAAGCATGTATGAAGAGGGATTTGATCCGCAGCTTCCGGCAGACCGTGTCGCCCATGCGCGCAAGGTTCTTGTAAACTATTACAAACGGACGTTCGAAGCCGTCCGCAGCGTCGATCCGAAAATGCCGATCTTCCACAACAGCGGTGACATCCGGATCGGCGACCATGAAATTCTTCCCTATTTCAGCCATCTGGAGCTTGAATCTCTGCCGACAGGCGGCTGGGGATACGATCATTATCCGATGTGCGCAGCCTACAGCCGCAATCTCGGGCTTGATTTCCTCGGCATGACCGGAAAGTTCCATAAGACCTGGGGCGAATTCGGCGGGTTCAAGCACCCCAATGCGCTCCGGTATGAATGTGCGGCAATGATTGCGAACGGTTCCAAATGCAGTGTCGGCGATCAGCTGCATCCATCCGGAGAACTGGATGAAAGCACATATGAGATCATCGGCGATGCGTATTCGCATGTTGAACAATGCGAACCGTGGTGTACGGATGCGGTAAGCGCAGCGGAAATTGCCGTGGTTGCCGATGAAAATGCGGATCATAAACAGAACAGCAATATCGGAGCCTCCCGCCTGCTGCTGGAACTCCATCTTCCGTTTGATTTCGTCGATTCCGGAATGGAATTCGGAAAATACAAGTGCCTCGTTGTTGCAGATGAAACAGAACTCTCCGAATCGCTTCAGATGAAGCTGAAAATGTTCCTTTCCAACGGTGGAAAGGTCATCTTCACCGGCGACAGTCTGTTCAATCGTGAAACTGGAAAGCCGGTCTTCGAAGTCGAAGCAGAGTTCGGCGCACGTTCCCCCTTCTGTCCTGATTTTGTAAAATGCGCGGAAGATATGGTTTCGTTCGTCAAAACGCCGTTTGTCATGCGCATGCCCTCACGCAGAATGAAGGTCAAAGGCGGACGTTCTCTGGGTGAAGTTTACGACCCGTATTTCAACCGTGATGTCCGTCATTTCTGCTCGCATCAGTACACTCCGTATGAAACGAAACCCTCCGGTTACGATGCAGCAGTCATCAGCGGCAACATTCTCTACTTTGCCCACCCGATCTTCTCGCTTTATCGTGCGACCGGTGCGGTGGTGATCCAGAAATATTTTGAGAAAGCTCTGGAACTCTTCCTGGGCGACAGCCGGCAGGTCATTGCCGAAAACTTCCCATCAACCGGACGAGTCACTCTGATGCGTCAGCCAGCGGAAAACCGTCATATTCTGCACGTTCTGTATGCGAATACAGTCCTTCGCGGCGGCAATCAGGAACTCATCAACTTCCAGCACGAGGCAACTCCGACGGAAGTCATCGAAGAACTCCTGCCCCTTCGCAATGTTTCGTTCACGGTCCGGGTCCCGGGGCCTGTCGCCTCCGTAACACGCGAGCCGGAGGGCATTCCCGTTCCCTTCGAATATCAGGAGGGAAAACTCAAATTTACGCTGGATGAATTTACCTGCCACACGATGGTTGTCATCCGCTGACCGCGCTTTTCAAACCAAATCATTCACAGAAGAAGTCCGGCGGGATTTCCCGTCGGACTTCTTTTTTCTTTTTCCTCAAACACCTCTGAAGAACAGAGAAGATTCCCAGGGAAAAATCCTCCGCAGGAAAAAAAGTCCGCCATCCAATAAAATTCTGACGGAATCACCGATCCCTCTTTTTCCTTTTTTTCTTTTTTCCGGAAAATGCCTCTTGACAAAACTCCCGGTTTGTGGTATAATCATAGGTATATAGATAGGTAGACAGGTGTGTTCTTTCGCTCCTGCAGAACCGGCGAATTGGAAGAAAGGAAAAATCGGATGGATCCGCAGAAAAAACACAAAACTGCTGTGCTTCATTTCCGTAACGGTCATGTGGAAGAACGCAGTGTCGAATTTGCTTCCGACCGTGCATTTCTGGACTGCAAGTCGCTTTCTGAAGAGATTTCATTTCTTGATTTTCTGCCCGACTTCTGTTCCATGCCGGTCGGATCGCCCGGATTCTATCTGTATCCCGGAGGAAAGGACAAAATGGACCTCCTATGAGAGACTATTTGTCAAGTGTTAATTTGCAGAAAAATCGTTTTTTTAAGAAATGTAGACTTGGCGATCTCAAAAATGCTTTTGTCTTGCTCCTATTCGAGGTCATATGAAGTCCGGCCAAGGACGCCTCATGA
>CASEYW010000099.1 GCA_949292215.1 uncultured bacterium
ACGGCTATTTTGTCGCTCCGGACAGCCGCTATGTCGTGGGAAAGAGTGGTGAAGAAGTTCCCTGGGTGGATGTCATCGGTCCATATTTCAAAATTGCCTCCACATACGAATACAGAGATCGGAAAGCCGCTTACCCTCTGCGCTGTCCGGATCCGCGCTCCATGACGGAAGCGAGTAATGGAACCGGCTGGGCATACGGACTGCGCTCCTGCTACATCACGCCAGATGCGGTTTTAAAATTCGGAAATCCGATTAGAACTGTTGCCTTTCCTCCGGCAACCACTCTCCGCGAATGGAGAATGCCCTCCACAATGAAATTTATCGGGGACACAGTTGCTTCTCCGAAGGGAAGAACTGCTCAAAGTTACGCCATGGATGATAACCATACCAACTCAAACGCCAGAGGGATTTTCATTGAGCGTCATGCAGGAACCGGGAACATGCTCTTCGGAGACATGCATGCCGCCGGAATCCACGGTTCGCAACTGGAAGATGAAGCAAGAGCCCTCAGCGGCTGGACCTGGCGGAATCAGTATGGAATCGCGATCGGAGCATACGCGGCATCCCTGAACTGAACAAAGGAGATCAAAAATATGGTACATGGGTTGAAAAGGTTCTTTCTGCTGCTGACGGCAGGAGTATTCGCTTTCCCGGGACTTGCAGCGGAGGGAAGAACAGAAACAGAACCGGTCTATCAGATGCCGACGTCGCCATCGGCTGCGAATGAATGGAAAAGCACGAATCCTTCCGCGGTCTCGGTCGGGTATCTGCCGCGCGGCGGACAGGAGGGAAAAGGCGCGCTGAGCATCCGGATTCTGAAGGGAGGCAGCGGTATCGTTGAAGTCAGCGGTCCGGAATTCAAACTGCCGAAACGCCCCGTTTTTGTTTCGACTCGTCGTCTGGAACTGACGGTTCAGGCGCGTCAGGATGACTGCGATAACGGTGCTGTTCAGTTCCGTGTCCGCCAGAACAACGGCCGCTGGGCGGGCGCCGTCAAACCGCGCCGCGACTGGGATACCGTCCTCGACATGGTCGAAGCATGGAAATGGAAAAAATGGGGGCTCTGGACCGAATACGGCAACATCGGCAACGGAACCACTTCCGCCCGGATTGTCCTGCGGGTGGACACCAGAGGAGGGAAAGGAAATCTCCTGATTGAAAAGCTGGCCGTCCGGGAAATCACAATCATCAACCACAATATCACAACAGGAGTGGAATGGAACACCTTCTTCAGCGATTCCGGCAAGCTCTCTGTTCGCTGGTTCAAACCGGATGAGATCAAAGAGGCAAAACTGACTCTCATGGATGAAGAGAAAAAAGTCGTCAAGGAGATTGCTCTCGGTTCCGGGGTCCGGGAAACGGAAGTGCGTCTGCCGGAGCGCGGATTCTATGAAGTGCTCGCATCCGCAGTCTACAAAGACGGAAAAAAACTGGACTCCTCCTGTACGGTCGGCGTAGTCGGCAAACAGATTCCGGAGGAAATCCGCAGGCAGTCGCGTTACGGAATCATGAGGGTTCATGCCAGCGGTGACTGGGCAAAACGGATCGGTTCCAATTACGACTGGGGCTTCTGGAGTCTCGACAACGTCGCACCGGGACCGGATGGAAAAATTGTCAGTCACTTTCCGAAACTGGCTCCGAATGCAAAGAAACGCGAGTTCATTTATCATGCGGGAATGCACGGTGTCCTGCCGAAATGGCTCCAGCAGCCGAAAGCGAAAAATCAGTATCTCTTTGCTCCGAATGACTGGAAACGATATGCGGAAGCGGTCGAAGTCTGGGCGCGCGACAATCCGGATCTGCCGGATGTCGTCAGCATCTACAACGAACCGAACGCCCATTGGCGCGGGACGGAGGAGGAGTTCATCAAATTCCACAATGTCACGACCGATGCGATCAAAAAGGGACGTCCCGGCGCCAAGGTCGGCGGTCCCGTGCTCTACCGGATTCTGATGAAGGATTTCAAACGCTTTGTCGAAAAGGGGATCTTGAAAAACATGGATTATGTCGTCATGCACGCTTATGTGCATTCGACCCCGCCGGAACGGGAATTCATCGAAAACGTCATCGCCATGCAGGAGTTCCTGAAAACCACGGAGTATGCAAAACTGCCGATCGCACTGACGGAATTCGGCTGGACCGGTTATCCCGGAGACTGGCAGAAACCTGTCACCGAACTGGAAAAGGCGCGTTACTGTGTCCGTTCGCTCCTGCTCTGCACGGCACGCGACATTGACACGCTGATCTACTTCAACGCCCGCTATGCGCAGGCGGCAAACCACTACAACTACTCGGTCGTAAAACCGGACTATACACCGCTTCCGGCATTCGTTTCATTCTCTGCTTTCCTGCGGGAAATGGCGACCGTCAAGGGAGGCGGACAATATTTCCGACTCGCGCCGGACGTCTTCTGGACCGGATTCAAACGCGGAGGGAAGGCTCTTGCCGCGGTCTGGACCATGGAGAAGAAACTGAAACTGACCCTTCCTGAAATGCCGCTGTCGCTTCGTTCCATGATGGGGAAAACGATCGCACCGACCCGCACACCGGATATCTCGCCGAGTCCCGTTTACGCGGAATTTGCGGACCCCGGAATCGCGGAAATGAAGGTGGAATCCATGCGCAGTCTTCTGCCCGGAAGCGCGCTCTCTCTCGACGCGGAAGAGATTCTCGTTCCGCCGTTCCTGACACTGACAAAACCGAATACAATTCGTTTCCCCGTCACGGCTCCGCTGGGAGAATACACGGTTCTCTTCCGGAAAAACGGGAAGTTCCATGCACAGCCGGTCAATCTGCTCCGTCCCTTCACGCTGGAATTCATCGACTGGAAGTGGAATGGCACGGACCCGAAGGGAACTCTTGTATTCCGCGCCATCTCTCATCTCTCCGGAAAAACGGAAGTCAAACTGGAACTCAAACTTGCCGGCAAAACCATCGCAGCAAAGAAAACGGTCCTGAACAATGGAAAAGCAACGGACCTCACGTTCCCCCTGCCTTTCACCAACGGGAAACGCATGGAAGGAGAACTGGTTCTGCACTGCGATCAACCGATTCGCTGGACCGCCACACAGCCGTTTGATACCACTCCGATGGCAATTCCCTTCCTGGAAAAGAAAAACACCGATGCCTGGAAGGAAATCGCTCCGCTCGACATCACAAAATGGGGACATCCGGAGGAATACAAACCCAATGAGCTCTCCCCGGTTTCCGCTGTTCTGAAACTGTTTGCCGCTCCCGATGGAATCCATCTGCTCCTCAAGGTTCGCGACAAGGAGCATGTACAGAGTGATCTCTGGCAGGATATGTGGAAGGAAGACTCCATTCAGATCGGATTCGATCTTGACACCGACAAGGAGTGGCAGCCGAACAACGTCGGACATGGACTCAACGGACACCGCGTCGTGGAATACGGACTCGCCACACGCAAAAAAGGACGGCCTCAGGGCTGGTGCTTCATGGGCTACGCCGATGGAGTGAAAAGCGGTCCGGCATTTGAATTGATGGACACCATCAAGGTCAGTCACGACAAATCCACCGGCATTACGACCTACGAAGCGCTCTTCCCGTGGAAACTTCTGGGAAGCGCCGGAGCCCCCGATCGGAACGAACGAATCGGAATGGCTCTTCTGATCAACGACGCGGGAATACGGCATGACAGAAAAATGCTGCGCTTCTTCGACGGCATCGCTTCAAAAAATCCGGAAAAATACGGAAAGATCAAAATCTACACAAAATAAAAGGAAATGAATCATGAAACAAATGGCTTTGACAGGACTCATGCTGGCATTTGCACTCACAGCATCCGCCGCAGAGTGGTCGCTGAAACCGGTGGAAGGCGATGCCGCCCACAAATGGAAACAGGGAATTCCGAACTGGACCTGGGAAAAAAAGAATCCCTATTCTGACAACGGAGCCGTCTGGACTCTCTTCCATCAGGACAAACTGGATTCGGAAAAAAGCGGTCCCTTTCTGCCCATGAAACCGGGAATTGCCTACAACTACACATGGGTCTGGATCGGACAGACAGACGGCAAAAATCCGATTGCCTTCTATACCTCCGGAAAAAAACTGATCGCTCCGCCCCGTACCAGTCAGGAGAAAAATGGGTTTGGAAAAGCGGTTGGAATTCTCTTCAAGCCGAATGCCGAGGGGAAGTACGAAATTGATATCTCCGGCAAAGTCAGTGTCAGCGCACCGACCGCCGGTCACGCCAGAGTGCAGATTTATACTCTCGACACCTCGGATCAGACGGTCTCTCTGCTGAAAGAAGCCAATCTGAACAGTCCGAAAGGATTCCGCAACTATCCATCGGACCTGAAGTGGAAGGGGGAAGTTGTATTCGGGAAAAACACCGTATTCGTTCTGCGCATCCAGAGTGTAAATCCGGGATATGCAAGCTGCGGCGGAAGCACTCTTGAATTTGAACGCTTCCTTGTAAAAAATAAATAAGCTGCGGAAAAACTGCGGAAGCTGCAGACAAAGAGCCCGGGATAATCCGGGCTCTTTTCTTTGTTTTCCGAGTTCAGAAAAAGAGATCAGGCGTTTTTGCGCTTCATAATCCGTTTATGCACCCAGAGATAGGCAACCGTGAACACAACAAGACCGACCAGAATCCAAATGTAATTGTCAGCAATGAGATCCTTGCCCTTGTGAACCATATCCACATAAGTCATATCTCCAGCGAGGTGTCCGAAATAAACGCCGATCAGAGTCAGGATAATGACCCAGATGCCGGCACCGAGTCCGGTAAACAGCGTAAAACGCCCGAGATTCATTTTGGAAAGTCCTGCGGGAATGGAAATCAGCTGGCGGATTGCGGGAAGCAGGCGGCAGACAAACGTTGCCAGATCGCCGTATTCGCGGAAGACCTCTTCCGCGCGGTCAAGTGTTTCTTCCTTGAGAAAGAAATACTTGCCGTATTTGTGGAGAGCCGCCCGTCCCAGATAGAGAGAGAGGTAGTAGTTGACAAACGCACCTGCCAGCGATCCGGCAACACCGACCAGAATCGCAACCGGACAGTCGATCCAGACATTTCCAAATGTCAATTCTCCGCGATACGCAAGAAAACCCGCGGGAATCATCACGACCTCGCTGGGGAACGGAATAAAGGAACTTTCCACGGTCATAAAGAAAAAGATCAGGAAGAATCCCCAGAAATGGGCGTATTGGGCGGCATTTGCAATGTGTTCGGCGATCAGTTCTGTCATAAACTCTCCATAAGTTGTCATTGAGTCAATCAGCGGCTTTGTTTCCAGCGGGAAGATGCGGAAGATCCCTTTTCCAGTTTGAAGCCGGGGAAAAAGCGGACCTTTTCTCCGATTCTCCTTGCGCTGGCTGATGTTGTGATGTAAAGTACAGCATAATTTGTTTTTTTCTATAGAAGTTAACCAAAAAATAATGAAAGTCCTGAAAGATGCATGAAATTGCGCTGACGATCGGCAGTTTGAAAATACACTGGTATGGAATCATGGTGGCAATCGGTTTTGTCCTTGCCATTCTTGTTCTGCTGAAGGAGCGGAAACGCGCAGGCATTACGGCAGACAATGTTTTTGATCTCGGATTGATTGCTGTTTTCGGCGGAGTGGTGGGAGCGCGCCTGTTTTACGTTATTCAGTTTCACCATCAGTTTGTGGGGAAACCGCTGGATGTATTCCGTATCGACAAAGGCGGACTTGTGTTCTACGGCGGATTCCTGCTTGCATTTCTCGGAGTATGGGCCTACTGCCGATGGAAAAAACTCTCCTTCATGCGTGTGACGGATATTTATGCACCGGCAGTGGCGATGGGACACGCGTCCGGACGCATCGGATGTTTTCTGCAGGGATGCTGCTTCGGCAAACCGGTCCATTCCTCCTGGCCTTCCGTTGTCTTTCCTGCTGGATCGGCTCCCGCGCAGCGCTATCCGGCGAATCCCGCGGATCTCTATGCAAGCGTCCGGACAGCAACAGAATCCATGCCGCTGATTCCCGTACAATTGTATGAAGCGGCATGTAATTTTCTCATTGCCGTTCTTCTGCTTTATCTGCTGAAAAAAGTCAAGCGTCCGGGTGGAGTGGCGGCAATCTATCTTGCGGCGTATGCGGTCATGCGTTTCTGCATGGAGCTGATGCGGGGAGATCACACAGACCACATCGGCATTTTTACGCCCTCGCAGGCGATTGCCCTCTTTGTAATGCTGCCGGTGGCAGCAATTGTCTTCTATTTTGCCGGAAGGAATGCAGATCATGAGTTCCACGCCGGCAGATAAATTTGCTTATACGGTTCCGCCGGAACTCGACGGGGAACGGCTGGATGTCTGCCTGGCCAGGCTCGCAGAGGATTTTTCCAGAGTGCAGATCCAGAAGATCATTGCGGCAGGAAAAGTTCTGCTGAACGGAAAACCGCAGACCGCAAAACGTCAAACCGTTTCCAAAGGGGACCGGATCGAATTCGAGCCGCCGGAGGAATCCCCCATGGAACATGTCGCGGCGGAACACATCCCCCTAGACATTCTTTACGAAGACGACGCCCTTCTCGTCATCAGCAAACCCGCGGGAATGGTTGTGCATCCGGCCGCAGGAAACTACACGGGAACAGTGGTCAATGCGCTGCTTGGACGCGATCAGGAGATCCTGGAGGAATTCGACGAAGCGGATGCCATGCGGCCCGGCATCGTCCACCGGCTTGACAAGGATACTTCCGGCTGTCTGGTTATCGCCAAAAACGGAAACGCAATGCACAAACTGGCAAAATCGTTTGCTGACCGCAATGTTTCCAAGACCTATATGGCAATTGTCGCGCCTGCGCCTAAAGTGATTGCGGCGGAAATCAGGACACAGATCGGACGGCATCCGGGAAACCGCAAAAAAATGGCTGTTGTCCGGAATGGGGGTCGTGACGCCGTCACGATTTTCAATGTTGTCCGGCGCGGAAAGATCGGCTTCAGCTCCGCCGCGCTTCTCAAAGTGCGGATTCTGACGGGGAGAACCCATCAGATCCGGGTGCACATGTCTCACTACGGTTCGCCCGTCATCGGAGATGCCCTCTACGGAGGCAACAGCCGGATTGCCGCTCCAAGGCAGATGCTCCATGCCTGGAAACTCTCGTTTCCGCATCCGTTCACAAAGGAACTGCTTTCGTTCGAATCCCCTTTCCCGGCGGATTTTCAGGAATATATGGATCAGATTACGGAAGAATGAGGAGACACAATGCCTGTCAATGTCATAGCGATCGACGGCCCGGCGGCATCCGGGAAAAGCACCGCAGCCAAACGTCTTGCCGCAGCGATTCCCGGTGCGGTTTATGTCAATACCGGCTCCATGTACCGAGCAGTGGCATGGAAAGCCCTTCAGAACGGAATTGATCCGGCGCATCCGGACCCGGAACGCCTGAAACAACTGCTGGAACAAATACGGATGCGTTTTCTATCCACGCCGGAAGGACCGGAACTCGAAGTGGACGGAGAGTGCCCCGGGGAACGGCTCCGCACACCGGAGATTTCCGCGGGCGCATCCGCAATTGCCACAATCCCGGAGGTACGCCGCAAGCTGGTCGAACTTCAGCGTTCCATGGCAGCGGAACAGATGATCGTCATGGAGGGGCGCGACATCGGAACAGTCGTGTTTCCCGACGCGAAATACAAATTTTTTCTAACCGCATCCCCGGAAGTCCGTGCACGTCGGCGGCTGCTTCAGGACGGCGGAACCCCCGATCCGCTGGAAATCGCCCGGGTTGCCGCGGAAATCGCCGCCCGCGACAAAACCGATTCCACCCGTGCGGATTCCCCGCTCAGGCAGGCGGAAGACGCTGTTCTCATCGACAACAGCACTTTCTCTCAGGAAGAAACCATACAGCGAATGCTGGAAAGGATCCAACACAAAATGACAGTCATGCCCTACCGCGTACCCTATGCCGACACCGACCAGATGGGCGTTGTGTACTATGCAAACTATCTGGTTTACTTTGAACGATTCCGCAACGAACTGCTCCGGGACGCCGGATACACCTATCTGCGTCTGGAGGAGGAAGGTATCGCCATGCCCGTTATTGAGGCGGTCTGCCGCTATAAAGCGTCCGCAAAATACGATGACCTGCTTGAAGTTACAGGCCGGTTCGCCGAAGCCAAAGGGGTCAAGGTGAAAATCGAATGCGAAGTCCGCCGCAACGGAAAAATCCTCGTGGAGGGATACACCATCCACGCCTGCATGGATATGAAAACAGGACGTCCCACACGTCCGCCGGAATTCATCAGGACACTCCTGACATCCGAAAAATAATACGTTCATTCCCAATTTCAACATATACAAAGGAGAAGCTAATGAATCGATTTCTGACACTGGGAGCCGTTCTTGCGGTTTCCGCAATGTGCACCGCGGAAGTTGCTGCTCAGGTGAAACCGGCGAATCCGTCCAACGCAGTCATCCGGGCGAACAAGGAATTCACCGTACGCGGCGGACTGCCGAACTTCTACAAGAAACTCGCCGAAGGCAAACAGGTAAAAATTGCCTATTTCGGAGGCAGCATCACGGCACAGAACGGATGGCGTCCGCAAAGTCTCAACTACTTCCGCAAGCTCTACCCCAAAGCCAAAGTGGATCAGATTAACGCGGCAATCGGCGGAACGGGATCCTCTCTCGGGGCATTCCGAATCGAACATGATGTGCTCCGTCACAAACCCGATCTGGTTTTTGTCGAATTCGCCGTCAACGACGCCGGAACGGGACCGATCGGAATCCGCAGAGCCATGGAAGGGATCGTCCGGCATATCTGGCGCGTGCTCCCCGAAACGGACATCTGCTTCGTCTACACGTTCACGGCAAACGATCTTCCGAATCTGCTGAAAGGAAAAATGAAACGCTCCACCAGCGTCATGGAGGATGTCGCCGACTATTACAACATTCCCTCCATCCACATGGGCCTCGGCGCGGTGGAACTTGCCAGACAGGGCAAGCTCATCATGAAGGCCGATTCCAAAGGCATGACCAAAGTCTCCGGCAAGGATCTGAACATCAGCGCCGATGTGCCGATGACCAAGGACGGCAAAATCCCCTTCTCCAAAGACGGCGTCCATCCGTATGAAAACACCGGTCATGTCCTGTACACCAATGCCCTCAAAAAAGCCCTCCCGGAAATTGCCAAGGCGGGAAAACCCGGTTCCCATCTGCCACTCCCGGCGCCTGTTATGAAGGACAACTACGAATTCTCGAAAGTTGTCTCCCTGGATACTCCGGGAATCAAACTGAGCGGACCCGTTGAAAAACAGACCACCAAAGATACTCCCGCCCGCTCCTTCATGAACCGCATGCCCGGCATCTGGAAGCTCGCACCGGGAGCAACCATTGAATTCAAATTCAAAGGTACTATGGCATCCCTCTACAATCTGATCGGTCCCGGATGCGGACAGATGGAAATCACCGTTGACGACAAAAAACCACGCAATGCACGTTTGTTCGACCCCTACTGCACCTACTACCGGATTGCAAATATGAATCTGCTCGGACTTTCCGCGGACAAGGTTCATACGGTCAAAATCAAAATTCTCGACCAGACCTTCGACAAACGCAGGATACTGTTCAAGCATAATCAACCCGATTTTGACAAAAATCCGCAGAAGTATGCCGGAAAAGACGCCTACATCGGCGCGATCTTCATTCTCGGCGACATCGTCCAATAACAGCGGAACCGGAGGCGCTCATGAATCTGGCGTCAATGCTTCCGGAGGCGTGGAGCGCGGAACTTGATTCCGTGCTCCATTCCGAATCATTCCGGAACCTTCAGACATTTCTGGAAGAAGAGTACTCTTCCAGACAGATTTTCCCTCCTGAGGAAGACCTGTTCAGCGCCTTCCGACTGACTCCGCCGGACAAGGTCCGGGTCCTGATCCTCGGACAGGACCCCTATCATGACGACGGACAAGCACATGGACTTGCTTTCTCCGTCCGGCCCGGGGTCCGCTTCCCGCCCTCCCTGCGAAACATCTTTCAGGAGCTGCGGGACGACCTCGGCATTCCCATCCCCCCCCACGGTTCTCTGGAGTCCTGGGCAAAACAGGGAGTTCTGCTTCTGAATACGGTTCTCACGGTTCGTGCTCATGCGGCGGCATCGCACAAAAACCACGGATGGGAGGAATTTACCGACGCCGTCATCCAGGCTGTCAGCAGTCGTGAAACACCGGTCATCTTCGTTCTCTGGGGCGCACCGGCACAGAAAAAAAAGCGCCTGATCAATACGACCAGGCACATTGTTCTGGAATCGGCGCATCCCTCCCCGCTTTCTGCGTATCGGGGATTCTTCGGCAGCCGTCCGTTCTCCCGCATCAACGAGGAACTCCGGAAGCACGGGTTCGCGGAAATCGACTGGAGAACGGAACCCTCTCTCCTCTGATTCCCAGTTTCCTTCCCGCCGGCAGGAATTACGCGCGGGAGGGTCTCCATTTGCGCTGCCGGGCTGCCTCATAGAGCAGAATCGTGGCGGCAGTGGCGACATTCAGGGAATCCATGCGGCCGAGCATCGGAATCTGGACATTGATATCGGCACCCTTCATCCAGTAGTCGGTCAAGCCATACTGTTCTGCTCCGACGACCAGCGCGATCCCCTGCGTCATATCCAGATCGGTATAAACCTCCGTTGAATGAGGGCTCGCAGCGACCGTTCTGATCTTGTGCGCCCGGAACCACTCCACCGCCTCTTCACTGCTCGTTTCGGCAAGCGGAACGGAAAAGATTGCACCGGTACTTGCCCGAATCACATTGGGATTGAACACATCGGTCCGGCGGTTGCAGATGATGACGCCGGTTGCTCCGACCGCATCAGCACTGCGGAGCATTGAACCGAGATTTCCCGGTTTTTCAATTGTCTCCGCAACGAGATAGAGTCCATTTGCGAGCGCCGGCATCTCGTCGAGGCCCTTGTGACGCATCCGTGCAAGAGCGATCAATCCTTCCGGACGATCCCGGTAAGCCATTTTGGCAAGGGCATCGGCGGTTGTCTCGTAAATTTCCGCTCCCTGCGCGGCAGCCCGGGCGATCAGTTCGCCCTCATGCTCTCCGAGATAAAGCTCCGGACAATGATAACATTCCGTCAGCGGAATACCAGCATCCATGGAACGGGAAAGTTCGCGATATCCCTCCAGAACCGTTACGCCTTCCCGATCGCGCTCACGGCGCTCCCGCAGGGCACAGACGCGCTTGATTTTCGGATTCTTCACACTTGTTATCAGCATATTGACCACCACTCCTGTTCTGTTTTTCAAAAAGAACCGCAAAGGTTCAGGATTCAACGATCAGCTCCTCCAGCGGAGCGTAGTCGTTGGCATAAACCGCCCGGCGGATTTTGGACGCATGAACACACTCTTTCCCGGTAAAATGACAATTGCCGGACGGCTCCGTCTCGCAGCACGGACCGTTGACCAGATGCTTCGGACAATTCATCGGACAGACATAGAGATTCTGCGGAAGATGACAGACTTCGCACCCTCCACGACAGGAAGCCAGCAGTTTTTTCGTGATTCTCTTTTCGTGCGGCGGCATCCGGTCCGCATGGGAGAGAAGAAGTTTGCCGAGACGATACTTCATGCGTTCGGAAGCAGAACAGTCCGGCAGAGGCTCATTCGTTACCTTGGCATTGTCGCAGAAAACGCCATCTGCGAGCATTGATTCGAACATATAATAGCGGTACGGATACGGTGCCATCTCAATTCGCGAATAGTAATCGTTATGGGCGATGCGCCAATCCTCGTATGTCTGAAACTCCTTCATTGCCTCCTCGATCCGCAGGAAAATACGCTGAGCCGTCTCCGGGCGGTCCACACCAGCGATCTGCACACCGCTGTATCCGAGGAATTTTGCTCCGGCGGCATGAATCTGGAGCCTGCGCCACTGGGCGGCTTCGAACTGAGCCAGGGAGTGCATCATCTCCTTGCGGATCGCCTGCTTGAAATCTTCGGAAATGGGAATGCCGGGACATTTGCCGGAACAGATATCCTCCGCCTTGTCAGGAGTCAGAAACAGAATCCGCGCGATGGAAGGAATATTCTGCATCCGGCGGAACATGCACCAGCGCATCTCCAGGAGTTTCCGCATATCCCATCCGCCCTGAGTCACAACGAAAGAGGCGCCCGCTGAAATTTTCTTAGCCAGTTTGAACATCTGCGCCATACAGTCGATCCGTGTATATTTGAACGGGTTCGCCACACAGCCGGCAAAGAGAGGATTTTCCGACGCGGCATTCAAACGCAGAACATTGACACTCTCGAAATACCGATGCTTCCCGGTTTCCGCAAGATCATCCCCGGGAGCTCCGGTTACCGCTGCAATATTGCGGAATCCCTCAAAACGGTAAAGACCGAGTTCATAGGCAATCTCCTCCGCATTCTTGTCGCGTCCGTGGACGTACAGCAGATGCCTGTCACGTCCTGTTTTGCAAAGAGCCGCGGCAAATTCCCCGAGATTCAGCGAAGGAAACGCGGGAGAATCATCCAGAATCGCCAGTCCGCAGGGGACCCATTTCTGCGCAGAAACAACGGATTCCAGCTCGGAATATTTGGATACGACCGCATCAATCCGGGAATCCCGTCCGGGAACCCGGAGCTCAATCAGCACATTGAAGACAGCATTGTCGAGCTGATCCTTGAACAGATTACCGTGTGTGCCTTCGAAATTCATCTCCAGCTGGTGCGTCGGAGGCGGCTCCTGCTTCTTCATTGACCATCCACTCCCAGAAAACCGGAAATGATCGCGATCAGTTCATCAGGCGCATCTTCGGCGATGAAACGTCCGGCATTGCGGACCCGATGCACTTTGGCATCCGGACAGTAGTTCATCCATTTATGCAGGTATTTTTCCGGGTAGAGCCAGTCTTTGACCGCCCAGATGATGCACATCTTATGTTCCCGGAGCATCCAGAGTCCGTGTTCCACCTCGATCACGGACTCATAAGAGAGGTCATCCGGTTTGCAGGGAATGTCGTTGATGAAGCGGACGATCGCGATCCGGTCGTCGGGCTTCATATAGGGAAACATGTAGCCCAGTTTGATTTCCTCGGAATATTTGTTGAGTCCGTAGAACATCAGGTTAAAATCGATCAGCAGCTTTCTGCCGATCCACGGAAAGAGCTTGCAGAAGGAGAGACGCAGCGGCAGTTTGTAACCGGAAAACGCCATTGAATTCATCAGAATGATCTTATCCACCATCTGCGAATGTCGCACCGTGAATCCGGTTCCGATTGTGCCGCCCCAGCCGTGAAGGATCAGGGAGACCTTCTCCAGTTTCAGATGATTCACGAGACGCTCCAGATTGTCGATATGCGTTTCAAGGCGGTAGTCGTAATCCTTCGGCTTGTCGGAAAGTCCGTAGCCGACCTCGTCCGGAACAATCACCCGGAAGTGTCTGGAAAACACCTTCACAAACCGCCGGAAGAAAAACGACCACATCGGACAGGCATGCAGCATGATGAGTGCCGGACCTTCCCCCTCATCAATGTAATGAATCCGGTGCTTCCCCGCATACATGTAGTTCTGCTTGAACGGGTATTCGTACCTGATATCCTCAATGGTCGGCAGTTTTTTCATAGCGGTTCTTCCGGGGTTGTCTGATCACATGGCAGCGGGAACACCAATCGTCAGCGTGCGGAGCCCGTCGGTGAGAAGATCTCGGACCGCGTAGCAGAGCGCGAGACGTGCAGACCGCAATGTTTCGTTCTCCGCTCCAAGCACCGGGCACTCCCGATAGAAACGGTTAAACCCTTTTGCGACTTCGAGAAGATGATTCACCAGAACGGAACAATCCATCTTTTCCGCGGCGGATTTCAGGACATCGGGATATGCCGCGCAGAGCAGAGCCAGACGGCGTTCCTCTTCCTTTTCCAGCAGGGACCAGTCCGGAGCCGCAGCACAGAACCCCTGTTCCGCAGCCTTGCGTTCGATGGAATTGATCCGGGCACAGGCATATTGAACATACGGACCGGTATCGCCTTCAAACTTGAGAGACGCCTGGGGATCAAACATGATCGTAGTCTTCGGATTGAACTTCAGAAGCATGAATTTGAGTGCGCCCATACCGATGATCTCCGCACGCTCCTCCAGATCGGCTGGAGGTTCCGCACCATTCAGACGCTCCAGTGTCGCGGCACGCGCAAGAGAGTGCATCTCGTCGAAAAGATCGTCCGCATCGACCACGGTTCCTTCGCGGCTCTTCATTTTACCAGTCGGCAGATTAACCATCCCGTAGGCAAGATGCTGAAGCTTTGCCGCCCATTCGAATCCGAGCTTTGAGAGAATCGCGAACAGCATCTTGAAATGCAGAATCTGCTCGTCGCCAACAACCCAGATCTGAACATCGGGATGGTGCTCTTTGTATTTGAGCATGGTAGTTCCGATATCCTGTGTGATATAAACGCTGGTACCATCGGAACGGAGCACGACTTTTGTGCCGAGCTTGCCGAGATCCGCTACAACAGCGCCATCATCACGCTTCTGGAAAACCCCTTCTTCCAATCCTTTTGCAACCAGATCCTTGCCGAGCAGATAGGTCTGGCTCTCCAGATAGGTTTTCGCAAAACGGATTCCCATCCGCTCGTAGGTTTCGGCAAAACCGGCGAAGACCCATGAGTTCATCAGAGTCCAGAGAGCACGGACGGCTTCATCGCCGGCCTCCCAGCCCTGGAGCATTTTCTGCGCAGCCTGTCCGATTTCGGTCCGGAGGAAGAGATCCTCATCCGACTGATCCGCAAGAGAGGGATCGGAATCCCGCAGTTTCCGAATCTCATCGGAGAGCATGGAATTGAACTTCACATAATAATCGCCGACGAAATGATCACCTTTGATTCCTGTCGATTCCGGAGTCGTCCCGTTGCCGCAGCGCTGGTACGCCAGCATCGACTTGCAGATGTGAATTCCCCGGTCGTTGACCAGATTGACCGGTATCACTGTGTGGCCGACCCGCGAGAGAAGAGAACTCAGCGACATGCCGATCGTATTGTTCCGGACATGCCCGAGATGCTGCGGCTTGTTCGTATTCGGTGCGGAATATTCGATCAGAATGCGTTTTTTCTCCGTCTCCGGCAGTTTTCCCTCCTCGAAAAGCGCCTGCATATTGGCAACCGTATCGCGGAAGAGCGCCGCCGGTTTCAGGGAGATATTGACAAAAGCCTTCACAGCTTCCGCAGAAGCGACATCAGGATGATTCCTGAAAAATGCAAGGGCTTCCGCGGCAAGAGCATCGGGACGCATGCCGAACTGTCCGGCGAAACGGAAACAGTTGACCGTCACATCGCCCGTCATCCCCTGGGGACAGAGTTCGGGAACAACCGTCCAGCCGGGACGCGTTTTATTTTCCGGATATTTCTGAAGCAGAAATGAACAGAAATCGGTGATGCAGCGCAGTTTCATCGTATCAAAATCCTTCCATTAAAGAGTCGTCTTAATGACCGTGGTATTCTTTCCGGGCTCCACCTGAATGGAGTAGCTTCCGAATGCAGCCGGAATCAGGCAGGAACAGCCGGCCTTCAGTTCCGTCACAAGATCATCACGTCCGACGGCAACCGGATTGTTAATTGCAGTCAGAATGTGAAAACTGCCGGAACTGAATGTGGAATCGCGCCAGTTCTCTACGAGGCGGAGATCTTCAACTTTGAAAAACGGACACGTTTTCACGATCGGATACTTCCGGTTGCGGTCCGTGGAATCACAGGCGCCTGTAATACGCGGAACGGAACGATCCATGAAATCAATACATTCCCGCGCAGCGTCAAGGTGAAGTTCGCGAGGTTTGCCGTTGGCGTCAACCCGTCCCCAGTCGCTGATGCGGAACGTGGTGTTGCTGTTCTGCTGGATCTCCAGCAGGACATTTCCCGCACCGATGGCATGAACCTTGCCCGCTTTGATGAAATAGGCGTCTCCTGGAACGGAATCGAAAATCTGAAGCGTGCGTTCCACCTCCTGTCCGGAAATATTCTGAAGGAACTGGACTTTTGTCGTATTCTGACGAAGCCCCGCAATGATCTTGGCCCCGCGATCGGCATGAATGATATACCACATCTCCGTTTTCGGTTCGATTCCCGGAGTCCGTGCGCAGGCAGCTTCATCGGGATGCACCTGGAGGGAAAGGCGCTTGCCGGCATCAATAATCTTTACCAGCAGAGGAAACACACCGCCGCTGTAACTGGAGCCGACCAGATCCTGCCCGTAAAATCTGACCAGTTCGGTCAGAGTGGAACCGGCAAGAGGCCCGTTTTCCACCACAGAAGACGCATCCGGCCGGTCAACGATCTCCCAGGATTCGCCCACGGGCCCCTTCAGGTCCGCAGGAAGGGTCCTGTGCATGACCTTCTCCCAGTTGTTTCCGCCCCACATGACCTCCTGATAGACAGGCGTGAAAAGCAATGGATACAGTGCGTCTCTTTCAATCATTTTCGACTCCTTGGAATTAGATAATCTCATCGGTACAATATACACGGGAAATCCGCATTTTAAAGGTGCTTTTTCTGAAAAATCACATCCCCCCGCCACTTCCGCCGGCGAATCCCGGGAACGGGGTTGATTATTCGCCAGTTTCATGATATATTACCTCCCGACTAAATGGAGAATGCAAATGCTTCTTGAAATGATCAAAGGGAAAATTCATCGCGCCAGGCTGACCCACTGCGATATCGACTACGAAGGCAGTCTTGAAATTGACATTGATTTCCTGAAAAAAGCGGAAATCCTTCCTTATGAAAAGATTCTGGTCGTGAACGCCACCAACGGCGAACGTCTCGAAACGTATGCGATTCCAGGAGAAGCCGGATCAAAGGTCTTCCGTCTCAACGGAGCCGCCGCCAGAAAAGGACAGGTGGGGGATATTGTCACAATCATGGCATTTTCTCTCTTCACAAAGGAAGAGGCGGAAACCATGCTCCCGAAAGTCATTGTCCTGAATGAAAACAATGAGATTATCGCGGTCCGCAGAGGACGTCAGGATATCAAGGAATAATCAGAAGGCAGAGGCGTTCCGATGTGGAAGTATTACGCTCTGCTTGCTGCTTTTTTCGCCGCATTGACCGCAATTCTTGCAAAAGTCGGCGTCACGGGAATCAATTCCAATCTGGCAACCGCCATCCGAACGACAGTTGTTCTGCTTCTCGCATGGGGAATTGTTCTCTTCGGAGGGACATACCGGACCATTCCGGAACTGAGCGGAAAAAATCTGCTGTTTCTCTGTCTCTCCGGCATGGCGACCGGACTCTCCTGGCTCTGCTATTTCAAAGCTCTTGATCTGGGAGAGGTTTCCAAAGTCGCGCCGATTGATAAACTCAGCGTTGCCTTCACAATCCTTCTCTCCATCGTCTTTCTGCATGAAACAGTTGATCTTAAAGTTCTGACAGGCGGCGCACTGATTCTGCTCGGATCACTTGTGATTCTCTGGTGAGGGAGATTGCTTCTGCTGAGACGGCTGCTTTCCCGGAGAAGAGGGCTTTTTCGGAGTCGGCTTCAAATGTCCCAGAGAAGTGAAAAGTCTTCCGTCCACTCCCAGATAGATCATTCGATAGCCGGATTCATACATACTCCTGGCCAGAGAATAATCGCTCGGTCCCACAAAAAACAGCGGCGTTCCGATGAGCTCTGCCAGGTCCTTCGGCTTCATCTCCAGTTTTTTATTCCAGAAGTTCACTAATTTGACAGTAATCTCTTTCTTGTAAATGTATCCGAATGTCGGATCCAGACCGCAAAGATAGCGCAAATGAGGCATCGCATAATACAACTGCGGAAAATCCGACCAGTTCAAATTGCCGATCACAAGTCCCTTCGGAACTGTTTTCCCAAAAGAAGCAAACCATTTTGCCAGATGCGTCGCCGGACGACTCGTAAAATTTTCCATTGCTTCCTGATGATACATGCACGTAAACCAGATTCCCAGCGAGAGGAGCGCCGTGCAAAGCAGATACGCCAGACGCCTCCAACGTCGCCGGATCCGCACAATCCTGCTGTACAAAACTCCAAACAGCAGCAGATTGAACGGCATCGCATATTCGATGAACCGGAACGCCGCCAGAAATCCGATCTGCGTCAGCAATGCCAGAATCATAAGCGCCATCGTCTCCGGACGGAAAAACAACTCTCTCTTACGGACAAACAGATAAACACTCAATCCGATATTCGCGAGGAAAAGAGCACACACCGGCAGACTGATGTACGAAGACTCTTTCAGGACATATACTCCGGAATAGGTCAGTTCCATCCCGAACGGAAGCAGATCCTTCGAAAAAAACAAAATCAGCGGCACATCAATGCACTGAATCTTCCAGTTGATGAACGTGTTCGGATTCTGCGGATGCAGCAGGAAGCCGAAAAGAAGGCCGATCAGCGTAGCAGTAAACAGCAGCACTCCTCTTTTCTTATCCTTCAGGAAATAGGAAAAGGAAAATGCCCCCGCACTGAGCAGGAGAAAATGCGGATTGGAATACGCCCATGCAAAAACAATCCCGAGCAGCACCGCCTTCCAGGAATCCTTCAACGTCCGGACGGAAGGATACACCGCACAACTCAACAGCATCAGCGCAATCGCCAGCAGATGCGGACGAAGCATCAGTGAACGAAATGTGAAAAACGGACATACGCAAAACAGAAAAGGAATCCACAGGCAAAGTCCCCGTACCCGATATCGCATGCCCGCAAAAGCAAACGCCAGAATCATCAGGAACAGGAAGAAAAGATTCGGGATATGGAAGGGAAACTCCGGAAGCCCCAGAGCCAGCACCGCATTCTGGACTCCGCTCAGAAGAATGTGAAACAAAAGTTCCTTATCTGCAAAACACTCCGTCCACGTGGAAAGGGTCAGCACCGGAAACGTCTGCGCCGCATAGACGCGCCATCCCTCCAGAGCAATTCTCACATGATAGAAGGAATCAACCTCATTTTCTCCGTTCACGGCAAAGACCAGGCGGAGCAGAATCAGAAAAGAGAATGCGATCAGGACACCAATCGCGGCAGACACTTTCACTCTGGCAGGAATTCTTGCAATCATACTTGGCAATCCCTTCGGCAGCCGGGACACACTCCTGGCGGCACATTACAAATTCAACTCTTCCAGCGCAGCCCCGATGTTGCCCAGCGGAACGTGCGGCTCCTTTCTTTTCTCCTCACGAGGAGCAAGAACAGCCCGCTGGCAGGCAAAAAGACGCTCCAGTCCAACCCCCGCAACATCAAGCATCCGGTCAAGCTCCTGACGGGAAAACGGCACCTCTTCCGCCGTTCCCTGCACTTCGATGATCCTGCCGGATTCCGTCATCACCACATTCATATCGACATCAGCATTGGAATCTTCTTCATAACAAAGATCCAGCAGCACCTCGCCATCCTTCATTCCCACACTCACCGCCGCGACATTTTCCTTCATCGGGAACTTGTGCAGGACATTTTTTTCCACGAGATTCCGGAAGGCAAGCTGAAGCGCAACGGAAGCTCCCGTTATGCTGGCGCATCGCGTTCCGCCGTCCGCGTCAATCACATCGCAGTCGATATAAACGGTGTTCTGCCCCAGAGACTTGAGATCGATCACCGTCCGGAAACTTCTACCGATCAGCCGCTGGATTTCCATAGTCCTTCCGCTCTGTTTTCCTTTTGTTGCCTCCCGCTGGTTTCTCGCGTTGGTGGAGGCGGGAAGAAGTCCGTACTCGGAAGTGACCCAGCCGCCGGGCACTCCCTGTGCGCGCATCCAACCGGGAACCCCCGGCTCAACCGTAACCGCGCAGATCACTTTCGTTCCACCCATTTCCACAAGGACGGAACCCGCAGGATGAGACAAATAATTCGGTGTGATTTTGACTCTGCGAAGATAATTGAACGGCCTGCCGTCGATTCTTTTCATGATATCCATCCTGTTCTGGTTCAAAAAAAAGCCGCCGCCGCACCAGATCCCCCGCAGCACCTGAACTCGTCGTTTATGGCTGCTCGGTTCCCCGTCTGACCCGTTCACGGGACTTCAGCGCACGGGGTCCAATACGGCGACAGCAAAAAAATCCGTCAATCAG
>CASEYW010000100.1 GCA_949292215.1 uncultured bacterium
AAGATACGTTCCTTTTCCGGTCCGGATTCCGCTGCCGACTTTTTCCGGAGGTTTCTTGTGCGGCAGGAGTTCCAGAGCGGAGGATGGCTCTTTGGAAAAGTCGAATTGCGCATAGACCTGTTTCCGAATGCCGTCGCTGGAGTTTCCTGTCTCTTTTGAGGCTGTTGTGATGGCAACCAGCACATAGGCGCAGTCGCTGAGCCCGGCCTTGATCCTGAGCTCCCGGATCATCTTCTCCGGATGCGGATTTTCCCACGGCGCCATGAAGAGTCCGACCGAATTGCTGATGAGATTTTTCCCCGTCCATGCGATTTTGCACTCGCTGTACTGCTGCATGTGGAACCAGTCGCCGACGTTGACAAAGTTGACGACAGGGAAGGTTGTTTTTGTTCCATCTTCGTATGTGATTTCGTATTCTGCGGCTTTCATCCGGTCTCCACCCCATGCGGTTGCGTGGAGAAGCCAGAGAAGATCGGCTTTCGCATGGACCGGAATGGCTTTGGTTTCCCGCATCCGGATTGAGGGAACTTTTGTGCTGCCGAAGGAAAGGACGGAACATCCGCCATTCTTTTTCGGGTCGATCAGGCGGAAGGGGACGTCATGGAAACGGACGAGTTCCGGGAACGTTTCCTCGTCGACAGCCATTCCGTCCTCTTCGCCGTTTCCGGTTCCGGCGTGGTTGATGAGGAAGAACCGCATATCGCTTCTTCCGTCATCGGTCCAGCCTCCGACTCCATCGCCGCGTTTGCTGTCCATGAATCCCATGTTCGCGAACGGGTGAAGATCCACTGAGCCGTAGCGGTAGGAAACTTTCGGACGGAACTGAAACGCACAGTCCAGATTCCCCAGAATCGTGGAGAGAATCCGCAGTGCTTTCTGCGGTTCTTTCCCGAGTGCATTTTCCCATTCCAGCGTATCCAGCAGGATGGTTCCGTTTCCGACCGCAACCTTCATCAGATACGCCGGTGTTGTGAGTTTGAGTGCATCTCCCGCATAGAATCTGCTTTTGAGAATCCAGTCCCCCGGTTTTGACGTGGGAACCGCGTTTTCGAACAGGCTTTTGTTGGTCATCCAGCTTCTGCGGTACCAGGCAAGATCGAACGCCGTGATGCCATCGGTCAACGGATCCGTTGCAACCGGTTCGGGCGCGAGGATTCCTTTCGGGGCTGCTTCCGCCGTGATTCCTTCCGGAAGCAGACCTTTGAGTTTGCCGATTGTTTCCGGTGTGATTCCGTGAATCCAGAGAGTCCGTCCGGCGCGGAGAACGGTCTGCAGTTCCTGCGGATTCCGGAGTGCTGAGGCATCCGCCAGAACCGGTCCCTGATTTCCGATGCCTTCGGAATGCTGTACGCAGGAGAGGTCGATCGCCTCTTTCAACGCCCGGTTATTTCCCGCAAGCAGATTCAGATGGACTCTGTTTTCCGCTTTTCGCTCACAGCCGTAGCGAATGAGGTTTGCAAAAAGAATTTGTGCGCCCGGATCAGGCTTTTCGAATTCAAGAGTTGTTGCAATCAGAGCACCCTTGCCGATCGGGATTTCCAGAAGAGGTGACCACTGAAGCCCGAAGCGTCCGCCGCAATGGAGCAGAGCGACGGCGGCTCCCTGAACGGGACGGTAGAATGTCTTCATTGAAATGACGTTGTCATTCCGCCAGTACTGAAAAAATGAGTTGTCGAGCCCTTTCATGACCGGATGGATCTTTTTCCCGATCCAGGAGAGGGACGCAGCATGAAGCGGATCGCGTTCCGGCAGTTCGACTCGCCATGGTTTCCACTCCTTCTGCGGAAGCAGCAGCACGACTCCGCCATTTTCCATGAACCGATCCAGGGCTCTGTTCTGTCCGGCGGACCAGGCGTCTCGCGATATGACAAGCAGTTTTTTCCCGGACGGGATTTCTTCTCCAGAAATGACCTGAGCCTCTTTCAGATTCAAAGCCGTGCGAAGGGAATTCAGGCTGCCTTTCGGATCAAGGATGGCAATTTCCTTCCGGAATGCGGAAAGGTCCTGCCGCGGAATGATGTTCAGTTCCTCCGTGAAACGGTCGAATTCCACCTCTGTTTTTCCGCGGTTCCAGAGGGCGCGCACGATCAGGCGTCCTTTCAGGAGCGTTTTTGTTTCAGGCAGGGGAATTTCCAGAGTTCCGCTCCATTTTCGGCCCGTTTTCAGGAAGATCTTCTTCTCTCCGCTGAAAACAGGATCTTTACCGATATAGAGTGCATAACGGATTTTATCAATGGAATGTCCGGTGTTTGTATCATTGAATACAGCGATCTTCCGGCGAAAGAGTTCCCCGGAGAATGCGTTTGCATGGTAATCCAGCGGTGCAACCTGCATCATCTTGAGAACATGAGGAAAATAACCTGCCCAGGGATTGAGTCCGGCAACTCCCGCGTGACGCAGATGGACAATCCGTTTTTTCAGATACTCCATGAAGGGATTCTGCTCGGAACAGGCGGGAATCCCGTCGTTGCGTTCCGCCATTTCGCGATTTTCCCATTTGGTCCAGGTGTAGTATTCCTCTCCGACGACACTGGAATAGTTGTCGTTGCTGAGTCCGAGTCCGAATTCTCCCAGAAAGAGGGGGCGGTCCCATTGAAAATCGGTATTCCAGCCTTTCCCGCCTTTCGGAGTCAGCCAGTCGAAATCGTTGGGGATGATGATGCCGGAGTTCGGATATTTCAGGCGGAGAGTTCCGGCCTGTCCTTCGGGATAGTGGATGTTGATGATGTCAAGCTGACCGCCCCAGTTGTTGTCGCCGTCTCCCTGGAGCGGACGGGTCGGATCCTCCGCGCGGACGGTTTCGATAATTTTTTTTGTGACCGCCATGTCTTCCGGAGACCGGCTCGTCCAGAAGGTCTCATTGGTCAGATTGTAGATCACGACCGACGGTTCATTGCGGAAGTGCCGGACCCATGCCTTGTAGTATTTCAGTACGCCAGGCAGCCAGAATTCCGCTTTTGCCATAGGGAAACGTCCTTTCCAGGAGTATGCGGATTCCGGCATCATCAGCATTCCGGTCCGGTTCGCCCGGTAGATCATATCCTGATTGCTGGTCCCGAGATGCTGACGGATGCTGTTCACTTTATGGGAGGTTCGGAGGACTTCCAGTCCGGCAACCTGCTGATATTCTTGCGTGCGGAGCCCGTAGAGTGTGGAATTCCGGAGGAGAACGATCCGTTTTCCGTTCAGAAGGAGATCCTTTCCGCGGACGCTGAACTCCCGGAATCCGAATTCGCGGCAGAAACGGTCGATTGTCTGATTCCCTTTTCTGATCGAGAGATCGGCAAGATAAAGTTCCGGCGATTCCGGAGACCAGAGAATCGGTGCAATCCAGTTTTTTTTGAGTACGGCTGTTACGCTTTTTCCAGGTGCAATCCGGATCGGAGAACCCGAAAAAAACGCGTGGACCTGTTTTCTGTCACGGTCGGAGCGGATGCGAACTTCCGGAATTACTTCCGTTTCCTCCGCACCGCTGTTCCGGAGCGAGAGAATCAGTTCTATCTGTTTGTTTTTGACACTGGTTTTCAGGAAGACGTCCTCAATGGCAGTGAGCGGCCGGAATTCCAGGCGGACCGGTCCCCGAACTCCGAGTTCCCCACCGTTGCTCGGTGCAAGATATACCCGGTTTTTGAGGTCCAGCAGTCCTTCTCGAACCGTTGTGGCAATGACGATTTCATTTTTCCCGGGTTTTAGAAACTTTGTTACATCGAATTCCAGCGGCAGGGTGCAGAGCAGCGATTCACCCGCACTTTTTCCGTTGATTATGATTCCGGATTTGAACGATGCCCCTCCCAGTACCAGATGTGCCGTATGATCGTTCAGCAGTTCTGCGGGAATTGCAATTTCCCGCCTGTACCAGATAGAACGTTTCTGTTTGACTTTCAAGGAACCGTCCGAATTGAAATACTGCTCCGGCGCCAGCGTGGAATACGCCCATTTCGGATCTGCGGAATTCAGTTTGCGGAAAATGTTTTTCGTTGGGAATTCCGCTTTGCTCCAGACAAGATTTTCCGGAATCTGTCTGAGATCAATGGAATCCCCGATTGCTTCCTGCCACACACCATCTTCCACCAGATTGAGTTCCTCCCGTGGCCCTGACAGAAAGAATTCCGCTCCAGTTCCACTCAGGCAGATCAGTACCAGCAGACAGAAAAAATAGATTCTCATCGCTCCTCCGTGTATTCCTTCGCTTGTTGTTTTCGGCCAGATTTTCAAAATCCGGAATTCGTTCCATTTCCATAATTATATCATATGAATATAGGATGGAAAATGTTTTCTTTGTTCATAAATTTGTTATAATTGACCAATTTCATGGAAAACCGCTTGCATTTTGTGGAAGAACCGGTACTGTTTGGAGAAGAATGACGGCATCGGATTTTTCCATTCGCCGCCGCAATGAAAAAAAGGAGCACCACAGTATGAGTGCGGCAGATCCGGATTTGACCTTTTTTGATACCTCTCCGATCCATGTTGTCCGGAGTCATTTCATTGCGGGAACTTCCAGAATTCCTATGGGAGAGGAAGCAAGATCCAATCCCATCCGTGACAATCTCTGCGGCGCATGTTACATTCTCAGCGGCAAAGGCGAAATCGTAGATGATAGAAATGGCATCCATTATCCCTTTTCTCCGGGATGTTTCATCCAGTGGATTCCGGCAGACCCGCATACACGGATTCTTTTTCCCAATGAGCTGTATGTGGATAAGTATTTTGTGTTTCCGTCGGAGTTTTACTGGATTTTTCAGAAAATGGGGGTGGCTTCTCCGGAACATCCGATTCTGGAGCTGGGAGTCCATCCGGAGATTGCTAACGGGTACGATGAGATCATCCGTGAGCTCAGGGAACAGACTGAACTGAAGCTGCCTCTGACAATCGAAAAGGCCTTTTCTTTTATTCTGAATCTTCTTCTGCCCCATTCGGCGGGAGACCGCAAGTATCTCCGTCAGATGGAGGCCGCCGCACACATCCTGGAAACCGATTTCGAGGGAAATTGTTCCATCCCTGATTTGGCCCGTTCCCTGAAGATGAGTCATACCACTTTCCGACGTGTGTTTACCCGCTTCTATAAAATGTCTCCAATGGAATACCGGATTCGCAGAAAGATTGAGAAGATTCAGCTTCTGCTCTCTTCCCAGGATCTTCGAATGAAGGAGGTCGCGGACCGTTTCGGCTATGCCGATGTCTACACATTTTCTCATCAATTTAAAAAGATCACCGGGATTTCTCCTGCCGATTTCCGGAAACGCAGTGGTGTTTTCAGCCGTCTTTGAGTGGAACCGCCCATATCTTGATTTCTCTCCCGATTTCATGTTTTTTTCTGTTTCCATCTTGACAAAACAGCGTTTTTATTGTATAATTAAAATATAAGACAATCAATTGACAATAAATGTAAACATAAACCTGCTGGAATAAAAAGGGGACCGTTGCCATGAAAGGGCTCTGGTGGAAAGGATTGAGAAGAAGGATGGGTGGAAAATGTATCTGGAAATCCGCATCATATTTTACACTGATAGAACTTTTAGTTGTAATAGCAATCATTGCAATCCTTGCTGCGATTCTTCTTCCGGCGTTAAACAGCGCGCGGGAGAAGGCCAATCAGATTTCCTGTCTGAGTGTTCTGAAGCAATACGGTACGGGCGGGATGATGTATGCGTCGAACAACAATGACGCATGGGTACCGTTCAGCGGCGGGAAAATCAGGGATCCGGACGGTTCGGAGAAGGACGACAAATGGTTCTCGAATCAGGAATTTATGGACTGCGCGGGCATCAAAACCATCGGGAGGGATTATGTCTGGCAGAGAGCGTACGTCGTGAACGCGATGACCTGTCCGACAAAGAAAGCTCCTTATGAATACAATCGAAAATTTTCCCAGCTTTCGTCATTCTATGCACAGAATTACAACGGTTCGACCCGTCTTCCGGACAGCACGCATGACCAGAACGGATATTATCAGCTGAACCGGGTCAAGTCACCCTCTTCGAAGATTATCTATACGGAGACAGTCCGCGACGGCTGTGCGAAACGGCAGGATCCGGACCTCTACTGGGAATCCGGCGAAAATATCTCTTCAACAGACTGGAACCCGTGGATCGCCTACCGGCACGGCGGGAAAAAACAGGCTACGACCGTGTTTTTCGACGGGCATGCCGCCAGCGTTTCCTGGCAGAATCTACGCTATGGAACCATCTGGCTTCCCTATGAATAATTGAAAGGCTGCATACTATGACTGAATCTCCGCAAATTGCAGAATACATGAAAATCCGGCGCTATGTCCTCTCTCTGGCGTTGAAAAACAGAGAGAAATCCGTTCAGATCCCGACAACCGTGGAGCTTTCCCGGAAATTCGGTGTCAGCCGGCAGACCGTCGGCAAGGCAATGAAGGAGCTGACCCGCGACGGTTATATTATCGGCAAACCGGGAATCGGTTCCTTTACAAATCCCAAAAGAATTGAAGGTTCTCAAACAGCCTGCCAGTTCAAAATCCCCACTGTCGGTATTGTGGTTTCCGATGGAATGCTGCTCCATCTCGATGAATATCATGCGAAGAATCTTTCCTCCGTTCTGAAGATGGTTCCGGAACTGCCTGCCTATGTCCGGCTTCTGAATCTGAGTTCGTCAAGTCCGGAAATTATCCTGAAAGACCTCCGGAACGAACAACTGGACGGACTTCTCTGGATCGCTCCGCGTTCCTACCATGCCCCGGTGATTCAGGAACTGGTCTCCCGCCGGTTCCCTCTAGTGGTGAATACGGTCTACTCGTTCGAAAACGCCAGCACCGTGGAATTCGATTTCGAACAGGCCGGCTATGACTGCGCCCGGCTCCTGATCGGAGAAAAGAAAACGGGGATCGTCTTTCTCGGAGATACTCCTCCCTGGAATGTTCCCGCCGCTGGGATCCGGCGCGCTTTCCGTGAAGCCGGAATCCCGCTGAATGAGAAACTCTTTCTGCCGCGCAACGGCGAAATGCTGAATCAGTTTCGTTCCCTGCTGCATTTCGGATTCCCGGTTGACGCGGTCTACAATCCGATTTTCCTTTATACGGAAATCCGCAATCTTCTTGACGAGATGTCTTTCGATTGTTCTCTGATCGGCAGTCAGCTCGCTGCGGCACATGATCCCGCATTTCACGGAATCGTTCTTTCGCTTGATTTCGACTCTCTTGTCAGGGAGGAGATGCGGATTCTGGGGGCTCTTCTGGTAAATCCGGAGATTCCGCCTGAAACAATCCGGATTCCCATTCCCTGTTCCATTCAAAAACGAAAAAAACAATAGGTGGTCCCTCATGAAAAAATGGATTTACAGAATGCTTCTTCTCTTTCCGCTGCTCAGCTTTGGTGCGGAAGAAACCGTGCCGAAAACCGGCGGTCTCTGTTTTCGCTTCGATGACAATCAGACCGTTCAGAAATGGAACGACATGGCGGAAGTTTTTCGAAAATATGACTCCAGATTCTGCATGTCGATCATTTCGCACTGGATCCACGATCCTGCGTTTTCCGCGATGCTCCGTCAGCGCGAGCAGGAGGGGCACGAGATCATGGATCATACCGCGATTCATTCCATGTTCATGCTTCTGGCGCGCACCCCGGAAGAGCGCCGGAAGTTCGAATCCTGTTCCGTATTTGACCACTGGACGGGAAACAAAGCGCATTTCCGGGGGATTCCCGACGAGACAAAATTTTCAAAGCCGATCCGTGGCGTGTTTCACGGCAAACGTGTTGCGGATCTGCCCGCCGGGGTGGAAAAGGAACTGAAACGGACCTCCTCTCTGTATGTCCCGTCGCTCCGGACGGCGTATCTGTATACCCTTCAGGGAAAGGAGCTCCAGCTCCGCAGCTTCTGGAACGAGGACAAGGTCGATTTCCCGGAGCGGAAAGTTCTGGAGTTCCGTCTGCTGCCGAAAGGCGGAGGGTTTCTCGCTTCCGAGGATCTTCTGCGGCTTCAGGCGGAAGTCAGCCGGGAAAATTTCAAGCGGGCGGGGGTCCGTCCTCCGGTTACCTGGATTCAGCCGGGCGGTTACGAGCCGGTTCTGACGGCGGACAATCTTCGGAAGGTGTTTCCCGCGCTCGGTTATACCGGGGGAGCTACTTATCCCGATTCCGCAAGGAAAGTGTACAATGAACCTGATCCGGAACGCTGCCGGTTCGCGATGATGTGGGGGGATTTCTCGCTGGAAAAAAAGGATATTTCCAGATTGAAAAACGAGATTGCCAACCGTGTCGCGCGCCATCAGGTGCTGATCGGAAGCAGTCACATGGTCAGCCGCGCTCTGCCCGGCGGCTGGACGGAATATCTGAAGCGTTACGACGATCTGCTCAAATGGTGCAAAGAGAAAGGCATTCCGGTCCTGACGCAGAAAGAGTGGGCAAAACGGTTGTATGATTCCAAACCCGATCCGATGTTCAACCTCATGCCTCCGCTCTCCGTTGACCGCGACGAAGACGGAATTCCCGACGGCTACTCTCCGGCGAAAGGAACCTCCCTGAAAAACGGCGCATTCATTGCGGAGCGGGACGGGGTGGTGTTCCATCTGCACAATCTGACAGGGATGGAAATCGGCGCAAATCGTCTTTCGTATCGTTTTCTCGGAGCGCCCGGCACGGAGATTCATATCAAGGTTCAGCCGTTTGCCAAAGGATGGACTCCGACTTATACAAAAGTATTTTCCCGGAAAATCGAAAAGAGCGGTCCGCAGACATGTTCCTTCCGCTTTGACATTCCTGCCGGAACTCGGTTTCTGAATCTGGAATTCCGGGCTGTGAAACTCACCGCGCCTCTTGCTCTGGATGAACTTGCATTGACTGCGGACCGGTAAGGGAGAAAGGTGTTTCGTTCATGTGGTATCGATTGTTTTTTGTTCTGTTTTTCTGGTCTTTTGTGTCGGGAGCCTCCGATGAATGGTGTCTGTTCTCTCCGTACGGGTTCAAGATCGGCGGTCACAATTTTGTCCTGACAGTGTGGAATAACGGCTGGAAGGGGAGCATTCTTTCCGCGAAAACGGCGGTTGCCGATTCCGGCTTCCCGAAGAAAAACGGGAACGACGGGGAGTATCGGGGAACCTACCATCTTCCAGAGCGTTCCTTCCGGCTCGCTGTTGACTGGAAGCGTCCCGCGGAGGAGAGTGCGGATTACCGTCTGAATCTTTCCGCGGAGCCGGCTCTGAAGATCGACGGGATTTCGTTCAGTACGATTATCAAGAGAAATGTATGGGAGCGGAATCCGTATTTGATCGATGGGAAAAAAGCGGTTTTGAAGCAGGGAGAGAAAATCCGCAATTTCGGTACGGTGAAGCGGATTCAATTTCCGGCAGAAACGGGACTGATTGTCATGGAGGGCCGTTTTACCGCAACGCTGCATGATCTGTCGCATACACCCTACGCACCGGATTCGATCAATCTCCGGCTCCATCCGGTTCCGCAGAGCGGTCCGATTTCGAGTACGGAATTCCGGTTCCGTTTCCGGCATTCGCCGTACGTTTCGGTACCGCTGGACCTGACATCCGCGATGAATATGGGATTTCGCGACGACCATCCGGATGACCGCAGGGGAGGGTGGACCGATCAGGGGCGCAGCAATGATCTTTCCTCCATGACTCCGGGGGAAAAAGTGTGTTCCAATGTTTTGTTTCGAGTCGTCGATCCGGAGAAGAACGGTGGGAGAAGCTGCATCGTGCTGAGAGGTGCGAAACGTCGTTATTTTCCCGAGCGGGCAGAGATCCGATTCCATTCCTCACAGACGGGGAATTTTCTTTCTCTGCTGCAAGCGGTCGCGTGGCCGAAGGAAGGGGAGATCGGAAGGGTTGTCTGCACGTTTGCGGATGGAAGCGTACAGAAGATTCCTGTTGTCTGCGGACGTGACGTTGCGAATTTCTGGAAGCCGTATCCGCTCTCCGGCGCTTCGGTGGGGTGGCGCGGACAGAATGATATTTCCGCGATCGGGCTTTATGTGACCCGGTTCCCGCTGGAACGGTCCGGACTGAGGCGGATCGCTTTTGAAAGCGTGGGAGAATCGGTCTGGATGATTGTCGCAGCGTCGCTTTCGGAGTATGAGATCAATCCGAAGCGGAACGAGAAAGTCGTGATGAAGGCGAATTCCGAATGGATTCCCGCGAAGGGAAAACGGCGGATTCTCCGGGACAGTGTTCTGGATTTTTCGTTCCTGCTGGATGCACCGGCGGGGAAATACGGATTCGCCCGGAATCGGAACGGACATCTTGTATTTGAAAAAAGACCCGGAGTTCCTGCGCGTTTTTACGGAGCGAACGTCTGTTTTTCGGCGAATTACATGGATCACGCGCAGTCGGACCGCCTGGCGGAAGAGTTCGCTTCGATCGGATACAATCTGATCCGGCTGCATCATTTTGATCGTGATACCAGCGACCGTTCCGGCGGTACTTCCACCCGGATGAAGGCGGAATTCAAGGACCGGATGGATTATTTGATTGCCGCCTGCCGGAAACGGGGCATTTATGTGACGCTGGATCTGTTCATCAGCCGTCATTTGGAAAAGGGAGAGCTCCGGGAGTTTCCCGGAGAGAAGGTGGACCGTACCCGCGTCAAAGGACTTGTTTTCGTTTCGGACGATGCCATGCGCAACTGGCAGACATATGCAGAAAATCTTCTGACCGCGGTGAATCCCTACACAGGACTCGCGTGGAAGGATGATCCGGCAATCCTGAATCTGGATCTGATCAACGAGAATGCAATCTACTGGACATCGCTGGTCAAAGGGACGAAAGAAATTTACGAGCGGAAGTTTGACGCATGGCTGAAACGTCATCATTTTCAACCGACCTATCTGGAACGGGGACGTTACTGGACCCGATTTCTCATGGAGATTTATCCTGAGGGGTATGCGAAAATGCGGGATTTTCTTCGGTCCATCGGTGTGAAGCAGATGCTTGCCGATCAGAATCACGGAACAAATATCATTACGATGCTCCTGCGGGAACCGTATGACCTGATCGAAAATCACTTTTACTGGGCGCATCCGGTCATGATGAAGGGATGGGGACTTCCCGCGATGGTAGTGAATGACAGTTCGATCAGCAAAGGCGCCGGTTCTCTGAACAGCATGTTCCAGACGCGGGCGTTCGGAAAGCCTTTCTTCATCACGGAATGGGATTATACGAATACGAACCGGTACAATGTGGAGGGAGCGTTTCTGACCGGGGCATATGCAGCGCTTCAAGACTGGAGTGCGCTCTGCCGTTTTTCGTATTCGCACAATGCTTCACTGTTTGCCAAAGAAGAAAGCCGGCTGGAATTCTTTGACATTGTGAATGACCCGATGCGGCTGCTATCGGAGCGGGCAGGGAATCTGTTCTTTCTGCGGAGGGATGTCAGGAGCTCCGATCGCTCGGTTCCGCTTCTTCTGAACCGGAGACATTTCGAGTCCCCGGAAAGTCCGGACGAGTGTGGAATTGTTCCCTCCCGGATCGGACTGGTCGCGAAAACCGGGAATGTGCTGTTTTCCCCGGGGACGCTTCCTGTACTTCCCTCAGGGAGTGTCGCTGCGATTTCAACGGATTCCGCCGGGGAGAAACTGAGTCTGAACGTTCCGGTTGTGCGCTCGACCGATCATTTGAATGCGTTTGAAAAACTCGAACGTGCGGGAGCGATTCCGAAAAACAGTTATGATCCTGTGAGCGGAACATTTGTCAGTTCGACTGGTGAGCTGACTCTGGGAATGAAACAGAACCGCTTCTGTGTTGTCACTTCCCGTAGCGAAGGATTTCTGCTGGAGGGCGGAGATTCCCTGGGCGGGCGTTTTGCTGAGGTCCGGAATCTGCGGACATTCTGCGGAATTCTGATTGCTTCGCGGGATCATCGGTCTTTGAAAGAAAGCGACCGTCTTTTGATTCTTCATCTGACCGAGACAAAGAATACCGGGATGACGTTCGGTGATCCGGATATGCGGATTTGGGAGACCTGGGGAAAACTTCCGCTTCTGGTCCGGCGTGGGGAGGCGGAGATTACACTGAATCGCGATTGCTCCGGTTTTGTGCTTCATGCGGTAGATTTCGATGGATGCCGGTTGTATGAAATTCCGTTTGCCGTCCGGAATGGCAAAACCGTTTTCCGGGTAATTACCGCAGGAAGGCATGGAGCCGTTGCCGCATATGAATTCATTGCCCGCAATTCTGGATGGAAAAGCGGCGGCAGAGAGAAAGAATGAAGTTCGGAAATTCATTGAAGATGGTCTGGATTGGATCGAAGAGAGAGTTTTTTTGAACTCATTTAATGAAAAAATCTGGATGATGCGAAAAAAAATTTGACAATACGGAAAAGCATGATATAGTAAACTCTCGCATTGCCGATGTTTTTCGGAAATGCGGGAATGCTCGGGTGGCGAAATGGCAGACGCGCTAGCTTGAGGTGCTAGTGGAGCAATCCATGGGAGTTCGAGTCTCCCCTCGAGCACCATTTTTGTTCGGCTTGGTTGATCAGCGGCAAAAGAGAATGGAAAAACAGGTTTTGCCGGACATGAAAATGAAGCTGTAATGAATGTGGAATTGGATTTTTTCATAAAAATCAGAAAATCAATTTGATTTATGGCAGAGATGCTGTATAGTATAGACTCGTTTGCGGTTGATGAGAAATCAACGGCGGACATCCAGCCCACATGGCTCAGTTGGTAGAGCACGTCCTTGGTAAGGACGAGGTCACCGGTTCAATCCCGGTTGTGGGCTCCATTTTTCCCTTCAGAATCATGGGAAATGGAGATGGAGCATAAGTACGGACGTTATTTATAAACGGTAAACAATAAGCCATGCAAGTCACCAAAAGGAGGCCCCGAGATGGCAAAAGAGAAATTTGTAAGAGAGAAGCCCCACGCCAACGTAGGAACAATCGGCCACGTTGACCACGGCAAGACCACGCTGACAGCAGCAATCACACATGTGCAGAACCTCAAGGGTCTCGCGGATTATATTCCGTATGACCAGGTTGCGAAAGCTTCTGAATCCCAGGGCCGTCGTGACTCCACGAAGATTCTGACAATCGCCACCTCTCACGTTGAGTATCAGAGCGACAAGCGTCACTATGCTCACGTTGACTGCCCGGGCCATGCGGACTATGTCAAGAACATGATCACCGGTGCTGCTCAGATGGACGGTGCGATTCTCGTTGTAAGCGCTGTTGACGGCCCGATGCCGCAGACACGCGAGCACATCCTTCTTGCAAAGCAGGTCGGTGTGCCGAAGATCGTTGTCTTCCTGAACAAAGTTGACCTTGTTGACGATCCGGAACTCCTCGACCTCGTTGAAATGGAAATCCGTGAACTCCTCAGCAAATATGACTTCGATGGCGACAACACCCCGATCATCAAAGGTGCTGCGTATCCTGCTCTGCAGGCCACCGATGCGAATGCTCCGGAATGCAAATGCATCCAGGAACTCATGGATGCGATCGATACCTGGATTCCTGAGCCCCAGCGCGAAACAGACAAACCCTTCCTGATGCCGATCGAAGACGTGTTCTCCATCGAAGGTCGTGGAACAGTGGTTACCGGTCGTGTGGAACGCGGTGAAGTCAAAGTCGGCGATACGGTTGAAATCGTCGGAATCAAACCGACCAGCAAGACCACGATTACCGGTGTTGAAATGTTCCATAAGGAACTTGACAAAGGTCAGGCCGGCGACAACATCGGCTGCCTTCTCCGTGGAACAAGAAAAGAAGAAGTCGAGCGCGGCCAGGTTCTCGCAAAACCGGGTTCCATTACTCCGCATACGACCTTCACGGCGGAAATCTACGTTCTGTCCAAAGAGGAAGGCGGACGTCACAGCCCGTTCTTCAGCAACTATCGTCCTCAGTTCTATTTCAGAACGACCGACGTGACCGGCGTCATCAAGCTGCCGGAAGGTGTTGAGATGGTCATGCCTGGTGACAGAGTCTCGATTGAAGTCGAACTCATCGCCCCGATTGCGATGGAAAAGACACAGCGTTTCGCTATCCGCGAAGGCGGCCGTACGGTTGCTTCCGGACGCGTTACGGAAATTCTGAAGTAAGATCGGAATAACCTCCGAATACACCGGAGTGCGGCCACCCGGCCGCACTCCTGATTTTCGGTTACGGAGCTTTAAAATGCGTGAAATAATCACATTGGAATGCACCGAATGCAAGCATAGAAATTACACGACGACGAAGGAGAAACGCAATACTCCCGGCCGTCTCGAAAAGAAAAAATACTGTAAGTTCGAACGCAAACACACGGTTCATAAGGAAACCAAGTAAGTTCTCCGGCGCGCCTTGCGCATGAAAGACTGAAATTTACAGGGGTTTAGCTCAGTTGGTAGAGCAGCGGTCTCCAAAACCGCAGGTCGGGAGTTCGAGGCTCTCAGCCCCTGCCATTTATTTAACGGCAAAGAATGGAAGGAACAGCGCACCATGACAAAACTGGTCGCGGGATTGAGATCGTTTATCAGATCCACTATCGATGAGATGGCCAAATGCACTTGGCCAAGCAAGCAGGAAGTTCTTGAATCCACGATACTGGTGATAATTGCTTTGGTGATTACTTCGATCTTCGTTGCCGGAGTGGATCAGATCCTGTTCCACGCTGTTCGTTTCGTTATAACATTCTGACAAATTTCCCAGGGAGTTCATCATGGACAGAAATGCTGGACAGTGGTTCGTACTGCACACTCTCTCCGGACATGAAAACAAAGTCAGAGAGAATATTGAGACAGCCCTTCGTCAGGAAGAAACCGCTCTTCCTGTCTACGAGATCCTGATTCCCACAGAAAAAGTTTCTGAATTCAGGAAGGATAAAAGAACCACTACGACCCGGAAATTCTTCCCCGGCTATGTTCTGGCCCGGATGGATCTCTATAAACCAGACGGTTCTCTTGATGAACGCGTCTGGTATTTTGTGCGTGGAATTCAGGGAGTCATCGGTTTTATCGGCGGCAGTGACCGTCCCCAGCCCCTGTCTCAGCAGGAAATTGATTACATTCTGATGCAGACGGCTGAGCCCGAAGAAAAGGCAAAGCCGAAAATTCAGTATGAAATCGGTGAAACAGTACGGATTAAAGACGGCGCATTCGAAAACTTTGAAGGTGTCGTAAGGAAGATTGATGCGGAACGTGGAAGACTTGAACTGGAAGTTTCCATTTTCGGCCGCTCAACTCCAGTGGAATTGGAATTCTGGCAGGTCGTACGCGAACAATAAATGTTCGGTTCGAGGATCGTTCATATAATAATGACGTCGTGGCGTGGGAGAAATCCTGACCTTTCTGACCACGTCTACGGAAACGGAGGAACAAAT
>CASEYW010000101.1 GCA_949292215.1 uncultured bacterium
AGCTTTTGGATCGTTGGTGATATTGTCCTTCGTGCCGGAATTTCCGTCCTTCTCACCAGCTTTTGGATTGTTGGTAATATTGTCTTTCGTGCCGGAATTTCCGTCCTTCTCACCAGCTTGTGGATCGTTGGTGATATTGTCTTTCGTGCCGGAATTCCCGCCCTTCTCACCAGCTTGCGGATCATTGATGATATTTTCCTTCGTGCCGGAACTTCCGTCCTTCTCACCAGCTTTTGGATCGTTGGTAATATTGTCTTTCGTGCCGGAATTTCCGTCCTTCTCACCAGCTTGTGGATCGTTGGTGATATTGTCTTTCGTGTCGGAACTCCCGCCTTTCTCACCAGCTTTTGGATCGTTGGTGATATTGTCCTTCGTGCCGGAATTTCCGTCCTTCTCACCAGCTTTTGGATTGTTGGTAATATTGTCTTTCGTGCCGGAATTTCCGTCCTTCTCACCAGCTTTTGGATCGTTGGTGATATTGTCTTTCGTGCCGGAATTCCCGCCCTTCTCACCAGCTTGCGGATCATTGATGATATTTTCCTTCGTGCCGGAACTTCCGCCTTTCTCTCCAGCTTGCGGATCGTTGGAGATATTGTTCTTCGAGTCTGAATTTCCGTCCTTCTCTCCCGGTTTTGGATTGAGCGTTTTCTTTTGCTCCTGACTGGTTGTTGTGTCCGTTGCGGGACCTGCCAACAGGTTGTTCATCAGGGGAATTCCATATCGCCAGCCAATGAAAAGAAGTCCGATGATCAGAAGAAGCAGCAGGAAATATGCCAGCGGAGTAAATGACCACGAGGAAAGGCGTGACGAACCGTTTGCCGGAGATAAAATATCCTTGATGCTGTAACGCAGATGATTGTCCGGCCAATTTTCCTCCGGATTTGTCGGAGATTTCTCCGATTTTGTCGTTTTAGGCAAAAAGGTTCCGTCACCATTCCGGGACGTGCCGAATCCCCATAAGATGTGAAGGTGTTTTCTGAATAAACCTGAGATTCTCCAGGCAAACGGGATCTGACTGGGATCCGGCAGACGAAGATTGCGATAGAAATTCCGGCGTTCTTCCGGGACATTCGGATTTTCCGCAAGCGCATGCAGACTTTCCAGTTCACGCTGGATTCGTTCGACTTCGGATTTCGGGACTCTGGTTTGTGAAATATCCTTGGAGTTCCGCAGAGCTTCTCTTCCGTAGAGATTGACGGCGGAAAATTCGACAGACTCCAATTCGCCGTTTTCCCCCTGCTGCGGCTCCGCCTGCGGAAATACGCTCTCGGGGTTCTCGCCTAACTGATACTTGACATTCCAGTAATCTGCGGAGTTGTCACCCTTGATGCTTAATGGCTTGTAATTCCCATCAAATTTAACTTGAATCCCCATCTTATCGTTTATCCTTTTCCTTTGATTCCGATTTCCTGCTTACACCGAAGCCGAAAAAATCCCGTTCCCACCACCAGGGCGTATGTTTTTCTCCATATATTTCGTTTCCGATAAGGCCGAAAGAAACAGTGTCAAGTGTTCCGCAGAAAATATCCAAACCAGTGGGACCCGTTTCTCCAACAAGAGCAAAGGGCAGCAGAAGTAAACCTTCCTTTTCACTGAAGGATAAAGGAAATGCCCGCAGATAATTGCATGGAGAAAAAAGGATGGTTGCAATTCCACGGAAAAATCCCAGCGGCGGAGTCAGATAATACTCATTTCCCGCTTCTGTTGAACTTGTTTTCGTTTTCTTTGCATCCGTTTTTTCAGGAGCAGGATGAGATGGAGCGGCAGTCCCGGATTTTGTTGATGACGCCTTTGATGCAGCCGTACTGCCTGTGGGAAGTGCAGGTTTCACAGCGGGAACCGGCCGGGCAGAGGAGATATCGGGGAAAAGTTCAGGAACATTTTTTTCCAGGAAAGCATAAAATTCCCTGGCATCCGTTTCATGCATTTTCATTTTCTTACTGTCGATGAAATGGGAACTCTGCGCAGAGATGAAGCGTCCATCCCGGAAATAAAGCAGATTCATGACATAGAAAATGCCATTCCGGAGTTTCCCTTCGCTGTCTTTATAGGAAACGAGAGTCTTGTACCAGAGTATATCGCAGTTTTTTCCCGGTTTTTCTTTCACTGGATTGATCTCTGTTGCATTCACCAGTTGTTTATTTCTCTTACGAAAATCGATGAGCACTGTTTTGATCCTCTCCGGACATTCCTTCTCTATTTTGCTGCAAATTGTATTAAAATCGGATTCGGTGACCCCGGTATTGCATTCAACGATATAAACAGGCATTCCATACGGATATTTTGCGAGTTTTTCCTTGTCATATTTTGTTTTTTCGATAAAAAGAAGGCTTTTCGGATTTTTCTGCACCAGCTTCTTGAATAAAGGGTCTTTCTGCACCTGCACATATTCTGAACAAAATCCGGGACAGAGGAAGCCGACAAGCAAAATCATTATTAAAAATTTTTTCACATTCATGGTTGCCATCCTTTCAGAGATTTTCAGTTTGAGATTCTCAGTTTTTTCATTTTCCGGTAATCTTCCTGCAACAGGATCCGGTAAAGCTCCTCTCCCTCTTTCCATCCTCCTTTCCATGATTTCTCCAGCCATTCCATAATCCATGCAAAAATTTCCTCTTCGCACTGACTGGCTTTCCCCGGATCGGCGGATTTCGCCCGTAAGATCTGATTGATGCCTGCGATCTCAGCCGGTTCCGAGACAAGGTATGCGCTGCGGGCGATGGAATATTGTACTTCCGGATCCGTAAGATCGCTTTTCATGAAAAAGTTCACCGCGTCCAGAAAGCGAAGATTCTCAAGGGCCTGGATTCCTTTCCGTTTGTTCAGGTAAAATTCATGGTGTTTCTGACAGAAACCACTCTCGCCGCTGAACTGGTGTTCTCCGCATTTCTTACATTTCACGGGACAGATCTCCTGTTCATCCTTCCATGCTTTATGCTGGAAGCAGTAGTGTTTCTCACATAAGTTTTTCCCATTGACCTGATAAAGTTTTTCATGAGAGTTGCAGCGCTCGCAGCGCACCAGGCACTCGCCCTTGTCGTTGAGCTTCTGATTTCCATGAACCGGACAGTCGTGTCTGCTGCAAATCCCGTTCGGAAACTTGCCGTGCTTCCCGCAGATCCTGCATTTCAACGGACAGACATCCTTCTGATCCAGCCATTCCATCAGAATGCCATGTTCCGGACAGTAATGCTTTGCACAGTATCCGTCCCGATCGTCATACGGATGTTTCCCGCAGCGTTTGCAGCG
>CASEYW010000102.1 GCA_949292215.1 uncultured bacterium
AAAGGAAAGGATTTCCAGGTGTTCGGCAATATTGTCAATGCCTATCCGGCTCCCACCGGGCTGGTTATGCCCTACCTTGTCCCGGGGGAGAAACAGAACGGAACGCTCTGGATCGACTCCGTCTCCTATGCCATCGGCGGTCACTCCCGCTTCCACGACGCCGCACCGCTTCATCTCCGAGCCTCTCATGCGCGCAAATCCGGCTACTACTACACCGGAGAAATGGTCAAGGTTGCGCTCGAAGCCGAAAACTACACGGAAAAGTCCCTCGACACCGTCCTCACCGTTCTCTGGAAGGACTGGACGGGAAAGATCGTTCAGCAGTCGGTTCCCCGAAAAATGACGCTGAAGAAAGGAGAGAGAAAAACGATTCCGTTCAATCTTCTTCCGCCGAACACACTGCGAGGTCCGGTGAATCTGACCTTTCTCTGCAAAAGCGGTTCGCATACAGAGGAAAGCACGCTCTATTTCGGAGTGATCGACCGGAACCGTGCGCCAAACTTCCGCATCGGAATCGAAGCGACCGCCATGCAGAACATGAAATGTCTGATGCCCTATCTCAAGGATTTCCGCATCGGCATTCTCCGAATCGGAACTGCATCCGGATCGCTCTGGCAGAGTTTTGAACAGCTTCCCTATCTGAAAAGTCACGGGATCCGCGCGCTTCTCTGCGTCTCCATGAGCAAACAGGAACGAGACAATCCAGAACGCTGGAACGCCTGGTGCGGACAGTTTCAATCCTACGTGAAAAAATACGCCGGCCTTGCCGAGTTTTATGAAACGCAGAACGAACCGAACATCTCCGGCTGGTCGGTCGAGAACAACTGGAAGCAGATTCAGGAAGTCGCAAAAACGGTGAAGCAGTACGACCCCTCCGCAAAGATTGCCGGCCCGACCACCTGCGGCATTGACTACACCTGGATTTCCGCAATTCTTTCCAAAGGCGGAAAGGATCTGTTTGACGCCGTCACCTACCATCCTTACCGTTCGAAACCCGAACTGCCCGATTACATGCAGGAGGCGGAACGCCTTCAGGAAACGATCAACGCCTTCCGCAGACTCCCGCAGATGGGAACCGAAGCCGGTCATGTCGTTCCGTCGGCGATGACCGATCAGACAATCACGGATTATCTCCGCGATACCGCCGCGCTGGATATCCGCAACATTATTCAGGGACTTGCCGGAGGTGCGGAACGCTACTATCATTTCTGTCTTGACACCAAACATGCCGGCAGCGCGTGGCAGCTCGTTTTCATGGGAAATCCGGGAACGGACAATACTCCTGTTCCAAATGTGATGTTTTTTGCGCTCCGCAATCTGATCGACCGTCTGGAAACGGCAAAACCTGCCGGACGGGCAAAACTCGGACTCAGTTACCGTTCCCCGATCTTCGATCACGGAACGAAACGGACCGCCGTGCTCTGGAAATGGCAGGGGAACTCCTCCCGGATGCGCTTCTCCCCCGGGGATGCGGCGAAACTGACCGCGTATGACTTCTTCGGAAACAGAATCCCTTCTGTATCACTGGCTGTCGGAGCTCATCCCGTCTATCTGGACAGCACTCTTTCCGTTGCGGAGCTGACAACTCTTCTGGAGAACGCTTCTCTGACCGGACAATCGGGAAATTACGCGGAGATTGAATCTGTCGTCACGGGAGAACGCACATTTGCTGTGACGGTACGAAACACGACGGGCCGTCCGTTTGACTGTACGGTATCGGTTCTTTCGCCCGGTGCCGTGGAAGGCAGCGCCATCCGGACTCTGAAAGGTGTTCCGGGCGAAGATTCCCGGAAAGCGGAATTCCGTCTGAAAAAAGCGATTTCCACCGCATCCTGCAAACTCCGGCTCCGCGTGGAAATCCCCTCCGGAAAAGAAGTTCGCGAAACAGAGATCAACCTGCGAGCCATTCTCGTTCACAAAACGCCGAAGCCGCTCAAAATTGACGGGGATCTTTCCGACTGGCCCGCGACTTCCGTCCCGATCCGTCTGGACAAACGCAATACGGACCCGAGAGAACACCGCAACTGGGGCAAAGCGGAAGAGAAGATCACAGTAAACCTGCGCTATGCCTGGGATGACAATTTCCTTTACGCTTCCGCCGAAGTGTTCAAGCCGGAACTCCACGCGCTCCCGGAGATCGCCCGGCCGGACCGCGTATGGGAATATGACAGTGTCCAGATCTGCTTTGATCCGCTCCGGAACGCATCTCCCGGCCGCGAAAATCTCGAAGACGACGACTTCGAATACTCCATCGGTCTCATGGGCGGAGATGCCAGAGTCTATCGCCGCTGGGCCTCCATCGCCCTCTATGACAGTCTGAACAAGGAGCAGGGACTCCTGCCCCGGGAAGAAGTTCCCGTTGCTATTCGTAAATACGCCGATCGGATCGTTTACGAAATCGCGTTTCCGCGTCGTGCAGTGAGTCCCTTCCGCCTTCTGCCGAATGCCTCCATGCGTCTCAGCACTCTGGTCAACATCTGCAACGGCAGGGAACGGGCGGGATTCCTGGAACTGACTCCCGGGATCGGACACCGGAAAATGCCCGGTCAATGGATGGATCTGGTTCTGCTGCCGTAATCCGGCAGAACTTCTCGTGCAATGGAATTTTTCCGGCTGGTTCTACATTCCGGCAGAAGATTCCTCTCATCGAACGGAATCTTCTGCCGGAGAGTCTCCTTGAAACGGGCATTTTCAATTGAGAACTCCCCAGCCGAATTCATCCGGATTTTTTGCCCTGCCAATTCCTCCCATCCATTCCATCCAGCGGATGCGTCCTTTGCCGTCGTTTTCATTGACCAGAAAAGCAAAACGGAATAGTGTGCCGGAACGGTTCAAAATGCCGAGTTTCGCAAGCGGCAGTTCTGCCCGATAGCGGGTAACGCCGTTCCGATGAATCACACTGACAGGAACCTTCCAGATGCCTTTCAATTTCTCCTGACAGGTAATATGTGCATAAGCACACCCCTTTCCATCGCGACCGGAAAGTGTGAGCTCGGTATATTTTCCATCCAGAGAGGAAAAGGCAATTTGAATGCTGTCATCCCGCCAGCCGTTTTCCGGAAGACTGTTCATGACATGCCGGTCATCAGTGACATCCACCAAAAGGAGCAGACAACCGTTTCTGCGGCTCATTCCGAACGAGCAGGAAAGATCCTTCGGACCCATCCAGCGCGGAATGTGCGGATCAAAACTCATCTCGCAAACCTTGTCCAGAGTCTTCAATTCAATGTGTGCAGCCGGCACAGAGCCTTCCGCAACGGGATAGCAGACATTGACCGTGACAGGAACACTCCATTCCATTGTTTCGCTTCCAACAGTCAATTTCCATTTTTCCTCCCTTGCAAGCATTCCGTTAACAGCATTGGCCGGCACAGAAAACGGAACCGGAAGAAGAAGTGTTTCGCCAGGTTTCAGAATTTTTCGTCCGCTGGCATTCCGCAGTTCCATTTCCCGGTCAAAAGGATTGTGGACCTTGATTTCCACATCGACGACAGCTCCCGCAGGACATCCGGTAATTCGATTCTGTACTGCAATCGGACTCCCCAGACGGTAACAACCCGCCGGATATGAAATGTAAATCACATCATCGACCGGGATTGCCGCATAACCACTGCAAGATGTGATCGGAATTTTTCTTCCGTAGAGATCAACTGCCTCCAGAGAGCCGCTTCCTTCCAGAGAGAGAAGCTGACGTGTTCCGGCAATTCGCGGCCAGAGCGCCAGAATTTCCCGTTTCCCATCCAGAGAGCGGAACCGATAAAGATCAAGCTGTTTGTCAGAAAGCTTCTCCCCGCGCCCGGTATTGCCGAGACGGCGGATCAGTTCGTTGTACACGACAAAGGACGGTTTCGGCCGATTGTCGCTTGTTACCAGTCCGAACGAATCATCCGCCATCGGATCCATGTCCCAGAAGTCCTGGAGGGTGAACCAGATGTAAAATTCCGTGTTGCGGCTCTTTGCATAGATGATTTTGCGGGCCAGAGTTCCCGCCTGACGATAGATGGTCTCCGGAACATAACCGGCGCGGTCTCCGGTTTCGGTATTGCAGATTGGAACATCCTTTCCGGCTTCCGCAAGCCATTGTTCCACTTTTTCCTGCCGCTCCACATAGTCCAGGAGACTGCCGTGAGCATGAAAGCTGGCAATATCGTAGTACGCTTTCGCGCGGACATAGGTATCGCGGGAGAAGTTTTTCTTTTCCTTCGGATGCTTGATGGTAACTCCACCGGTGGTAAGTCGGATTGCAGGAGCTGTCGCATTCCGGGTTTCATGAATGATCCGGAGCGCAGGAAGATATTCTTCAAACGTTCCGTTGTAGAAATCCAGATCAGGTTCATTCCAGAATTCCAGGTAACGGACAGAGTCATAAGGCTTCAGGCATTCAAATACGTTTGTCATGTGACGGCGGAATGCCGGAAGATTCGTCGGTGCGCCTCTTGGTTTCGGCTTTTTCTGAGTATAATTCGGGACCGCATCCGTGTAGGAAACACAGGCAAGCATCCCGAGTCTTTCATAGTCATCCAGATACTTCCGGACCGCCGGGACGCTGCTGACAGAACCATTTTCAATCCGGCTTCCCGTAATACAGAAGCGTTCAATGTCAAATCCCGCAAGTTGTTTCCATTGATTGTGAAGAGCATTCTCCGCAGTGCCGTTCCATGTGACGGTATCCTGAATGCCGAACCACATCGGAACATGATTCATCCGTCTGCCGTTCGGCTGGAAAACCGCAAACCAGTCCAGATAACTGCTTTTACAGCGTTCGGCAACAAAAGTCACATCCGCATGGTAGCTTCCGATCTTCTGTGGCGGAAGCTCAAAATGGACCGGGACAGAGCCGAAAGGAGGAATCCGGACTGTTTTTTCCGCTTGAGCAGTCTGTTCTCCTCGTAAATCCTGAAGCACAATCCTTAATACACCGGTTATTTCTTCCGGAGCCGCATTGCGCAGACGGTATGCAGCATGGAGCTTTTCCCCGGGAACATTCGCCAGCGGAGCAAGCTGGGGCCGGATGGTAATCAGCCTTTGACTGCTGACTGTTCCGGTAAAAGCGATATCATCAATCAGGATTTCTCCTTTTCCGGCAACACCATCCGCTTCAAAATGAATTTTCTCCAGTTTATACGGCGGAGCAAAGCCATGGATTGTAATCGGGGACCGGTAACGTCGCCAGCCGGCACCGGAGAGTTCTGCACTCTGAGTCCGCAGTGTTCTACCAGCAGAATCCTCCAGAGTGAAAGCAAAACGTCCGCGAACACCTTTCGAATCGGCATCGAACTCCACGGCGTCGGCAAACACTTCCGGCAGGGAGGCTTTGGCGCGGCAGAAATCCAGTTTCCCGGTTTTGGAGGCATCCGCAAAATCAAATTTCAATTTTCCAGCATAGCCGTCATCCCTGGAAGAATCCGGCTCCGCACTCAGGACCAGATCCGCGGCGAACCACCGCCCCGGCGTAGTATTGGCAACTTCCCAGGTACGCCAGGTGCCCACATCAGAAAAATCTTCAATCACCAGACGGTTCTGTTCCTTTTTGTGATCTTCCTTTCTTCCCCGTACAACCGGCTGAATTTCCGCAATCCACTCTGCCGGGAGTGCGGAATCATAAATCCGGACCTCGTCCAACTCAATTCGGCTGCCTCCATGCTGTTTCAGTCTGCCGAGCATCAGCGAACGGAATACATCCAGACGGGTCATCGGAGCGGGACGTTCCGCAACCTTCCCATCTACATAAAGAATCACTTTCCGAGCTTTTCCGTCAAAGGCGATTGCCACATCGGACCATCCATCCTTTTTCGCTGGAAGGTAACCGGACCCCATTCCCGCTTCCAGAGTTCCGCTTCCTTTCGCCCGGACGGCAAGTCCTTCCGGGAACGAAAGTTCCGTCAAAACAAGCTGCGGCCAGTCTCCCGGCTTCTCCGCATTGACAAGTCCGAAATGGAATGCAAGCCCGTCGGATTTCCCGTATCGAATCCGGCAGTAAATCGTTCCGCTTTCCAGGAGCCTTGCAAAACGAGGAGACCCCGAATTTACGGCACCGGTCAGCAGATAGGTCCCGTCCCCCAGCAGAATGCTTCCGGACGGATTGATCTGAAACAACGGATCAGAACCGAAAAACTCTTTTTTCAGCGGAATACCGGCTATATCGTCAATCAGCACTCGCGTTTCTGAGGAAACATCATTGAATGTCCAGCGTGCCAGCAGACCGCTGGTGAAATCCGCATGGGCACATCCTGCGGCAAACATCAGAAACAAAGACACGAACATTTCTCGCTTCATAAAACCACTTCCTTGTTCTTGTATCATTCTTTTCCTGAAAAAATCACCATTTCCGGAACCCATGACTGTGAAGCTGGTTCAGACCGACATCGGAGACATGGGCATCAAGCCAGAGGACATTCTTGCGCTGAACGTGTCGATACGCCATTTCGAATCCGCTGCTTCCGTTGGCCGCATCATAAATGTAGAGAGGTTCATTGCCGAGCTGTTTGCAATTTTGGAAAACAACATCATTCCCGTCTGTCCCGCTGACATACCCGGCTTCCGAAACAAGAGTGATTATGGACGGACGGGGAAGAATGCCGGTTCCTCCGTCAAAACTGCAACTTGATGAGGGAGAGGCTGCATAAATTGCATTTGCATCTCCTGCGGCGCCGTAAACGACTTTATTCGGACTTAATTTATACCAGGCAGCCAGAGGACCGAATCCGAACATGGAATAACTGTTCCGGTCCCGCATGGATGGATTAAAGTTCAATGCCGGACAGAGCAGAACCCCGGATTCCCGGATTCTGCTTGCGGAAAGCCAGTCTCCCGGGGCTTTTCTCTTCATCTCAAGATATGGCATGAGCAACCAGTGCCAGGTGTTCAAATTGAAGAGGTTATATCCCGCTTGTTTCGCGGGGGGAAAGAACTCCTGATCGCCGGCATAGACAACCAGGGCAGTGCCAATCTGCTTCAGATTTCCGGCACATTTTACTTTCACTGCGGTCTGACGAGCCTTATTCAGCGCCGGAAAAAGCATCGCAATCAGAATGACTATGACAACAATTACAATCAGGAGTTCTATTAATGTGAATTTTCTGGAGCTCATTTTTTCATTCCTTTGTTTTTTGTTGGTATTTTCTGGGAACTCTGGTTTCCCGTTTTTTTCTCTCTCGGAAGACTCTTTGAGCAGAGAGGGACTTGCCAGGCGGCGGAACTCTCCACTAGAAGGATGAGAGAGTCTTCTTATATCCCTGCACTTCAACGCTTTTTCACCACAGGAGTCTGCCAGAGAAATGTTGCTGTCTGTATTTCCGAAATCTGCTGCCGGACATGATGGAAGAATGCAGGATTCTGTCCGACGCACCTCTCCAGGATAATGCCAGTGGAGCAGGTCGTTGCTCCAGGCAATTCCGATACAGGCATGGGTATCAAAGACAACCGATTCATCTTCCGGTCCAGTCCCATGATAGAAAAGCAGAGCCAGACCGACATCCGGATGATCGCGGAGATCCAGAACGAATCCGGCAGTAAGACGCCCGCGCGCCCAATCCCATTGATTCTGACCGAGCGTAATCAGTCTTCCCTCAGGCTCCCAGTGTTCCAGATCGCGGCTGGTTTGAAGAGAGATTCCATTTTTCGGAGAACTCCAGAGATGGTAGCGACTATCTGCGATCACCACACAGACATTTTCTCCGCCATCCATCCGCCCGATGAAATTCCACTTTTTCAGATCCCTGCTCCACGCATATGAAATTCCGTTCTGCTTGAAAAAACACCAGATTTTTCCGGGATCTTTCCGATCAAAGAACCAGAACGGATCAATCATCCTGCCCATCTGGTTCTCCTGTACATCCGGACCTTTCACTGGAATGATTTCCGGCGGCGACCAGCAACGCAGATCCGGGGAGGATGATCGGAAAAGACGGCAGCGCTCATTTCCAAACTTCTCTCCGTTTTCACGGCAATACGACTGGAAACACAAGTGATAAAGTCCTCCGAACTCAAGAACATTTCCCGGACTGGAATAGTTGCATCGCTGATCTCTCACGGTTATTTTCCTGATGGGAGAAAACAAGCGAAAATCCCGTGTTTCCGTTGTCGCAACATAAAGGAAAACGGAACCATCCGTCTCAGTTTCCACCAGCGTAAAGAACAGGTGAAACGTTCCATTCCTGCGGAACACACACGGGTCCCGGTAAGCGATTCTCTCGTTTCCGGCAAGAAGAATCGGACTTTCCAAGGCCATAAGTTCTTTCTGAAACGAATTCATAAAAATAACATTTCCTTCTTTTTCCAGATTGATTAATTCTCTGTTTTCGTTATATTATATCTCAAAATCCGGAGAAACACAATGGCAATTCCTGTAAAAAACATAACCAGAACTACATATATTCCCAAAGGCTCGGTAGAGCATATCGTTTCACCGGCTGTTGCAGGAAAAATCAGGCATATCTCTTCGATCGACCTGATGGGAGTCAGTTATCTGCTTCCCGGTTATCTGGTTGTCCGAACGCCTTCCTATCCATTTCATGTTCTGCTGATGGTCCGCCGGGGAGTTCTGCATTTTCGCGATCACCCGTCGAGAGGAGAGACGCGTGATTTTCCGGCGGACAGCATGTTGTTTCTGCCGGCAGGGACATGGTATCTGTATTCCGCAGAAGAACCGCTTGAACTGGTCTGGTTTCATCTGTGTCCGAACTCCTCCGAATGGCATTTTCTGGAGAATGTCAAGCGCTTTGACGATGCGGCGGTCGATCTGGAATGCCTGCGTTCGCTGATTTCCGTTCTATACCGGGAAAGCAATGCAACGATGAAAGACGAATCTGGTCTTTCATGGTACGGACTCCGAATGATTGAACTGCTGCTGCGGAGAATCCTCAAACGCTTTGCTCCGGAAGCGGATCATGTCAAGCGGGTACGGACTCTCTTCGATTCCATGGAGGTTTCCCTTGAAAAACAGTGGACCGTATCTGGAATGGCACGACAGGCAGGCATCAGTCCATCCGCACTCTTTGCTGTTTCCAGAACCTATTTTGGAGTCTCCCCGATGGCACGACTCCATGAGCTGCGCATGAACGCAGCAGCCAATCTTTTACGCAATACAACTTACAAACTTGATGCAATCGCATCAATGGTCGGGCTCGGCTGCGGTTTTTCTCTTTCCAGAGCCTTCCATAAATTCCACGGGATCAGCCCGCGTGATTATCGCAACAACTGCTGCCGCAAAAACGGAAGGCAGCATGAGTTGATGGAAGATTCTAGAAATGTAAAAAAGAAAACTTCCTCATGAAATCATGCAAATTACAAGTTTCAATCTGATCAATTATGACATCAAAAAGAACAATTATGACATTTTCCAAGCTCTCTTCCTGTGTTGTAATGTATAAGATGATGTAGATTGAGCTGTCCCTGTTCACGAAAAGAGAGGAAAAACATGCTCCCGACAGACAACCGCAGCAGGCAGAAACAGAATAAATTTCTGCGGAATGATTTCCGCCCGCATCTGCACCCTTACAGCCGGTTTTCCGAAACGGCTGGCAATCAGGCAGGAAAACGGGCTTCCGGCAATCATGTCAGGAATCGGATTTATCAAAACAAAAAGGGAATCCAACTTTTCGGAATAAAAAACACAAGGAGTCAACTTTTATGAAACACATTTCTCTTTCGGCGATTCTGTGCATCCTTTTGTCCACCCCGATCCTCCTGAACGCACAAAAGCCATAGAAAGAACCGCTTGTTTTCTCTGCAGAAGTCAGTAGAAAAGATGGCATTTTCCGTTGCGGGAAAGCGATTGGATTCCAATTTAAACTTCTTGAAAACGGGACTCCCGCCTCTGGCAAAATCATTGAATACACACTTCACAAAAACGGCTTTCCGATAGAAACGAAACGAGCTCCAGGAGATCAGACGCTGAAGATCAAAACCTCTCCTGACAAACCCGGATGGCTCCTGGTTCGAGTCTTTGCTCTGGATGGAAAAGGAGAAAGAATCAAAAAAAACACGCGGATGGTTTGTCAACTCGTTTGCCGGAGCTATGGTTGAACCGGAAAAGCTGCGTCAGAATGATCCGGAACCCGCCGATTTCGATGCCTTCTGGAGCCATCAGCGGAAAAGACTCAACCAGGTCCCTGTCCGGGAAATATCGAGAATCCCAGTGGAAGCGCCCCAGGACCTGAAAAACAAAGCGGACCATTTTGTCGTTACAGTCGTCTACGCCGGACCGAAACCGCTTACCGGCATTCTTTCCATTCCGAAAAACGCAAAACCGCATTCTCTTCCCGCGATTGCAATCTTTCAGGGAGCTGGTATTTATCGTTCCGGATTCAACCGTCAATATGTGGACGGTGCGATTATTCTGCATGTCAATGCGCATGGTCTTCCTCCTCTTGAAAAGCCGGAGTTTTATACCGCTCTCAGCCAAAATGAACTGAAAAATTATGCTCATCAGAATAAAACAGACCGGGAAAAATTTTATTTCAACGGAATGTACCTCCGTGTCATGCGGGCATTCGACTATCTGAAAACCTTTCCGGAAAACGCATAACTTCTTGATTTTATTGGCAAAGAAGCGGAGCCTCAATTGGAAAAGGATTTTTCAGCCTCTTCAGAAGAAGCAAGATATTGTTTCCGATGTTTCTGCGGAGAGGATCCGGTTTGTCGTTTGAATGCTCTGCTGAACACAAACGGATCACTATATCCGCATTTTTCCGCAATCCTGGAAATTGGTTCCTCCGTATGTTCCAGCATTTCAACGGCGAACTGCATCCGCAGTCGGCTGATCAGTTTTCCGGGAGTGATTTCTCCATAACTTCTGTGAAAAATCCGCCGAATGGTCTCCTCACTCATTCCGAATTCGGCTGCAACGGATTTCAGAGAAATCGGTTTATTGAAATTGTTCCGGAAATAATCCGAAATCCGATCAGCGGTTTCCCGGGGAACATAATGTGAGAGGCGGCCTTCCTGTTCCGCTTGAAGAATCTTTCTCCGCTGAGCCAGAAGCAGCTCCATCAGAGCCAGCACCCCCTTCTCCGGAACGGAGCTCTCCTTGCGCAGATAGGTTCGAATGATGCACGCGATCTTTTGTGCATCATCCGTATCCGGCGTCAAAAGATGATTTTTCAGGGGAAGAAGCGGAGAATAGTTCCTTGCCCGTTCCGTAAAAGTAATCGCCAGAAACGAATATTCAGAACGGGGACAGAGCAACCTGGTGGAATGGAACTGATAGGGGAAAAACAGAATCATATCCGAAGCCTTCATAGGAATCCTGAGCCCGTCGACAATCGTGACAACATCACCGGACAAAACGATCTTCAGAATCATCCGCTGATGGATCGACACATCAGTAACCGTCTGTTCCGATGATGATTTCCACACCAGAATATCTTCCGGGAAAAACGGAGCTTCGGCTGAAAAACCTCCGGAAAACAACGTAAGCGGCGGCTTGAGCGCGTTTTTCCCGATTGCTTCCCTGATGTGGGATAAAGCCATGTTTTTCTCTTTTTCTGCCATTCTATTTCAGTCCCGGTCCGAGTATAATATAAGTCATCTGAACGAAGCAGTCAAGAGAAAGGAAGCAAAATGCAGCAAACCTGTCATCGGATCGGATTCATTGCGTTCGGCCAGCGCGGGCAGCAGCTCGCTGAGACATTGATCAATCAACTTCCCGAGTACGGATATCCTGCCGCTGTGGCGGATTTGCGGGAAAAACCGGTGGTTTCACCGCTCTTCTCCTTCCGATGCCCGGACATTCCGTATTTCACGGACTACCGCGATCTCCTGAAAATGCCGGAGATCGACACGGTCATCATCTCCACGTATGAAGACACCCATCTCCAAATCGTCAAAGATGCAATCGAGGCAGGCAAAGCAGTCTACTGCGAAAAACCGATTGTCCCGACTCTGGAACAGGCGGAATAACTCTACCGTTTTGTCACTTCACGCGAATGTCTGTTCCAGATCGGATTGAATCTGCCGAACTTTCCAGTTGCGCTTAAACTCAAAGGAATTCTCGACACCGGAATCATCGGAAGACCTGTCATGATCCGGAGCGCCTGTGATGTCGGTCAGAACTTTGCCAGGGCCTTTCTCATCAACAAGTTCTCCCGGAAGCGCGGCAGTTTCATCACTGCCAAACTGACTCACGATACCGATCTTCTTCAGCATCTTGCCGGTTCCTATGCGGAAACGGTCTGGGGAACAGGAGCGAATTTCCTCTGGCACAGACATGGCGAAGAACCGATGACCGACGACACCGCTGTCATCTCCGGAGTCCTTCATAACGGAACCATGTTCACACAGACCCTGACCAGCTGTGGAAGTGCCTATGAACGCAATCTCCACATTTTTGGAACAAAAGGCGAGATCCTCACGGAAATTCACGGCTCAGAAATCCGAATCCGTTATTCAAACGGGCAAACCGAACTGGTTCCGGCGCCGAACCTCTCCGGAGGCGGACACAACGGAGCGGACCTTCTCACCCTTCGCGATTTTCTTGATTATGTGGACTCCGGAGAACGGAAACCCCGCTGGCCGGAACGCATCCTTTCCAGTGTGATGGTTCCGATGGCGGCTCTCGAAAAGCGACTGGTGGAAACAGGCAAGTGGTACCGGTCGGTTATCCGCGCAAATGAGAGCAGCAGATGAGCATCTATGAAGAACTCGGGGTACCGACTCTGATCAACGCTGTCGGGACCTATACTGTTGTCGGGGCATCAAGGATGTCGGAGGAAACCCTCGCGATGATGTGTGATGCCGCCCGGAGCTATGTTTCCATCGAACGTCTTCAGGAAGCAGTTCACAAACGTGTGGCGGAACTCACCCGCAACGAAGCGGCATACATCTGCAACTCCTGCAGCACGGCAATCTATCTTGCGATTGCTGCGTGCGTTGCCGGACACTATGGCAGGGACTTCGAAACCCTCTTGCCGGAAGAGATCAGCCGATGCGAAGTCATCGCTCTCTGGGGACAGCACATTCCCTATGATCACGCCATCGAACAGCTGGGAGTCAAACTCCGTTTTCTCGGCTATCCGAACATGGAAGCAGCATTTGATCAACGGATGCTGGAAAACGCATTTCACGAACACACGGTCTGCTGTTATTTTGCCTCGCGGACCCCTTCCGGCTATTATGGTGAAGGGTGCATGAATCTTGAAACCTTCCGGGATACTGCACATCGTTTCAAGCTCCCCGTTCTGGTGGATGGAGCCGCACAGCTTCCGCCGAAATCGAACCTCTGGCATTTCACCCGGGATATGGGGTGCGACATGGCATGTTTCTCCGGGGGAAAGGATCTTGCGGGACCTCAGGCCAGCGGACTGCTGGTGGGGAAAAAAGAGTACCTGGACCTCGTCGCCTCACTGGGGTTCCCGAAATACGGATGCGGAAGAATCATGAAAATCGGAAGGGAGGAGATCGTTGCTCTCTACTCGGCGATCCGCCAGTATGTCGAGGCGGATGAAGAGGCACGGCTCCGGTGGTGTGAAACCGAAGTGAAAAAACTCGTTTCCGCTCTCCGGAACACCAGGCATTTTTCCGCCGAACGCACATGGCCGAATCAGGCTGGACAGCCTCTGCCGCGGGCATTCGTCGCTTTGAAGGCAACGTCCCTGCGCCCGCTGGAACTGCGCAGGATGCTGGCGGAAGGAACGCCTTCCATCATCTGCTATTCGGAGAACCGCCCCGGAGTCTATGTAAACCCGATGTGCCTGGCCAAAGGAGAAATGGAACAGATCATCAGACGTTTTCAGGAACTGGATCTCATATTGGAACAAGGAGGAAACACAAAATGAAGATCGAAGCGAAACTTTCGGAAATGGGAATCAAACTTGTACTGCCGGGACCGTGCAGTCATCCGATTCTGCACAGCAAGCAGACGGGGAACCTTCTGTTTGTCTCCGGACACGGAACAAAAATCAAAGGCAAGGTCGGGGCCACGCTGACCACCGCCGACGGATATGCCGCCGCACGGGAAGCCGCCATCCATTGTCTTGAAGCAATAAAACTCCACTGCGGCGATCTGGATAACATCCGCAGTTTTGTCAAAGTGTTCGGCATGGTCAACGCGACGGAAAACTTCACGGAACATCCTACTGTCATGAACGGCGTTTCCGAACTGCTTCTGGAAGCATTCGGAGAGAAGATCGGAAGTCATGCGCGTTCCGCAGTCGGCATGGGATCGCTTCCGAACGGAATCGCGGTTGAAGTGGAAATGGTCGTCGAACTGTCGGAGTGATGCGATGTTCGATCTTCTGATCGCCGGAGGAACCATTTACGACGGGCGCGGAGGAGCTCCGTTCCAGGCGGATCTCGCCATCCGGGGAGAACGGATCGCAGCCATTGGCGCCTTGAACAGGGCGGAGGCAAAAGAGACGTTCGACGCATCCGGGATGGCGGTCACTCCCGGCTTCGTTGATGTCCACACCCATTCCGACTGGCAGTTTTTCCAGGCCCCCGGACGAACAGAAGCGCTCTGTCAGGGAATCACGACGGAAATTGCCGGAGCCTGCGGAATCGGACTCTTTCCGCTCCGCCATTCCGATTACGGACAGGTTATGACCGGAATCTTCGGAGCGGAACCGCGACTCTTCGGCTCCTGTGCGGAGTATCTGGAGTCGCTTCCGCAGACCGGAGTCAATGCGGCCGTTCATCTGGCGCACTCGCCGTTGCGCTGCTCGCTGTGCGGATTCCGCGATGAGCCGCTTCCGCTGAAGATTGCTCAAGAGATTGCACGGCAATCATTTGAAGAAGGTGCATGTGCCTTTTCCACCGGTCTGGCCTACTATCCGGCCTCCTTTGGAGATACGGAGGAGGTTGCGGCAATCGGCAAAATTGCGGCGGAATTTGATGCACCCGTCTGCGTTCATCAGCGAACTGCCCTGAAGGAAGATATCCCGGGATTCGACCCGCGCGAAGAGGTCCTTGAATTCGCCAGGAGAAGCGGAGCTCGCGTCCATTTCTCCCATTACCGGACCAATCCCGGGAACGCAGGACATCTCGGCAAACTCCTGGAACCGATCGAACGAGGCATTGCGGAAGGACTGCGCATTACAGCTGATTTCTATCCGTATTCCGTTGGAGCGGGTTATTCGGCAGTACATCTGCCGATGCGGGTCATGGAAGGGGGATTTTCCGCCATCCTGGAACGGCTGCGGAATCCGATCTGGAAACAATGGATTCTGAACGAGTGGAAGCGACGCCCGGAGACTTGTCCATCCGAAGCTGTCCTTCTTCATGCGCCGCAACACCCCGATTACCGGAATCGGACTTACCGGGAGGTTGCTCGGATGCGCGGACAAATGATTCCGGAAATGCTGCTCGACCTTCTGGCTGAAGAAAAACTGCAGCTGGCATTCCGCCCGGAAACGGAAGAGCACGATGAGAAACTTCCGGATGCACTGGAACACGATTTCACGACTCTGATGCGCCATCCCTGTTACATGTTCGGATCGGACACGCTCCCCGGACTCGAACATCCCCATCCCCGAAGTTATGGAGCGTTTGCGCGGCTTCTGCATCTGGCATTCCGCAACAAGGTACCGCTCGCGGAATTTGTACAGCATGCCTCTGCACATCCGTGCGAACTGTTCGGACTGCGCGGAAGAGGAATCATAAAGGGATGGAACTTCGCCGATCTCTGTGTATTCCGTCACGCGGAAATCGCCGACCGCGCCACATTTGCCGATCCCTGCCGGACCGCAGAAGGAATGCGTCTCGTCACAGTCAACGGCAAAATCGCCGTGCGGAATGGAAAGCCGACTGGAATCCGGGCGGGGCGTCCTCTCCGCAGAGGACAGTAAACAAATCCGAAAATCAGAACAAGGAAAAGAAAATGACAGACAAAGATCGCTGTTCCGGCAAACCACCTTCCCCTTCCCGGTCAGTTTCCGGCAATTCAGGGGAAACAACAGGAGACTGAACACATGGGACATTATAACGATTTGAAAGGGAAACGGGTTCTCGTCACCGGAGCCTCCCGCGGAATTGGAGAAGGAATCGCACGGGCATTCGCAGAAGCGGGAGCACGCCTCTTTTTCCATTATCGTTCCGATCCGAAACTTGCTGAACGCATTGCCTCGGAACTCCCCTGCGAACACCATCTTTTCCGGGCGGATCTGAGCGACCCGGGAGAGCTCACCTCAATGTTTGAGGAAATCGAACGAGTGTTCGGCGGACTCGACTGTGCCGTCAACAATGCGGGCTGGAACCACTCCCCGCGCCCGCTGGAGGGAATTGACTTCGAACTGTTCGACCAACTGATGAATCTCAATCTCAAGGGAACGCTTTTCTGCTGTCTGAACGAGATCCGGCTGATGAAAGGACATCCCGGAAGCATCATTAACATCGGGTCCGTCCATCAGGACAGCTCTGTTCCTGGACGCACGCTCTACGCAGCGAGCAAGGGAGCGATCCACTCCATGACCGGACAGCTTGCCGTAGAAGTCGGGCCCTCTGGAATTCGGATCAACAATATTCTCCCCGGCTGCATCAACGTCAGCGGAAGGATTCCGAATCCGGAGGAGTTCACGGGAATTCCACTCGGCCGCTACGGAACTCCCGCGGATGTCGCCGCTCTCTGCCTGTTTCTCGCTTCGGAAGATTCCTCCTTCATCAACGGAGCGGATCTCGTCATCGACGGCGGCGTACAGAGGAAACTTGCCCGTTTTGTCCGCCACTGAAGCGGAAGGAGCTCCCATTCGCCGGAAAAAACCGGAGGGGGTCCCCGTTATTCCGATGTTCCGGAAGCCCGGACGATCAGGACATCATACGGATTCAACGTCATGGAATCCCCCATCCGGATCTCGGCATTTCCCAGCAAGATCTTCCCGGATATTTTTTCTGTCAGGGAAACCTTCCGCGAAGAGGAATTCATGTAAAAACGATATTCCCCCCGTTCGATCCGGGAAACCTCCGGCGGCAGTTCCGCATCCGGAAGAGAAATACCGCACTCCTCAAGAACGCGACGGACCATTTTCCGCACACCCGTGACATCTAAAAATGCCGATACATAAAAAGCCATCCCCTTTCCGTATGAATTCCGAGTCAGGAGAGGAGAACCGGCAAAGCAGGTTGAGGAAAGTTTTTCCAGAACGGTACAGGTCCTGGGAAGCACCTCTTCCACATAACGCTCCGCTCCGGCGGTCCCGCCGAAACAGCGAAGTTGAGTCGAAGATTTCGGCAGGGATGAGATGTCAAACACGCCCATATTGGCATCCGTCTGTGAATTCAGGAGTTCCCGGTTTTCCGCGATTTCCAGCCCGAAGAGCTCCGTCATACCGCACGGATACGGCTCACGACGATACATTCCGGACTCCTCCAGCAGATTCAAACGAGTCACAGCCACCAGGCATCCTCCGCGGCGGACATACTCCTTCCAGCGTTCGGCAATTTCCGGAGAAACCCGTTCACAGAGAGGCAGAAAGACCACCCGGTAAGGAGAAAGATCCATCGATTCGTCCAGCATCAGGAAATCCGGATTTTTTCCGAACGCAGTCAGTGCCAGATGAATCCGGTTCGTGGCAAGATAAAGCGCATCGCTTCCTTTCGACGCATGGTATTGACCGGAAGCAGCGTCATGAACGATTGCGAGTTCCGTTTTCGGAAGCGGAAGGGATGAAACATCCATCGGCAGGGAATCCATCTCCTTCTTGATCCGCTGAATGGTCCGGAACGCATTTCCCGGCCGGCCGCACCAGGGGAGAATCGCCGGATGCGTCTCCTCGCCCATCACGGACTGCCGCCAGCGGAAATACAGAACCGACTCCGCTCCCCGGGCAACCATCTCCCAAAGCCATGGTTTCAGGGCATCATAGGAGTCCGGTTCCGTAGTGACCTGATTGAATGCGCCGGTTTCCGCAACCATGAAATTCTGCTGTCTGCCGGCAACTCCGCGATAGAAATCCCAGAATGCGCGGAAGCGGAAGATATTGTCGCAGGAAACATAGGTATCGCACGCGGCATAACCGAGTTCGGCAAAAAGAGTGTCCAGCCGGATGTCCGAATAGGTCATTGCCGGATTGTTCGTCGTAATCACCCAGTCCGGATTTGCGCGCTTCAGGAGATCGCGGTGATGAAGGACCAGTTCCAAAAGGAGTTCTCCCTGCACTCGGAGGTATTCCTTTTTCCATCCCCGACGGAAGCGGAACGGCGGTTTCAAGTCTTCCCAGGATTGGAAATCTCCGGACCAGAATGCGCCATTCCATGCCCGGTTAAAGGCTTCGATGGTCTGATACTTCTCCCGCATGGCAGATTGAAACCGTTTCGTGCACGTTTCGCAGACACAGAGCCCGGTAGCAGCTTCCACACTCAATTCGTTGTCAAGCTGCCATAGGACAACCGCCGGATGATTCCGGAAAGCACGCGCCATTTCCGTTACAATCCGGTCAGAGAAAAAACGGAACTTCGGAGAAGAGGGACAGAAGGTCTGCCGAGCATCGTTTTCCGGCCGGGTTCCGTCAGCTCTCCGTTTCTGTGTTTCCGGATAACGGGACGCCATCCAGCGGGGAACCGCCGCGGTCGGCGTACACATCATCACACGGATTCCATATCGGGCTGCAAGATCCAGAACCTCAAGATACTCGTCGAACTGGAAGACGCCCTCCTCCGGTTCAAATTTTCCCCAGTTGAACTCTCCGAGCCGGACCATGTTGAATCCGAGTTCCCGCATCATCCGGAAATCGGTTTCCCAGCGTTCCTTTTCCCAGGCCTCCGGATAATAGGCGCATCCGAAATACTTCATTTCCGAACTCCGTTCTTTTTCAGCTCGCAGGAGATGGTCACGGGAACACCTTTCCGGAATTTCGCAGAGATCCAGGCGCGGCTCTGCTCTTTTTCCGGAACAGGAAGAACCGCATCCGCACCGTTTACGACAAGTTTCCGGAACAGCAGATCCGCTGCAGACTCCGTACCAAGAGACGCCCGGAATACAATGTTGCCGGGACCATCAAATTCCGGAACAAAGCGGAACTCCTGCTTCACCCACTGATCTGTCGGAAGGAACGGCGTGTTTTCATTGCTTCGAAGCTGGAGGATCTTCCCGCTGGCATCCCGCACTGCCGCACTGATGACAGCACCATCCCCGCGATTCAACTCCAGAACGATGAAATTGCGGCGGTTGCGATAGCTGTCGGAGCAGCCCGACCAGGAAAGCTTGGATTTCTGCCGGTCGCCGTCCGAATCATTGACCGCAAGATCCAGAGCGATGAAATTGTTCCGGTAAACGACAGGAACCTCAAAGGTCCAGGTATACCCGTCTTTCCGATCCGTAAACAAAGACTTGATTCCTGCGTTTCCGAGAGTTCCGCCGCGGGGCGCAATATACTGCTTGCAGAACCGGTTATACATCGAACCCGAGCCACCGAACGGATCCTGATCCACAAACAGCTCAACACTGTCTCGCTGATATGGCGGAAGGTGAGGATTCCGCGAGGGTTTGTCATCCCGCACCGCGACCGTTACCTGCAGAGTGGAACTGTTCTTCATCGCAAGAGTCATCACGGCGGAAAGATCCGCACGAGATTCCACCTTGCCGAAAATGGTATTTCCAATTTCAAATGACCGGGGGCGATATCCGATCATTTCCCGTCTGCGCACCGGAACCGCAATTCTGACCGGCCGGATATCCGCGGAGGAAATTTCCATTGTCTCCTCCGTTCCGCACGTTTCAGCAAGGCGAACCGCTCCGCGGAGTTCGGCAGTCCGGAAATACCCGATCTCCTTTGCGGTCAACCGGACCGGCTCTTTCAATGCCGCGCCGCTCACAAAAAACACCGGATTCTTCAGCACCTTTCCGCTGAGGTTCTCCACCTGGACATGCAGAACCCCTTCCTTGCGGTTCCGAAGCAGATTCGCATTCCGGACCCGGATCGGATTCTCGCAGTGCTCCTCCGGATTCCGAAAAATTGCCGCCACCGTTTCCGGCGATGCGTTTTTCCATTGAATATAACGGGGCATCGGATTCAGTTCCAGCGTAATGCTTCCTCTCTGCGACGACAGCGGATTGGAGAAAATATCATACTCGGCAAACGAGACTCCTGCCGGAAGTTTCAGTGTAATCCATGATTTCTGTTTTGCACGGGCATTCCAGAGGACTGTGAAGAGCCCCTCCCCTTTTCGATAGGTATAACCGAGAGCACCGGAGGGAAGATCGATCTTTCCAATCGGTTTTGCACCGGAAATCATCTGAGAAGTCCCTGCCTGGACCACGTAGCGCAGATTCGGTTGCGGTTTCCCGTGCCGGCTTCCATTGTGATACACCTGCGCGGGATGAATGAAACTGGAGAAAAAAGCACTGTCATATTCCACCGTGGTGGAAAATGCGATTCCCTCACCCATATCGATGATATGGTGCCGGATGTACCGGGAAATTTCGTAATCCGGAGCCTTGTTCCACCAGAAGTGGAACGCGTCGCCGTTTTCGAAAAAGTAGTTTTCCGTGTTTGCCAGAGGCTTGTTCACGCCAGCGTTATGAAGGCTCTTATAAATGCCGGCATACTGCTCCATCTGACTCGGATTCGAGTCGTCCAGTTTCAGATACGGATGATAGGAAATCACATCGGAGTATTTCCCTCCGCCCATCCGGATGACTCTGGCAATAAAGGAATCGGCATTCACTCCGAAGTCGCTTGTTGCGCAGATTCCGACCACATCTGCTGCGGGATCCATCCGCTTGATCGTCTGATACGCCGTTTTCAGGTACGGAAAATAGGAAGCTGCATCCATCATCAGCTGCGGTTCATTGAAAATTTCATAGGAATCAATCTGTCCTTTGTAGCGTTGAAGCACTGCTGTCAGGAAGCGTTGCCAGTCGTCCTGGCGCGGACGCCACAGCGGAGAGAAGCGGGGATTGGTCACAAAGGGATTTTTCGCGCCCTGCGGACCCGCGGGATCACGATCCATCACCCAGCGGGGAAGAACCCAGCTGACACGCGACCACGGATTGTTCCGCTCCCCGAATGTGGCTGCCATTACCGTGTAAACGCCCGCAAGGTTGTATTTGCTCATTGCCCGGATAATGGAATCGGAATGAGTAAAATTGAATTTTCCCTGTTCCGGTTCCAGAAAGCTCCAGGGGAAAGCATTCCAGATTTTCGTGATGGTAGCCCCGGAATCCCGAAGCGTTTCCGCAAACTCCTCGCCCAATCCCATACCATCCCGGTAGAGACGGTTCCGGAGATCGCCGCCGAAATGCAGACACGGACCCATCCGATACCCGTCTTCCGGAGGAGCGGGAGGAACAGGAAGACTCGCAATAAAAGCCGCCGACTGATAGGAAAAATCACCGTCTTTCAGCTTTGTACTGCGCTGTGCAGCAGGCTTCTCCGGTGAGCGTTCATACTCTCTGGTCGTAATTCTCGGCTGAAGGGAATGGTACACGGTATACATGCCGAACTTCAATCCGTCAAACACAAAACTCTTTTCCTGCGGAACGCCCGGTTTCAGATCGAAAAAGAGTTCCTGCCGTTTCTCCACCTGATCCGTAAAAAGATTATAAAGAGAAAGAGTCACAGACTCTCTCTTTCCGGGAGTATCATAGAAAAGAGCAACGGCCTTCCCCGCGGCCTTTCCCGCTCCGACTGTCCGATCCGGCAGATAAAGCGCAACTTCAAACGGCGATGCCGGTTTGTAAGGAGACAATGTTTTCCCAGCCTCGACCTGCACGTCATCAATCCAGACGGTGCAATCCCGGTATCCGGAATCAACCGAAAACGTATAGGCGACAAAATCCCGTTCCGGCGTAAACTGGAAGGAATAGCGTTTCCACTCCGGTGTCAGGGTCATATCCAGCGCTGTCTTCGGCATTCCGAAATGGACCTTTACCTGGGGCACGTCCTTTCCCCAGGACGTCGGAGGAAGAATGGTACCGTCCTGTGCGCGGTTGGGCGGCACCATGCAGGATCGCATCCGGACAGGACAGCGAACCGCTTTGTCGCCTTTCGCAAAAAAAGAAACCGTGTATGTTTTTCCGAATTCGACCGGGATGTCATGCGAAAAAACTGCCGTTCTCCGGGCACTTCCTTTCAAACTGACCTTCAGAGAGTTTTTCCCGGTGTGCGCTGTCGAAGAGTCAATCCCCCAAAGTCGTTCCGAAATTTTCCGTTCAAAATTCTCCGCGGCCTGTCTTTCGCAGAATCCGTTCCATCCCTTCTCTCCCAGTTCAAAGGAAGAGTTGAAAACCAGATTGCCTCCCAGAACCGGCAGCGCTGCACAGACAGCGGTCATCCAAAAAATCTTCATACGATTCATTTCCTTTCCTGAAGTTACCGTTTCAAAAAATTCGAATAAAAACTTCTCTGGTCGAAATAGGTTCCAGACGCGCCGGAAACCGAAAGCCAGCCACTTGTAACATACGCACGGACACTGCAGTCCAGAAAAGCGATGTTGTTCCTCCCTCCGTGACGGAGAAGATCCATCCGCGACAATCCAGTCGCATGGTAGTGATCCGAAGAATTCCATTTTACTTCCGTAAGATAAACCGTAAAACCACCTGACCGGATCGTGAAGTTCTCATGAGAATCCTTAACCATCAGCTCGTTCAGCCGCTTGCCAATTCTGTCCGGAGAAACTCCGTTCTGGAAAAAATAGTTGATTCCATAAGACTGGCGGTTCGTCAGAAGCCCCCCGCACTTTCCCTCGGAACAGGCGGCATTGCTCTGATCTCCCCGAGACGTGTGAACATCTCCCGGACAAAGAAACAGCTTCGCCGTTTTCTCCGAGGAAAATTGATAACGGTCCGCCACCAGTTTCCCCGAAAACAGATACGGTTCCAGCGCACGAACCCAGGTCTGCTGATAATAATCCGTAAAAAAAGGATAAATCCAGTCATCGAAGTCTCCCATGTACATGGCATTTGCCGTAACCAGCTGTTTCACTCGCCCGGTACAGGAGGCAGTCTGAGCACTCTCTCTTGCCCTGTTCAGAGCGGGAAGAAGCATCGAAGCAAGAATTGCAATAATAGCGATCACAATCAGAAGTTCCAACAGTGTAAAATTTCTGGAGACAGAAACATTCTCTTTTTCTCTCATAATCCACATCCTTTCAATTGTTTGACTGTTGAAGCGTTTTCCACCAGAGTAAACGGAAGATACGTGACAGCGGGAGTCAGTATGCTTCTGGGGCGGTACTTCAGATAATATAGAACCCATTCCACGACCTGCTCCTCATGAAATTCAATGAAACTCGGGTACTTCCATCCCTTTCTGCGTTCTACTGTCATATAATGATCGGGATTGTCGCAGGAGATCAATCCGATGTCGTCCGGAATCCGGATGCCATTTCTTTCCGCAGCAAAAACGAAATTTCTTGTCAGGACACATCCGGGGATGAAGACTCCGGCTCCGTGGTACGGAACATCCCGGAAAAAGGACTCGAACGTTTCTTCGGAAAGAAGCGTCTGGCAAACTTTCAGTTTCACAGACGGGTATCGAATCAGGACCTGACCGGCAAATGCCTTGATCCGTTCCGCAAAATCAATCCCCGTTTCCGGCAGGATTGCAAAGACGGTCCGATATCCCATTTCCCCGCAGAGGAAATCAGCAGCCAGAGAACCGATTCCCTGGTTGTTCGGGGTGATCAGCAATTCCGCATCATGCACGTAGCCGTAACTGCATACAATACGGAAAACATCCGGATTCCACTCGCGGATTCGCTTCATGTCGGACTCCGCCGGATTCGAAAAAAGAACAGCAATATCCGCATCGGCAAACGCCTCGCGCTGGACTTTGGCAGAATCGGAATAGGAGAGACGCCGGACCTCATACTCCTCCTGGAAAATACCGTTCAAAAGCAGTTCGATCACAGGGTTGTCCTTGCGCCCGTAGATAACCAGCTTTTCCCGTCGGGAACCTTGCCGAAGCAGATAGCCATATCGGGAAAGAACTGCGGAAACATGTCGTCTTGTGGAGGTTCTGACGTGCTCTTCTCCATTCAAAACACGCAACACGGTCCGAACGGAAACTCCAGCTTTTTCGGCAATCTCCCTTAACAGAATTTTTCTCATGGCCCTGTTCCGTTCCTTCCTTTTCTTTTTTATAATTTTACGATATCCGTCCTAAAAAGTCAATGATTTTCAACAGGCTTTTTTCAGGAAAAATTGGCGTAAAAGTGACAAGATGGAGCAAGACTCATCCCAATGAAACGCTCCCGAGAAAACCATCATCCGACTTCACGTCCCCTTATGGGAACGCATGATCGGTAAAAATTGTCCGAAAGACTTCCTGGACGGTCTTGTTCACGAACCTCTGCCGGAATGCGGTACAACAAGCATCCTCCGGTCTCAACAGAAAAAAAGCATGCCGTTTTTGAATCAGGAGAGATTTTCTTTCTCTGACTCTTTTTTGCCGCAATATTCGGCAGGCGTCTTATGAAAGTTCTTCCGGAATACCCGGAAAAATGGAAGGGATTTCCAAAACCGCTTTTTCTGGAAACTGTCGACACAGGAAGATCGGTTCCCGGGAGAAGTTTTTCCGCCTGCATCAGACAAGTCCGCATCAGGAGTTCGCTGAAACTGAAACCGGTTTCCTCAAATCTCCGATGAAAATTCTCTTCGAATCCCCGGAAGGCAATCTGAGAAACAAACTCAAAAACAGTCTCTATCTCTATCCGGTCGGCAAAGAGGATGATCCCTACTGGCATCACGGATTCTGAACACGATAAATCAGCGGATCAATCGGAATGAATCCGCAAAAAGGTTCCGATCCAACAAGCAGCGGAAAAACCGCAATGCCGCCCATGAGTCTCGGAAATTCATCCATTTCACTCAAAGGAACCATTTTGCAGCTGATTCAGAATCTGTTTTCAGATCCGGGCTGATACACAGCAATCGAATTTCCATGAATGCAGATCCGGCATAATCAGAACAAAAAATAACCTTTTTCAAAGTGACATGTTTGAAGCGTCCCTTGATATTTCTCCCTGTCACATTTCCGGACCGGTTCCCGCTCCAAGTGACGAAGCCACTCCTAAGCGATCTGTTCCAATATGCACTCTCCTCCGAAACGCTTTCATCATCAGACAGTCAGATCCTCTTTTACGGCATGGAAATCGGTCAGGACAAGCGGATAATCCCGGAGCGGAAGGTTCCGGAAGACGCAGGGGTCGCCGTTTCGATCCCTTTCATATTCGGAAACACGGTATGCAAAGCCATCCAGCAGATCAATCAGGACCGGATCGGAAATCCGCTGCTCCGTTTCGCAGGGAGCTGTCCAGAGAGCAACCCGGTGCGGGGCTTCCCACTCCAGCTGAACGTCTTCCGGCACATAATAGACATGGAGCGGCAGGCCGCGCCGGAGAAATCCCGCGGAAAGGAACGCGACATCTGCAAGCCGGGAACGCGGATGTTCCCGTGGAATTCCCGAATCCAGAGAAAGACGCAAGTCCCGTCGGACCGTATCCTGGTCGAACAGAGCCGTCAGATGCGACATTGCCTCCCAGGACTGCTTCGGCGTATAGGTAAGCCCATTCAGAATCCCGTGCCGGGCCGGATTCTTCCTTGTAAGGTTCCCCATCTGATACTCCGTCTCCATCATATCCGCCATCTGGAAAAAAGAACTGAATTCCATTCCCAGACGAAAATCGGTGATGAAACTGCGCAGCAGCCATTTTGCCTGATTCCGTTCACTGTGCAGGATATAGGGATGAAGCCAATGCCCATCCGGAAACCATGACGCATATCCGGACTCTCCCTGAAAAATCCGAACATGTTCACCTCCCCGGGCGGCAAAAAGACGCCGCAGCAGCTCCACTTCCGCGGCATAATTGAACTCCGGCTGAATCCGATAGCGGTGAATGCAGTGAAAATCCAGTTCCTCCGCAATGCCTGAAGCAATGAATTCCGGCGTATAATCATTCAGATAGACTCCGCAGCTGCACGAGCCGATTTCCACATCAGCGATCTTCTCACGGATTAGCGGTGCAGTCAGCTTGATCAGACGCGCATACTCCAGCGGATTTGCTTTCTCCGGCTGCCAGAAACAGTCGTTTTCGGGTTCATTCCAGATCTCCCAGCGTTTTACGCGCGAAGCAAAATGCTCCGCCAGAACGGAAACATACCTCTTCCATGCCTCGATACACTCACTCCCGAAATAGAGCGGAACAAATCCGACCGCCGCCTCGCCAAAGGTCTCCGACATGTACAGCCGATTGCCGAAACCGAGATTGAACCACGGCTGAACACCTCGCTGGAGAAGATTGTCAACGACCTCGTCAAGCCATTGAAAATCGTATCTGCCTTTTTCCGTTTCACAGCGGCACCATCCGGTCTGACAGCGAGCCCATTTCACACCGGACTCCGCCAGCTTGTCGTAGCATTTTTCCGGACGGAACACCCGGCGATCCAGACATTCGAATCCAATGCTGATGCCGGAATTCCTGATCTCCAAAGCATGACGTCTTTTCAGTTTGCCAATTCGGTCCATCTGTTCCTCCCTTTCAGTCCAGGTTGAAAAATTCTCTGCTCAGTTCACCGATCTTCTCCGGCGACCAGTCCGGATGAAAGATTCCGGTCCCGACGCCGATGCCGTCCGCGGTTTTCAAATACGCATCCCTGTTTTCGAGGGAAATGCCCCCCACCGCGAACACAGGAACCTTGATTACGGATTTCAATACGGAGATATTCTCCGGAGAAAAACAGGGAAATGCCTTCAAAACTGTCGCACCGGCCTCCATTGCGAGAAAGGCTTCGGTGGGAGTCTGAAATCCCGGAATGGAAAGCAGTCCGAGTTCAAGCGTCCGGCGGATTACAGAGGGATTCACATTCGGGGAAAGAAGGTATTCCGCCCCCGCATCGGCGGCATTCTCCACATCAGCAGGACTCAGAACCGTTCCCGCCCCAATCCGGACATGGCTCCCGCGGAAATGCTTCGCCAGCAGACGAAGCACAGTTATTCCCGTCTCCGTATTCAATGGAATCTCCAGAAATGAAGCTCCCGCATCAACGATTCTCTCGGCAGTCGCAATCGCGGATTCCTCACGCAATCCGCGCAGGATTACGATAATCCGCGCATCCAGCAGTTCCCTGCAAAGTGTTTTGTTTATCATTCGCTGACCCTCCTTTTGTTTTCACCAGTCGCTGACAGCGCCGTCTTCACGGAAGAGACGCGGGATCTTCAGATTCAACGCCGGAAATTTCCGGCACAGCTCCAAGTTCAATTCCACACCCCAGCCCGGTTTTTCCGGGAGTTCTATGAAACCATCCTTCACAGTAAGAGGTTCCGTGATGACATCGTTGCGCCAGTCGTTCAGGAACAGACGCTCCTGAATCAGAAAATTCGGAACAACAGCATCCAGATGAGCGGAAATCACAGTCAAAACCGGACTCATCGGTCCGTGCGGCGCAAGAAATCCGGAAAAGCAGTCTGCCAGGACAGCAATCTTATACGCCTCAAGAAATCCATTGCAATGGGCAAGATCCGGCTGAACAATCGTCGCAGCGCCGCATTCCAGAAGCCGACGGAACTCCCAGCGGGATTCCAGACGCTCCCCTGCGGCAACCGGCATCGGAACATTTGCGGCAACCCGCGCCATCGCCTTCTCGTCCATCTGCGAAACGGGTTCTTCGAAAAAGTAGAGACGGACATCCTTCAAAGCACGACCGACTTCAATGGCGGAATTCGCATCCAGCCGGCCGTGTCCATCGAACATCAGCAGATCATCCGGACCAATGACATCCCGGATTGCCTCCGCCGCCCGCACAATCATACGGACCAATCCCGGATCGTAATTCGGCCAGGACGCTTTGGCAATACTGAACTTGAATCCATGATATCCCGCCGCCACAGCGGCAGCGAGCCGGTCGCGAATGACGCCGGGGTCCGTCGCGCCCCCGCTCCAGCCGTTGACATATACCCGGATCTTCTTCCGGCAGGTTCCGCCGAAGAGCCGGTAAACCGGCACCCCCAGTTTCTTCCCGAGGATATCCCACAAGGCAAGCTCAATTCCAGCGACAGCGGTTCCCTTGACAACACCGCCCCGCCAGAATTGCTGGCGGGTCATCACCTGCACAAGGTACTCAATCCGAGTCGGATCCTCGCCGATCAGGAAAGATTCCAGATCTCGAATCAGGGCAGGAATGGTCTCCGCAAAACCGCCAAGCGAAGCCTCCCCGAGTCCTGTGATGCCCTCATCCGTATGAACGAGAACAAAAATGTAGTTTTTGTCGGAAAGCAGCCCGTTGCCTGGCGTGGGAGCGCCGACCGTCATTGTCTCAATTTTCGTGATTTTCATACAGCAATCCTTTTTTCCGTTTCCAGAATATACAATAAATGGAAAGGCAAATCATTTCCCTCTCTTTTTTTCTTAAAAAATGATCGAATCTTCCTTTTTTTCTGTTGCAGGAGTCCGAAATTGGATTATATTCCCGAAAAGCGGGAACGCTGCCGCCTGCGGAAAGGAGTTTTATGGAAAATCTATCCTGCCTCAGTCGCCGGAGAGTGAAACATCGGCTTCTGACGGACCGATACAGTCTGCCTCCATGTTTTGGAGTCATGCTAGCAGAGTACCCGGAACAGACCGGGACACGGATTCCGCATACACACAACGAATTTCAGATCATCGTCCAGATTTCCGGAGTCATCCGTTTTACGACAGACCGGGATTTCATTCTTTCTTCCGGGGACGTTCTCCTGCTTCCGGCGGGAACACGTCACGCATGGAGTGTTCTTGAACGCGGAAAAACTCTTCAGCTTCTGCTGTCGCCCGGACTCCCCACGGACTATCCGGAACTGCGTTCGATCCTCGTGCCGGCAGCGACACGACTTTCTCTAGCTCCGTTCCCGCTGGAAACGTTCTGGCAGGAAATCATCCTGGAAGAGGAACGTGCTCTTCCGGGCACGGCTCTCCTTCTCCGAGCCCGACTCCTCGAACTTCTCGCCCGGATCCTGCGAGCCTGTTCCACGGCCCGCCAGGGAATCACCGCCCGAACCCATGACGGAATTGCGAAAACGCTGGATCTGATCGCCTCAAAGTATCGGGAAAAACTCACCCTGCATCGTCTGGCTTCCACTGCGGGACTGAGCATCAGCCGTTTCTCCGCACTCTTCCGCGCTCTGACAGGACAAGCTCCGGTTGAATTTCTGCTTGCCTACCGTCTGGAACGCGCCCGCGAACTGCTGGAATCAACCGATCTGAAAGTCTATGAAGCAGCGGAATGTGCAGGATTTTCCTCCCTTGCCCATTTCAACCGGAAATACAAATCACTTTACGGGCATCCTCCCGGAGCCCGGCGGAAGGATGCGTGAAGGGAATCGAAACCACACCTCGCTCACGCTCCCCGAAATCAGAAAAAAAATCAAAATCAAACCCTTCAAGACTTGTAAAAAATAAATAAGATATTATTTTTCCGGATGCAGTTTGTACAGGAGGTTATCAATGAATGTGAAAAAAGAATATTACGGAGACGGACTCACACAGCTCCATTTTGTCGGAGGTCTTGTCCGATACGACTTTGCAACCCTTCAACCGGATACGACCGGGAAAGGCGGAACCCCGCTTCCGGAAAAAAATCTGCGTCTCGTCATGAATCTGCCGGGCTTCCTGAAAACCTACGATACGATGAAAGCTCTTCTGGATCGGATGCTGGATGCCGGAATCGTCAAAAAAAATCTGGTCGAAAAACTGGATGACTGATTTCTCCCCGGAAAATAATCGCCGAAAATCATCGTTTTTCATAAAAAAACACTTTTTTTTTCATTTTTTTGGCGTTTCCGCATGTAAATTTCATCCGACATGCGTTATATTCACAAAATAAACCGTACACGAAAGGAACTAGCATGTACAAAATAGAGTTTTACACACCGGAATCGCATCTTGAAACCGTGAAGAAAGCCATGTTCGATGCAGGAGCAGGCCATCTTGAGAATTATGATTGCTGCTGCTGGCAGACCAAGGGAATCGGACAGTTCCGTCCGCTCGAAGGCAGCAATCCCTATTCCGGAGAACTCGGTTCCGCTGAAAAGGATACCGAATGGAAGGTTGAAATGGTCTGCGCGGATGAGTGCATCGACGCCGTCATCACAGCGCTCAAAGAGACCCATCCCTATGAAACTCCGGCGTATCAGTACTGGGAAGTCAAGGCTTGAACATTTTTCTTTCCAACCTCTACGACAATCCCACCTATTTTCTGCTTGTGCTGCTGAGTGTGATTCCCTCCATCTGCCTGCATGAGTATTCTCATGCACAGACGGCATTGTGGATGGGAGATGACACTGCAGCGCAGCAGGGACACCTCACACTCAATCCGCTTCGGCAGATGGGGTGGACGTCCATTATCACATTTCTCATCATCGGCATTGCATGGGGAATGGTCCCGGTGAACCGTGGAAATCTGACAAGAAAAGGGGCGGTGCTGGTTTCTTTTTCCGGACCGCTGACAAATCTCGGTTTGTTCCTTGTTTCCACGGCGGCTCTTCTGGTGATGATTCTGCTTATGAAATACTTTGATCTAAGATTTCCGGAGCTTCTGTACTCCTATTTCCAGATCCTCGGAATTTACAATCTGGTTCTGTTTTTCCTCAACATGCTGCCGATTCCCGGACTCGACGGATGGGGAATTCTTTCCGAATTCATCTCATTTAAAAATGTCAATTCCGAATTCATAAAAGGCGCAATGCTTCTGTTTATGCTGGCGGTGTTCGTCTGCATCGGCTATCTTTATGAGGCTTCGGCATGGGTGCTGTACGGAATCCTCGCGCTGGCTGTCAACTGAGGACGGAGTGTTCCGGCGATGATGGAAGCGAAAATCCCGGTCTGGACCGTTACTCAGCTCAATGAGGCAATCAAGGATCTGCTGGAAAATACCTTTCTGCCCGTCTGCATTCTTGGAGAGATCAGCGGGCTGACGATCCATCGATCCGGTCACGTCTATCTGACTCTGAAGGATGAGCATGCACAGATCCGCGCGGTCTACTTCAACGGCGCGGCAAAATGTTCTGAACTGGATCTGCGCAATGGAACACAGGTCGAAGCGTATGGAAGAATCGCTTTTTATGCTCCACGCGGAGAATGCCAGCTGACCTTGCGGGAAATCAAACTGCTCGGGACCGGATCGCTCCAGCAGAAATTCGAGGAGATGAAAAAGCGTCTTGCCTCCGAGGGACTGTTCGATTCCAACCGCAAAAAGGATCTCCCGTTCGTTCCCCGCTGCATCGGCATCATCACCTCACCGGAAGGGGCAGCGATCAAGGACTTCATCAAGGTTGCACTGAAACGCTTCCCCCCGCTCCGGTTCCGGGTTTTTCCGGCTCCCGTACAGGGAAAGGGAGCGGAACAGCTTCTGGCACAGGGAGTTCGTTTTTTCAACCGCTATCACTGCGCCGATGTGATTCTGATCACCCGCGGAGGTGGAAGTCTGGAGGATCTCTGGCCATTCAATGAAGAGGTTCTCGCGCGCGCAATCGCGGAAAGCGAGCTGCCCGTGGTCAGCGCCGTGGGCCATGAAATCGACACGACCATCTGCGATCTCGCAGCGGACCGCCGGGCCCCGACCCCGACTGCCGCGGCAGAAGTCCTTCTTCCCGATTTCCATGAACTCAAAGAGGATACCGAAGCTCTTCTCCTCCGACTCAAAAACGCAACGGAACTCACCTGGCAGCGGGCGCAGAGCCGACTCGAACGACTCCGTTCCGCCAAAGCCATGATGCGCCCGTCTCAAATGCTGCAGGAACGGATGCAGAGGATCGATTACACGGTCAAAGACATGGAAAACGCCCTCTTCCGCGCCGCACAGGAGCAGGAAAACCGGCTTCTCCGTCTCAACGACAAACTCAACTCCCTGAACCCGACAAAAATTTTGAACCGCGGCTATGCGGTTCTGCTTGATAATCAGGGAAAAGCGGTTACATTACCTTTACAGGTCCCCGCCGGAAGCGAAGTAACTGCCATTCTCGCGGGCGGCAGGATCAAACTCGAGTCGAAAGGAGAACTGAAACAATGAAACATCCGTTCATCGCAGCCTTCGCCGTACTGCTGCTCGGTACGGGAATTCTTTCCGCCGCGGAACCCGCACAGAAAAAGACGGAACCGAAAAAAACCGTTCAAAAATGCGCCTGCACCGGAGAAGCCGTCTGCAAATGCGACAAATCAAAAAAATGCAAATGCAACGAAGCGAAAAAAGCCGAGACAAAAAAGACAACGGAAAAGGCAAAACCTGCGCCAATTAAAAAACCGGTTTCACAGTCCATCATCAAACGAGTGACGAATCCGGTGCTCGAACAGCAGAAGAAACGCGATCAGCAGCTCATTGATCAGGGACTTCTCTGAAACCCTCATCTTCCGTTGAATCACACGTTTTTTCTCCGGATCAAACCGCAATACCGGGGTCCATCCATGACCCCGGTATTTTTTTGTGTTTCTTTCAGAGCGCTTCTCCTGAGAAATCCCTCGTCACGCAGAAACCGTGAAAAATGTGACTCTTTTCACATTTTCAGGCACAAAAAACCGATGGTGGCTGATTGACAAATCTTCCGTTCAGGCGTATCATTACATCAAAACCGGAGACAACGTCAATCATGGGCATGAAAAACGGAATCGGCAGAATCAATTTCAAGGAAATCGCAAGGGAACTGGGGATCAGCGTCATGACCCTCTATCGGGTGCTGAACAACGAATCCTCCGTCAAGCAGGAAACCAGAGTCCGCGTGACCGAAGCGCTGAACCGCTACGGTTTCTATACGCACAAACCGGCAAGGGAAATCCGCATTATTTTCGATTTCTGCGATCATATCTATCTGCATCATTACGGCACGGAACTGATGCAGCGGCTCTCCCATCACGACTATTCCTGCATCGCAACCGACCACCGGAAAAATCCGCAGAAATTTCTGGATGCGGCAGCGGAAAGCGACATCATTGTCTACTGTTCCGTCCCGGAGAACTCGGTGATTGAAGAAGCGCGGAAAAACAATCCGGATCTCTATCAGATCTCCGTCTACACGAAATGCGATGCCGATATTGTCGTCTCCTCCGACAACTATCTCGGGGGAGAACTTGCTGCGGAGCATCTGCACGCCATGGGGCATCGCCATGTTGCGGTCTATCTTTCCGATTCCCATCCGACTCGATTTGACCGCTACCACAGCTTCTTTGCCCGCTTGAAATCGCTGGATCCGGACTCTCGGATCGACCGCATTCACGAACGGCGCGGCGACTCTCTCCCCCGGGTCTGCGCGCAGTATTTCGACTCTGTCCGACCGATACCGACCGCCATTTTCTTTCTCACCGGAGGAGCCGCCCAGAAGTTCCATCTTGAATTTCTTCGAGACAGGTCCGGTCCTCTCAAAGAACTGAGCATCATGAGCTATGATCATCCGGAAAACTTCGCGCAGGACCCCGAAATTCTGGAACGATTCGACCGAATCGAATTCCATCCGCAGGAGATTCTGGACTGGACCGAATTCTACATTGTCAACCGTCCCATGATGAAGCGGCGGAGTTCCGTTCATACTTATATCAAACCAATCCTGCGCATCGCGGGCTCGGTCAGACGGGTAAAGAGCTGAACGATGGACAATGCCATCCGGATAAAAACGGTCTCCGCGGCGGAACGCTCCGCGATTCTCTCCTCCTGCTGCGGATTTCTCGGCGAGGTCACACTGACGGACAGCGCCATCATCATTCTGTTCGCCGGAATGCTCGGCGCCGGCGACATGCTTTCTCTCCTGACAACCTCGGTTCTGCCGTTCTTCAACGGACTCTGCGTGATTCCCATGGCATATCTGGTAATGCACTTCGGAAGACGTAAACTGATTCTGAGCGCCTGTACATCGGCGTCCATCGCCTATTTTGCGGCGGCGTCGGCACCGTTCTTCGGAGAATGGAAAGTGGCGATGCTCATCGGATCAATTGTCTGGTTCGGATTCAGCCTGACCGGATTCATCGCGGGCTGGTTCCCGATGCTCGATACCTTTCTGACCCGCGAAAGCCGTACCGCCTTCTTCAGCCGCATGCGCTTCTGCCATCAGCTGACGGCTACGGCATTTCTGTTTCTCATCAGCCTTCTGATCGGCAGGAATCCGTCCGTCGGGATGCTTCAGGGAATTCTTTTTATCGCAGCAGTCATTTTCTGCGGACGGGGATTCTTTATTGCGCGTATCCCGGAGTTTCCCGTCCAGAAAAAGGAGACCTTCGGGTTCCGCGACGGATTGCTTCAAGCGATCGGGAATAAATCCCTGACCGGTTTTTCCCTCTATCTGTTCATGCTGAACCTGGCATCCTCCGGAACGGTTCCGCTGATGCTGCTCTCACTCAAAAACGAGTTCCATGCACCGGACAATGTAGTAGTACTGATCTCGGCTCTCTCTCTGCTGGGAATGCTTCTCGGCTACATGGGTGTCGGAAGCCTTCTGCAAAAACTCCGTCTGAAGCGGACCTTTCTGCTGTTCCATGCAGTCCTGCTTCTCGGCAATCTGATTCTCTTTTTCCCCGGAGAAGGAGGAACCGGAGTTTATGTGCTGATCGCGATTCTGATTCCGCTCTACAGCTTTACCCTTGCAGCCGGAACCATTCTGGCGTCCGCGGAAATGATGGAGCTGGCAACGCCCGGAAACAAGATCATGGCGATGGCGTTCAGCGGTGCATTTTCCTATGGAGCATCCGGACTGTCACGTCTGCTCTCCTCACTTCTGCTCGGATCGGGAATGCTGGCAGCGGAGTGGCACATCGGCGCGATGCGAGTCTGCCGTTACCAGACCTTGCTGCTGATCTATACCGCAGCCATGCTCTTCGCAGGCATCTTTCTGATTCTTGTCCCCGCAGTTTTTCCACGAGGAGAATACTGCTACCGGGAACATTGAGTTCTGTCCTGAAAAACACCATGTACGGAAAAATGTTCAGGTGTTTTTTCGGGTCGGGGACTGCCTCCTTGTCGTGCTCCAGCGGCGAAACACTTGCCGTGAACGCATGGAATCTTTTTCAATACTGGAAATTCCAATAGCGGTAATTCCGCGACTCATAAGCGAAGGGATCGTCACGCCAAGGTTTTACGGAAACCCGCTGGGGATTTACATTTCCGGCGGCGCGCAGGATATTGCACTCGCTGCCGTGACGAATGGATGGATACCCCCAGCCGCCGGTCACATTTTCCGGATTGTACCGGGGATCCCAGCGCCAGTATCCTGTTTTCGCACTCAAAGTGCTTTTGGCAATCTCCGAAACATCCGGAAGGAGCATTTTGATTGAGGGCTCTCTCAGGCGGTTGATCCGAACCGGCTGGGAACTCGGACTGACCAGATATGCCATTGCATAATGCGGATAGTAGATCCACCAGAACCACTCGCTGGAGGTGGTGGATTCCTTCGCGAAAATGCCGTCCTGTCCGGGACAGCGCAGCATCGTTGAAGAGATGTATCTGCCTTTGGAAAAATATTTGGCGGATTTCCACCAGGTGCTCTCGCTTGGTTCATTCGGATTCGGTCCCATCAGGAGCTGATGCCAGCCGGGAAAAGTAAATGTGCCTTTCGAATTGTCACTGGCATAGGGCATGACATCATCGCCGTCGTTGCAATACATCTGAATCCCCAGACCGAGCTGTTTCAGATTGCTGACGCAGGAAATCGACCGAGCCTTCATCCTCGCCCTGCCCAGCGCCGGAAGAAGAAGCGCGGCAAGGATGGCGATGATCGCAATCACCACGAGGAGCTCTATAAGAGTGAAAATCCTCCTGGAACGCTCTCTTTTCTTTTCGTTCAAAGCATTGCAGCACAACATATTACACCTCCTGATTTCTATTATTTTTCGATTGTTGTTTTCCATGAGGAAAGAAATGTTTCCGGAGAACATTCGGCGGAAAGATAAAGAAGGGAGCCATTCCAGATATCTTTTGCCGGATTGCCGAAAAGATCCGTTGTCTTATGGGGAACAGAACAGGTAAACTTCGCCTTGCCGGAAGGAAGTCCGGTCAGAACACCGACCGTCCGTTTCCCGTTGGAAAAGACCGCAACATAGAATCCATCCGCGAGTTTCCGGAACCGATGGAAGCGGAGAGCCTCCACGTTCCGGGCAAAAACCGACATTGCAACCAGTCCCGGATGCGGATAGCCATCCGCAGAAAGCATGCACTGAAGATTCGTCCCGCGGTGCAGTCCGGAGTAACAATGCGAGGAATAGAGAAACACACGTTTCACACCGAAACTCAGATGCGAAAGCACGTAACGGACATCCAGTTCGGCGATCTGCCGGAAATTCTCACGGTTCTCCCACGTCACCGAATGTTTGCTGAGACCGACGCGGGGGACCGTGCTGCGCACAGCGGCACTGTCCGCCTGTCCTTCCGAAAGAATGACGGGCTTGTCGAGTTTTCCTTTCTTACGGACTATCTCTGCAAAGGTCTCGTCACAGACCGCTTTCAATCCGTCGCCGGGGAATCCGCAGTCGTAGCCCTGGTTATAGCGGTGATAATCCACCTCATCGCAAAACTCGTAAGCGCCGAGTTTCATCAGAAGAGCAGTCCACTTTCCACCGCCTGCGTTGATTCCGGTAATCCGACAGTCGGGATTCCCTTTTTTCGCTCCGGTCCATGCGAGCCGCGACAGACGCGCATAGACCTCCGCCCTCTCCTCCAGAGTCGGATACGGAATCCGCTTGCCCGCGGAAGTGACACCTTTGCTGAGAAAACCTGTCCCCCACGGCTCGTTCCAGATGAACCAGTCATCGATCACCCCTTTATAGCGGCGTGTCATGACCTCGCAGTAGCGTGTGAAATCCGGCTCGAACTCCGGCAGGGGAGCAAAAAAGCGGCTGAAATAGGAATCGGAATAGGAACTCTTCCGCAGAGCCGTTGCCCATCTCGGCGCGCCGCCAAGCTGTCCGTAGATATGGAGATGCTGATCCCGAATCGCCTGAATTTCGCGGTCGCGGAACTTCCACTTGCCCTTTTGGGGTTCCATATCATACCAGGAACAGAGATGCGTACCGCCATCGTGCAGGCGAATCCAGTTGAATCCGCCCGCCTTCAGCGCCAGAAGATTTGTCTTCAACTGATTCGAATGGATCCCGAACGGAGAATCCGGAGCATCCTTTCCCCAGTACACGGGACGCGGCAGACGCGTGACGATCCATTCGTTCTGAACCGATACCGGTCTGCCGTTGCGATATGCCCTCGCCTCAATACGGAACTGACCGAAGCGATTCTCCCCCGGCAGATAGCGAACGGTCCCGCGCTTTCCTTTTCCATCCGGAAGAGCAACCGTTCTGCCATAAAGATCGGTCACGGAAAATTTCAAAGTGACATCCTCTGCTTTGCCGGTCACATAATAGTGCAGAAGCGGCGCCTCATCCGCGAACTGAATCCGGGATGCCGCTGCGTCACCAGCAGGCAGGAAAAAGGAAATTTCGTGCTTCCCCGTGGGTTTCCATGAGCCGTCACCATCATCCGACACGCGGAATCCGTCCAGATACAGAACTCCGGTTCCTTTGACCTGAAGAACCGCGGCAAACGCATTGTCGGGAATATCAACGGAAAGAACTATGCGCTTCCATGTTTTCTCATCCGGTTGGATCTTCACTTCCTTCAGAGACTTCCAGAGTTTTCCCACATGAACACCTGCGGAAAATGCACCTTTTCCCTTGCAGGAAAACGATACCGTCATTGTTTTTTCCGGACGTGATGCGACAAACGGCTCCGAATAAATGCCGACTGCACGATCCGGGGAAGAATTCAGAACCAGAGTTTTTTCTCCCGTCGGTCCGGTGGCATCCTCCGAGACCTTCACCGACGCCAGACAGTAATTCGGATTCGCAATCTGATTCCATCCGCTTTGCAGTCCGCACGGCAGAGAACTGTTCCGGAAAAAATTGACCGTTCCCTCCGCCTTTCTGATAATATTGTCATTCTTGCGAGTCCGGTTCAGATGGTCGTAAGCCTCCTTTGAAATCTCCTCGACAAGCACCCGCTTGAATCCGATCATTCCTGTTCCGGAAATGTGCAGATACAAGGAAGTCGGATTCTTCGGGGTCACACGGGGCCCGATGAACGGAAATTCCACCGTCTGAAACGTCTGTCCGGCCGGAATCTCCGGCAGATGCGCCAGATCCGCATACGGCGACTGCGTCTGCCGCAGATAAAAGAAAACCGGACGCGACAGGCGGTTCCAAACTGCCGCAGTCATTTTATAATACCGTTTTTCCTTCAGTCCCGGCAGAGGAATCACAAACTGGACTCCCCCTTTCCGCACCTCGAATTCCAGATAACGGTCTCCATAAAAATCCACTTTGCTCTCCGTCCGGCACCATCCAGGCGACCAGCCGACATAATCCTGCGCCATGTGCTTCGGGATCGGCCCGGAAAAGGTCCCTTTCTTCGCAAGGCTGCGGACTCCCGAGTGAACATTGAAATTCACATCAATGATCCTCTGAGTTTTTTCCGCACCAGGCAAAAACAGAGCCAGCACGAACAGCAGAATGCTCAATCCATATTTCATTTTACCTGTTTTTCCCTTTTTATAATAACAATTTCCAATTCGTTGCATATGAATTTCATGGGATGCGTAAAATCCTTTTTTCATCCGTTTTCCAGACTGCCGGAAAGTTTTTCATCCATTCTCATGCGAATCAGTTTACCATCCGCATGACAGCAGAGGTACGCCTCGTAAAGCGCACTCAGCGAAGAGGCAAGCGACTCCCGAAGTGTTTCGGAATGAAGCAGAAGATCATCCTTCTGCGGAATAAAGTGGTAGAAATCCTCCCGGTTCACCCACTGATAATCTTCGATCCCCATATCTTTGCGGAGGGCAATCGCTCCGCTCATGGAACAAACCTCTTTCAAGACCCGTTTTGAAAGCAGTTTTTTCAGCAGCATCCAGATTCTCTGCTTTTCATTGCGCGTAATGCTGGAATTGATAAAGGTCTCCAGACAATAAAGGCCGTACCGCAGGACACGCCTGTCGCCACACATCAGGGGAACAATTCGGAAATGAGTTTCCGGGAATCCGAGCTTTCTGTACTGAACGCATCCCCAGGAACCAACGGAAAATGCAAGAGCACTCTCCTGCGAGAAAAAGTTCTGTGCGGAATCTTCATAGGAATCGCAATCATCCAGTATCCGGAAGACTCGTTCTCCTGTCTCCGTATCAAAACAGGGCGGAGAAAAGAGCGCATCCGGCGCAAAGCCTTCCTGAAGACGCAGAAGCGCCAGCGGAACCAGATACGGCATCGACCATGTAAGTTTCGGCAGGAGCAGTTTCATCGCAGGCGAAACGCCGCATTCGCGGCACTTTTTCACCAGAACCTCCCACCACCCCAGGGAATCGAAGCGGGAAACGTCCTGTTCGAATCCGATTCTCTTCAATATTTCCGTATTGACAACCCCTTGATAGGTAAACATATAAAACGGAAGCTGCATGGTGCTCAAGGCATCCCCCATGGAATCAAACTGACTGAGAAATTCGCTGTAATCTTCGAATTCTGAATAGTCCAGCATCATGCCTGCCTGACTCCAATGGGGAACCTTTTCAAAAATAACAACTTTATGTTCCTGAAAACAAGTCTGGAAATCACCCTGTTCAATTGCCTTGATCCGAATGTTCAGATTCAGCTCATTCTCCCTGGCAATCGCATTGAGCAGGCGTTCCATCACGGGAAAGTCAAACGATGTTTCGGTCAAACGGAACTCCACATCCAGAATCTCTCCGCCATTGAGAAAAGAACCGATCCCGTTCCGGATCTTGATCTTTCCGGAATGTTCCAGATTCTTGTACGCTCTCTGCGCTGAGGAATACGGAATTGAAAACAGACGGCACAGCTCCACATATCCGGGCAGACGGTCTCCGGGACTTAATTTTCCCTCTGCAATCAGTTTATCAAAATATTGTTCTATTTTTTCCGTGATCGTCATACTTCACCTTACCAGCTATCGCGTTAGCTATATTATAAACGATTTTATTGATTTTGTCAATAGGGGAAAAGGAACGATCAGGAGAAAAAACAGAAAATCGCATTTCCGTGCGAAAAAAAAAGCAGCTGAATTTCCAAAACCGGAACAATAGATTTCCCTGTTTTCATTTCCGGAGTCTCCAAAAAAAAGTACTTTTTTTCAGAAACCCTCTTGATTTTGGAAAAAAATGGAATATAATGGAATAGAATGGAATAAACCGGAGAAAAAAATCCTGATGCTTTCTTTTTGCGGAATTGATCGATGCTCCGTGGATGCCAACGGCAGGATTAAATTGAGTCCGCGGGTAATAGAAGACTTTACCGCCAGAGGCGGAGAGGTCGTTCTGCACTGTCTGCCGGAGGGAGCGATTGCGGTTTATCCGGAAGATGTATATCTTGCGATGCGAAAAAATGAGTCGAATCCGGCGGAAAAGGCTGCGGAAAGCATTGTCTTCCGCAGAACCCTCCGAAGATTCGGCGGCTGGAGCCAGTCGGAAAAGATATCGGCACAGGGCAGAATCACGCTGCCGCAAATGTTCAAGGAACATGCAGGACTCAAAAACGGTGCGGACGCGGTGGTTGCCGGAGTGGAGATCGGAGTCGAACTGTGGAGCGTCGAACGCTGGGAGGAGGAACAGCGGAAAATCGATGAACACATGAGACGGAAGAGCGAACAGGAAATGGAACAGGATCTGCTGTAGGATTCGAAAACAGGAAAGCGAGGTCGGAAATGAGTGCATGGATCAGAAACCGGAAAATCCGGTACGCATTTTGCATTGTCGTTCTGGCAGTTTCGCTCCTGCTGCTCGGTGCGGGACGGATGAACGGTGAAAAAAGAACGCTCTCAAGACGGGCGGCGAACATCTCGGTCTGCCGCGTCACTTGCGAACGTCTTCTTCCTGCGCTTCCCATGGAGGAGCGTGCCGCGTGGAACAATCTGGTCCGGAAATCACCGGAACTGGCGCTGCGCATCGGGAGCGTCAATCTGCATGAACTGAACCGCTGAGCAGGTGAAATCTCCGCATGAATCCGGAAGCACATACTTCCGCGGACCAGTTCCGCCGGAGAAGCGGAATCCTGTTTCTGATTCTAATTGCATGGGGAGTTCTCGCCGCGGCGCATATCCTTTATTATTCCTGGTACCGGCGCGACAGCCTGCTCAAGGAAACTCTGCATCTTGCCTGGAGGGAAGGAGTTCTGCCGCCTCTCCGCGGACGCATCCTTTCCGCCGATTCCCGTCTGCTTGCCTGGACGGAACTGACGCATGATCTGATTCTGCGGAAACCGCTCCCCCCTCCGGCACGTTTTGAAGAGCTGATTCGCAGACTCACCACTCTTCTTCCGGATCTTGATCCGGAGGAAAAGGAGGCGTTTATTCTGCTGAAACGGAACATCTCACCGGATGCAGTGCTGAAAATCGAAGCACTTCTGTCCGATTCGCCAGAGCTGTCGGTGGTTCCGCGAATGATCCGGCGTTCTGTGGATGATCCCGGACTCCGGGAAGTGCTCGGAGAAACGATGCCGGAACCGGGAAGTCCGGCGTTGAGAGGCGTCAGCGGACTGGAACAGAAATACGATTCCGTTCTCGCTGGAAAACCGGGGAAGTTCCGCGTCATGCTGGGTCCCGGCGGCAAATGGATTTCCGGAACCATAGAGCTGATAGCCCCTCCGGAAAACGGGAAAGATGTTGTCCTGCCGGAAACATTCCAACTTCCAGCGGGAAAAAAGAGGGTTCTTCCATGAAACTGCGAAATCAGTCATTTCTCAATACTGCACTTGGACTTTCCATTCTCGGTCTCGGCGGCTGTCTTGCAATCTACAGTGCACGCTCGTTTGGAGAAAATCCGTTTTATTTTGCGTTCCGTCAGCTGCTCTGGCTTGGAAGCGGAGTGATCTTTTTTCTTTTTCTTGCCCGGATTCCGTTCCGGTATTATGAAAAAAACGCATGGCTGCTTGCCGGAATCTCCTTTTCCGCACTGATCCTGGTTCTGGTGTTCGGTACGACAATCAACGGAATGAGAGGGTGGTTCTCCATTGGAGGGAAAGTTCTGCTCCAGCCGTCGGAACTGGCAAAAGCGCCGTATCTCCTTCTGCTTTCTGTGATTGCATCGAATGAATCGATGACTTCCAAAAGACGTTTTCTTCTGCTCTCCGGGACAGGAGGGGCATTCTGCGGAATCATTCTGCTTCAACCCGATTTTGGAACGGCAAGTGTCTATTTTGCGGGACTTGCGATCGTGCTGTTCGTCACGGGATTCCGATACCGCATTCTTGCACTGCTTCCGGCCGTCGCCCTTCCCTGCACGGTTCTTTTTCTTCTGAATCACGAATATGCGATGGCACGAATTGCCGGGTATCTGAATCCGGATGCCCATTTGTACGGAAGCGGATGGCACATCAAACAATTTCAATATACACTTGCCCACGGCGGGTTGTTCGGATCGGACTGGGGCGGCGCACTCTGGTCGAACGCATATCTGCCGTTTTCGCACAGCGATTCTGCCTTTGCCGCAATCGTGGAATCCGGAGGGGGAGCGGGAGGACTTCTCATTCTGGGAGGATTTCTAGCAATGGTCTGGCTGTTTCGCGAGATGGCACTTTCGGGAGGAAACAACACGGCGCGGATTCTGATCTTTTCCGCAGGAGCGGTTTGCGCGGTCCAGGCGCTGCTGCACATCGGAGTCAACACGGCGCTTCTGCCGCCTACAGGACTCACGCTCCCGATCTTCAGTTACGGAGGCAGTTCTCTGTTCGGCACCATGGCAGCCTTCGGAATGGCTTGCAGTGCCTCAAGCTCCGGATGCCCTTCCCATTCAGGAACAGAAAAAAAATCAGCAAATACGGTTGAGTTTTGAGAAAATCGGTTTATAGTAACGCTTGAGAATGATTATGCTGGAAAGAGTTTTGAGTCATCAGGGAGAACGCGATGCATGACATGGCTACAATCAGGCGGCAAATAGCTGAACCGCCGCTTATTGCAGAGAAAGATCAATACCTGATCAAGTTTGCCATTACGGATGCCGAAATCGAAGACGCCTTCAAATTGCGTTATAATGTTTTCAATGTCGAACAGGGCAAAGGGCTGAGTACGTCAAAGAACGGAATCGACAAGGATAAATTCGATGATTCCTGTCTTCATTTGATCGTGGTCCGGAAAGACACGGGAAGAGTTGTCGGCACCTATCGGATTCACTTCGGTTCCATCGCGGCACACTCCATGCTCGGATTCTATTCGGAGCAGGAATACAGCATTGAAGGTCTTGCGCCGCTGGCTTCCGCCAGTATCGAAGTCGGCAGGTCCTGTGTTGCGCAGGACTCCCGGAACGGATCGGTGATGGCGCTCCTCTGGAGCGGGATCTCTGAACTGATTTACCGAAGCAAACAGAGATATCTTCTCGGCTGTGTCAGTCTGGAAGTGACGGAACCGGTCGCAGGATGGGCTCTGTATGAATATTTCAAACGCACCAACTGCTTTGCTCAGAATATCCGCGCATTTCCGAGAAAAGGCTACGAACTGCCGCGTCCTCCGGAATCGGAAATTCTGGAGGCGGCAACGGATAAAAAACGGATTCACGCCATGATTCCTCCGCTCTTCAAGGGATACCTGCGTCTGGGAGCGAAAATCTGCGGAGAACCGGCCTTCGATTACGAATTCGGCTCCATCGATTTCTTCATCATCCTGGATGTGGAACAGGTTCCTCAGAGATACATGAAACATTTCAGCGTCGAACCGGGAAAAAACAACGAACGGAAATGCTGACCTTCTTCAGAAAACTTTACCGGATCGCCTGCCTTCTCGGCTGGTTCCTGTTCATGGCGACAGGAGCGATTCTGCGCAAACTGGGAAAAAATCCGGAGGAAACCATCCGGCAGGCCTCGCTTGACACCGGACGATGGGCCCGCGGAATTCTGAATATTCTGAATATCCGCCTCACTGTGCATGGGACAATGCCGCAAACCCAGGGAGTTCTGATCGTATCGAACCATCTGGGATATCTGGACATCATTGTCCACGCCTCGCTGATGGGAGTCCGGTTTGCACCGAAAAAAGAGATCCGTTCGTGGCCGTTCCTCGGATGGTACGTCGGGCTCTCCTGCCCGGTCTGGATCGACCGGAAATCCCCGGCAAAGTCCAAAGAGACTCTGGAGGAGTTTGAAAAAACGCTGCGGATCGGCGTTCCGCTGATCGTTTACCCCGAAGGAACAAGCACGGATGGACTTCATGGACTCCGTCCATTCAAATCGACCCCTTTCGAAGCGGCAATCAAAGACAACCGTCCGCTGATGCCGATCATCACGGTCTACACCGTTCCCGAAGGGGCAATGAATCCGGCATGGTTCGGCGATCAGGAGCTTCTGCCGCATGTATGGGAGCTTCTCGGAATCCGGCAGATCAAGGCTGATGTTTATATTTCACAACCGATTCTCCCGGAAGGCTTCGACCGGAAAATCCTGGCGGAAAAAACCCGCGATGTGATGCTGGCATCCTATCGGGAACATACAGGAATCACGGAGGAATCATGAATCGGGAACTCCTTTGCGAACTGGCGGCAACAGCAAATATCTTCTTTTTCCGCAAATTCGACGCAGAGGAGGCGGAACCTACCGCAGTCCTCTTTCCCGTGATCGGAATCATCACAGGATTCTTCTTCACGCTGACGGCATGGACGTTTACGGTTCTGTTCGGTCATCTGACCGCAGCGCTTCTCGCCGCAATCCTCTTTCCTCTGCTCTACGAACTGGCTACGGACTGGAACGGACTGAAAAATCTGACCTCCTATCTCGCAATGAGAGCAGACAACCTTCCCGCCGCCCATGCTCTGACGAAAAAGCTGGAACCGGAACAAAAACTCACCCCCATCTTTCTTCTTGTTTCGCTCTATCTGCTGAGAATGCTGGCGTTCGGAATGATCGCCGGTCACGCGCCGGCAGTCTTTCTTTTCGTTTTCACCGGAGCGTACCAGATCCGTTCGGAGCTTGCGGCGTATGCCTCCGAAGAGGAAGAGCCATTGCTGGAAATTCCGGAAGAAAAACGGTTTCTTCCGCGCATCATCACTGCCGCGGCATTTCTGCTGACGGCATTTCTCTCATTCAGTCTGAAGGCAATTGCCGCAGGAATTTTGTCGGCGGTCGTACTTCTGCTGATCCTCCGGCTCCAGGAGCGCAGCATTCAAACGCATACCGGGCGCATCGGGCTGCGGCAGCTCCACATTTACGGATCTTCCGCGGAACTCGTTCTGCTCTTCACTGGAATAATTGTCTCATAAATTACGCGCGGGTTCTTGTAAAATGATCCATCCGGAAGTATTATTCGATACTACAATCAGGAGATGAGCGTTATGCCGAAAGAACAGATATCCAAGCGCAGCATCGTTCTATTTTATATTGTTCTGGTGATTCTGCTTGCTGCCGGCATTTTTGCGACGGTTCGCAACTCCTATCGCATCCATTCCAACCTTCATCAACAGAGAATCAACGCACTGAAGGCCCCCTTCCCCAGAAACGAAGCGGAGAAACGAATCGCCGAAGAACTGCACCTTCCTTCCGGGGAAATGACACCGGAACAGAAACAGCTGCTCAAGACCAGAGTGGATGAGGAAATGCGGAACTATCAACGGAAAAATGCGGAGGAACTGGAAAAACTCCGAACGAAGAAATTCCTGTTCCTCTGGAACTATCCCGTCCAGGAATGACATTATGAAAAATGTACTCGAAGTCAAAAACCTCACAATCGAATTCAAATCCGACGGGATCTGGCTGCCGGCAGTGACAGATGTCTCTTTTCACCTGAAAAAGGGCGAGATTCTCGCTCTGGTCGGGGAAAGCGGATGCGGCAAAAGCGTCTCCTGCATGTCGCTGGCCCGGCTGCTGCCCTCGCCCCCGGCGCGGATTGCACGCGGCGAAGTCCTGCTGACAAAACGCGACGGTTCGCGCGTGGATACCCTGCTGCTTCCGCCTGGACAGCTGAGAAAAATCCGCGGAGGGGAAATCGCATACATCTTTCAGGAGCCGTCGGTTTCCTTGAACCCGGTATTCCGAGTCGGCGCACAGATTGCGGAAGCGATTGAACTGCACAGACCCGATGTCACAAATGTCGATGCGGAAGTGGTGAATCTGCTGAAACAGGTCGGCATCCCGGGGCCGGAGGACCGGGCGAAACGATATCCGCATGAGATGTCCGGAGGAATGCTCCAGCGGGTCATGATCGCGATGGCCCTTGCAAGCAATCCGTCGATTCTCATTGCGGATGAGCCGACTACCGCTCTTGATGTCACCATTCAGGCGCAGATTCTGGACCTGCTGGCAGATCTGCGGAAACAGTGCGGCATGTCGATTATTCTGGTCACGCACAATCTTGGAATTGTCTCTGAAATGGCGGACCGCGTCTGCGTGATGTACGCGGGACGCATCGTGGAAACGGCTCCGGTGCGGGAAGTGATTGATCATCCGCTTCATCCGTACACCTCTTCCCTGCTGAAAGCGGTGCCGTCACTGGGCAGGAAAACGGGGACTCTTTCCACCATCCCCGGCTCCGTCCCGACTCCGGCAAATTTTCCGAAGGGATGCCGTTTCTGCGACCGCTGCGCTCTGAAACAGCAATTTTCCTCCGCCGATCAGAACGAGTGTGAAAACATCGTGCCTCCCCTCCGGGAAATGACACCGGGACACTTCTGCGCCTGTCACAGGCTGAAAAGGAAAGACGCATGAAACAGTTTTTGAAATCAAGTTTTTCCAATCCGCTTGCACCATTCATCCTGATTTTCGCGCTGATTATTCTGACGACCCTGATCGTCTCCAATATCAAAAACTCCATGGAAACGGAAGCGGCAAAGGAAACGGAATTCGCGGCGAACCACAGTCTTCTTCTGGACTCCACTTCCTCCGCCGGCCTCCCGCCGGAAACGGAACCGAAGGACAATTCCAAACCGGATGTCCAGTTTCTCACGGCCGCGGCTCTCGCCGACTGGTCCAAAGGCAATTTCGATGCCGCAGAAGATAAATTCCGCACCATTCTGGTCTTCAATCCCAACAATCCCGTGGCGCTCTCCCATCTGGGAGCCCTTCTGCATCATCGAGGAGACTACAAAAATGCGGAGCTGATGTTCCGTCGGCAAACCCTCTTTTTCCCGAGCGATCCCAATGCACACATGAATCTTGGGACGGTTCTTGCCAAACAGAATAAATTCAGCGAAGCAATCCGAGTTTCCAAACGCAGCCTGGAACTGGATCCATCCAATTCCGCAACCGCTCTGAACCTGGCAAAAATCCACTCCATGGCGAACAATAAACAAACCGCCATGGACTACTTCAAGCGCGCAGCAAACATCATGGGGCCCGGAATCGTGGAAGCGTCATGGGATCCCGCTTTTGACAACATCAGAAACACCGCTGAGTTTAAAAGAATTGTCAAAGAAGCGGGAGAAAACTGATGAGCATCATCAAAGTCCTGCCGGACCATGTCAGCAACAAGATTGCCGCGGGAGAGGTTATCGAACGCCCGGCGTCGGTCGTGAAAGAGCTTGTGGAAAACGCCCTCGACGCCCATGCAAAACGCATTTCCATACGGATTGAGCGGGCTGGACAACGCCTGATTTCCGTCTCCGATGACGGCGACGGCATGGACCACGACGATGCCATCCTCTGTTTCGAAGCCCATGCCACCAGCAAAATAACCACCGAAGAAGATATCCTGCATATCCGCTCCTTCGGGTTCCGGGGAGAGGCCATGCCAAGCATCGCTTCGGTCTCCAGAATGACTGTCCGGACGCGGAAACGCGGTTCTCAGGAAGGAATTCAAGTCACTGTTCTCGGGGGCATTATGCAGGACACCCTTCCGGTCGGCTGCGCACCGGGAACGGAAACCACGGTACGGGATCTCTTCTTCAATATCCCCGCACGGAAAAAATTTCTGAAATCGAATTCCACCGAAGAGCGGCACATCACGGAGATCGTCTCACTGATCTCTCTGGCGCATCCGGATGTTGCCTTCGAACTCTCCATGGACAACCGCACAATCATTTCCAGCGGAACCGGGGAGGATCTCATGCCGCGCATCCGTGACATCTACGGACGCGACCTCGCCGACGCCATGGTTCCGGTCGAACACGAAACCGAACGCATCCGCATTCGGGGCTTTATCACAAAGCGGGGAGTCACCCGGCCGACAAGACAGGATCAAAGAATTTTTGTCAATGACCGTCCTGTCGAATCCCTCCCGATTTACCGGGGCATTAAAGAGGGTTGCGGCCCCATGCTCGACAAGGGACGCTACCATCCCGCGGTCCTGTTTCTCTATCTGGATCCGGCGCTTGTGGACATCAATGTGCATCCGGCAAAACGGGAAGTCCGTTTCCGCAATGAATTCGAACTTGCCATGACGGTCCGGGATGCCGTTGCCGAAGCGCTCTCCGAAGCCGCACGCAGCGACAATACCTTTCTCATCCGGCCGTTCGGACAACCTGTACAAACCGTCCTTCCCCGGGAGGAATCGGAACCGGAAGAGTCCCACCCTCCGGAGATTCCGCTCCCGGACCGGAAAAACACGATCTCCGTTCCGTCCTCTCCGTCCACGGATTTCCGAACACAGCCGTTTTCTCCGCAGCCTGCCGCGCCACGCACCAGTTTTGACCGGATTCTGCTTGCAGCGAAAGTCGACTACCGGCCGATCGGCGTTCTTCAAGTCCGAACGGTTCCCGATCTCTTCCGTGAACAGGAAGACTCCGCATCGACGATCCGGGAAACACTCCGGGATTCCGTGAATCCGGCAGATTCTGCACAATCCATTCCGCCTCCCCGCAGTTTTCCCGAACGCGGAGAGTTGAAGGTCCTCGGATTTTTCGAAAATGCCTACATCATCGCAACAATGAAAGACAGTATCGTCCTGATTGATCAGCATGCTGCTCATGAACGCGTTCTTTATGAAAAACTGTTGAAAAAAAGCAGCGGCACACTCTCACAGAAACTGCTCATTCCCATTTCTCTGGACCTCTCCCGTGCAGAGTGCCGGTTCATCGAAAAGAATCATGAAATTTTCGAATCGCTGGGATTCGAGGTGGACACGTTCGGAGAAAACACAGTCAAACTGAATGCAATTCCGGCAGCCATGCGCCAGGACAACGCCGGAGGTGTGTTCCAGGACATTCTCGCAAGGATCACGGAGGATGGGACGTTCTCCGGACGAACCGATGCACCAAAACTGGCACAGGCGGCTTGCAAAGCGGCGGTCAAGGCACATGACAAACTGAATATGGAAGAGTGCACCGCTCTGCTGGATCAGATGGCACAATGCGATCTGCCCTTCTGCTGTCCGCACGGCAGACCGACCATCATCAACCTTTCCCGGAACGAAATCGAGCGACGGTTCGGCAGAAGATAAATCCAGCCGGATTCCCCCCACAGAAAACGTCAAAAACTTAAATTTTGCCATTTTTTTTGGTTTCCCTATTGACAAAAACAATGTTTTGTTCTATAATTAGTTTAACGTTAAGGCAAATTAAAAAACACAGGTTTGTTTATGGTAAAGCAGCGGATCAGTCTCAAAGATGTGGCGCAGAGAGTCGGGGTCTCGATGGTGACAGTTTCCGCCGCGGTGAACGGCAATGGACGTGTCGGCAGGGAGCTGGCGGAAAAAATACGGAAAGTCGCCCATGAAATGGGGTATCGTCCAAACGCCGCTGCGCAGATCCTGAAGAATTCGCCGAAAGACCTCGGACTGCTGATCCTCGAAAAAACAGAATTGATCCGATCGAATGCCAGCATTCAAGACGCAATGATCCAATTCATGAAGCTGAGCCGGGAAAAATTCCGGCGCTGCCAGATGGAATGGTTCGATTCGCACAAATATCCGGATGAACTGCCGCATATGCTCACCGATGGATTAATTGGCGGAGTCATCTGTTACGGCCATGCAGAGAATGCGCTTGCGGATTTTCTTGAAACATCCTCTACCATTCCGATCGTCCGCCTGGATGAACCAGGAGCCTACACCATTAATTCCGACATGATGGAAGGGGTCAGAAGAACCGTTCACTATCTGGCGGAATCCGGTCATCGCCGGATTGGAATGATCAACGGCAAACGTTTTCATGTATTTCAGCAGGCAAAAGCGGGATTCGAAACAGCTTTGAAAGAACGGAATCTTGATCTGTCCAACATCTGTTACAGGGAAAATCAGCCGTTCGACAATTACCCGGGAGAAATTTATGAACTGGCGGATTATGTTCTCTCCTTCGGGGAAAAACGCCCCACGGCACTGCTGATCGACTGCGCTCCGATTACAAAAGCCTTGATCTATGTCTTTCAAGAGAAAGGAATCAAGGTCCCGGAAGACCTCAGCATCGTCTGTTTCGGCAATATTGACTGGGAAGCGAAAAACTTCATTCCCCCAATTTCCGGACTGGAATATTCTTATTACAAAATCATTTCCGCGGCAATGGATATGCTTCTGGATCTCATGAATCACAACGAACCGCCGATGAAAAAAATCTCCATCGTCCCGGAACTGACCATTCGGAATTCCGTAAAAAAATTAAAATATACCACAGAATAAGAAGGAGAATCCCATGAAACAGAATCAAACAAATCTCTTATCCGCCGTATCAAACTCGCTGCGGAATACGCAATGGAAAGGACGGGAATATTTCACATTGATAGAACTTCTTGTTGTGATAGCAATTATTGCGATTCTTGCATCCATTCTTCTGCCCGCATTGAACAGCGCAAGGGAATCCGCACGGAAAATCGAATGTATCAACAATATGCGCCAACTGAACCAGTGTGTCATGCAATACGGGATGGAGCATGAAGATATCATCATGCTTTCCATTACACCGGATTCCTCGATGGTAAAATGGCAGCATGTGCTCAAAATCCTCGGATATTTCAAAGGTTTTCCATACAATCCGGAACCGACGGTCGGGGATAAAACCTATTCGCCTAAAATCATCACCTGCCCGTCATGGGATAAAGACTCCTGGAGCTATGGAGGTGTAACAGGAAAATATGGAAGAGTGGATTACTACTTCTTTTACGCTTTGAATGAACATCTTGCCCCGGTATCCGGCACACCCAATAAAATTACAAAGTATAAAACACCGAGCAGGACTATGATTATGACCGAGGTGGACGGACCCTATTGCTGTATCGCCACATGGGCAATGGACAGAGCCAGATATCGGCATTCGCTTGCCACCAATGCCGTCATGCTCGACGGTCATGCCGAAACACGGAAATATCCCCTGCCACCCAACGCCAGCCCGAAGTTTTTCTGGACAGGAAGTTATTGAAACGGGTTACTGTACAACCATGCAAAGATAAGAAAATCAAGGAACTGCAATGAAACACATTTTCCGGATGCTCCTTCTGCTTCCCGCGCTTGCCATGGCGGAAAACCTGACGGATTCCACCCTTCTGCTGACCGACCAGGTGAAAATCAACGGAGGGAAATCGTTCTCTCTTGCCGCGCCCCCGAAAAACGGAGTCCATCAATGGCAGACACGGACACCACATGCGCGGAAAGAGGAAATTCTCATTTCTTTTCCTTATGAAAACGGCATTCTGCTGGAGCGAATTCAGGCAAACGCAAGAATGGAGTACCCCCAGAACGTGGAACTCCAAGTCTGGGACGGAAAAAAATGGACCGTGAAAGCCAATGCCGCCTCTCTGCACTTCACCTTCAAACCGGCGCTTCCGGCTCTTGCCCTCAAATTCATCTGTACCGGCATGGGAAAACGCGATCATGAGCCCTTCTATTACAATAACTGGAAGATCGAAGGAACCGCCGCCGGACGGAAACTTCCCGTCAGCGGATCTCTGACTCTGACAACGAACGCTGAGGACAATGTCTTCAACCTGCCCTCCCCCGTCACAGCGGAGTGCAAAGTAACAAATCCGGATGGAACAGCGGATGAGTTTCAGGCGGAAATTCGTTACCGCAACTACATCGGAGAATCAATCGCCCCACGGGAAATCCGGACTTTTTCCCTGAAATCCGGGGAAACGCGTACCATCCCGATCCAGATTCAACTCAAACAGCAGGGACCACTTGTTGTCGAGGTGTATCTGTCAAAGGGCAGAACGCGTCAGCTCATTGCGGCACAAGGACTTCTGCTCGGAGTACGCGATCCAGAACTGGCATCCGGAGAAGCCGCTCCCGAACCGTACCGTTCACCCGCCATGAAACGGGGCGAACGCATCCGTTCCTGGCAGGAACGCCATGCCGCGGACGGCTCCCTCTGGGGTGCGGATGCCACCCAGGTGATCCTCTTTTCCGGACGCCGCATCCAGCCGCTCTTCTTCGAAAAAATGCAGGAGGCCGGCGCGGAAATTCTGATGACCTATCTGACCCATCACGATTTCGAACCTCTGCCCGGAGTCTACAATTTTGCGGCGTTCGATCACATGGTTGAAGAAGCGGGAAAGCATCATCTCGGACTCGAAATGGGGCTCTGGTGCTGGGACTTCAACGGACCCTCACAGTTCTGGCTCAAAGATGAGGTCATGCGACAGCGCGACGGTTCCATCGGCACTCGCTGGGCACGAATGCTGAGCCTCTTTTCCGGCAAGGCTCAGAAACATGCCAGACGCGCACTGGAAGTGATGATCCAGCGATATCGGAATGCTCCGGAGGTCATCGCCTGGCTTCCACATCCCTACGGAATGGTCGATCACGACGGCCACGGCATCTTCGATTTCCATCCGGAAGCCCTTGCCGCATGGAAAACGTATCTTCAGGGAAGGTATGGAACGATCGCCGCACTGAACCGGAGCTACGGAAAAAACTATACGTCATTTGACGCCGTTCCCGTCCCGGAACCCCAATACAGAGAACTGGAAAAGAAAAAAAAGTGGCGGGAAGCTGTTTCCGTGGTCGACATGTCTCCCGGCTGGGAGGATTATCTTGATTTTTACCATTCCCGGCTGCGGGAAGTCCGCAGGACAATGACAGAGATCCTCCGCACCAACGATTCCAAACGCGCGGTCAGCGGAATGAATGCAACCGGAGGGGTCGGACTTGCAGACGCCACCTTTGCCGATTTTGCCCGCAACCGGGCATTCTACGGAGATCAGGGAATCAATCAGACACACTATGTCCGGCGTCTTGTCGCCCGGCAGCGTTACGGACTCGACCTGCGGCACGAGGACATCGCACCGGTCACAATCGGACGCAACAACTTTACCCGGGAAAACATCCATGACCGCATCGACTGGGATATGTTCCAGCTGACGGCAATCGGCGTGGCGCATTTCAACTATGTCTTCGCGGTCTGGACGGACAGCCCCTTCTGGGACCGTCTGTTCTCCAATCCCCGGGCAAAAGCCCTCTGCAAAGAAGCGGAACAGATGGAAGCCGATACGATCCCCGCCGGATATTTCCATTCATTCACGACCGATGTCCGCCTCGGCCGCTACAACTATCAGGGAATCTCCCTGTTCCGCTGGTGGACCATGAATGCCATCAGTGCTCAGATGCTGAAACCGGGCAGGTACGTCGAACTCTTTTCCGATGCGTGTGATCTGACCCCGCTTTCCGGGCTGCGCTGTGTCTTTGACGACGGCTCCCGCGTTATGCCTCCCGCAGCCGTTGCAGCACTCACGGAATTTGTGAAAAACGGAGGCAATCTCCTGATCTTCAATGTCACCAATGAATATACACTGGGACATCCCGGCAGGAACTATCAACTGCTCAAAAATCTCGGCTATCCGGAGCCCGATGCACTCTCGCAACGCTCTTTCGGAAATGCGGAAATCCAATTTACCGCCGGAAACGGAGTCTTCCACACACTCAAGACACTTCCGGTTCACGACTATTCCAAACTCACGGTACCCGAAGGCGGCAACGTGCTCGGTACCATCGCCGGGATTCCGGCGGCTGTCACGTGGAACTTCGGACGGGGAAAGGTCGTACTCCTCGCCGGACTTCCCGGCTGTAATTATGAACCGGCCGTCGCAGCGCTTGCCGATGAGCCGGATGCAAAAAAACGAGCTCTTCTTTCCGGCGATTACTGGAAACGTTCGGAACCGGAACTCGGCGCTGTCTGGGGAACGCTGCTTGCAGACTGGATGGCCTTTGCCGGCATCAAACCTTCCTATCATCTGACCGGCAGCTGCCGTACTCTGATGCGGAAAGCTCCCGGCAAGTACCTGGTTTACCTGTATACGGAACAGGAAGAATCTCCGCGCTTGAATCTCTACGGAATTTCCGGAAGATGGCGCGTCACCAGGGAAACTCTCGACAAATGCGGAGATTCCTATGAGGTCGATGGAAAATTCCTCGGATCTCCCGGTCTGCAGCTCGGGAGAATCCCGGCGAAACGCTTCATGGCTGTCCGGCTGGAAAAGATCAATCCCCATTAAAAACGGAAAGTATTCTGTCATGAGAAAAACAACGCTTCTCTCACTTCTGTTGCCGACGGCTGTAATCCTGTCATCGAACGCGGAAGTCCTGCCGCTGAAACTGGTAAAATCTCCGGTGGAAATCCGGGAATTCATTCCGGATGCTCAGATCTCCGCTTTGAAACCGGGAACGGAACTCCGGGGCATCCGAGGCAGGACCGTGGAAAAACAGCTTCCAGGACAACCGCAAAAACTGACCGTCTTCCATACAGTGAAAGCTGTCGGAAAAGGGCTTGCCTGCGGCATGAGAAACACAATCCCGGTCGATATCGACCGCACTTATAAAATCCAGGTCACTTATGCAAGCGGAATCGAAGGCGTGAAACTGGAAGTTCACTCCTACGGCTTCGGAACATGGGGCGACACGGTCGGAGTGAAACGCTTCTCTCTCCCTGTGAGCAAAGAACTGAAAACATGCGAATTCCGCTATCAGCCAGCACCCGGTGCAATCTGCGCGGGACTCTGGTTTTCCGCACCGAAAAAGTCCGCGGGAGAATTCCATCTGGCCCGCTTTTCCATGACCGGCTACGGCTGGGGAGGACTCCCCCCTCAGAAACCGACAGCAAACGCAGATTATCTCGTCAGCCGTGATGTCAGAAACAGTAAACCGATCCATTCCCTGTACCACGGACCAAAGAGCCAAATGCTGTTCCGGCGCAATGAACTCTCCGGATTCGGTGCAATCCGGATCCCGCTCGGGGCGATGCTACCAGCCGAAAAAGGCAACTACAAAATAGATCTCATCCTCCGGGAACTTGGCAAAGGGCCCGTCAGAAAACAATACTCGGGAGGGATTGAACTGAAAGACGACTCTCTGCCGGAACTTGCCGTCGATCTCGGCATCCCCGATCGCTCACAGGAACTCCATTATAAAACATGGAATGCAGACGGCAAACTCATCCGCAACGATTTTCTCATCCTCCGGAAATTCAGCCGAACACCACTGAAGGACGGACGTGCCTATCAACAGATGGCAGCCGTGGAAGAGGCATCACCATCCGGATTCCTGACTATCAACGCCGGGAAGGAGAAAATCAGGACCTTCGCTCCGCAGACGCTCCTGAGCGCCGCAGTCTCTGTCGGCAGCCCTGCCAGAGACTCGGTTCTGGATGTCAAAATCCGCGACTTTACCGGAACCATTCTGAAGACGGAACAAAGAAAGATCCCATCGGGAAAAAACGGAAGCCTGAAAGTGGAAGCAAAGGTTCCGGTACCGGAAGTCTATGAGATCTGCGCGGAACTGAAAGACAACTCAGGAACACTTCTGGATTCCTCGGTTCTCCAGATCGGATACAAGGCTCCGGTACAGCCGTTTACAAGGCCGTCCCATCCGGAAGTCTACTTCTCGGAAGAACTCGCGACCCCTTCCGAACGCTATGCCGGAAGTGCCATGAATACGGTAAAACGTTATGTTGCCGCAGCCAGGAAACACGGCAGCACAGTTGCTGGATTCGGGATCGACATCGCCTCCTTCAATCCACTGCCGGGAGTTTACCGGTTTGCGGAACTGGACAGACGAATTGCAGAAGCAACACGCCTCGGACTGAAAAGCGAGATTTATCTGCACCTTCATGGAGCGTGGGTTCCCTATGCCGACTATGAACAGCCTGTCGATCAGAACGGCATTCGCGACAATGTTCCTTCCATTGCATCGGACGCGGTCCGCCAGGTGGTCGGAGATGCCTTTGCCGCACTCGGAGCCTATTTCCGCGGCAATCCGGATGTGGTCGGTTTCGGTCACTGGGGACCGTTTTTCGACTGGTATTACCGCGACGGCAACGGCAGGCATTACGACTATTCTCCAAGCGCCCTTGCCCAATGGAAGCAATTTTCCGGAGGAATGGAACCCCCCAGGACTTTCCGCAAAGAGACCGATCTTTCGCCGCAGTGGCGGAAATGGGCGGAGTTCCGTTCCTTTCTGATGCACCGCTGGCTGATCGAAACCGTCGGAGAAAAACTCCGCGGCTACGAGAAGGAACGCCCTCTGTTCGCCTATACGATGGCGGGCGGACTTGGCGATGTCGAACTTCTCTGGCCCGAATTCAAACGACTGAATATGTTCCCCGCTCATGGTGGTTCCGATTCCTGGGACATTCCGCGACATCTGGAATTGGCGGCGCAGCGGGGATTGATTTTCCGCCATGAATCGGTTGCAGCACCGGAACGGCATGTGCTGTATGTCGATCCCCAGATTGTACACGGACTCCAGGGAGGAGTCTCCAACGGCAGCCGTCCTTTCTGGAACATTGCATGGAATATCGGATTCAATGTCACGGCAGACAATCCCGGTGTTCAGGCGGCTCTGGAACGGAGAAAACTGCTGCTGGAACTCGTCCGGCAGATGTACCGGGAACAATACGAGCGCGATCCCATCCGCTGGGCACAACTCTACAGTTGGGACAAAATGATGCTGAAAGTGAAAAATTTTCAATGGAATGCCCTCGGTTCCGATCTCTTCGCCGGAAACCGCTGCGAACACCTTTCCAGCGAAGCGGTCAGTGACAGAACTCCGCTGGAAAACTGGAAAAAATATCCGCTGATTGCAGCGTTTACCCCGGGAGTCTGGACACCCGAAACCGTGGAAATCATGAAACAGTATCTGAAACAGGGCGGAACCCTGAGTCTGATCCTGAGTGATGACAATGACGGAAAAGCCGTCCGCGACGCCTTCGGCATCAAAGTCTCTGGAAAAGGGAAAAAGCGCATCTCCGGATGCTGCAACGGGTCCATATTTCCACGTACCCGCACCGTTGTGCTTGACTGTACAGCGGAGTACCGGCTGCCCGCTGACTTCTCTCCGCTGCTGACTGACAAGAACGGTTCCCCAGCTGCCTGGCAAACCCGGTATGGAAAGGGACACCTCCTCCTGTTTGCCGGAACAATCAACCATTCCAAAAGCAAAGGTTATCTGGAAGATCTTCTCAAGAGCGTCGGCTTGAAACGGAAAATTCAGCTTTCCATGGGAAAACCGGAACAATCCCTGATGGGAATTGAATTTCGGAATCCCAAAGGAGAGGTCATGGTCTGGTTTTACAACTCTTTGCTTTGGAACGGATACAGCAGATTGTATGCCCGGGTGGCATCCCGGCCTCCCACCTGGGATGGAGTGGCTGAAGTCACCGGCAGATCCCCTGTAAAACTCCGCTACTTCGCTCCGGAAGCCGGGCGTTTCCATGTAGACCGCTGGAATGCAGGCACCTGGGAACCACTGGGAATCCATACATCAGAACAACTTGCAAAAGAAGGTGTTACAACAGAACTTGCACCGGGGGAAAATGGGATCATCCGCTTCCGGCAGATCAAGCAACAGGAGCAAAAAGCAACAGCATACAGCCAACCTCTCTGAAGTCTCCCGGGAGCGTTTCAGGAAACAATCTCCGGAATATTCCGCGCCGTTCTGCGAATCTTATCAACGATTGAGGTCATTCTTGAACTCTCCCGGGTGGAATGACTATAACTCATTCCACCTGAAAGGATAGCACATGCCATGACTCTCCGCCCCGGCACAAAAGCAGTTCTCAGACGTTGATCTCCAAGCCAATACAATGTGAATGATCTATCCAGAAATGAATTATTCCGCAAACAGAATGCAGCTTAAAGTGACTTAAATTCAAAAATAAAACTTTCCCAGTTGCCCCCTATTGACGAAACAGGACTTTTCGAATATAATAAAAGAGAGAAAAACAAGGGAAAGTGAAAAAATGGCCATTGCACAACAGGCACAGAATCATCCGTACGGTGAATTATCTCGTACATTAAGTCGTGAACTGCGTAAAAGCATCCTGGCGGGGAAATATCCCGTTGGCACCAAACTCCCCTCCAACCGGCAACTTGCGGAACAGACGGCGGTCAGTCAGGTGACAGCGCGAATGGCAGTTCTTCAGCTTGTCCGGGAAGGCCTGCTGGAAGTCCGTAAAAATTGCGGGACCTATGTCCGGAACATTCCGCTGGATACCATCCCGGAATCGCAGGGGAAACCTTCCCGGATCGGCGTAATCCTTTCTCCCTGGGACACGGAGAACACACCGGCATGGGACAGCAGGGGAAGTCTTTCCGAAATTCTCAAATATGTATCCCGCAATGAATGCCAGATCATGATTTTTTCCTATCCGCAATGGCGGAAATATGCAGAACGGGCGCCGGAGGAACTTATTACGCGCAACCATCTTGATACTCTCGTCTGGTTCTATACGGGACCGCATGAGGTCCGTTTCATCCTTGATCTGGAACGGCGCCGTTTCCGGCAGCTGATTCTGAACCGTCGGACTTTCGGACTTCAGGCCACGGCAATCCTCCTTGATGAAGAGGGTATGGCAGAAGACATTCCACACCTGCTGACCGAACAGGAGCGTGCCTCACTGCTCATCATCTCTGCATCAACTGATATCCAGCCATATGCGGACAGAGTCGGCGCGCTGCGGAACCAGCTGGGAAAAAACGGACCCCTTCCCGAAGATTTTCTCCTGATTCTGCCGGAAGCCAGAATCGAAGGAAACTTTCCCGAATGGACCCGCCTCGTCCTGAAAAGCGAACTGGAGAGAATCCGTCCGAAGGTCATTGTTGATTTCGCCGGATACATCAACTACCTTTCGCAATTTCCAAACGCCTTTTTTGAAGAAATCGGAAATCCGCGCTTCATCAGCACAGCCCCGCCTACGGCTTGGACCTGCCGCAAAGATTTTCATTACACATGCTACGACCCGGAACAGCAAGCAGTCAACAAGGTGATCCGACAGTTCTTCGAAAAGGGAGCTATGGATCAGACAATCCGTCTACCCTATATCCGAAAAGAAATCTGAATATGCAATCTAACAATAACAGAAAAAAAGGAACAAAATATGAGAAGAAAATTCACATTGATAGAACTCCTCGTCGTGATTGCAGTCATCGCAATCCTGACATCCCTGCTGCTTCCGGCATTGGGCAAGGCTCGTGCGACAGCAAGAAAAATCGCCTGCATCTCCAACATGAAACAGCTTGCGCTTGGATTTGAGCTTTACAGTGCGAGCTATGACGATTACATTCCCAAACCGTTCGGACCGACGCCGTGGGGAGAAAGCAGAAGCTGGCACAGCGTCGTCTATCCGCTGTTTCTGCCGAAAGTGACCGGACGGGAACTCGTCCATGATTTCGACGCAAAAGCCAAATTCTACTGTCCGGCATTCGACAATCCCAAAGCATATCATAAACAGACCACCTACAGCATGAACGGCTACATGGGCGACAATCAGTGGTGGGGCGGCTCCACTCCGGCAAAAACCTACGCGAGAAGAAACACGATCAAAAATGCCAGCATGGTCTTTCTGGTCGGGGAAAAGGGTGCCAATGCCGACTGGGGATACACCATCGTGAAAAACGCCTTCAAAAATTTCGAAGCCAATCTGCTGAGTTCATCGGAAAGCGTCGTCAAGACCCGCATTGAACCGCGGCATTCCTTTGGTGCCAACTTCCTCTATCTGGACGGACACGCCGGGCATTCCACCCGCACGCAGATTCCGGCATTTTCCGACATTGCCATCGGACGGGACATTCCGCAGGCGAACTATTCCGGAACCTTCTACAACTGATCTCCCTGCAACATTCTCAAAACAAGGAATTTTATGAAACGATCTTTTCCCGCTTTCCTCCTGACCGGTATGGCATGCGCTCTTTCCGCGGCACCTCTTCTTCCGGGCGTCAGCGACTTTTCCTGGGAAACTCCCGGTATCCGGAAAAACGCTGAACGCGAACAGGCGTGCCTGAACGGATACTGGGCCTTCTTCCCCGTTGCCGACACTCTGGATCCCAAGGCGAAAGCGCCCGCCGCTTCCGCCGGATGGGGCTATGCCAAGGTCCCGTATCCGTGGGAAACCATGCGGGTCGTGAACCTGCCCGAAAACGCGCCGAAAAAAGCAAAATGGCATACGGCATGGTACCGCAGGACCTTCCGGGTTCCCGAAGACCGGAAAAACAAACGCATCTTTCTGGAAATCCAGCACATCCAGACGCGCGGGATCATCTGCATCGACGGAAAGGAGGCCGGAAGAATCGTTTTCCCCGGCGGCTCCCTCGACATCACGCCGTTCATCAAGCCCGGAGTGTCTCAGGAGCTGACGATCCGGGTTTCAGCGGTGCCCTCCTCCGCGGAAGAGTATGTCATCATGGACATCAACAACATTTACAAGGTGGCATCGCGGATCCGGAACAAGGGAATCGTCGGCGATGTGTTTCTGAACATGGTTCCGGAAACCCGCATCGAACAGACCCATTTCATCACTTCGGTGGAGAAAAAGCAGATCACGTTCCATGTCATCCCGGTGAACCCGGACGCGGGAAAGCAGTACACGATCGAAGCGGAGATCCGCGATCCCTCCGGAAAAACGGTCAAAACCTTCCGGAGTCCGGCGCTCACGAAACAGATGCTGAAAAAGGGCGCCTGGAACTTCTCCGCGCCGTGGAACGATCCGGAACTCTGGGATCTCGACACCCCGGGCAACGTCTACCGGGGGACGCTGAAACTCTATGAAAACGGACGGCTCCTGGATACCACCCTGCCGGAACGCTTCGGATTCCGCGAATTCAAGATCCGGGGACAGGACTATGTTCTCAACGGCAAACCGATCCATCTTCTGGCGTACATTCCCGGGAACTACAGCTACTTCTGGTCCTCGGACAAATCCAGCCGCCCGCTGGCGGAAATGACCCTGAAGCGTCTCAAAGCAATGGGGTACAATTTTGCAATCAGCGAAAACTACAACTTCAATGAAGGAGCCACCGGTTACATCCGCGGCTTTTTCGAAGCAGCAGACAACATCGGTTTTCTGCACTCCTTCTCTCTTCCGCATCCCCGGGCGTTCAACAGCGCACTTGATACGGACCCGCAAAAACGCGGGGAATACCGGAAACTGGCGGAATATCTGATCCGTCTCTACTGGAACCATCCGTCGCTTGTCATGTACGCCACAACGCACAACTGCACCGGAGCCTGGGGCGATCAGAATCCGACCCGTCTTGGAGGCGATTATGTCGCGGCGAACGCGAAAGGCGAACGCGAACTCAAGGAGAAAAACCGCCGCAATGCAGAGGAGACACAGAAAATCATCCGCGAAATCGATGCGGAACATCCGGTCTACATCCACTCCTCCGGCAGTCTCTGCGGACAGTATACGTTGAACATGTATCTGAACTGGGCACCGCTCCAGGAACGGAGCGACTGGCTCGAACACTACAGCAAACATGGAAAAATGCCGCTGGCGCTGGTCGAATGGGGTCCACCCCACAGCGCATCGTTCTCCAGCTTCCGCGGATGGGTCTGGAGCCGGCCCCACATTCAGACCGCCTGGGATGCCGAATACGTTTCCGCCTATTACGGTGACAAGGTCGGAGAATGGACCCCGCAGCGTCTTGAGCTTCTGAACCGGATCATCAAAAACGACGGAAAACCGGTTCACTTCGGCAGATTCACCGTTTTTGAACGATTCGACATCGTCAATCGTCTCCAGGGCGATTTCTTTGCGGACAACTACCGTTCCATGCGGGCATGGAATCTCTCCATGATGCTCCCGTGGGACTATGATTCCAACTACATCCGCGTTCCCGGAGAATGGAAATCCAAAGAGTGGCCGGACCGTTATCAAAACCTCAATCAGCCCGGACTCGTCCCCGATTTTGTCGGACATGACAAATATCCTCTGACCATCTATCCGGAAGCTTACCGATTGAGTCATCTCGGCAAAGCCATTCAGTACTGGGGTGCCCCTCTGATCGGCTTCATCGGCGGAGAAAAAGTGTTCACGACAAAAGAGCATGTCTATCTGCCGGGGGAACGCATCGCCAAAACCCTCGTAATGATCAACGACAAACGGAAGGACCTGGACTGCTCCTGGCAGCTGATGCTCAAGAACCGTCCCGAAACAAAGCGGACAGGCAAAGTCCGGATTTCTGCCGGAGGACGCGCCTTCCGGAGCGTGGAAATCCCCCTCCCCTCCGATTTGAACAACGGCACCTTCGAATTGAATGCGGAATTCCATTTTTCCGACGGCACACTTCGCACAGACACATTCCCCTTCCAGATCATTCAACCCATCAGGCCTGGCGCGACGGGACGGACCATCGCCGCACTTTATGATCCGAAAGGCATGACAGAAACTCTGCTGAAAAAATGGAACATCCGTTACCGCAAAGTCGGACTCCGGGACAACCTTTCCCGGTACAAAACAGTCATCATCGGGCGCGAAGCGCTCTCCGCGAAAGGCTCCCTTCCAAAACTGGATGCGGTCCGCAATGGACAGCAGGTCCTGATCTTTGAACAGCAGACACCCGTTCTGGAACGTCTCGGCTTCCGCATCAACGAAATCGGCCTGCGCAACCTCTTCTTCCGCGACGCACGAAATCCTCTGCTGAAAGAGATGAGCGAACCGCTCTTCACCAACTGGCGCGGAGAATCAACCCTTCTGCCGCCGATGCTCGACTACAATGAATTCTTCTGCCCCCCGTGGAGCTGGTGCGGCTTCAAAACGCATCGGGTCTGGCGATGCGGCAACCGGGGGACCATCGCCGATGCCCTGATCGAAAAACCGACCATCGGCAACTTCATGCCGGTTCTCGACGGCGGATTCAGCCTGCAATACGCCCCTCTGCTGGAATACCGCGAAGGGAAAGGACGAATCCTTTTCTGCCAGCTCAACGTCACCGGCAGAAGCGAGACGGAACCGGCAGCAATGCAAATGGTCGCCAATCTTCTGCTATCGCTGGAGAATCCGCCCGTGAACGAACTCAAAACCTGGAAGATTCTCGGTGGAGAATCCTTCCGGCAGGAAATTGCTAAGCTCGGTTTCCGAAATCCGACGGCGGACCGGAATGCACAGATCATCGTCATCGGCCCGGGAGCGAAACACTATCCGGACCTTACCAGAACGGTTGAGAGCGGAACCAAAGTCCTCTGTTTCGGACTCAAGGCAAAGGAATTGAACGCTCTCTTCCCCGGCAAGATCAACGCAAAGGATGTCAAGAACCAGCCCTCGCGCCTTGCGGATCTGAATCATCCGGAATTCGCGGGGATCTCCAACATGGACACCTACTTCCAAACCAGGCTCGACTATACCGTCACGAAGAACGGAGCGGAACTGGACAGTATCGCAATCGGGAAAGGAACGGTTGTGATCTGTTCCGTCACAGCCGATATGCTGGACTACCGCAGACTCTTCCACCTGCGGACCTCCTTCCGGCGAAGGAGCAATCTGATGTCCCGCCTGCTGAACAATGCGGGGATTCCGTCACAAAGTGTTCTTCTGAAACGCTTTTCGGACTCCCCGAATGAAAAGCCCTGGCTGAACAGCTTCTATGTTCAGGAACCGGTCGACGAAGACAACCCCTATCGTTATTACCACTGGTGATCCGCCTTTTCAAAAACAAAGCCCGGTCCGCTTCAGAGCGCGCCGGGCTTTTTCATACCAAAACTCCTGCTGTCTAAATCAGGAAGAGGAAATAACTCAAGATCGCGGAACCGATCAAAACGTAAATCAGATTCAGTTTCCATTTCAGCTCGACAAAAAGGACCAGAGCGAAAATCAGTACTCCCTGCCAGCAAAGGCCGAACGATTCCCCCTTCGTCCAGAGATTCCGCAGAGGCGCCGTAAAGACGGAGGTCTCGGTAAAGAAGATCACGGCGGCGGCGATCAGTCCGAGCGTCGCGGGACGGATGCCGGAAAGCACAGCCTTCACAATCGGATTGTCTTTGAACACCTGAATGAAATAGGCAATCAGGGTCACGATAATCAGCGAAGGCGTCATCACCCCCAGGGTCCCGACGACCCCGCCGATCGCTCCGCCGAATACACCGCCGATGTTCTGCACACCGCACTGATATCCCACATACGTTGCGGCATTCAGCCCGACCGGTCCCGGCGTCACCTGGGCCAATGCTACAAAATTGGCAAACTGAGCATTTGTCATGAAATGATAGTTGTTCACGAGCTCCGTCTGGAACAGAGGAATCATCGCATATCCTCCGCCGAACGTGAATGCGCCGATCTTGACGAACAGGAGATACATTTGGAGGAGTGTCATTTTTTCTCCTCCGCTCCGCGCGGAGCCTGTTGTTTTTTCCGGAGCCGGCAAATCCCGTCGATCAGCAGTCCGGCAAATGCGGAAGCGACAATCAGTCCGACGGCGTCCACGTCAAACACAACCAGGAGCAGAAAACCGAGTATCGCGATCACAATCGGCACCGGACTTTTCAAAATGCTTTTCGACATCTTGATCACAGAAAGAAGGATCAGGGCGGAAACGGCGGCGCGGACTCCTGTGAAGATATGATCCGCAGTCGCATTGCCTGAAAGCTGGAACAGAAGCGCGGCAATCACCACGATCACCACCACAGGCGGAATCACCACCCCGACAGACGCAGCAATCGCACCCGCCAGTCCCGCGGTACGCTGCCCGATCAGAATTGCCATGTTCACGGCAATGATGCCCGGAACGGACTGGACGATCGCAACGACATCCACCATGTCGGATTCACTCATCCAGTTTCGTTTTTCCACAAATTCCCTGTCCATCAGGGGAAGCATCGTCAGCCCACCGCCGACAGACACCGCTGAAATTTTGAAAAAGACCCGGAACAGTGTCCAAAGCCGGTTCTCTTTCTGTTCATTTGTCTCCATTTTTCTCTCCTCAGTACCTCTCTACGGATATGGTATTTTCCGCACTCCAGACTTCTCCCGGTTTCAGCGGATACAGTCCCGTCACCGATTCCGGCAGCGGCAGGTTCGGGGAATCCGCCATCCAGCTCATGGGTTCCGCACAGAAGAAATCCTCCATTCCCTCGCGATTCCAGAGAGCGGTCTGCCCGAATTTTTCATCCCATCGATACAGGACTTTCATACGGGAAACGGGAAAATCCAGGATTGCACCGCGAAACGGTTTGCCATCAATCACCGCATCAACAACCGGACACTGTTTGGAAACGGGTTCGCGGTTGATGATCTTTCCGCGGCGGAAATTGTCATATCCGCTCCACCGAACTTTTTCGCCCGTGATTGCAAACCGTTTTTCCATATCGAACTTCCAGTAAAAATCGTCCACAGTCACGCGAACAGAACTGGTTCGATAGGCTTCGGGAGAGTTATCGCCGAGAGGGAAACGGAATGTGGAATGGAATCCCACCCCCAGCGGCATGGTATCCGGACCGATATTCGTAACCGTCAGACGCTGCAGAACCCTGTCCGGCAGAAACGTGTAGCGGAGATCCGCGCGGAACTCATGCGGAAACCCTTCGAACATCTCATTTTCCGCGTTGTAGGTATAGGTTGTTTCCACTCGAGCGGCTCCATTCTCCTCCCCGGAATCGGCCAGATGCCATTTCCGGTTCAGGACAACCCCGTGAATGTGATTGCCGAAACGGTTGTTCACCGGCAGATGGTAGTTGCGGCCGCGCCAGGAAAAGAGCCCTTTGTGAATACAGTTCGGCGGAATCAGAACTGGAAAGCCGTAGACTTCCGGCTGAAATTTCAGGTCCTCAATCGTTTCCGGCGAACGCAGAAGATTCAAGCCGCTCTTTTTCTCCGTCAGCTCCAGCAGAATGGACCCGACAGAAAGAATCAGCTTCCCCTTCCATTCTCCCGTTTCAATTTCAAGATAGGAATCCTCTCCGACGGCATACTCTTTTATCACGATTTTTCCTCCTGTGTCAATTCCGGTATTATATCATTCCAACGCGTTTTTTTCCAGAAAAACAGAGGAAAAAGCCGATGATTTCCCCGGTTCGTCAAGAGCTCCTCTGCGGAATTCTTTCTGTAAAAAACCCCTGAAACGGGTAATCCCGTTTCAGGGGCGGAACCTCTTCTCTGAGGAATTCGTCATCAGGAGATGAAGAGCATCTCACGGTATTTCGGCAAAGGCCAGAGTTCATCGTCGACATTCAGTTCAAGCGCATCGACATTGTGACGGAGCGCAGCCATTGCCTTCACCACAGGCGCCTGATTTCCGGTTTTGAGCGCTTCTTCCAGATCCGTACAGCAGGAATCGACCTTGTCAAGGAGCTCGCCGATTGTTTCCGCCATAGCCTTCTTGGCGGCGACTCCGGCGGTAATCCCGGCGTTTTTCAAATCCACAATGGACTTTGCCAGCTCCGCAAGCTGCTTGGAAGCGGCAGGCATGATCACAGTCCTCGCAAGACTGAGGGAGAGCTCGCCTTCAATCTTGATCTTTTTGGCATACTCTTCCATGAAAATTTCATACCGGGATTCCAGTTCGGCTTCTGTGAAAACATTGAATTTGCCGAACAGTTCCTTGCTCTTCTCGGAGACAAACGCACCGAGAGCTTCCGGCGTGGAGGGGAAGTTCGGCAGACCGCGCTTTGCTGCCTCCTTCTTCCAGGCGACAGTGTAGCCGTCGCCGTTGAAGATGACCCGCTTGTGCTCCTTGATGATCTTCTGAAGCAGAAGCTGGAGTTTTTCATTGAAGCTCTTTTTCGGAAACTTTTCGAGTTCGGCGGCGATCTCGTCCAGCGACTCGGCAACGATCGTGTTGATCACGATGTTCGCTCCGGCACAGGACTGACTGGAACCGGGAGCACGGAATTCAAATTTGTTGCCGGTGAATGCAAAGGGACTGGTTCTGTTCCGGTCGGTTGCATCGCGCGGCAGGGGCGGAAGCGTATCGACGCCGATCTTCATGAGACTTCCGTGCTTGGAGGATTTGAGACAGCCTTTCTCAATCTGTTCGATCACATCCGTCAGCTGTTCGCCGAGGAAAATGGAGATGATCGCCGGCGGCGCCTCATTCGCACCGAGACGGTGATCGTTGCCTGCTCCTGCGGTCGCCACGCGAAGCAGATCGGCATGCCGGTCCACCGCCTGGATCACAGCGCAGAGCGTAGTCAGGAAGATCGCATTCTGATGCGGATCACTGCCGGGATTCAGCAGATTGCGGTCACCATAGCTGACCGACCAGTTGTTGTGCTTGCCGGAACCATTGATGCCGGCAAACGGCTTTTCATGAAGCAGACAGATGAATCCGTGCTCTTCCGCCTTCTGTTTGAGAATTTCCATCACAAGCATGTTGTGGTCGCAGGCGAGATTGAGCTCTTCAAAGAGCGGCGCGAGTTCATACTGGGCAGGCGCGACTTCATTGTGTCTGGTTTTTGCGGGAATGCCGAGTCTCCAGAGTTCCCGCTCCACATCGCTCATAAAACTCAGGACGCGATGCTTGATGCTGCCGAAATAGTGATCTTCGAGTTGCTGATGCTTCGGCGGAGGAGCACCGAAAAGCGTACGTCCGGTCTGCACGAGATCGGGACGCGCGAAATAGAAGTTCTTATCGATCAGGAAATATTCCTGTTCAGGCCCGAGCGTGACTTTCGGCATTATGCCGCCGTTTTCGCCGAAGCACTTGAGGAGTCGCTTTACGGCTTTGGCAAGAGCCTGTGTCGATTTCAGAAGCGGAGTCTTTTTGTCGAGCGCCTCGCCTGTATAGGAACAGAAAGCAGTCGGAATGCAGAGCGTGGCACCGTTCGGATGACGCTTGATGAATGCCGGACTGGACGGATCCCATGCCGTGTAGCCGCGGGCCTCAAACGTGGCACGAAGCCCGCCGGAGGGAAAACTGGAAGCATCGGGTTCGCCGACAATCAGGTTTTTTCCGGAAAAGACGGAAATCGCTTTCCCGTTTCCATCCGGCTCCAGAAAAGCGTCGTGTTTTTCCGCAGTGGCACCGGTGAGAGGCTGGAACCAGTGAGTATAATGAGTTGCTCCTTTCTCAATCGCCCACTGTTTCATGGCGTTGGCGACATCGTCCGCTATGCTGGCATCCAGCGGAGAACCTTCCGTAATCGTTTTGTAGAGGGTCTTGAACACGGGTTTGGGAAGGCGTTCGCGCATACATTCAATGCTGAAGACATCGCTTCCGTAATCGCCGAGTTCGAATTTCGGAGTTCCAGCGGCAGTTTCCTTCCGGGCGGCCACTCGTTCAATCGCGTCAATTCTTGTTCTGTTCATGATTCCCAATCTCCTGATTTCGTTTTCAAAACGCAGAGTTGATAACGGTTATGCCGAACCTGGAAGCAGATGTTATGCCAACTTTCCATTTTCCATTGTTTCCGCGCTGAAAATCTTCTCCGGCTCCGCTTTTCCTCTTTTCATAATGTAATATATCCCGCTTTTCTCAAAATAACAGCAGAAAACAAAAATATTTCATTTCTTACATTTTTGTAACTTTTTAAGAAATCCAAATACAAAATTGTAAGTTTTTCTGAAAAGACAGAACATCCGGATATCATAAAAAAGAGAAAAAGAGAAGGAAAAAGAAGCGGAACAGGCTGTTTTCCGGAAAATAACAAAATTATCACAAACTTTCTTTTTCCGGAATCCCCCGGGAAAAAAGTTGGCATGAAACCTGTTAATAAAAAGTTCCAGCAACGGACGAAACAAACAGGGAGGCCTGAAAATGGCAAGACAATCATTTCAAGGACGCCCCGAGCCGCAGAACGGCCGGGGATTGTACAATTTCCAGAATGAACATGACGCATGCGGCGTCGGACTCGTCGCTGATCTCGACAACCGGCGCTCTCACCGCATTGTCGAAATGGGCGTGGAAGCGCTCCGCAGACTGATGCATCGCGGCGCAACCGGATACGATCCGGAAACCGGCGACGGAGCCGGAATCCTCACCCACATCCCGGATGAACTCTTTCGATCAGAAAAGAAACTGGCGGCCGTTCTCCCCCCGCAGGGAGAATACGCAGTCGGCATGCTGTTCCTGCCGGAAGAGGAAGCAGAGCAGAAACAGGCGGTTTTCCAGCTCGAATCAGCCTTTGCGGAGGAAGGACTCGCGGTTCTGGCCTGGAGAGAGGTCCCGACCGATCCTTCCAGAATCGGCAAAGCGGCAAGAGCTGCCATGCCGGTCATCCGTCAGGTCTTTGTTTCGGGAAAAAAGAACGGGGCGGAGTTTGAACGCCAGCTTTATGTCGCGCGCAAAGTCTTTGAGAAAAAAACAGCAGAAATCGAGTTCAAAGGCGGACGCCCCTATGTTGTCAGCCTCTCTTCGCGCTCCATCGTCTACAAAGGACTGCTGCTCGCCACACAGATTGCTCAGTTCTATCCGGATCTTGCAAACGAAAATTTCCGCAGCGCTCTGGCAATTGTGCACCAGCGATACAGCACCAATACCTTTCCGACCTGGCCGCTGGCACATCCATTCCGTTGCCTGGCGCACAACGGAGAAATCAACACGATCCGCGGCAATCTCAATCACATGAAAGCACGTGAACCGGAACTGGAATCGCCTCTCTTCGGAGATGACATCAAAAAACTTCTTCCGATCATACCGGAAGGACAGAGCGATTCCGCATCCCTTGACAATGCCCTGGAACTGCTCGTCGAAGCGGGACGCAGCCTGCCGCATGCCATGCTGATGCTCGTCCCGCAGGCATGGGGCAAGGATTACCATATCGGTCACGATGTCCGCGGCTTTTTCGAATACCACTCCGCCCTGATGGAGCCGTGGGACGGACCCGCAGCCATCGCCTTCTCCGACGGAATCAATGCCGGCGCCATGCTTGACCGCTCGGGCCTCCGCCCGGCACGCTATACGATCTCCGCAGACCGCACCTTCGTTCTCGCCTCCGAAACAGGAGTGCTTGATATTGCGCCAGGCGCGGTCGTCAAACACGGCCGGCTCGGTCCCGGACAGATGATCTATCTTGATCTCGAAAACAAACGAGTCCGTTATGATGCGGAAATCAAATCCCAGATGGCGCGGCGCCAGCCCTATCGCCGCTGGGTGCAGGAAAACCGCATCACCATCAACGGATTCCTTGACCAGGCGACCCCCGCAACCGTCGGCGCCGACCTGCCCCGCCGCCAGAAACTGTTCGGGTACACTCGTGAAGATCTCGACATTCTGATCTCGGCAATGGCGCAGAACGGACAGGAACCCATCGGCTCCATGGGCAACGATGCGGCATTGGCGGTTCTCTCCGAAAAACCGCAGAACCTCTGCAATTATTTCAAACAGCTTTTCGCGCAGGTGACGAATCCGCCGATCGACCCGATCCGCGAAGCCTCCGTCATGAGTCTCATGACCTACATCGGCAATCACGGAAACATTCTTTCGGAATCCCCGAAGCATGCACATCTGGTCAAGATGCAGCAGCCGATTCTCACCGACGAGGATCTCGGACGGCTCCGCGCGCTGAACCTTCCCGATTTTCAGACGGAAACAATTTCCATCTCCTATCATCCCGGTTCCGGGCTCGAAGCGGCTCTTGAACGGATCTGTACGGAAGCGGAAACGGCAGTCCGTTCCGGCAGAAATGTCGTGATTCTCAGCGACCGGAATTTCTCGGAAGAGGAGATTCCGATTCCCTCCCTTCTGGCTGTTTCGGCGGTCAACCGCAGGCTGCTGGCGGCGGGAATCCGAAGCGGCGCGGGCATCATTCTGGAAACCGGCGAAGCCCGTGAAGTGATGCACTTCGCCCTGCTGCTCGGATTCGGTGCAACAGCGATCAATCCGTATCTTGCGCTGGAGACGGTTTCGGAACTGGTCCGGGAGGGAAAAGTCACTGTCCCGCCGGCAACGGCAACCGGCAACTATATTCACGCCGTCTGCAAAGGACTTCTGAAGATCATGTCCAAACAGGGGATCTCCACGCTGAGAAGTTTCCGCAGCGCCCAGCTCTTCGAGGCGGTCGGACTGAGCAGGGAAGTCATCGACCGTTACTTCTCCGGAACCGCCTCCCGCGTTGGGGGCATCGGCCTGGAGGAGATCGCGAAAGAAGCCGAATTGCGTTGCGCCCTCGCCCGCGGCGACACGTACGGAAAACCCTATCTGCTTGCTTCCGGGGGGCAGTACAAATTCCGTCGTGACGGAGAAAGCCACCTCTGGACACCGGAGACGATCACCCTGCTCCAGCAGGCAGTCCGGAACTCCGATTACTCGAAATTCAAAGCCTACACAAAAGAAATCAATGAACGTCAGAGAGGCATCTGCACACTGCGCGGCCTCTTCCGATTCCGGAAAACAGAACCGATCCCGCTGGAGGAAGTGGAAAGTGCGGCGTCAATCGTCAAGCGCTTCGTCACGGGGGCCATGTCCTACGGTTCCATCAGCCCGGAAGCGCACACCACCATTGCCAAGGCCATGAATGAACTCGGCGGAATGAGCAACTCCGGAGAAGGCGGTGAAGATCCGGCACGGTACATCACCCGCCCTGGAGAAATCAGCCTTTGCAGCGCGATCAAACAAGTTGCCAGCGGACGTTTCGGCGTGACGGCGGAATATCTTGCCAACGCGAAGGAACTCCAGATCAAAATTGCACAGGGAGCAAAGCCCGGTGAAGGAGGACAGCTCCCCGGGCACAAGGTCAACGAACTTGTCGCAAGGGTTCGCCATTCGACGCCCGGCGTCACGCTGATCTCCCCGCCGCCGCATCACGACATCTACTCCATTGAGGATCTTGCACAGTTGATCTGCGACCTGCGGAATGCCAATCCCCGGGCGCGTGTCTCGGTCAAACTGGTATCGGAACTCGGAGTCGGAACTGTTGCCGCCGGAGTAGCGAAAGCACACGCAGACGTCGTTCTCATCAGCGGTCACGACGGCGGAACCGGAGCAAGCCCGCTCTCCAGTATCAAGCATGCAGGACTCCCGTGGGAGATCGGACTGGCGGAAACTCAACAGACTCTCCGCCTGAACAAACTGCGCGACCGGATCCGCGTCCAGGTCGATGGACAGCTCAAGACCGGACGCGATGTCGTCATCGGCGCTCTGATGGGCGCGGAGGAGTTCGGATTCGCAACAACAATCCTCGTCTCGATGGGATGTGTGATGATGCGCAAATGCCATGACAACACCTGTCCGGTCGGCATCGCAACCCAGGACCCGGCGCTCCGCAAACTTTTCGCAGGAAAACCGGAACATGTGAAAAATTTTCTGATGTTCATCGCCGAAGAAGCGCGCGAAGTGCTTGCACAGCTCGGTCTGCACTCCATCGACGAAGCCGTCGGCAGGACCGATCTTCTCGACACAGCGGAAGCCCTGAAATTCTGGAAAACACGGAATCTCGACTTTTCGGCAATTTTTGCCGAAACAGCTCCATCCGACGCCCCGAGAAAATCCGCAATTCCGCAGGAGCGCCCGACGGCATTCGATGACGAAAAACTGATTCCGAAGCTGAAAAATTCCATTGAAAAAGGAGAAAAGGCATTGCTGATTCTCCCGATCCGCAACAAGGATCGAAGCGTTGGAACCCGCCTGAGCTATCACATTGCGTCCCGATGGGGTCACAAGGGACTCCCTGAAGACACGATCCGGATCGAATTCGACGGATGCGCCGGTCAGAGCTTCGGTGCATTCCTTGCCGCAGGCGTCACACTGACCTTGAAGGGAGAAGCAAACGACTATGTCGGAAAAGGGCTTTCGGGCGGCAAGATTGTGGTCATGCCCCCGCCGGACAGTCGGTTTGTTCCGGAAGAAAGCATCATCGTCGGCAACGTGATCGGCTACGGGGCAACCGCCGGAAAACTGTTTGTCAACGGACTGGCCGGGGAACGCTTCGCCATCCGCAACAGCGGCATGACCGCCGTTGTGGAGGGAACAGGCGACCACACCTGCGAATATATGACCGGGGGACATGTCATCGTACTCGGCTCGACCGGCATCAACTTTGCAGCCGGAATGACCGGAGGCATCGCTTACGTTCTGGATGAAACGGGTGACTTCGACCTGCGCTGCAATCTGGCAACAGTCGACTTGGAATCCGTACTCAAAGGCTCCGAAGATGAAGAACTGCTGCTTTCGCTGATCAAGGAACATCTTGCGGCGACAGGCAGTCCGAAAGCCGGCAGAATTCTGGACCACTGGGAGGATATGATCCCGAAATTCGTCAAAGTCTTCCCGGTGGAATACCGCCAGGCTCTCGGCAGAATGAGCAGGGAAGACATCGAAGCGGTCAACCGCACCACCCACAGCAACTGATTGCGAAAAAAAGGAAGCTATCCTATGGGAACTACAATGAAACGGGCGTTTCTCGACGTAAAGCGTCAGGCGCATTCTTATAGACCAATCGAAGAGAGAATCCGGGACTTCAACGAAGTCGAAGTCCCACCGAAAGCCGATGTTTTGAAAGAACAGGCGGAACGCTGCATGGACTGCGGAATCCCGTTCTGCCACGGATGCGGCTGTCCGCTTGAAAACCAGATTCCGGAAATCAATGCGGCAATCGCCGCGGGACGTCCCGCCGAAGCCTGGAATCTTCTTTCTTCGACCAGCAACTTTCCGGAGTTCACCTCCCGAGTCTGTCCCGCTCTCTGCGAAGCAGCATGCACGGCAGGACAGCATCTTGATCCCGTCACGATCCGGCAGATCGAACGGTATACCGTGGATACCGCATTCGAACTGGGGCTTGTCAAAATCCGCAGCGTCCCGAGACGGTCCGGGAAATCGGTTGAAGTCATCGGCGCCGGACCTGCCGGACTCGCAGCAGCAGATGTTCTCAATCAGCATGGACACAAAGTCACGGTTTACGAACGCGACCGCTTCCCCGGCGGGCTGCTTCGCTACGGCATCCCCGATTTCAAACTTGACAAAGCGCTCATCGAACGCCGGATCAAACTCATGGAGGCGGAGGGAGTTGTCTTTGAAACGGGCGTCAACATCGGAATCGACATCTCCTGCGATTATCTGAAACGCAGATTCGATGCAATCGTCATCGCAACCGGCACCCGCTCCCCGCGCGATCTGAACGTCCCGGGACGCGAACTCGCCGGAATTCTTCCCGCAACGGAATTCCTTGCGGAACAGAATCGTCTTGTTTCCGGAGAGCATACCGGAAATCATCCCTTCTCCGCAAAAGGGAAAAAAGTTGTCGTCATCGGCGGCGGGGATACCGGTTCCGACTGTGTGGGGACCTCCATTCGCCAGGGAGCAAAATCCGTAACTCAGATAGAGATCATGCCGCGTCCGCCGGAAGAGAGGTCCGTCAACACTCCGTGGCCCGCATGGCCATACATGCTCCGGACCTCCTCCAGTCACCTGGAAGGATGCGAACGCCGCTGGAATCTCTCGACAAAATCCTTCGAAGGCGAAAACGGCAATGTCAGGCGCATCCGCTGCATCGAAACAGAATGGGAATTCTCTCCCCAGGGAAAACCATTGAAATTCAAGGAAAAAGGCGAAGAGTTCGAACTCGAAGCGGATCTTGTCCTCCTCGCCATGGGATTCACCGGCATTCCAAAGGAGGATCCCTATCCGGCTCAGCTGGGACTGAAACTGGAACGCAATCTCCTCTGTGCAGAATGCGATGGAAGCACACAAATCGAAGGGGTTTTCGCCGCGGGAGATGTGAAATCCGGACCATCCCTCGTCGTCCGCGCCATCGCTTCAGGGGCAAAGACGGCACAAACCGTGAACGATTACCTGAACAGAAAATAAAATATGGAGGGCGGAGATTGGCCGGTCCGTTGCAAACAGGCTTTTTTGTCGGCAATCTCCGTCATCCATGTTTCAGGCCGTGAAGGATCTCTCCCCTTCGCGGCCTTTTTCGTCTCCGCAACCAGCCCTGCATCAAATCATAAAAAAACTGCCGGACGGACAATGCCCGAACCGGCAGAAAAAAAGGGTCTGACTGAACAGCTCAGAAGCTCTATCAAAATCCCGGATCTTTTCTCATCCGGAGAACTCCCATGTCAGTAATATAGCTCTCTTTTTATATTTTTCAAGGGGTTTTGGAAAATAATTCCTAATTTTTCCTTTTCAGGAACAATCTTCCCCTGACAGGCAAGTCAATTTTCCGCTTTTCAGAAGAAGGAGGGATCAAATATGCTTGAAATCCGGTTGGAAAACAAGTATAGTCTGTCGGCCGGAAACGGAAAATCTGTTCCGGCGGCCCATTCCGGGGAAAACAGGGAGAACGCGCATGAAGAATCAGTCATTGCATCAGGCGGAAGAAAAATGCGGAATTGCCGCAATCGGGAACGAGTGCTTTGGATGCGGAGTCTGTGCGTGCATCTGTCCGCGAGCTCTTCTTTCGATCCATCTGAACAAAGGGGGATTCTTCGTTCCCGCCGCGACCAACGAGCCGCAATGCGTCCACTGCAACCTCTGTCTTTCCGTCTGTCCCTGCACGGACGATCTGCCAGCCATGCCTGCCGGCAGGATTGAACCGGAAGCATGGAGAGCCAAAAGCCGTCGGGAACAGGTCTGCCGTCAATCGGCTGCGGGAGGCATCGCAAGCGAACTTGCGGAAGAGTGGATCGAACGCGGGGGCAAAGTTTGTACCGCCGTATTCAATGCGCAGGAGAATTGTCTGGAACACATCATTCTCCGGAATCCGGAGGAACTTGAACGGGGAACCGGAGCGAAATATCTGCAAAGCTATACGCTGCCGGGATTCTCGCATCTCAACGGGCACGACCACTTCCTGGTCATCGGAACGCCGTGCCAGATCGACGGTCTGCGCCGCTATCTCCGAAAGCGGCACTGGGAAGAGCATTTCGTCCTCGTCGATTTTTTCTGTCGCGGCGTACCATCCATGCGGCTATGGCTGAAATTCATGCGTTTCTTTAAAAAGAAAAGACAACTCTTCACCAATGTCGCCTGGCATGAGAACACAGAGGGAATCCCCGGTGACTGCATTGTCTTCTCAGGAAAGGACGGTTCCCACTCCATCGCCGGGAAACGGCGCAACGAACTCTTCTTCGACTTCTACCGGAACGATCTCTGTCTCGCACTGGTCTGCTACAATCGCTGCAAGTACAAGGGAGCGGTCTCCGCCGCCGACCTCCGACTCGGCGAATTCCGCCATCCGTCCACTCAAAACGGGAAAGGCGGCTTCGGCTCCATTCTCGTCATGACGGAAAAAGGACGGCGTACCCTGGAACAGCTTTCTCACCGTCTGGAGCGAAACCGGCAAACCCTCGCCGAAGTTCTCGACGGCCAGATGACGCAGAATGCCTTACGCCCGCGGGATGACGCCGTGATCCGCTTTTTCCTGAACACTGCCATGCCGTTGAACCTGATCCTGAAATGGAAACAGTGGACCAGAATCGTCTTTTATTTTCCACAGGAACTCTTCCGTCGGTTCCGCAAGCGGAAGTAAAGCGGGAAAACCGCTGTTCGGGTCCGGAGCTCTTCCGGTTCAATGCGGAACGGTACTGTCCCGTTGGATCAGACGATAAGGAATAACGGTCTCCACGGGAACATCGTCGCCCCGGATTCCGGCATCCAGCGCCGCTGCGGCGGCAGCGGCAACAGCGGAATAGTCCTGAGAAATCGTTGTCTGGGGCGGAATGCAGTAGCGGGAGATCTGCGCACGTTCCGAGCTGACAAGCTGTATGTCCTCCGGAATCCGTTTTCCGTACAGGGACAGAGCATACGCGGCAACGCCTCCGGCATTGCCTCCACCGCAGCAGAACAAACCATCAATACCGGCGCGCAGAAGTTTTCCGATTTCTTCGATGTAATCGTCCGGCAGAGCAACCCGCACAAGAGGTTCCTCCGCGGCGAGTCCCTGTTTTTCCAGAGCTGAAAGAATGCCGCTCTTTCTCAGATCCACATTTCCCAGACCGGACTTCCCGTGGATGATGCTTCCAATCCGCCGGCAGCCGCAATTTGCCAGATGTCCGACCGCCAGCTCCATTGCCTGCACTTCATCGGAACGAACACAGAAGACCCCGGCAGACCTTCCGGAAGGCCGCCGGTCCACCAGAATCAGGGGAAGCGCAAAGCGTTCCTCCCAGCTTTCAAACAGCGGCGTTTCAACTCCGATGGAAACCGCACCGCAGAACTGGATGCTTTCCAGACGCTCCAGATTGTCATGCGGAAGAATCTCAATCCGGTAGCCACGCAGAGCCAGTTCCCGCGTCAGCTCCGTCATCACCATCTCCACATACGCCTGCACCGGATAGACCAGCTTGTAAGGAGCCACAATCACCACGTTCCTCTGCTTTGTCGACAGCCTCGGATGATATCCGTACTCCCGCGCGACGGCGAACACCCGGTCCCGAATCTCTCTCCGGATATTCGGATGGTGGCTGAACACCCGTGATACAGTCGCTATCGAAACGCCCGCTTTTTCCGCAATCTCCTGTATTCTCACCAAGAAAACCCTCTTTTTTCTTAAATTGATTCATTTACAATATATTTCATCTTTTTCTGAAAACAAATTCCATTTTCATATTTTTTTACAAAACAACACGACTGTCATCTCTTGCAAAAGCGCTTTGAGTTGTTACAGTATCCGGAAACAGGGATCACGATTTTACAAACGGAGAGAAGGAATGAAGGAATTCACCATTGTGTTTACAGCTCCGGGAAAAGCAGCCCTTCAGAAGAACGAATGGAGCGAACCGAACTTAAAACCAGATGAAGTCTTTCTGGAAACGGAATGCACGCTGATCAGTCCGGGAACGGAACGGGCATGTCTTCTCGGGCTTGCCGGCGGAAACTCTTTTCCGAAACGCCTCGGATACAGCGCCGTTGCACGAGTGAAAAAAGCGGGAGAGGAATCCGGATTTCATCCTGGAGAGCGGGTTGCGGTCTACCACAGTTCCCACTCCTCGCTTCTGGTGAAGAAAGCGGAAGATCTGGTAAAAATCGAGGATGACGCCCTGCCCTCTTCCTCGGCGGTGTTCTGCATCATCGGCTCCATGGGACTGCAGGGGATGCGCAGGGCGCGGCCGGAACTCGGGGAATCCATGGCGGTTCTCGGGCTTGGACTGCTCGGACTTTTTGCCGTCCGGTGCGCAAGTCTATCCGGAGTCTTTCCTCTGATCGGAGTCGACTTCAATGAAAAACGACGGAAACTCGCAGAGGAATTCGGAGCGGATGCGACCTTTTCACCCGGCGATCCGGAGCTTGCTGCAAAAATCAAAGCGCTCACCGGCGGAGCCGGCGTAAATGTTGCTGTTGAAGTGACCGGCAATCCCGATGCGCTCAACAGCGCGCTCGATTTTACCGCACCATTCGGCAGAGTCACGCTCACAGGCTGTTCCCGGACTCCAACCCGGGAGATCGATTTCTACAGCAAGGTCCACAAACCCGGCATCACGATCCTGGGAGCACACAACATGGCGCGTCCGCTGCACGATGCACGCCCCGGCTGCTGGACCATGCGGGAAGATATGGCTCTGCTTCTGCGGCTTTTCTCCGCGGGCAGAATCCATCCGGAACGGCTGATTACGGAAATCGCCGCACCGGAAAAGGCTCCGGAAATTTTCGCCCGGCTAGCAAAAGGAGACCCGGAACTGCTGGGGATATTGTTCGACTGGACACAACTTCATTCAAATACAAAAGGATGTCTCTCATGAAGAAGATCAGAATCGGACAGATTGGAATCGGACACAATCATGCTTCCGAAAAAATGTCGGCGCTGCGCCGTCTTTCCGACTGCTATGAGGTCGTCGGAGTCGTCGAACCCGATGAACGATGGTGGCAGCAGCGCGGAAACTTCAAGGAGTATCAGGGAATTCCGCGCATGACGGAGGAGGAGCTTTTCGCCACGCCCGGACTCGAAGCCGTCGCCGTGGAAACAGACGGATTCGAACTTCTGGAAACCGCGCGGAAATGTGTCGACCGCAATCTCCATATTCACATGGACAAGCCCGGCGGCGAAAAACTCGAACCATTCCGCGAACTTCTCAACGAATTCCGCAGAAAGCATCTGACCATTCAGCTCGGATACATGTACCGCAACAATCCCGCGATTCAGTATTGCTTCAACGCTGTGAAAAAAGGCTGGCTCGGAGAGATCTTTGAAGTCCACGCCGTCATGAACCGCTACGACGGTAACAATGAGAACTATCGCCGCTGGCTCGCGCAGTTTCGTGGAGGAGCGATCTATATTTTTGCAGGACACCTGATCGATCTGGTTGTCGCACTGCTCGGAAGGCCGCTCCGCGTCACACCATATCTGACAAAAACTCGCAATGACAATCTCTACGATACGGGCGTCACTGTCATGGAATATCCCCGCGCCGTTGCCACAGTGCGCACCGGAGTGACAGAGGTGGACGGCATGAAGCACCGCCGCCTGATCGTCTGCGGTACGAAAGGAACCATTGAAATCTGTCCTCTGGAGCATCCGGCAGACCGCTATCGCCTTGATCCGCTTCATCTGCGCCTGACGCTGCTGGAAGGCAACGAGGAGTTCGAAGCTGGAACCCACATCGTCGATGTCGGCGTCATGAACGGCCGTTACGACAACCAGATGATTGAGCTGGCAAAAATTATTCGCGGCGAGATGGAAAATCCCTATCCGGTCAATCATGAACTGATCGTTCAGGAGGCGCTCCTGCGCGCTTCCGGAGTCCCGCTGTGACAGGAGAGATCATGGAAAATCAATGGAATGGGAAAAACGCTCTTGTAACTGGAGCAGGCAATGAAATCGGCAGGGCGGCAGCCCGTATGCTCGCTTCACTTGGAGCGAGAGTGGCGGTAACGGCTCCTGTTGTGGAAGAGGCGCGGGAAGTCGTTGCGGAAATCCGCGGCGCTGGCGGCGAAGCGATTGCACTCCCCGCCGACCCGACCGATATTGACCAGATCCGGCGGATGGTCCGGAGTGCGACGGAAACTTTCGGCTCGATTGATCTTCTCATCAACAATGCGGAAGGCTGTTTTCATGCGGTCGGAACCGGCAGGGCATTTCCGGAGTCGGAACCGGCGCAGTGGGCTCCCCTCCTCGAATCCCTGCTGAGGGGCATCATTGCGACGATCCGTTATGTTCTGCCGCAAATGATCGAGCGGCAGACGGGCAGAATCGTCAATCTGGTATCGGTGGCGGGAGTCGCCGGCTTGCAGGGCGCACCGGTCCGCTCGGCGGTGGAAGGAGGAATCATCGGCCTGACCCGGAGTCTGGCGATGGATTACGGCGCATACAATATCTGCGTCAACAGCATTGCATCGGGAGCCATCCGAATGAAATCGGATCCGGAATCCACGATCGGCGGCAGTGTGTTCGGCCGTTCCGGGACACCGGAGGAGGTCGCGAATCTGGTTTGTTTTCTCTGTTCGGCGGAGGCCGGCTATATCACCGGTCAGAATTACATTATCGACGGCGGCTGCATTCTCGGACCGAAGGAGGAATAAGGGAGATGGAAATGAAACTCAAAGGAAAGACCGCCGTGGTCACCGGCGCGGGAGGAAGAATCGGCATTGCAATCTGCTCACGCCTCGCGGCGGACGGCGCGGCGGTCGTCTGTGCAGATCTCACCCGGGAAAACGCCGAAAAAGCCGCTGAAACAATCCGTTCCGCCGGAGGTTGCGCTCTCCCCTGTCAGGTGGATGTGACCCGCAGTGACGAAGTCCGCCGGATGGCGGAAACGGCGCTCCGGAATTTCGGTTCGATTGAGATTCTGGTAAACAACGCCGGAGGCAGTGCCGGATTGTTCCATCGGCTCTCCCGCTTCGAGAACACCACCGAAGAGATCTGGCGCAGGGTCATAGACCTCAATCTGAACGGAACGCTCTGCTGCATCCACTCGCTGCTCGGCCAGATGATTGAACGCAGATACGGGAAAATCATCAACATGTCTTCGGTCGCGGCGGAAAAGGGAATTCTGGATCGGGTGGACTACTCGGCAGCCAAGGGGGGAGTTCTCTCCCTGACCCGGGCGCTGGCGCTTGAAGTTGGGCAATACAACATCAACGTCAACTGCATCTCGCCGGGAATGGTCGTGGGCGCGGCAGCGGTTCCTCATCAGGGAACCTGGCTGAAGCGGAGCGGGGAACCGCGTGAAATCGCGGCACTGGCGGCCTTTCTCGCATCGGACGATTCCGGTTTCATCACCGGAGAAAACCATACCATCGACGGCGGACGTGTTCTCGGGGTGCATTTTCACCACCGGAAAGAAAAATAAATTTCATCAATCAGATCAATTTCAATCGAGGCAAAAAATGAAAGCTGCAAAAAAAGTGCTGGTGCTCGGAGCTTCCGGAGCAATGGGGCAGTACCTTCTGCCGCGACTGGCGGAAAAAGGGGAATACCGGATCGACGCCGTTTCCCTCGACGAACCGAAAACCACACTCCCCGGAGTCAACTATATCCAGACCAACGCAAAAGAGAGAAGCGTCTACCGCGATCTTCTGAAGAACGGCTACGACGGCATCGTCGATTTCCTGACATACAGCACCGGCGAACTCGTCTGGTACCTTCCCCAGATTCTGGCACATACGGGTCACTACATCTTCCTCTCAAGCTGCCGCGTCTTCGATGATCTGGAACATCCGGTCCGGGAGACCTCGCCCCGACTGATTGATTCCACGAAGGACGAACTTCTCCGCAATTCGGATGACTACTGCATCTACAAGGCCCGCGGTGAAAACATTCTGCGCGCATCCCCTCATCGGAACTGGACAATTGTCCGTCCGGCGACCACCTATTCGCTGATGCGTTATCAGCTTGTGACCCTGGAAGCGGCAAATACGGTCGGACGAGCCTTCGCCGGAAAAAAGGTGGTTGTTCCGGAACAGGCGCGTCTGAAACAGGCGACACTGAGCTGGGGCGGCGATGTCGCCCGCATGCTTGCCGGACTCCTCTTCAACGAAAAAGCACTCTGCGAGGATTTCAACGTTGCCACCGGCGAACACCGCTCCTGGGAGGAGATCGCCGCGTACTACAACGATATTTGCGGACTGGAAGCGGTCTGGGTCGACAAGGAGGATTATCTCCGGCTTCTCACAAACGATCCTTACAACATGGGTCCCCGCTGGCAGCTCGAATACGCGCGCCTCTTCACCCGCGTCACGGACAATACCAAGGTCCTGAACGCAACCGGAATGAAACAGAGCGAACTTATGAGTCTGTACGATGGACTCAAGCTCGAAATCTCCCGCTGCCCGAAAGATACCGTCTGGCCGGTCAACACCGCAATGGACGAATATCTCGCCACCCATAACCTCTGAGACAGGAATAAGGAAAAAACAATGAATCGTCCCTGGAAAATCGGCATTGTTTTCGACACGAAAAAAATCTATCTCGGCGGACACGACACCCATCTGGCGTTCCGCGGACTCCCGAACGCGGAAGTCGTCGCCCTTGCCGATTCCAACACCGAAAAACTCGAAGAGCGCATGGCAGCGATCCGTGCGAAGCGTCATTACACCGATTTCATTGAAATGTTCGACCGGGAAAAACCCGATATTGCCGTTCTCACCTCCCGCTCTCCCGTTGATCATTACACACAGATTCGGGCAGCAGCGGAACGCGGCATCCACGTTCTCTGCGAAAAACCGATGACCAACGATCTGAAGGAAGCTGACGAACTCATCCGTCTCGCTGAGAAGCACAACGTCAAAATCGCCGTCGCGCTTCTTGCCCGTCACGCGCTGGTCTTCCGGACCATGAAGCGGATGATCGAAGAAGGAGCCATCGGCACCCCCCTCACCTTCTACGGACGGGGCAAGGAGGATGAACGCGGAGGCGGAGAGGATATGGTTGTTCTCGGCACGCACATTCTGGATCTGGGCTGTTTTCTGTTCGGGAATCCGGAATCCGTCTTTGCGGAAGTCTCAGTCGATGGACGTCCTCTGCGCCGAAGCGACCGGAGCATTACAAAGGAACCGCTCGGGCCCGTCGCAGGCGACAACGTGTTTGCCACGCTCCATTTTTCAAACGGAGTCCGGGGAATCTTCGAAAGCCGGAAGGGACTCTTCCGAAAACAGGTGCGGATGGGCGTTTCCGTCGCGGGAACCGAAGGTATCCTCAGCGTCCGGTATGACAACGACCGCAAACTCCGGCTGAGCCGCACCCCCTTCCCGCCCGAAGACGAATCCGTCTACGAGGAAGTTCCGCTCATCGAAACGCGAACCATTCCCGGCGCGGAAGTTCCCGACTTCGGATACCTCAAATATTTCACCGACAACAACCGTTTCGCCGCGTGGGATCTGATGCGCGCCATCGAAGAGGACCGCCAGCCGGAAGCAAACGCATACAATGCACGAACCACCTTGGAAATCATCAACGGAGTTTACGCATCCCAGCTTGCGGGACGAGTCATCCCCCTCCCCCTGAAAGACCGGAAACATCCGCTGGAACAAAAGGAGATGGATTGACATGATTCTTGATTCCCATGTGCATTTACCCTCCGCCAATCATGCGAAAGAGAACGAAGAGGCATTTCTCCGTTATTTTCCCGATCGCCGGACAGCAGTCGACTACCTGAGGCAAACCGGAATCGAAGGAATCATCTTCACCACCTGGGAAGGAGTCTGGAGCGATACGGAACAGGAACTTGATTCCGCCAATTCCGAAGTGCTGCAGATTCAGGAGACGAACCCGCGATTCTTCTATCCCGGGGTCAGCATTCATCCGGCATTTCCGGAAGTGTCGATCCGATGGCTCGAAACGTTCCGGAACAAGGGACTGGTCTGGGTCGGAGAGCTGGTTCACTACCGTGCAAACCGGGGCGATTACGACAATCCCGCTTGGATGAAACTCTTTGAAGTCTGCTGCGATTTCGGCATGATCGTCCAGCTGCACGCCTCTCCGAGCGTGATCCGTCTGGCGAAACGGCTGCCGGATCTGAAGATCGTCAACTCCCACATCGACGAGAAACTCCTGCCGGGTCTCGCGGAATGTCCGAACGTCATGCTCGACGTCAGCGGATTCGCAGGAGGAATCCGGCTCAATGCCATGGAATCCGCACGAAAAGTGTTCGGAACCGATCGTCTTCTCTTCGGCACCGATTTTTCCGTCTACGAACCGGAAGCGTTCCTTCTGCGTTCCCGGAACGCCTTTTCTGATCCGGAAGAACGGGAAAAACTTTATTCGAAAAATCTGCTTGCTCTGCTCGCTTCGGCGGGAGCGGCCAATCCATTTCAGGGAGAATAATCATGTATGCAATCACGGTTGATGAAAACAAAGCCATGCACTGGACGGAAGTCCCCGATCCGGTTCCGAAATCCGGCGAGATTCTGCTGGAAATCCATGCGGCAGCGCTGAACCGCGCCGATCTGCTCCAGAGAGCAGGAAAGTATCCGCCGCCTCCGGGATGGCCCGAATGGATGGGACTCGAAGCGGCGGGAATCGTTCTCTCGGCTCCCGCGGGCAGCCGTTGGAAAGTCGGCGACAAAGTCTGCGCCCTGCTCGGCGGCGGAGGATACGCCGAAAAAATCACCGTTCCGGAAGAGATGGTTCTTCCCGTTCCCCGCGGACTCTCCATGGTGGAAGCTGCCTCTCTGCCGGAAGTGTACGCAACGGCGTACCTGAATCTTGTGATCGAAGCCGGACTCAAACCGGGGGAGACTGTCTTCATTCAGGCGGGAGCAAGCGGACTCGGCATCGCGGCAATTCAAACGGCGAAGGTGCTCGGAGCCAAAGTCGTTACAACGGTCGGTTCCGAACAGAAGGCGGAAGCTGTCCGTGCGCTCGGAGCCGATGTTGTCGTCAACCGCAAAACCGATGACCTCGGAAAAGTCCTCGATGAGAATCCCGTCAACGTTGTTCTCGACTGCGTAGGCGGAACCGGACTCGGAACCAATCTCGAAAAGCTCGCACCCGGCGGACGCTGGATTCTGATCTCGACCCTCGGAGGAGAACACGCGGAAATCGCCCTGCGTCCGATCCTCAAACGCGGTCTCCGGCTGATCGGAAGCACTCTCCGCAGCCGTACCACGGAAATGAAAGGACAAATCCTCGCCGGACTCGAAGAGCGCATCTGGCCCGCGATCGAAACGGGAGCCATCCGTCCGGTCATCCACAAAATTTTTCCGATTCGCGAAGCGGAGCAGGCGCACGCCGTCCTTGAATGCGGAGAAAACATCGGAAAAGTCGTTCTCACGGTCCGGGACTGCTGAATGAGAATCCCCGCACGACTCTTTCCCGTCGGTCCCCGTCTGACGGGAATGCTCCTCTGCGGGACCATGCTCTATTTCTTCGCCAACGTTCAGCGCGTGGCGATCCCCGGTTCCGTATTCAACCTCCTCCAGGAGCAGTGGAATGTCTCCGCCCCGTACATCACGGGGCTGGGGTCCGCATTCATGTATGTCTACGCACTGAACCAGCTCTTCATCGGACTTCTGGTGGACCGGTACGGCGGGATACGCATCATCATGACAGGAGCCTTTTTTTTCTGTGCGGGCTCCCTGCTCTTTCCATTCTCAACAACCCTTTTCCTGCTCTACTTCAGCCGGGCACTGACGGGTCTCGGCGCAAGCGCGCTCTATCTGAGTCTCATCAAGGAAACGATGCGCCTCTTCGACCGAAACTACAACATCGTGCTCTCCTTGATCATCATGATCGGATATGCAGGAGGAATCATGGCGAATGCTCCGTTCGTCGCTGGCGTGGAAACGCTCGGATTCCGAAACATGCTTCTGCTGACCGGAGGAATTTCCGTTCTGTTCTACCTTTTCTTTCTGGCTGCAGGCGCAACGCTGAAACTCCCGCCGGTACGACGAGACATCCCCGTCAGCTTCCGGAAATTCGGAACGGTGCTGAAATCGCGTCACAACCGCGATCTCTTCCTCTTCAGCGGAGTCAACTTCGGACTCTATTATGTGATGCAGACGGTCATCGGGAAAAAGTTCCTGGAAGATTTCTGCTCCATGGAGTCCGAATCCGCGGCGTGGGTTCTCTCGCTGATGGGAACGATCTCCGCCATCTCCGGAGTTCTGTTTGCCGTCGTCAGCCGGATGACGGGCAACCGGAGAAGGATCTTCTGCCGTCTGGCGGGAATCATCTGCTTCTTGGTGTTTCTGTCCGTTACGACAATGGTGTTTCTTGATCTGCACACTCCTGCACTTGCGCTTCTGTTCTGTCTCTTCTCTCTGACCGCAAGCATGTCGTCGATCACGATCCCTCTGCTGCGCGAGACAAATTCCGAAGACAATACAGGTGCGGCTGTCTGTTTTATGAATTTCAGTTTTTATTTGTCGGTCGCCGTATTCGGCAATCTGGCAGGATTTCTGATTAACCTGTTTCCGCCGCACCGGAACGGAAGTATTCTCGTTTACGGACGGGAATCCTATCTGGCAATGTTCTTCACACTGACTCTTTTCGCCTTTGCCGTCCTTTACGGCTCTCTGCGAATGCGCGAAACGATGGGAAAAAGAATCGATTCTTAAGGACGGAAAAATGTGCAAGCATTTTTCTCGGGTCAAGGACTGTGTCCTTGTCGCGGTCCAGCGGCGAGACGCTGGTCGTGCATCGCACGAAACCTCTATAAATAAAGATGCGAGAGAAGCAAACCGCTTTGAAAAGCGGTTCTTCTCCTCTCGCGCTCTCCTCTTTCCCTAAACTTTTCGACCGCCTTTGCGTTTTTGCGCAAAGGCTCACAGGAATTTCTCAGGCGAAAAATGCTTTGATTTTCTCGGCAACCGCCTCCGGAGTAAAGCCGAATTTCTCGGCAAGCACCTTGTACGGAGCCGATGCGCCGAAGTGATCCAGTCCGATACAGAGCCCTTTGTCGCCGGCGAACTTCTCCCAGCCGAAGGTTGTCCCCGCTTCCAGCGTCACACGGCGCTCACAGGCGGGAGGAATCACGCTATCCTGATACTCGCGGCTCTGCCGGAGGAACAGTTCACGCGACGGCATCGAAACCACCCGGATGCGGCGGCCCTCGTCACGCAGGATATGGGCGGCATCCAGCGCGGTATTGACTTCGGAGCCGGTTGCAATGAGGATCGTATCATAGGCGGTGTCCTCGGAAACGACGTAGGCTCCTTTTTCCAAATCCACCTTTTCGGCGGTCGCAGCATCGAACGGAGCAAGGTCCTGACGGGTCAGGATCAACGCCACCGGCGTTTTCGATTTGACGGCATACGCCCACGCATGAGCACATTCCGTGGCTTCCGCCGGACGGATCACCGTCATACCCGGAATCGTGCGGAGCATGGCAAGCTGTTCGATCGGTTCATGGGTCGGGCCATCCTCGCCGACGTAGAAGGAATCGTGCGTGAAAACATAAATCGACGGAATCTTCTGAATCGCAGCAAGACGGATTCCCGGCTTCATGAAGTCGGAAAACACAAAGAAGGTTGAAGTGTACGGAATGTATCCGCCATAAACGGAAATGCCGTTGGCAATCGCACTCATGGCAAGTTCACGGACACCGAAATGGAAATTACGTCCGGTCCGGTCCGCAGGCGAGAAGCTCCCGCTTGCCTTGATCGCAGTCTTCGTGGAAGGCGCAAGGTCCGCCGCGCCGCCGCAGAGCGACGGAACCAGTTCCGCAACTTTCTGGAGTACGGCTCCGCCCGATGCACGGGTTGCTGCCGGTTTGTCCTTCGGCGTTACGGCAAGAAGCTGGGGAAGGATATCCTCCGGCACCTTGAGCGAAAGCATGTCGGAAATCAGTTTTGCCTTCTCCGGATTGGCTTCCACAAATTTCTGGAATTCAGCATCCCATTTTGCCGCCTCGGCCGTGAGTTCAGCGGAACGGCGGTCCACCATGTCGCGCACCTCCTGCGGAACATAGAATGCTTCCTGCGGGAAGCCGAATGCGGCTTTCGTCGCGGCGAGTTCGTCAACTCCGAGCGGTTCCCCGTGCGACTTCTCCGATCCGGCCTTGCCCGGCGAACCGAAACCGATTACAGTTTTGCAGATGACAAGTGTCGGGCGTCCGTCGGAAACGACCGCCTCGGCAAGCCCTTTGTCGACCTGCTCCGCATCGTTTGCGTCGGCAATACGCAGGACACGCCATCCGTAGGCTTCAAAGCGTTTGCCGACATCTTCAGTAAACGCAAGATCGGTGGAGCCCTCAATGCTGATGTTGTTATCATCATAAAGCACGATCACGTTGTCGAGTTTCTGATTTCCCGCGAAGGAGGCGGCTTCATGGCTGATGCCTTCCATCAGACATCCATCGCCGGAAATGATGAAAATCCGGTTGTTGAGGAGTCCCGCTTCACAAAGTCCGGTCACGGCGGCAAAGTTTTTGGAGGCTGCCGCCATACCGATTCCTGCGGCAAATCCGGTTCCCAGCGGACCGGTCGTCACCTCGACGCCTTTTGTATGCCCGAATTCCGGATGGCCCGGTGTGAGACTGTCCCACTGGCGGAAATTCTGAAGATCCTCCATCGTCAATCCATAACCGAACAAATGAAGAAGACTGTAAAGGAGCATGGAACCGTGTCCGGCAGAAAGCACAAAACGGTCGCGTGCAATCCACTGCGGATTTTTCGGATTGTGTCTCATGTATTTATACCACAGGGAAAAAGCCAGATCAGCGGCGCCCATCGGCATTCCGGGATGTCCGGACTTGGCCTTCTGAATTGCATCTGCGGAAAGCAGACGAACCGTATCGGCAGCCAGTTTCATAGCTTTGAAATCAGACATGATAAACTCCTTCGTTATTGGTTTCCCTCGCGTAATATCCATTCATCTCGTAATATACCATGCAAAAGCGGATATTCAACGGAAAAGATCAAAAGGAAATCCGGAAAAATCAGCACGAATCCGGAATTCCTATATTTTATATAAAATATATATCATCTATTGACTTTTTTCAAAAAATATCGTATAATTAAAATAAGAAAATAAGGAGAGTTTTCATGACAGACTGGAAACAGGTCAGGCTGGATACAGACCGGAATCTGCCGCTCTACTCCCAGATTTCCGATAAAATCCGAACCTTGATCCATACAGGAGAACTCCGGAAAGGCGAACGGATTCCGCCGACATCCGAACTCCAGGAGGTCTTCCGCGTCAGCGCGATCACCGTCGAAAACGGGATCAATGCGCTGGTGGAGGAAGGAATCCTTCTGCGCAGACGCCGTCTCGGAACGTTCGTCGCCGAAGAACAGGATGCCCCGCCGAAACCGCAGCAGGCAGCACACTGTATCAATGTCGTATTCAATACGAATCGTCCGGGCGGACACTCCTATCTCGAACTCCTCTGCGAAATGGAACGGGTCTGCAAAGCAGACGGCTATACCATCCGTTTCACCCTCACTCATCCGGATCACCCCGAAAGCGCGGCTTATCTGACCGATCGCTGCGACGGGATCATCCTCATGGGAACTCCACGCGCCGAGCTGATTTTCAAACTCCTGAATGCCATCCCGCTGGTCCTGATCGGAGATCCGGAAAATTCCACTCCGCATCTTCTGAAAAATCTCGATTATCTGGTCAATGACGATCAGGAACGCGCCTTTCTCTGCATCAAGCACCTTGTGGAGCTGGGACATCGCCGGATCATGGCGATCATCACCCCCGCCGGAACCCCCTTCGAACGGAACCAGAAGGCCGGACTCGAAAAAGCCCGGAAGGAATTCCACCTCTCCGATGAGGAATTCCATATCCTCCCCGTTGAAGATTATCTCCCCGAATTCGGCTACCAGGCGGCGTACTCCACGCTCT
>CASEYW010000103.1 GCA_949292215.1 uncultured bacterium
GAAAACTCCCGGATCCCCGAAAGGATGAGTTTTCCGGGAAGCTGCTTCAGAAGAGTATTCGCCGGAAGAAACGAATGTTTCACTACGTTTTCCGTCGGAATCTCAATGGTCTCCGGAGAACCTTCAAAGGTATGAATCAGAATGACTTCCGATCCTCCAGAACGGAATATCACCTGTTGAAATCCTTTTGGAGCATTCTGAGAGAGATTGAAAAGCCGTCGCCGGATTTCATGCGTTCCGCAACAGATTGTCCTTTTCGTCTGCTGATAAAACTCCAGGGCATTGTCCAGGATGCCCCGCTGGCCGGGAGACAGTTCGGCGATATCACCGGAAAGACATAAGCGCCCGAGCATTCCGGCGGTCAAAGTGTAAAACGCCCGATCCTCCGAGTCCTCTTTCCGCAAGACCGCCCAGACTTGATTCCACCTTGCGGGAATCATGCGCAATGTATTCGCGGCAATCAGAGGAATTGCAACAGATTCATGCGCATCGGAAAAACTCGCCATGTCGCCGAGACGCATCCAGGCCGGGGTCAACCGGTGCCCCCCGGAGGCGCAGATCTCAATGGTCACTTCCGGCAACTCCTTCCGGATGTGCTCATAGTATTCCCGAATGGCATCCAGGGCGTCTTCCAGACCTCCGACAGCAGACTGTCCGGGAGAATCCGCACCAATCAGATCCGCATTGTAATCGACTTTCAGATAACCGATATGGTATTCCCGCAACAGGGAGATCATTTTCCGGTCGATCCACTCCCGGGCCTCCTTCTTTCGGAAGTCCAGAAAACGCCGCGGCAGAATTTCATACGGCTTGCCGTTCAGACATATCAGGAATTCCTCCGGATGTTGTCCGGGACAGGAAAGCGGAGACGCAACTTCAAATTCAAACCAGATTCCGGGAATGAACCCTTTCCGGCGGATTTTCTCAAGGAAGCCGCGCAATCCTCCATCCGGATAAAGGGAGTTGTTTACAACCCAGTTTCCAAGTTCAGTTCCATCCTTCACAAACCATCCAGCATCCAGAGTGAAATAGCGAACACCGGAGCCTTCCAGAGCCTTCGCCGTTTTCAGTCCCGCCTCCTCCGCTGCCCTTCCCCAGCATGTGCAAAAATCATTGTAGGAGACCGGAAAATCCTTTTCCGCTTCCGGATGCGGGGCCGCATGATCTTCCGTCCACGCATGCAGCCGCTGCAGCGTCTGCTCGACATCTCCCTTGAAACAGGTGAGAAGGGAGGAAATCGAACGAATTGTTTCCCCGGGTGCCACACTTCTCTGCCACCCCGAGTCGCAGTCAGGAGAACCGCCGGAAAGATTCAGAAAGTCGGAAATCCGGGAGATCTCAATCTGCCATGGACCGAGAGCGGCAATCTGAACGGCCCAGCAGACTCCTTTTTCCGTATCTTCCAGAACAAGACACGGGAAATTCTCATGCAACGGTCTGGAGCCGCAATGACGATAGCGGACACTGCGGCCGTAAAACGGAGCCCATGCCTGTTCCAGTCCGAGTTCTTCCGCAAAACAGGAAACCATCCGTCCTTCGGCACTCCATCCGCCTAAGAAACGGTGAATCCGGTACGTGTCATTCCCCGCGTCTTTCTGGAAGAGGGAGAGCATTCCGAGAGAAAAACTCTCCAGAAGATCCAGACAAAGCACCTCCCCGCTTCGATTGGTAAATTCCGTAAAAGCCTCAAAATACGGTCTGTCATGAAAACGTTTCAGAACATGACGGAAAGAAAAACGGCCTTTTTCATCGGAAAAACATGTTTCAACCTGATCTTCCGAAATTTTCTGAGAATCAAATCGGACATGCTCCATCGTGGTCGAATATTTCCGGGACGCCCCCGCGTAATTGGCTGTGCTTCCCGGCATATCTCCCGCCAGTTTGATCTGAGCCAGCGGTTCAATATGCACCGCCGGAAGATTCAGATTCAATGTCCTGGTGAAATTTGCCGCAGCGCGGCTTCCATTCATCGTCTTCCGATGTTCCGGAATCTCATGCTCCATCTCCGCGGGAAGCAGAGTGAAACCGATCGTTTCCTTTTCCTGAAAGAACACGGAAAGCATATCATGCTGTACAATTCGGGAATATTCTTTCGGCAGCATGGCGGAACTCCTTATTTGAGAATGAAGTTTCGGGGTTCAACCCTGGAGCCGTCCTTCAGGACGGCGGGCTCTGACGCGTAGTTGACAAAAAGCCTTCTGCCGTTGGAGTAGACCGTTTCAGTCAGGGTGTCCGAATGGCGGATAAAATCATCAAGAAAGGCAAAGCGGATCTCTTTGAGGCAGTCCATGTCGTCCGTGATTTTTCTGATCCGGGCGACATCCTTTTCCAGCGCCTCCCTGGTGGTGAACTTCAGATCCGCCGCCCAGCCGCCCGCGGCGGTCCATTCCGGATGGAAGACATGATGGAAATACAGCAGGGGCATTCCGCCGTAAGAGAGATTCCGCAGATAGGCCTCTTCGCCCGGCCACGCGTTGATTCCTTCCCGGTAATTGTTGTAAATCACGAATCCGTGATAAACCATCTGAAAAAAGGGAACATGCTCATCCGCATAGGGCAGAACATGATCCACCACATTGGCAAGCTCGAATGCGCGGTCCAGTTCCGGCAGAGCCCAGTCGCGGGCGCCTTCCGACATGGACGAGGAAAACAGCCGGTGCTTCAATGCCATGATCTCTTTATAATATTTCGCGTTCCCGGCACGGTCCAGCGGGTGCGCAACATGATAGCACTTATGAAGTCCGATAATGGAAATCACATCGGAAAAATAGGAGCCGCAAATATCAAATTTCTCATGAATCTCATGAAGATTTCTGACGGCATATTTTGTAGCGGCCTTTTCCGCGCAGACCCGGTAGGCACGTCCGCCGGCAACGATTCCGGCATTGCTCCGAACCGGAGTTTTGAACGGCCCGTGATCGGCGCAGACATCGTCAAAATCAAAATTGTCTGCAAGGGTATATCCGTCGTAATAGTTGTCGTGAAAGCTCAGCGGATAGCCGGTTTCTCTGGCGGTTTCCAACGTTTTGCGGAGCTCTTTTTCCCCGCCGCAATGTTCTTCGACCGGAAGAAGCTGCGGGAACGCTCCGTCATGCCCCCCATGATTCCAGCCGACCAGACAGCATTCCACCGGACCGACATTCTGTCTGCGGAACTCTTTCAGAACCGAAGAGACATTCTCAAATGTCATATAGATGTTCGGGACAGGTTCGGTCTCCGGAGTCTGTTCATAAACGGTACAGGGCAGCGGCTTTACGGCCAGCCGGAAGCGCATCGTGATCGCACGGCTGGCATACTCCAGGACCGTATTGTTTTCCTTCCGGATTTTCTCTTCAATCGTCGGCAGGTTTCTGGTTCGGACATTCCATTTCCGGTAGAAGCGGGCGAGTTCGCGCCAGTCCCCGTTCATGGAGGAGTACTGAATGGAAATATCCTCCTGGATCGGCTCTTCATCATAATAATCCCTGACCATGAAAACCGGATCGACGGAGTACATTCTTTCCGGTCCGAATGCCGTTCTGAGACAAATGTCGAAATCATATTTTCCCCCCTTGACAATCCCCAGAGCGGCTTTGCCGTCGGCATAGGCCCCGAAAATCGGCATATTGGACCAGTACGGATTATACTCCTGCTCCGCAAAGACCTGCACCCGGTACTCCCCCGGATCATGACCTTCCGTTCTGCAGAGAATCCCCGTGCAAACCGGAAGAACGAGCGCCCCGCCATCTCCTTCTTTTCCAACGGTCAAGCCGGAAAAAACGGTGATCTCCCGGATCTTCCATTCCCCCGATTCCTGAATGGATTCCCGCGGAATTCGAACCTCAAATCCCTCTTCATTGGGAATCTCTTCACAGCGGAAGACAATCCCAAGGGAATCATTCCGGCAGATTCCGTCGGAAAAAACCCATCCACATTCCGAAATACAGGAGCACCGCTCTTCTCCTCGGGCGTTCAGACACAAGACTTCAATTTCCATTTTCATTCCCTGTTTTTGTTCTTGGTTTCCTTGAAACATTCGTCCTCGATATAATGCTGATTATTTTTACGGAACTGGAGGGGAGTCATTCCAGTATGTTTCTTGAAAATTCTCCGGAAGTAGTTCTCATCGCCGAAATGCAGTTCATTGGCGATGTCGGCAACGGAGCGGCTGGTTCGAAGAAGCATGTTCTTGGAATCTTCCAGCCGGATTTCGCGTACGTACTCCGCCGGAGTCTTGTTCATGTAATGATTCCAGTGACGGAAAAAGGATCGCTGGGAAAAACCGTATTTCTTTGCAATATCCTGGATATTGATCTCTTCGCGTCTGGCAAAACGCAGGCAGGAGGCGATCTGTCTTATCTTCTCATAATGAATTTCGCCGGTCGCGACATTCTCTTTCGGCTGGAGCATGATTTCCTCAAGAATCCGGAAACAAAGAAGATCAATACGGTCCGCCATTCCCGCCTCCCATGTATGGTCCAGCGTTTCAATAAATTCATAGACAAGACTCAGGAATTCCGCCGTCACTTTCAATGGATGATGAGGCGCCGACGGCAGAAGTCCCATCTTTTTTAAAAGTTCACAGGTTTTTCCCGAATAAAAAAAATGAATTGCATCCCGTTGATACGGCATGTTGTAAATATATTCGGTATATGGCATCTTGACTGCCACATGCGGAATTTTTATGGTATGTTCAATTCCGTTGATTCTTTCCGTCATTTCCGGCTTTTCCGAGTTGATTCTCAGACAGATCTGAAGCCGTGACTCCGGCGGAAACCGATAATACTGCTGATAGGAAATATGCCAGGAGCACCCGTACATCAGGACCTTGCAGGGAAAATCAAATTTTCTTGGTATTTTTGAAATGTCGATTTCTCGCCACATCGTTCCTCCTCCCAAAATTCAGTGTTCCTGGAAAATCTAGATCGTGTCGTCAATAGTTAAAAGACCCAAGCTGCAATACACCTGATTTGTACTGCAGCAAGAAACGAAGCGGTGTTTTTAGCATATCTGGTTGCGACTCCGCGCCAGCGTTTTAATATCATGAATGCATTCTCGAC
>CASEYW010000104.1 GCA_949292215.1 uncultured bacterium
TGACGCATTGCCTTCAGCATTTTTTTGCGCTTATGCTGAGCAATCTTTCTGCGACGTTTTTTCCTGAGGTTTCCCATGACAATTCTCTTTTCAATTTAATGGTTCTAAAAAAGGTTAATGAAAAAATGTATCATAAATTCCTCAAAATGCAAATTTTTTTCAGAACAAACCCGTTTTTTTTGAAATTTCCAGTCGGGCGACAACGATCCCGCCCCTCTTCATTCTTTCCGGAAGAGTCTGCCCCGTCACAGGGAAAGAGTTTTTCATTTCCGGTATTTCGCCTCAATCCGGTTGACTCCGGGAACCAGTTCAATCCGGATCACGTTCCCATCCGGAACTGTTGCACACGGTTTCCCGTTGACCGTCAATTCCAAGAGATTGCCGTTTCCATCCAAACTCAGCCGGCTTTCCGGAATGGCATCCGCGAGAATCCGGAGGGTCTTCCGCACCGGATCATAAACCGCATCGCGGAGATTCAGAAGACGCGCTTCCGCAATCCCGGGAGCGGAATAAATCCCGGACAGGATGGAATTCACATAAGCCGGGAGCGTAATTCCCGGCCAATCGGCACCAAGACGTTTCAACGAAGATTCATTGTTCAGGAGTTCCGTCAGAATCTTCCGGAGCCCTTCCGGAGAGGTCCCGGGCATCCGGGCAAGAATGTCTGCCATTGCTCCATCCTGAGCGGATCCTTTTTTCCGTTGCAGGTGCTCCCGCAATCTCTCCAGATACGGTTCGATCGGCGCCGTCGCACGGGAACGGTACAGTTCGACAAGTTCTTCCGGCGTCCCCTGTGACATATCAAACAGATCAATCGCCTTCGGAGGAACGCCTTTTACACGATACGCAGCACCGTCTTCCTTGAATCCGACAGAAAATGCCAGATTTTCCGCATACCGGTTCAGATTCTGTTCCCTTGCAAACTTCAAAAATGTCAGACGAGCCAACGTGGGAACCATTCTCCGTGCCGCACGATAGAGCGCCTGAAGACGCAATTCTTCGTCTCCTGCGATTTCCGCCAGCCGCGCCAGTTTCAGCATTGCTGCATATTCACAGTTGAGCATGTCTATCATGGAACCGCTTCCTGATTCACGGCAATGGCTGGCCAGATATCCCCAGTCGTCACTGACAAGCAGAAAGCGCGCCGCCTGTTTCAGGAAATTCCAGTTTGCCTGAACAAAATCCCGCTGTCCGAACCGGTCCGCCAACTGCTGCGCCATACTGAAAATCACGAATAGTGTTTCATTCTGATCCCCGTAATCCAATCCCGTTCCGGTCCCCTCTGCATAACGGGTCGGATGCGTATAAAAGCTACTGAAATAAATGGGATAGCGAATCCCGCTGAAGGGCTCTTCCCGCCAACGAACCGCCGCTTTCTGGCGAAACCGTTCCACAGGTTCAAAATAACGGATGCGGAGCCGTTTCAGGAACTTCCCCCGATTTTCAGGAGTCAACAGGAATGGAGCATTCAAAAGCTGGTTCAACCCCATCACCCACGCATGTAACGAGATGTTGGAGCATTCCGGAAAGTTTCTGCCCATCGGATATTGCGGGGTCCACGCCTGAAACGTTGTGCGGCCGCCTGCAGACCAGCGGTTTCCTTCGGAAAAAACACGGTTCACAACCGCCGACACTTTGGACGTTTCGGCAATTCCCGGAATCTGCCGGGAAGAGGAATCCGGCGGCAACGGCAGGCTCCAGCGGGCAGTATCGGTATTTTCCGCCAGAGCAAACTCTCCGACGGAAGTGATAAGTCCGGTCCCATACACATTCATACTCTCTGTCAATGACCCGCGCATCTGCCACGCCAGCGGAGAGATCGGAGCATACGGAACGGACTTCACAGCCCAGTCGGATTCCGCGGAACGGTAGGCATATTTTGTTTTCAGAGCGATCCGTGTACCTTCGATCCTGAAAAATTCACGGCAGTCAACCGGATAGTGAAATGCCCGGGGATACCAGGCTCTGATTTTACGGACAATTTCCCCCGGCAGGCCGTTTTTCCACCCCCGGGAATCGACAGGTTTTGATCCTGTCAGCCAGAGCGGCGTAATCATGCCGATTTCCGGCTCTCTCCGCAACGTGAATCCGCTGAATGATTTCCCGGTCCGGCAGGAAGTAATGGAACTCATTTTTCTGGAAAATACCAGCAAGAGGGGAAACTCTCCGGCATCGCGGAACAGCAGAAGCCACGGTTCATCCCAGTCAGCTTCCAGAGTCTTCTCCTTCTGCAGATCGACGATCCGGATCACACCCTTTCTGCAATACGCGGCATAATCCGCAAGATTCGTAAGCGAGAGGTGAATCTCCGGACGGAACACTTCCCAGCGGATGCCTGGAAAGGCGAGACTCGTATCAAAACGGCAGAGTCTTCCTCCCGCATCGGAAACGACCCCGCCTTTTCCAAGCCAGTTGATTCGGTCGACTGTCAAATTCCGAATCGGATTCCCAGCCTCCACGACAACCAGTTCCGGACATTTCCCGAAGCCACCGTTTCCGCGCAGATTCTCCGCATCAATCCGAATCGTATTTTCTTCACCGAAGCGGATCAGCTCCGGTGCAATCCGATAGCGGTGCGGACGATCCCAGTAATGCGGCATCTCTTTCGTCACTTTACCGATCAGAACTCCATTGAAACGGACCTCGGCGAGGTCGTCAATCCCCCCTTCCGCCAGAAAACAGACCGTTCGACCTTTCCACTCCGCCGGAATCGGAACATGTGAGGTCAGCTGCACTTTACCGATGTCAGACCACTTCCAGTCCCAGTTGATTTCGCGTTTCACCGTTCCATTCGCGGACGTGAAATCCCATGAAGAAAGAAGGAGCTGCTCTCCGGCTTTGGAGTCAAAGGCATATTCCAGGGCTCCTTTCCCGGCGGTAAGCATATTGGAAATGCTCTCCACAAGCAGTCCATCGCCCAGACGGATGCCGAACCGGCCGAAATTTTCCTCTCCTGCTCCGGGAATCCATCCATCCTCCGCAGGAATCCGCTTCGGAGGAACCGGCCGCAAACGCCTTCCGGAAAGCGATGACAATACCTGAAGCAGAAAACGGTCGTATGAAGCGGAATCGGGAATCAGAGCGGAACCAAGCGTAAAAGTCGAGTAGACGACGATTCCTTTCCCGGCGCATCCTTCCACCACGGCAGGAGCGCCGTCTTCAAACTTCAGCAGAACACGTCCGGACTGGCGGAGCTTCACGCTCCGGTAGACTCCGAACGCCGCCCTGTTCCACATCAGACCGTCCGGAAGCAGTGCAGAATCGGAAGGAGCCAGTCGTTTCCGTTCCGGAAAACCTTTCGCTTCAAGCGATTCCAGCACAACCGGAAGCATTGACTCTATTTCAGGATCAGCGACATCCGATGCGGCAAACAGCGGAATTCCTCGTTTTCTGACTGCATCGGCAATTCTCCCTGCGGCATCGGGATCCGCCAGCGTGCTGGAATAAACAATCACATCCGCGTCTTCCGGCGATCGGACAAGTTCGGTCTGGTCCCTTACGGATTCCAGCAGCATTTCACGGAAACCGGCATACTGCGGATTATCCAGAAGCGGTTTCATTTGGCGGCGATTCCGGAAAATCCGGTTGTAATCCTCGTTATCAAGATGAAAATAAACCTTGAGAGCGTTCCCACGGACCGTCCGCTTTTCTTTTTCAAGAGGTGAATTCGGATGGACAATCACCTCCTTGGCGGCAGCCGAAAATACGGCATCCTCGGAGGAGCTGAAACGAATGTTCCCAACTTCAATGCCGCATTCCGTTCCCGCCGGGGCTGCTGTAATATTGGCAACGAATTTTAACTGACGGATCTCATAGAGAGCATCCGCCAGTTTGAAATCGCGGTCCAGAGAAATTGTATAATGTTTCCAGTCCGGACCGGAAACGGAAAATGCCGGACCGAACGGGGCCTTGATTCTGCTGCCGTCGCGGTAGCTGAGAATCAGAGTCACCTTGACCGGATTGGCATTCCTTCCGCGGCACGAAAACAGCAGCTTGTCCTGCGATGGAATTCTGGCATTGACATTGGAAACCGCAATGGCAGCGGCACGCTCTCCGCCGGGAAGACGCTTCATCTTCAGTTCAAACGCATTGCCCTTCATTTTGAATTCATATCTTCCGCCTTTTCCCGGTTGAATCATGCTCCATTGCAGCGGGATAGCACTTCCAGCAAAACTACTGCCGGCCGACAAAAGCAGCACCGCACAAAAAAAATGTTTCATTCCATTTCCTTTCCCGATGGTTTTCCAGATCGCGTCTGATTTCCTGGAATACTGCAGACTAAGGTTCCTCCTTCCAGTCATTTGCATTCTGGTAGCGCGGATACCACAACCGTTTCACCTTCAAACGCGCAATTGTGAGGCTCTCACAATGTCCATCGAAAAATGCCGCGTTCGCACGCAGAATATGTCTCACATTGACCGGATAACTGTTACTGGAGGAAGGTCCGATCTCTTGAAAAATACCGCCTCCGTAAAGAACACCGCTTCCCTGGAACTGATGCTGGCGAACAGCACCATTGAAACTTGGCGTACTATCCGCAAAATGAAGGGGATGCGATCCTCCCCCGGCCCGAAGAATTTTGCTGAGCTTTACAATGGGACGTCCAGTATTGAGGGATGAAATCGGGGAAGCTCCCGTCGCATGATAATGCAGGCCATAACTTGCCTGGTTGACTTTATTGACACTGGAAACTTCTGTCGGTTTCCGATTAAAACGAATCATTTCCGCGGGACACTGGTAGAGCACATTCTCATCCGTAATATATTTCTCCTTTTTCAATGACATATTCCAGTAGTCGGATGAATTCGGGCGGAAAGTCAGGACCCAGTCATCGCTGTCGCTGACATACGCAGCCGCACCAAATCCGATCTGCTTTAAATTGGAAAGACAGGCCGCACTCTGCCCCTTTGCCCGGGCGGAAGTCAGTGCAGGAAGAAGAATCCCTGCAAGTATTGCTATAATTGCAATCACGATTAGAAGTTCTATCAATGTGAACACATTTCCTCTTCTTTTCATAGATAACCTCCTTATTTTAAATCTTTTAAATAATCGGGAGCAGTCCATTTTCCCGAACGTTCTCATTTCCGAGTTCCAGCGGAATTCCTCTGACCAGAACCCCCACTGCGAGCTCCTTACCCGAATGGAATGGAAAAACAAATTCTTTCCTCTTGCCGCTTTCAATCGGTCCATTCCCCGGCATGAAACTTTTTTCCCCGCCGGAGAGAATCATAATCGTGTATTTCTCACGGAACGGAGCACATCCCGCATTGCCGATTGACACCGAGACCGAGTGTTCATCCACATCAACCTTTTCGATTTCAAGGCGATATCCGCATTCCCGAGCCATCATACGCCAGATGTTTTTCTCCGCCTCCGGAGTCAGTCTGTCGTATTCCTCCGGGAAGAATCTGTAAAACGAATAGATCTTTTTTTCCGCAATCGGCAGTTCCCGCTCGACATTCAAAATTCCGAGTCCCTGAGATTCTCCGCCGCGATGCCAGTACGAGATACCGCAGTCAAGTCCCTCCCGGAGCGCGGCCGGAAGAATCAGGTTCTCCATCGCAATCTTTGTTCTGGAACGATAGCGGAGAAGGAGATCGCGGACTTCATCCTCCAGAAAACGGGACTGCGTGCCATGCCAGTTCTTGCCGATTCCGTTAAACTTCAGAATGATCCCGCGATTTGCCGCATAATCGAAGATTTCTTCGGCAGCGGAAAATCCGTAGAAATCCGGATCTTCCACACGTTCCGAGAAAGCCGGCGCTCCGATGTCCTGCACCAGTGGAGTATCCGGAAACGCCTCGCAATACATGTCAATGATCCGTTTGTGCGCCGCAATATAATTCGGAAGGGAAAGTCCGGCATCAAACCACGGTTTCAGTGGACCGTGATCGGCAATGTGCATCTCTCCCCAGCGGCCCATATGCCCAATCACAACAGACTCCACTTCCGGATGCCCGTTGTAACGCCGTCCCAGAGCCCGGACCAGCTGCTCGGTCTTCTCCAAATACACCTCGTCCCAGTAGACCGGATAGCGAATCGGTGCCTTCTCGTGCTCAGGAATGCCGTTCAGCAGAAAAGTTCCACGATAGAGTTCCAGCGGTTCATCGATGCATTTTGCTCCGGCATCGAAGACCCACTGCGGGGTACCTTCGCTGTAACAGGTACCCAGAGTATCCATACCGCGAATCTGAAGCGACACCTTGAATCCGGCGTCCAACCACGACCGGAAACAGCCTTCCCAGTCAGGGTGTTCCCAAACATAGTGTCCCTCCTCCGGTTCCAGAGCGCTCCAGGAAAGATGAATCGCAATCTTATCTGTAAGCCGTTCCCGCAGAAACCAGGCATCCCGGGGAAGGGCAGAAAACGGAATCTTGTGATATCCTCTCTGCAAATACATGATCCCGCATCCGGGATTGCAGAGAATCCGATTCGATTTACCTGGATGAAAAACCGCCATGAAAATTTTCTCCTTAAAAGCAGAACTCGTTTTCATCAATTGGAAGACGTTCGGCAGGAATGAATTCAGAGGGGAGCTGAAAACTCTCTGCCTTCTCCCCCTGCACACGTTTCAGGAGAACGGTGACCGTCTTTGCAACCAGTTCGGGCAGATTCTGTTTCACGACTCCGACGATTCGTCGGTCAGAAAATGCCGGATGATGAAAAGAATAACTGGTTACAATCTCCGGTCTGTAGTCCGGAAACTCCGAATGGATCAGGCGAAGAAGGAGAACCGTGGTCTGCCAGCCATTCGAAAGAATCGCGGTAGGTGCTTTGCGGCAGATTTCACGAAGCAGTGTGGAACGGTGTTCCTGCGAGGGGGTTGTCGTCAGGCTTTCCAGATGAAGAGAATTCCGGCGACATTCCTCCTCCACAATGGCAGGCCAGTCGCAAAATTCACAATAAATGGCAAAAATGTTTCCGTGTCCCCGCGACGCCAGAAATGAAACTGCCTGCCTCAGCGCCTCCGAATCGTTTCTTTTTGCATATAAAAAACGATCCGATTCCTGATCCATCAATATCAGAGGGCAGCGATTCTGATCCGGAAAAGACGAAGGCATCTGTTCGCAGTAAATGATTCCGTCGCACTGACGTTCGATCAGGGAGCAGAGACTTTCCTGCTCCTCTTTTTTTCCGTAGTCGCAAAGAGAAATCAGCAATTGATATCCGGCCGCTTTCACCTCCCGGAGGGTGCAGTCGGCAAACAAGGCAAAATAGGAATTGCGGAGATTGCTGATGACCAGCCCGATCGTTTTCGTTCTGCCGCTTTTCAAAGAACGAGCTACCACGGAAGGTTTATAGTCCAGTTTTTTCAGAGCAGCATCAATGCGTTTTTTTGTCTCTGGACTCATCCGCGCATCAGGATTGCTGTTCAAATACTTCGAAACAAGAGTAAAGGAGATTCCCGCTTCTCTTGCCACATCTTTCAATGTCGTCCTCATCTGACGGCTTCTCCTATACCATCTGCTCTAACGTTTGACCAATATTCATTATACTCTATTTCAATGATATTGTCAAGAGGAGAAAAACAGGAAAAGTGAAAATTCTTAAAAACAATTGTCCGCGACATCTTCCCTGATCAGTTCACTTCAGAACCGGCCAGAAGCAAATCCCGCAGGTATTGCAGTTTTGAGCCGGATCAATTTTCCGTGAGAAGTTTCCTGTCAAAAAATATCTGTCCCAAAAACTCTTTTCTGAGATGGAATGCGATCAATCCGTTTTTGTAATTCCACAGGTAAAAGCGGAGAAGTTCATCACGGCTGCCGTTCCATGGTTTCATTTTTCCGGAAATCACCGGGCGTCTTTCCTGTCAGCTTTTTAAAAAAACGATAAAAATAAGGAACATCGCGATATCCCAGGATCTCTGCGATCTCCGCGATCTTCCTGGGAGAATACAGCAGCAGTTCACAGGCATACCGAAGCTGACGTTCCAGAAGAAAACGTTTCAGGGGGATTCCCATCCTCCGGAAAAATCGTTTGGAAAGAGTCGAAGCACTGAGGCCGTACAAATCCGCCAGATCGGAAAGAGAAATCAGCGCAAGAGGATGCGAGTCCAGATATTCAAACAAAGCGGAAAATTCCAGAGCCCTTTGACAGTTGCGGAAAAGCTGCTGCTGTCTCTGCGGCAGGAATTCCGCAAACAGCGACAGCAGCGCCGCCTGGTGAAAGAGTTCACTCTCCTGTTCCTGCGCACGGAATAACTGCTCGCGGACAAACGAGGAGGAGATTTCCTGAACGGTGTCCCCCTGCTCGAAAATCGATTGACCATAACCGTCGTTCAGACACAGATGATAGTAAATGAGTTCTCTGGGGAAATAATGCACTTGAAATCCCATGTTTGCCGGCAGAATGTAGATCCGGTTTTCGACAAGACTCCGACGTTTGTTCCTGCAGATTAACTCTGCCCCGCCCTTCCGGAAAAGAAAGACTCTCGTGAACATCGGATACGGATGATTGAAATAATTTTCATGTTCCCTGATCGTGATTCCGTGCTTAACGATCCTGCATTGGAACTGAAACGAAGTTTCTCCGTAAGGAATTTGCCAGGAAAAACCGCTGTTCCGCCGCCAATGGTCTTTTGGCAGTGTGTCCTTGACAGAAGTTGTATAGAAATTGTCCTGAAAGTCCAATTTTTTCTCCTTTTTTTCCAGTTGACAAATCCTTTTCTTTAGTATATAATGGAGGAAAGAAAATACAAGAAAGATCGTGATAAAATGATTGAATTCCAGGCAAAAAAATCCACTTTGGCCATTCCTGTCAGCAGAGAGGCGGAAACTGTTTCTGCAACGCTCCGCTCCGGAAACGATTTTCTGAAATTGAATATTCCGGCAACGATGCCGGATCATGCTGATTTCATTGCAGAATATCCCCTTCCGTTTCCTCCGGAGCAGACTACAATTGAGTCTGAGGAATCCCTCTTCCGCACCATTTCCTGGAAGGATCGGCCGGATGACGCAGCGGATATTCCGGCGGAACCCCTCCGTCCGCGCTTTCATTTTGCGCCTGTCCGCGGCTGGCTCAACGATCCGAACGGACTGTTTTATCGGAATGGAGAGTGGCATCTTTTTTTTCAGCACAATCCTTTCAGCACGCAATGGGGGAATATGCACTGGAAACACGCGGTCAGCAGGGACCTGCTCCATTGGCGGGAACAAGGGATCGCGCTTTATCCGGACTCCATAGGGACCATGTATTCCGGCTCCGCGGTCATTGACCGGGAGAATGTCGCAGGCTTCGGAAAAGATGCCATTCTGCTTTTCTATACCAATGCCTCCTATGCCGGAGTCGGCTCGCAGAATATCGCATACAGTGTGGATGGAGGCAGAACGTTCCGGAAATATGAGAAAAATCCGATTCTTCCATCGTTCCACGGTTGCCGCGACCGGGACCCCTCGGTGGTTTACGATCCGGAGGAAGCATGCTGGAGAATGGCGCTTTATCTCGGAGATGAAACAAAGCAGGAGTTTCTTCTGCTGGAATCGCAAAACCTTCTCGACTGGTCTGTCACGAACCTCTACAAAATCGCAAACGGAAGAGAATGCCCGGTGCTGCGGCGAATGGTTGACGAATCGTCCGGGACATGGAAGTGGCTGTTCGCCGAAGCAAACGGATTCTATCGGATCGGAACGATCTCACACGGAAAGATAGCCTTTGAGAGCGAATCCCGCCGTTTTCTCTGCGGAGACGCTTATGCAGGACAGTGTTTTGCCAACACGCCGGACAACGATACTGTCTATCTCGCGTGGATGCGCATGCCGCATCCGTTTACGAAAACCTATAACGGAACCATGAGTTCTCCGATGCGTCTCTCTCTCCGAAACGGACTCCTCCGCTCGGAACCGTATCGACTGTGCGGAAAATGCGAACCGTTCGAGACTTCCGCTTTGCGGACACTCCAACTCCCAGACGGAATGCTGACATTTGATCCGGCAAACCACAGAGTCGATTTTCAGGACCGTTCCTGGAACATTCCTTCCGAAATTACGGTTTTGAAAGGACGCCTTATTCTGGACGCGACCTCTTTGGAATACTTTGACGATTCGGGACTTTTCACATTCTGCCTGTCCTGCCGGACGGAACCGGAGCTCTCAACGATCCCGGGCGGATCTCCCGAAAACGCTTAAAAAAGGATAAATGCGATGCTCAACAATCGAAAAGAGAGGAGAAGCATGAAAACAACACGGCTCAGAGGAATCTTCACAACGGATCGATCGGAAAAAGCTGAAAGGAAAAGTGGTCCAGATTATTTTACATTGATAGAGCTCCTAGTTGTTATTGCAATCATTTCTATTCTTGCAAGTCTTCTTCTTCCGGCTCTGAATGCCGCCCGGGAACAGGGGAGAACCATTACCTGCAAAGGCATTTTAAAGAATGTGGGGATCGCCGCGGCCCTGTATGCGGACAGTCAGGATGCGTGGTATCTTCCCAGCAAAATCGGAGGAAAATATCTGTTTGAAAACCGTCTTCTTCAGGATTATCTGAATGTAAACAGAGGGGTCGTCTCCGGATCGGGACTCGGACCGGCGAAATATCCTGCAAACATGATCTGCCCGAATGCAGTATTTCCTCTTACGACACAGGAATCCACAAAAAAGAACAGAATCCAGTATGCGTATGGTATCGTCAATGACGGCTGGATGAGTAACGGATGGCTTTCGGATGAATATTATGCCTATCCGTCCGGCCCCTCGGTCTGGGCGGCATCCGACGGCGGATATGACACCCGGAAAATCCGGAAGCCGAGCCGCTCGGCCGCCATCGGCGACAGTACCGGGGTCATTATTGCCTGGTATTATGCCGATCCCGATACCGCCTACAGTTATTATGCAGTCGGAGAGGACGGCACGGATAGCCGCTTTGCGTATCGCCACAACGGACGACGGGAAGGCAATCTCCTCTATTTCGATGCTCATGTCGGAAACTATACCCCTTCCATGTACCGTGCTCAAAAAAGCTCATCCGAAAAGAAATTCACGCACTGGATTCCATACTATTGAAAAAGCAGGAAAAGAATCAGATGAAAACAATATTTTTTTTGACCACGGCAATGTTCTTTTCGGTTTGTTCCGCCGGAGAGAATCTCGCAATAGGAAAGAACTACTTTTCCGGCGAACTGAATCTTGGGATCAATGTTCTTCCCGCATCGGAGAACCGGATGCAGGGACAGCTGATGGAGGCAGGGCGGAAAATCCGACCGGAAGAACAGTATGAAGCCGGAAGTGATTTCTTCCTTCTGGAATATGGCTCCCCCTGCGTTTTCCTTACGGACAAGCTCAGGGAATTCGGCGCGGAAGTCAAAGGGGAATACCGCATTCAGGAGGGAGCGCTCCAGTTTGATTCCGGAAAAAAAGGCGGATGGAGCATGCTGTTCGGAAGCGAAGCCGGAGACGACAAAAACCGTCCCGCCGTCCGGATCGGCCGGGGATGGGGAAAACTCGGCATGAACAAAATCTTTCTGGAACTGGATCTGGAACAGAGTGTCGAATCCTCGCAGTGGGAATACAGGCTGGAACGTTCCTGGGGACATTCTGCAGCCTGGGAGATCAAAGGGAAAAAGCGGCAGAAGATCCGGACACAGATCGGACTGGTCAACCAGAGCGACCCCTGGCGTGGGCTCCGACTCACCTGCCGGACTCCCGGCAATCATGTGAAAATTTATTCCATCCGTCTGATTCCAGTTGCGGGAGCGTGTTACTGGTTCCGGGAGTTCAACCTGGATTTCGAACCGGTCCGGGCGGGAATCTATTTTGATTCGCAGATTCACAAATGGACCCGCTATCAGCTCTATGTCAACGGACATCTTGTTTCGGACGACCGGCCGGTCCGCAAGTGTGATCTGGCGTCCTACCTGAAACGGGGACGCAACGTCATCGTTTACCGGGACGAATTCGACAGCGGCTACGGATCATGGACCAATGTGCTGCTTGAAGTGTTTGCCGTCGGGCGCAACGGAGAACGGATTGTGTTCGGGGGCGACGACCGATGGCGCTGGACCTATCGTCCGGAACCTGGATGGAACAAGGCGGATTTCTCTCCGGTCAACTGGAACCGGCCGCACCTGTCCGGCCCGGCGGGAATCGACCGGCTTCGGGACGGATCTCCTGTCGCGCTCGGCGTTCTCCCGGAACACCCCGGCTTGCTGAAAGTCACGCCGATCGGGGAAAAATATCCGGTTTTTGATTACAACGGCCCCGTCGGATTTCAGGTTGCCATTCCTGCCGGGGTGCGGGATGCTGTCCTCAAACTTCGCATTCAGAATGCGGAAACAGGCAAGACGGCGGAGACACTTCAGGTTTCCGCCAATCGGGAACAGGGAAATTTCCGGATCTATGAAGTCCGTCCTGAGATCCGGAAAACAGGCGCCTACCGCATGCACTGGACTCTCGACCGGAACGGAACGATCCTTGATTCCGACCGGACCGAAATGATTCTCTGCGGACCTCTTCCGCAGAAGACCGTTCCGTACCCCGAATTTGAGAAGGAGCTGGAAAAGCAGCTGGTTCTGCTGGAATCCATCGACTGCACCCGGGAGTATCAGCAGGAGAAGTTCCTGGATCATTCCGGTCGGGCCTCCCTGCCGCGGCTCAATGCAGGAAAAGTCGTCACCCGCAACGGCATGACCTACCGCGAAGCGGGACCTTCCACGATGGATGCGTTCCAGTATCAGATCAAAGTCGGAACGCTCGGGAAACCGCATATTGTGGAAGTTGTTTACCCGGACAACGAGGAGCGCTGCATCAATCTGATCGCGGCGGAAACGTATCCGGTTCCATTTGAAAACAACAGCTGGCCGCTCGGTTCCAAAACCTGGACCAGTGCGACAGCCTCCGTTGCCACAGGAGGTCTGATGGAGCTTTCCATGAAGATGCAGAAGCTCCGGTTTGTGATTTTTCCCGCATCGAAGAATGTAACGGTCAGCGTGCAGACTCATGTATCCGGGCGGCCCGCCGCGGCGGCTGCAATCCGGGTCTACGCACTCAAGGGCGACCTCCCGGCTCTGCTCCTTCCGAAAACGGAACGAACCTATGCGCATCACAATGAACGATTCCTCGCGCAGCAGTGGGGCGGAGAACAGGACCCGCGTATTCTCGGATTCATTTATCACAAGGGGGAGATGCGGGATGGGTTCTGGACCTCCGCGTATCTGGGAATCTGCAACAAGGTGCGCTTTCTCCGTTTTGCGGGGCATAACGCTTCCGTGGAAGGCGTTTTCATGTATAATCAAGGGTTTCCGTCGCAGAAAGGAAACTGCATCCAGGTTCGCGGCGACGAATTCGATCCGTTTGTCGTGCTTCTGAAAATGTATAAGCACAACGGCATCCGGACCTTTCTCGGGTTCGAATACATTGCCTCTCCGAAATTGATTGAAACAAACAAACTCGGAATCAGCGACCGTGAACTGAGAGCCGGCACAGCACGGCCTCTGTACCATGTTTCCCGATATGGAAAGCAGGTCGGAGGATTCAAGGGGCACGGCCTGAATCATCTGAATCCGGAGGTCTGGAACAATGTCAGAGAGGTCGTTGATGAAATCTATCACCGGTATTCGGGAACAGGGGATGTCGCTGGTCTTTTCCTCGTCTGCGGACGGATCTGGCTGCCGGGATATCCCTTTGGCGACTACGGCCAGTTCCGCCAGGAGGAGATCGGCTATGACGACGATTCCATTGAACAGTTCGAACGGGAGACGGGAATCCGTCTTGGTCTTCCGATGAAAGGGCTGGAACGATTCGAGCAGCGTTACCATCTTCTGACCGGGAAGTTCGCAAAACAGTGGTTCTCCTGGCGCTCCCGGAAAATTTTGGATTGTCTGAACGATCTTCAGTCCATCCTTCGTTCCGGAAAAGAAAAATGGGAACTCTTTCCCGTTCCTCAGATGGTGCTTCCCCGGGAAACTCCGTTTACCAATTTTTCAGCCTCCCGAGAAGAACGGAATACATTTTTTCATTCCATCTTGAAAAAAGCCGGATACGATCCGGATCTTTATGGAACCGACCGATCTCTCCGGATGATTCCCCATGTGAAGGAACCCCGTTCCAGAATCGGAGAACTTGCCGCCTTCGGACTTATCACAAACGAAAAAGTCCGGGAGCTCTATCGCAGGAACGATGCCGTTTATCTCAGCGACGATGATCTCAATGAACTGATTCACTATCCGGTTCCCAAAGCAAAACGCTGGTGGTGGGAGAAAAATGCCTGTGCCGTTTATGAACGCATGTATCGCGGAGAGTTTGCTTTTTACAATCTTGTCAATCTTCTTTCCGATCATGCGCCGAGACATCTGTTCCGTTCCTGGCTGGATGTCAATGAAACAACCGGTCATACCGAACAGAGCCGCCGTTTTCTCAATGCGTTCTACTCCATTCCCGAAGCGGAGTGGCAACCTTATTCCGGAATCCAGGGCGTTCAGGCGAAGAGTGCCGGAAACACTCTGCTTCTGATCAACAATACTCCGTATCCGGTTTCCGGAAAAATCCATCTCCCGGGAAATGGCGAAATCAAAACTCTCCGCAGGAAATTCCATACGGAAACAGAACTCTCCCTGAAAGCGTATGACATCGCCGTCATACAAACGGAAGGGCCTGCGAATCGGGCACGCGGGACCTTCCATTTCCGGGATAAAGAGAAAAAGACTATTCTGGTTCTGGTCGACACGCTCCGCAAAAATCCGGAAATCGCGGCGAAACTTCCCGCAGGAGCTGTAAAGCGGATCATGGACTGCGCAGATCGCGGCGATCTCTATGGATGCTGCACCGCGATGCGCGAATTCGAAACGTTCCGGTTCCTGAAATCCTTTCTGGAAAGCGGAAACGCATTCCGGAATCAGGAACGTCTGGAACAAATGCTGAAGCAGGAGAACGCCGTGCGCATCAACTGCGGAGCACGGGAGGACTACCGGGATCCAGATGGCCGCTTATGGCTGCCGGATCAATCGTATGCCGGCTTCCGTTTCTATGGAAACGAATACGCCAACCGTGCCGTGCGCGGCAGGATTGCCATTGCCGGAACAACAAATCCCGGCATTTATCAGACGGAAGCCTATGCTTCCAGCATGTATTATCACATTCCGCTCCCCGATGGAATCTATTGCCTGAAACTGCATTTTGCGGAGACCTACCGTCCGGATGTCGCCCGGCGGATCCGGATCTCGGTTCCGGGAAATCCAGTCCGGCACCTGAATCTGCTTCAATACGGATTCCGTACCGCCCATGTGGAACGGTATGATTCTGTCGAGGTCAGAAATGGCTGCCTGACGATTCAACTGGAAAACAATGCCATTCTGAATGCCGTGGAACTGGAAATGCGTTCTCTCTTTCCTCCGAAAACGGGAAAAAACAAACCGCTTCTGTTTCCTCAGAACGATACTCTGTTTCAGTTCTATGCGGAAGGAGCCGTTCCAGCGGAAAAAAGCGTTCCCGGATTCCGGGTTTTCTCCGGAAAGGCGGAAATGACCGCCCGGCCGCGCTTTTCCTTTCTGACGCTCATCCCCCGGAAGAATCATTCAAGTGTCCGGTTTCTTGGGGATCTGCTGGAAAACGCTCCCCGTGCGGGAACGGAAAATCTGACTGTTTCCCTTCTCTGCCGTTTTCACGGTCTGCGCGGACATGCCAACCTGCGGGTCGGACAGTGCATTCTGAGTCTTCAGGTAGAAAAAGGAGAGCTTCTCCCGTACTTCATCTTTCATTCGGCTCCTGAAGGGAGCCCGGAACGCAGGCGTTTTGCGAACCGGTATCTTCAGAAGCCCTCCATCCGCGCAACAGAGTGGCATTATCTGACCGTGCTCATCAACCGAGCCTCCGATGCCAAAATTTATGTTGACGGCAAGTGTGTCGGCCGTCTTGATATCGGTTCAATGCAGAACATCGACCTACTCAGGAACAGTGAACCACCTCTTTATTTCTTTCTTCCGACCGGACTGGCGGATACCGGATTCAAAGCCGATCTCGCATTCTTCTCCATCCGGCAGGGAATGCTTCCGCTGCCGATGATACAGAGAGAAGCAGTGGAATGTCTTGATGCCATGAAAAAATAAAAAATCCATTGCATACGGATTCACCTTTTTCGATTCACAGCATCCCTCGCCCGGTTGGACATGAGAGGGGATTGAATGTCCCTTCGGAGCGGGTTTAGTCTGCATTGCCGGAAGCGGGCGAAAAACGGAATCCCGAAACCATGTACGTTCCCTTTCCCTTGAATTTCCATATCCTTCATTTTTTATATTTCATTGTTTTCTCCATGTTTTTTATGATAATCTCCATACATCTCCCGATTGACGCTTTCCGTAAAATGTTATATAATTAAAAAAAGATCCAACAGGAAAGGTTCTGTATCATGGAACGAAAATATTCTGTTTTTCTTGGGAATGTCGGATCATGTTCCGATCGTTATTGCACCGCTTACGGACGAACGTATTCTCCGGACGAACTGTTCAAACGGGCAGCGTCCATTCCCCTTCTTACGGGAGTTGATCTGGTTCTGACTCCGGAACTTCTGGAATCGTTCGATCATGTGAAAGAACTCCTGAAAAAATGGTAGGAACCGTAATTGCTGGTCGAGGAAGACGGTTTGTATGAAGTCGTCACGACCATGTGATCGTTGCTGTCGTTGGCATAAAGCTGCTGTCCCTGCATGCACTGACGCTTGTTCGAGGTACAGGTGATTTCCCGTGCCTTTTCCCGGGCGGCATTCAGTGCCGGAAGCAGAAGTGATGCCAGAATTGCAATAATAGCAATCACGACAAGGAGTTCTATCAATGTAAAATTCCTCCCACTCTTTTTCATAATGTGTCTCCCTTCTTATATTTCGCTGTAGATTCTCTTTGAATGACGGTATGTTTTACAATGATCCAATGCTTGGATGCGGAATCGCGAAGTTCAGAAAAAGCCTGTTCCACGGCTTTTCTCACAATCATTTCCGGATTTCCGCTTACACTGGTGATGCTCGGATACATGAATTCGTACATGGGGTCTTCTCCGATGGTCAGCAGAGAAATGTCATCAGGAACACGGTAGCCGCATTCCAGGATGGCGCGGAGAGCCTGCGGCGCACACATGGTGAAAACTGCGGAGAAATCAACCTTTCCGGCAAACAGTTCCCTGAATTTTTCATACACTTTCCGATAATCGAGCTCATCTTCTGCCACCATCACATCAATCGGAATGAATTCCACGTTCCGGAGTTCGCAGGTATTCCGGAAGCTTCGCTGACATTTGAGCTGAGTCAGCGAAGTCTCCTGCTTTTCATGCACGCAGACATATCCGATTTTCCGGTGTCCCAGGTCAATCAGATACGATGCCGCCAGCATTCCGATGTATTCATGATCGGCACCGATACAGGAGAACTCGCTGTACTCATGGGTTCCGATGAAGAGAACCGGTACCGGAAGTTTCTTCAGTTCCAGAATCGTTTCCACCGGGAACTGATGCGGAAGGACGAAAAACGCATCAATCCGGCTTTTCGGGAACTCCGAGATATGGAGTTCCTTTTTATAAATATGGATGACCAGTTCATAGCCGAGTTCGCGGCTCAGCGCCAGAAATGTGTCTTCCAGCAATCCCAGCCACGGAGAATTCCAGTGCGGAAGAACAAGACAGAAAACCGGTTTTGCATTCGGTTTGTATGCGTTGACATGTTCCGTCACCCGGGTGACTTTTCCTTGCGACTTGAGAATCAGTCCATCGCGGATCAGCCGTTCCGTCGCCTGCGTCACAGTCACTTGACTCACATTGAAGCGCGACATGATTTCCCGCGAGGACAGAAATCGATCCCCGGGATTCAACTGGACCGCCAGTGTTTTCAAATCCAGATAAAGTGTTTCTGTCTTATTCATTCCACAAACTGTATCGATAATGTTGTTATCTTCTTCTTTTATTATACTATATTTTTCATTTTTTGTCAAGAGGAGAAATTGAGAAAAAGAATTAAAACATAAGAAAAGTTAAAAAGCAGAAAACAATATGGACCCTCCGCAGCAGAAAAAGAGAAACCCCTGAAATCCAGTGGACATCAGGGGCTCTGAGAGAAGCAAATGATATACAACTTCAGTGGGTCAATCCTTTGCTATGTTCAGCACTTTACGAACGAATTCTTCTCCGTGCATGAAACCGAGAGATCCGTTCGGAGCCTCCTTTTCGGAATAGGACTGAACAGAATCGGGAATGATGTGCGGCCCGCAGACCGCTACTGGCACAGGAGTCCTTGTATGAGCGCGCAAACGCAGAGGGACCGGATGGTCCGGAAGAATCGCAAATGTGACATCACGTCCGGCAAGAGCTGTCATAACGGGCTTGACGATTTTATTTTCGAAATCGGCAATCGCCTGCATCTTGTGAGCGAGATTTCCTTCATGGGAGCATTCGTCGATTGCCTCCAGATGGACATACACGAAATCATGATCTTCAATCGCTTTGACAGCGGCTTCCGCCTTGCCTGCATAATTGGTGTCCAGATATCCGGTTGCGCCGGGAACGGGAATGACATCCATTCCGGCACATTTGGCGATTCCGGCGATCACATCCACGGCGGTGATCACGGCTGCGGTTCGTCCGTCATATTTGCCGGAGAACCCGGGAAATGACGGTTTATGCCCGGGGCTCCACGGCCAGATCCAGTTGGCAGGGGATTCCACTCCCCGGTTCAGAGGATGTGCCGCAAGAAATGCCGCAGCCTCCGTCATCAGGTGTTCAACGAAATCGACCGTATGCTGCGCCTCCGGCGTTTTCGCTTTGAGGCGAAGTTCGGAAACCGGCATATCCTGAGAGGAATCCGGTTTGAAATAGTCGACTTCCGCTGAAAATTCCCTCCCGTGCAGAATCAGCAGATTGCGATAGCTGACCCCGCTGTGAAAGGTGACTTTATCGCTGTTGAAGCGTTCCGCCAAAGCGTTCATCAGTGCTTCGGCGCGCTCTTTGGAAATGTGTCCGGCGGAATAATCTTTGAGAATTCCATTATGAACGGTAACAAGATTGCACCGCCAGGCGACATCATCGGGTCCCAGAGAGATCTCCTGACTGGTCGCCTCAATGGGACCGCGTCCGGGATAATAACTGGCGAGATCATAACCGAGGACGGACATGTTCGCGGCATCGGAAGAAGTGGGAAAGCCTTCAGGAAGGGTCAAAAAGGTTCCGGATGCGCCATTCTTTGCAATGGAGTCCATAAATGGAGTTTCGGCAGCCTCCAGCGGAGTTCTGCCGCCAAGCTCGGCAATAGGTTCATCGGCCATGCCGTCCGCCAGAAAAACAATAGCTTTTCCTTTCAGGCTTTTCATTGTAAGAACTCCCGCGGCTTATTTCTTCAGAGAAACGACAACGCTTTTCAGGCTTCCGTCGCCAGAGCTTTCGGTGTGAATGTCGCTTTCGTTCTCAAGAGTGATATGAATGATTCTGCGGTCGTGGGAATTCATTTTGGGCAGAGTGACAGGCTCTCCCCAGCGGCGAACCTCTTTTGCCGCGTCGATTGCCTGCTGGCGCAGAATTTCATCCTTGCCATCTTCCTCGTCAAAGGAACGTTTTCCGCCTCTGCCGCCGGAACGGCGTTCTCCGCCGCGGCGCGATGCACGGCCCTCGGAAGAGGGGGCTGTTTTGGAAGAGGAGGAATAGCCGTCGATGTCGATGTAGATTTTCGGAAAATCCTCGGCTCCGTTCTGCATCATACGGTTCAGAAGGAGCTGAAGACTTTCGAGAGACTGCCCTTTTCTGCCGATGATGCGCCCGGCATCGTTGCTGGAAATCACCAGATTGATTTTGGAAGGACGTTTTTCCGCCTTCACCGTTCCGTCCAGGCCGAGATAATCCAGCATGGTGGACAGGGTCTTGGAGGATTTTTCAACCATTTCATCGGTGACTTCCACCTGGGGACGGGCCTTGCGTTCGGACTCCGCAGAAAGTTCACGGTCTTCAGCAGCGGGTACGGCATTTTCCTGATTCTCGGGCTGAACGACGGATTCGTTCACGGGTTCCTGATTCTGAATTTCTTCGTTTTCCATTTTCTGTTTCTCCTGAAATGAGGTTGACTGCGACTTTCTTTAGGCTTTTACTTTTCCGGCTGAATTCTTCAGCTCCTGTTCCTCTTTCTGCGCAGCATATTGACTGAATTTCATCTGAAGGATGCTCAAAACGTTATTGACCGTCCAGTAGAGAGCGAGTCCCGACGGGAAATTATAGAAGAAGAAAAGCATGATGACCGGCATATACAGCATCACCTTCTGCTGCATCGGATCACCCGCCATCGGCGGCATGATCTTCTGCTGAAGCACCATCAGCAGAGTTGAAATGATGATAAACGGATGAAGTCCGATTCCGAAAATCGTCGGTCCGACCAAATCAGGCCGGGAAAGGTCCTGCGCCCAGAGAAACGCCACATGACGCAATTCCACGGAAGAGTCCAGCGTGGAATAAAGCGCAATAAATACCGGCAGCTGGAGCAGCATCGGCAAACAGCCTCCAAACGGACTGACATTTTCTTTCCGGTACAATTCCATCATCCGGCGGCTGAATTCCTGTTGATTGTCCTTGTATTTCTCCTTGAGTTCCTTCAGTTGCGGCTGGATGCGCTGCATTCTCCGCATGGATTTGTTACCCTTGTGAATCAGCGGCCAAAGAACCAGTTTCACGATGACGGTCAGCAGAATAATCGCCAGCCCGTAGGAACCGGTCAGGTCCTTGAGAAGATTCAGCAGTTGAAGCATCGGACGGCAAAGCGGCTCCAGCCATGACCAGTAGGCAAGATGAATTGCATTGCCGGAGCTTGCGGGAAGCCCCTTCATTTCAGTCAGAATCTTGGGACCGAGATAAAACTGATACGCAGCCTCAAACGGCTTGCCCGGCTGAAGTGTGACACTGTCATAGACTCCGGCGATGCCGGCCTGTTTGTAACTGTCTTTGGATCCCGTCTCGCGGATGGTCGGGTTGATCAGCTCGCATCCGCCGTCGAACACGGGCGATCCGGCCAGGAAGGAAAGAAAATACTTGTTGGAAACCGCAATCCACTCCAGCGGGTCCGACGTAATTCCGCGCTGGAATTTTTCCGCTTTCGCCGCAGGATCAACCTTCACGACTTTCCCGGTGGATGACAGACAATATTCAATCATGTGGATATCGCGGAGATCGTCGTTTGCGAGCTGCTTCAACGGAGCGAGAGTGCCGCCCCAGACGATCAGACGCGGAATGCTGACTGCCGTTTTTGCAGAGAGCTGAACACGGCAGTTCAGAATGTTGGATCTGTCTGAAACGGAAAACGTTTTGACAAGAACCAGATCGACTGTTCCGGCAAAAACTTTCGTCACGACCAATTCCTGATCGTTTTTCCGGTCAATGCGGACCGATTTCACCCCGAGTCCGGGAATTACAACAGAGAGCGGTTCAAATCCGGCGGTCTCCCGGACCACGATCGGTTTGTTCTCCCCGGTCGTCTTGTGGTTTTTCAGAATGATCTCATCCAGAATTCCGGCGGAGTTGAAATAATATTCGGTATTCCTGGTTGTGATGGAATAGGCTTTCGGAACAATCTTCACCACCGGAGCGGGAGTTGTTTTTTCCGGAACAGCAACCGTCTGAACCGGAGGAAGTACAGCCGGAGAAACGGCGGATATCTTCGAAGCAGCGGCTTCCGCCTGCTGCGCTGCAAGCTGTTCCTGTTTGGCAGCGGCAACTTTTTCTGCCTGCCACTTCGGATAGAAAACCGCCCATCCGAGCAACACAGCCAGACAGATCACAACAACAATGACTGTTTCTTTATCGAATTTCAAAATCAAACCCTTTCATGCCGGAACCGTTTTACGAATCACTTCCGGAGTTTCGTTTTTCTGGGAGGGACAGGGTCATAACCGCTGCGGCAGAACGGATTGCACCGGAGAATCCTCCAGATTGTCAAAAGAGAACCTTTCACGGCGCCGTGCACTCTGAGAGCCTCGAGTCCATACTCCGAACAGGTGGGGATAAATCTACAACACGGTGGAGTCCAAGGCGAAATGCAAGTTCGATAGATCCGGATCAGAAACATCAGGCATTTCGCAGCCGGGGAAAGCGGACTCAAAGGGTCCTTGTGACACCCGCTTTTTTCAAAGCATCCGCAAACGCGGCTTTGACATCCTGCATTTTCACCTTGAGAATCCCGCGCCGTGGAATCAGGATGATTCCGCACGGAGGAATCTCCGTTCCGGTCAGCCGGAAGGCTTCCCACAACAGACGTCTCGCCCGGTTGCGTTTCACAGCCCGTTTGTCGAATTTCCTGCTGCATATAATGCCGCACTTCAGCGAAGTGCCGAAAACCCCTCCGGACACCAGCATAATAAAATATTGCGCCGTAATGCGCCTTCCGCCGTTTTTCACCGAATCGAATTCGCTTTTCAGCTTCATTTTACAGCCCGGATCAAGCCGGAAGCCGTTTTTCCCCGGTGTATTCTGTACGGAAGGCGTGCTGTCCATTCTGGCCGACGGCATTTCCGTCAGAGAGCGAGTCTTTTCCGACCTTTCGCACGACGACGGGCAAGCACAGCACGGCCGCCACGGGTCGCCATTCTGGCTCTGAATCCGCATTTGCGCAGTCTTTTGATTTTCGAAGGCTGATACGTTCTTTTCATTTTCTGTTTCCTTTCCTCTATGCTCCGTAATGGAATGATATTTGCACAAAACAATCTCCGTGCATAAAAACACGGAGTATGAACTATACTCCATTTTTCGTATTTTTCAAGTCTCCGGCTGAAAACTGTTTCGTTTTCCCGGGAAAGATGGTGGAAAAGCCGGATTTTTGAGTTTTATTTCCCTCCGGAACGCGACGCAAGGGCTTTTTCCATTTCTCGGATGATGGCATCTGCAAACAACTTGTATGTTGCACTGTCCCAGTGAACGGTATCGGCCCACCCTTTCCGGACCGTCCCCATCCGGGAGACGGCGATCGCATACAGGTCCACCTCCGGAATTCCACGTATTTGCATGACACTGTCCACGATCCGGTTGTATTTGATCACTCTGTCATTGGCAGGATTCTCAAGAGCAGGAGTGCCGTCGGGCAGATTGTTCCGGACAGGGGTGCAGCGAACCCAGATAAACGTTGTCTTTGGGAAATTTTTCCGAAGGAATTCCGTCATTTCCAGCATATTCGGTTTCAGAGAATCCTCCGGGCAGCGCCATGCCTGATTCAAATTCCACATGTGCAGAGTCATCGCGTTCCAGGAAACGATATCGTAAGGACCGTGGGAAAAAACGCCGCGCCATCCGCGTTTCGGATCGGAGTTCTCCCCCTTGACGGCATCTTTCCCGAACCAAGTCCCTCCGACCCAGTAATCAACGTAAGCCCTTCCCTCAAAATGTTTCGTGATATAGCTGCGGTATCCCATGGAAATGGAATCTCCCACGACAAGGATGCGGGGAAGCGAAGGATCTTTCACATCCGCCTTCTGGATGGTGTACTGATCGCCCGTGCAGGTGCGCATCCGGCTGACATTCGGATCAAATCCCTTTGGAAAGATCGCCTTCCCGTAAATCTTCAGATTCCGCAGCCGATATGGCTTGACCGCCTGTTTTTTGACTTCTCCAAACTGAAGCGGTTTGCCGGAAGGTTTGACGGTATCCGCAAGAATCAGAAGTAGGCCGTCGCGGAAAACCTGAAGTTTCCGGTCCTTGACAACAAATGTGTAACGATAAAAGCGTTTCGCATCCGGAAGAAAATTGCGATATTCGATGCGTCCGTCATTTAAATGAAGCCAGACTGCGTTGTAGGGTGGAGGAAAGTACTGAAGGCGAATCCCCGTTCGCGTCGCCGGATCGGAAAAATCCATCCAGGTCAGATGATCCCGGTCCTTGCCGTTCGCGCGGGAATCTCGCTGGATTTCAAATTCGATCGTATAATCCGTCTGATCCCCGAGAACCGATGCGGGAACAGAAAAAGCATTCGTCCCGTTCAGTTCGACGGAATCGTTTGCCGTATTGACACCGGTTCCCGCCGGAGTGAGAGGTTGTTTGCCGAGCTGCCATACCGGTTCCTGCGCTCCGAGAAAGACAAAGAGGGAAAACGCAGCTGTAATCAATACTGTTTTTTTCATCAGCTTCGATCCTTTTCCGTTTACTGGTCTATAATGATAAAAAAGAAGACGCGTTATCGTTAAAGTATAGCACCTTCCAACAAGAAAACAATGTTGAAAATGACCAATTTCATGTCATTTCTGACCGGAACTTCAATCTGCATTTCCTGTCCGACGGTACTGACTCGGGGTCATTCCGGCATATTTTTTGAAGATGCGGTAGAAAAAATATTTATTCTCGTAGCCGCATTGTTCCGCGATCTCCTTGACGGAAAGTTTTGTCCGCCAGAGCAGATATTTCGCGCGGGAAATGCGGCGGAGGGAAATGTACTGCTTCGGCGGAATCCCGAAACTTCTGCGGAAAAGAGATGAGAAGTCGGCGCGGGAAAGCTGTGTCAGGGCCCCCAGATCCGCAATGTTGATTTCCAAAGCAAGATTCCGGTCAATGTACTCAAGGACTTCGGCAAAACCGCCTTTCGACGCAGTGTTCTGCGGAAGTTCATGCAGAGCCGACTCCAGAAACGGTGCAAGAAAAGCAAAGATGGTGTTCCGTACCTGGAGATCATCTGTCACCGTGCGGGCGGTGCGGATCTGACGAAAGATTTTTTCAAATTCGGACCGCATTTTCTTCAGATTCTCCAGCGGAAGAACCCGGTGCGATTGACATGCAGGCACCATCCGGAGCTGTTTCGAGAGAAAATGCAGCCAGTAATGATCCGAGGGCGTCATGGATTCATAAGTAAACGGCGTATGCGCCGGAACCAGATGGATGCTGCCCGGTTCCACCACGATCGATTCATTCATGTAGTTCAAGCGAAAAGCACCTCTCACCGGCAGATAAAGACGGAAAAAATTGTCTCCGGTAAACGGTTTGTGCGAATTCCAGAGAACAACCTCCTTCCCGAATCCGATGTTGACCAGCTCCGCATCAAGCCCGCCGATAAAGCTGTGCCACGGAGAATAAATCCTGGCAAAAACGGTTTTCTCCATTTTCATCCCTCCCATCCGGAAAACCGATGCTGCTCATTTCTTTGCAATGAGCCTCCGGCACAAGAACATGTTTACTGAATTTTTACAAAAAGTGCACTTTTTTCTACAATAACTCCATTTACTTTTTTTTCAAATTATGGTATAATAATTTCTGAAAACCATGGTTTCAATCGAAGGGAAAAAAAATGTCAGACAACGCGGTTCAGGCTTTTTGCGACCGGAAATTCGGTATGTTCATACACTGGGGACTTTATGCGCTCCCGGGAGGAAGGTACAAAGGAAAAACAATGGACTGCATCGGCGAATGGTTCCAGTCCTACTTCCGGATGCCCAATGAAGAATATGCAAAATTTGCTTCAAAATTCAATCCGGTGAACTTCAACGCCGACGAATGGATCCGCAAGGCGGCGGACGCAGGAATCAAATACATCGTCTTCACGACCAAACATCACGACGGCTTCTGTATGTACGACACGAAAGTTTCCGACTACAACATCGTGAAAATGACTCCGTTCGGGCGTGATCCGCTCCGGGAACTCGCCGAAGCATGCCGGAAATACAACGTCAGACTCGGCGTCTACTACTCTCACCATCTGGACTGGCACGAACCGGATGGCGGCGACCCGGGAACAGAACTCGGACTCAACTGCGGTTCAATGTCCTGGGGCAACGACTGGGATTTTCCGGATCGGTCCAAAAAGGATTTCTCCCGCTATTTCTACGGAAAAGTCATTCCGCAGGTTACGGAACTGCTCACTAATTACGGTGAAATCTGCGAACTCTGGTGCGACTGCCCGATGAACATCAAACCGGAATTCAGCCGGGCACTCCGCGATCTTGTTAAAAAACTTCAGCCGGACTGTATGATCAACGCCCGCATCGGAAACGGGTGCAACGATTTTCAGGGACTCGGCGACAACCAGCTTCTTCACAGCAAAAGCACTCTTCCCATTGAATCGCCCGGTACGCTCAACAATACCTGGGGATTTAAATACGACGATCATGACTGGAAACCTGCGGCAAAAGTCATCGAACAACTGGTCTCGCTTACAGAAAAGAACGCGAACTACCTTCTCAATGTCGGCCCCAACGCCCTCGGAGAGTTCACACCGGAGACGGACCGTATCTTTTCTGAAATCGCGGAATGGATGCACGGCAAGGAAGATGCGATTTTTGCGACACGTCCGACTCCCTTCCCGCAGGAACTCGATTTTGCCTACTGCACCCGAAAGGGAAATCAATTGAATTTCTTCCTTCGGAAAACGCCGTCCGAACTCAAACTCGACGGTATTCTGAACCGGGTAGTCCGGGCGGATGTCGAATTTCAGCAAAACGGAGAAACCGTTACGCTGAAACTCCCGAACCTTTCCGGCAGGACTCTTCCGCTGATCTCTCTGGAATTCGACGGAGAACCGCGGATTCGTCAGGAGCTGATGCCGCAGAACGGAACGCTTCTTCTTTCCGCGACTTCCGCCAGAATTGTCGAAGGAAAGGAAGCGAGGAATTCAGAAGGAATCGAAGTCGATGAAGCCGCTATCGTCCATGAGGTGACAAATCATGCGAAAATCGACCGTGACGGCACGCTCTGCGACTGGAACAATCCCTCCGATACTCTCGAATGGGAGATTTCCTTCCCCGAAGGCGGAAATTATGCTCTTTCGGCGATTACGCAGACACGGTGGAAAAAACAGCCGTGGAGCGGAGACCGTTCGCTGACTCTGAACTGGAACGATCAAACGGTTTGCGTGGAAGAACTGCTTCCGGAAACGAACTTCCCGAGTCCGTATTTCACGAAAAAACAGTCGCCGGTCGGGGTGCTGCATGTCCCAGCAGGAGGACGGGGAAAACTGGTTCTTCAGTCCCCAGAAATCCGTTCGGAAGATGCAGGAAAAATCAATCTGAACTCAATTCAGATCAGCAGAATATGATCCCGGAATAGAGGGCGGAGAATTTTCTCCGCCTTCTCGAAAAAAAGAAAAAGGATATATCAAAATGAAAAGGCATTCCAAAGAGAAAAACCGGGCGAAGAGAAAGAGCTCAACGGAATGCCGTTTTACATTGATTGAATTACTGATCGTGATTGCTGTCATAGCTGTTCTGACAGCACTTCTGCTTCCGGCACTGAACTCGGCAAGAGAGAGTGCACGGCTGATTTCCTGCTCGAACAATCTGCGTGCTCTGGGTGTGGCAAGCATCCAGTATTCCAATACATACGACGACTGGCTTCTGCCTTCCGGATTCGACCGGATCGACGACAACCGGTTCAGCAAATGGATCGGCCTTCTCTGCGATGTTTCGGAAGCGACCAACAACAATTACAATCTCTGGAACAGCCGGGAGAGTTCTTTCGGGGTCACATGGGGGATCAATCTGCCGTACAAAAAGGGACAGTTCAGCTGTCCGAGCGAGGAAAAACCGCTGAACTGGACCATGTCCTCCCCGCTGATCTCGCGCTGGACCCA
>CASEYW010000105.1 GCA_949292215.1 uncultured bacterium
ACCCCCTCATCCTGATTGGCGACTCCACGTTGCGCGGCAGAAAAGGAGCAGGGAGTGCAGAGGGCGAACCATCGGTTTGCCCTTTGCCCGGCAGGTGCCGGAAAAAGAGTAAGCCGAAATTTAAAATTTCGGCGCAGGGTGCAGGGCCCGGGTGGGTCCTGCCGAGGGGTGTTGGGGGCGAGAAGCCACCAACTCCAACCCGAAAGAAAGGAAACCTCATATCACATACAGGAGAAAATAAAATGAACAATCCGAAAGAGAAAATCACCATTGAACCGCTGAAAAACGAAACAGAGTATCCGATTGCCTATCGGCTTGCGCAGGAGATCTGGGATACGACTTACAAGCAGATTCTTTCTCCGGAACAGATCAAATACATGCTTGATATGATGTATGCGCCGGAAGTCATCGAAAAAGAGTTGAAGGAAGGCATTCGTTTTGAGTTTGTCAAGGACAACGGCACGCCGATCGGTTTTCTTTCCTATGGTCTTTATCACGGCAAGGACACGATGAAGCTGCACAAGCTGTATCTTTCCGACATCTATCACGGACGGGGAATTGGTTCAATGATGCTTCAGTATGTCATTGCGGCGGCGAAAAAGGCCGGTGTCAGGAAGCTGATTCTGAATGTCAACAAGGAAAATGCCAGAGCATTGCGGGCCTATGAACGGAACGGCTTCAAACTGGTCGAAAAAGTGAAGAACGACATCGGCAACGGTTTTTACATGGACGATTTCGTCATGGGAATTGATCTGGAGAAATAAAAATCCGTTGCTTCAGATTCCGGAGATTTCCTTTGCCGCCTGTTTGAGATTTTCCAGAAGAAAGTGATTCCGCTCGTCGGAACAGCTCTGTGGCAGACAGTAGATGCCGAGTGCGCCCAGCAGTTTTTTTTCGCGGTCGAAGACCGGCACGGCGAAGGAGAAGACTCCGTATCGGGTTCTGAGGAGGGAACACTCTCCCCGTTCGCGGATACGGAGAGAATCCTTTGCGAAATCAGGCCAGCAGGCAGCGGGATCGCCGTTTTCGCGTTCCAGAACAGCGCGTCTTTCCGGGGATGAAAAGCTGTAAAGGATGCGTCCGGTTGCTGTCTCATAAAGGTAGAAGCGCTCGACCTGCTCCATATCAACTTTCACGATCCGTCCGGCGGGTTCCGCTTTCACCAGAGAAGTCCAGACGTTGTTCTCCAGAATACAGAAGACCATGGCTTCGTTGATGCGGGCAATTGTCCGGCGCATAACAGCAATCACACTTTCGCGGAAGCCGTCGCCGCTCTGATAGTTTTTGAATGCGATACGGCGGCAGACATTTCCATACGTATAACGTCCGTTTCCATTTTTTTCCACATAACCGCAAACCGCCATCGTCTTCAGCAGATTGTGCACGCTGTTTGCCGGAAGCCCGAGTTTTTCTGCTAAAACCTTCACGGAAAAACCTTCTTCTTCAGGGTCCTGAAACAGGAGGATCGACAACAGATCGAGAGCCTTTTTCAATGATTTCACGGGAACGTCTTTATCCATAAAGTTTCCTTTGCTTTTTTCCGTACCATATCTTCCCATTCCGGAAAAGTCAAGGAAAAACGCAAAAATAATTCCATAATATGGAATTTTATTTTTCTTTTATTTTTCTCTTGATTTTATTTTGAACAGGATATATAATTTATATCAATCCACAATATGGATTTAATATTCATAAAACAGGATAAAAGAATCATGAATGCAAAAGCCCGAAGAACACCGGAATTTTTCAGACGCTCCGTCATCTACCAGCTTTTTCTCCGTGCATTTACGAAAGAAGGAACGCTGAAAGAGGCGGAGAAACTGCTTCCGCACCTTGCGGAGCTTGGAATCGACATTGTCTATCTTTGCCCGATCACGCTCGCGGATGACGATCCGAACCAGGAGTTCTGGAGTCCGCGCCAGAAAGCCAGCGGGATGGAGAATCCGCAGAATCCCTACCGGGTGAAAGATTACTTTGCCATAGATCCCGAATACGGAACCGGGGAGGATCTGAAGGATTTCATCCACACGGCGCACGGACTGGGAATCCGCGTCATGCTGGATCTGGTCTATTATCACTGCGGACCGACCGCGGTCCTGATTTCCGAACACCCGGACTTTGTCAAGCGGGATGAAAATGGAAATGTCAAGAACGGCGAGTGGTGCTTTCCGGAGCTGGATTTTGACAATCCGGAACTTCGGGAGTATCTATGGAGCAATATGGAATATTTTGTCCGGGAATTCGGTGTGGACGGCTACCGCATCGACGTTGCCTCGCCCAAAATCCCGCTGGATTTCTTTGAGGAAGCGCATCGGAGACTGGAACTTCTGAATCCCGATATCGTCCTTCTCGCGGAAGCGCAAAAACCAACCGATCAGCTTGCCGCCTACGACATCAGCTACGATTACGGAAGCTGGACCTGCCTGCATAAAATCTTTCTGGAAAACGGTTCGCCCGATCTGCTGGAACAGGATCGTTTGAGACTTGCAGCGGAGTTTCCGGAAGGAGCCCGCTTCATGAGTTTCATCGAAAACCACGATACCGCAAACAATGATTACGACAATCGTCTGGAACGAAGACTCGGCCATCGCGGAAAGGACGCCATGCTGGTCGCGCTGTTCTCACTGAAAGCAATCCCCATGCTCTATACCGGGGAGGAGGCCGCGGACGACAACCGTCACAGTCTATGGGCGAATCGCTTTCATGGACAAAATCTGACCGTCAAATGGGAAAATTTTCTGATGCCGTTCGGGAAACGCAGATTCCGCCTGCTCCAGCACCTGGTCCGTCTGCACCGGACAGAAAGCGCATTTTACGAAGGCGCCACAGAATGGCTCAGCAATCAGGAAGTCTTCGCAGTATGCCGCTCTTCCGGAGACAAACGTTATCTCTGTGCCGTCAATCCCCGGAAGGAATCCCGGATGCTGGAAGTGGAACTGCACTCCGGCGAACAGTGGGATCCGGATGCAGTCGTTCTCCGGGAGGGAGTCTGCGTCACACCGGCAGCCGCCCGCCTTCAACTGATCCTGGAACCGTATGGTTATCTGATTGCAAATCTTGAAAAAAAAGAAAGGGGTTGAAATGAAAGAACAAACCAGAAAAGCGCCGGAATTTCTGTCAAACGCGGTTGTGTACCAGTTGTTCCTGCGTCCGTTCACAACGGAAGGCACTCTGGCGGGAGCGGAAAAAATGCTGCCGCATCTCGCAGGGCTGGGGGTGGACATTGTCTATCTCACACCGATCGTCGAAGCGGACGATGACATGAATCAGGAATTCTGGAGTCCCCGGCAGAAGGCAAGCGGAATGAACAATCCAAAGAATCCGTACCGGATGAAGGACTATTTCAAAATCGATCCAGAATACGGAACCGATGACGACCTGAAACATTTTGTCAAGGTGGCTCATGAACTCGGACTGCGAATTCTTCTGGATCTGGTTTATCTGCACTGCGGTCCGAAAGCGAATCTCATTGAGGAGCATCCGGATTTTGTCATGCGCGACGAAAACGGAAATGTCAAGAACGGTCCCTGGCTGTTTCCCGCGCTGAACTTCGACAATCCGAAGCTCCGTGAATATCTCTGGAGCAACATGGAATACTTCATCCGGGAATTCGATGTCGACGGCTACCGCTGCGATGTTGCCTCCGCCCTCCCCGTCGATTTCTGGGAAGAGGGACGCCGACGGATCGAAACGCTGAAAGCGGACGTCATCATGCTTTCGGAAGGAGAACGTCCCGAGGATCAGCTGCATGCGTTTGATTTCAACTATGCGTTTAAAACCGCCTATGCCATTCAGGATATCTTCCTGAAAGGAGAGTCCCCGCGCAAACTGATGGAAACCTGGCAGAAGTTGTTCGACGCCTTTCCGTCCGGAGCCCGGTTCATCCGTTTTTTTGAAAATCATGATTTCGTCAGCGACAACGGTGAAAAGCGGATGGAAAATGTGCTCGGTCCGGAAGCGGTCGAGGCGGCGCTTGCGCTCATCTTTGCGCTTGACGGCATCCCCTTCCTCTACAACGGACAGGAAATCGCCGATGAAACACGCCACAGCATCTGGGGCAACCGCTTCCACGGAAAGACCTTCCACATCAACTGGGAAAATGCGCTCACTCCCGTTGGACAGAAACGCCTTGATTTGATCCGGGAACTGATCGACCTCCGCCACTCGGAAGAAATTCTTGCGGAAGGCTCTCTGAAATGGTTCGAAAGCGACCGTCTGATCGTTTTCACCCGCACACTGGAAGAACGGACTCTTCTGGTTGCAGTCAATCCCTCGCGGAAAATCGCGGAAGAGGAGTTTCCGCTTGCCGCCACGCGGACCACTGGACCGGAATTTCTGCTGGAACGTGGAGCTCATCTTGCATGGAAAGGAAAAAACGCAGAAATCTCACTTCTTCCTTACGGATTCCTCATTGCGGAAATATAAGCTGAGGAAAACGGCTGCGATGAACGCCTCTTCCGGGAGACGTTCCACTCCTTTCTCCCTCCGGATACAGCGCAAAATATGGAGCAAATGGAAAAAGAAATCGTCTTTCTTCTTGATTTTTTGAAAATTTGTGACATATTTCATCTCATCGTCAACAACACAGAAAGGAAGGTTGAAGAAATGGTCAACTACAAGGATCTCGGTCTTGTCAATACGAGAGAAATGTTCGCGAAAGCCATGAAGGGCGGCTATGCCATTCCGGCGTTCAACTTCAACAACATGGAAC
>CASEYW010000106.1 GCA_949292215.1 uncultured bacterium
ATTTACTCATGAAGTCGAGCAGATGTGCTGCGTCGCCAAGGGGCCGAAGAACCCTCCCGCTCCGATTCCGCAGGAAGGCGAATGGACCCACGTCAAGGAAATCAACCAGATTTCCGGTCTTACCCACGGTGTGGGCTGGTGTGCCCCGCAGCAGGGAGCCTGTAAACTGACATTGAACGTCAAGGACGGCATCATTCAGGAAGCTCTTGTGGAAACGATCGGCTGCTCCGGCATGACCCACTCCGCCGCGATGGCCGCAGAAATTCTCCCGGGCAAAACCATCCTCGAAGCACTCAACACGGACCTTGTCTGCGATGCGATCAATACCGCAATGCGGGAACTGTTCCTCCAGATCGTTTACGGTCGCACCCAGACGGCGTTTTCCGAGGGCGGACTGCCCATCGGCGCCGGACTCGAAGACCTCAAACAGCTCCGCTCCATCACCGGAACCATGTACGGAACAAGCGCAAAAGGCGTCCGCTACCTGGAAATCGCGGAAGGATACGTTACGGGACTGGCTCTCGACGAGGAAAACAAAGTCATCGGATATGAATTTGTCAACCTCGGCAAGATGATGGAAGCCGTCAACTCCGGCAAAGAAGATGTTCTGAACATGCCGGTCAAGGATTTCATCAAGAAGTTCCAGAAGACCTACGGCCGCTTCGCCGACGCTGTGAAAGTCATCAATCCGCGCAAAGCATAAGGAGTAGTCATCATGCCATTGTTTGAAAGCTATGAACGCCGGATCAAACAGATCAATAAATTTCTGAATGACAACGGAATCGCTTCGCTCGAAGAAGCTGAAAAAATCTGCAAGGACAAAGGACTTGACATCTATCAGCGGGTCAAAGACATTCAGCCGATCTGCTTTGAAAACGCCTGCTGGGCGTATCTGGTGGGAGCAGCCGTCGCAATCAAGCGCGGACAGACCGTCGCTTCCGAGATTGCCAAGACCCTCGGCGAAGGACTTCAGTCCTTCTGCATCCCCGGCTCCGTCGCCGATGACCGCAAGGTCGGTATCGGACACGGAAACCTCGCATCCATGCTCCTTCAGGACAAAACCAAATGCTTTGCTTTCTGCGCAGGACATGAATCCTTCGCTGCCGCGGAAGGGGCTATCGGACTGGCAAAATCCGCCAACAAGGCGCGGAAAGAACCTCTCCGCGTCATCCTGAACGGCCTTGGAAAAGACGCTGCGGAAATCATCTCCCGCATCAACGGCTTCACCCATGTCGAAACCAAATTCGACTACAAGACCGGTGAACTCAAGATCACAAAGGAAAAAGCCTACTCCACCGGAGCCCGCGCAGCCGTCCGCTGCTACGGAGCCGATGACGTCCGCGAAGGCGTCGCCATCATGTGGAAAGAAGATGTGGATATCGCCATCACCGGCAACTCCACCAACCCGACACGCTTCCAGCATCCTGTCATGGGAACCTACAAGAAAGAGCGTATTGAGGCTGGCAGACCCTTCTTCTCCGTTGCTTCCGGCGGTGGAACAGGCAGAACCCTTCACCCCGACAACATGGCAGCCGGCCCCGCTTCCTATGGCATGACCGATACCATGGGAAGAATGCACTCTGATGCTCAGTTCGCCGGGTCCTCCTCCGTTCCCGCCCACGTCGAAATGATGGGCTTGATCGGTATGGGCAACAACCCGATGGTCGGTGCGTCCGTTGACGTCGCCGTCGCCGTTGAACAGGCTATGAAGAAGGTATAAGTCTTCTTTTTTACTGCTTGAAACAACTGAAGAGCCGTCCCGTTTCTATGCGAGACGGCTCTCTTTTTTTTGCGAGAGAAGAAAACCGCTTTGAAAAGCGGTTCTTCTCCCCTCGTGCTCCTCGTTTTCCCTAAACTTTTGACGCCTTTGCAAAAAAAACGCAAAGGCTCTCATTTCGCAGATATCACAACAGACGTTGACGAGGTATTTTCTGTGGCGGAAAAATGCACAAGCATTTTTCTCGGGTCAAGGACTGTGTCCTTGTCGCGGTCCAGCGGCGAGACGCTGGTCATGCGGAGCACGAAATCTTCATTTGAAAAAAACAAAAAACGCGAGAGGAGACAACCGCTTTGAAAAGCGGTTCTTCTCCCCTCGCGCTTCTCTTTTTCCCTAAACTTTCCAGCTGCCTTTGCAGAAAACGCAAAGGCTTATGAATATTTTCAGCGGGTGGAGGCTGTTATGCGTTCAGCGCTTCAGGATAGAGGGATTTGATGATCCCGAGTTCCAGTCCGCGAATTTCCGCAAGACCTTTTAGGCGGCCGATCGCGGTATAACCGGGATTCGGGCACGGCGGTTTGGAAAGATCGTCCAGCATGGTGTGTCCGTGGTCCGGACGGAACGGAATCTGCCAGTCGGGACGCCCCTCTTTTTTGCGGCGGAGCTGTTCTTCGACAATCGCTTTGACGAGACCGTACATATCGACACAACCTTCGAGATGGTTCGCTTCAAAGAAATTGCCTTCGCTGTCATGCTGGGTGCTGCGCAGATGGATGAAACCGACACGCGGAGCACAGGATTTGAACATCTCCACAATATTGTTGTCGAGTCTGCCGCTGAAGCTGCCGGCACAGAAACAGATGCCGTTGGCAGGAATGTCAACCATGTCCAGAAGGACTTTAATGTCTTCCTGCGTACTGAAGATGCGCGGAAGCCCGAGAATGGAACGCGGAGGATCATCCGGATGAATCACCATTACACACCCCGCCTCCTGTGCAACCGGAGCGACTTCGGAGAGGAAGTATTTCAAATTGGCCTTGAGATCTTCACGGGTCATATTGGAATAACGGGCAAGCATGGAGCGGATGTCATCAAGCGTAACGCCCTTGAACCCGGGGAAATTGTCGATAATGCCGCGAGTGAGCGTATCGCGCTGTTCCTCCGAGAGACTCTTGTAATACTCTTCGGCTTTTTTCACCATTTCAGGAGAATAATCTTTTTCAGCGCCTGCACGTTTCAGAATGAAGATTTCAAACGCGGCGAATTCTTTCTGATTGAAGAAAAGCGCCTCGGAACCATCGGGCAGTTTATAATGCAGATCCGTCCGGATCCAGTCCAGCACAGGCATGAAATTGTAGGTGATGATCTTTACGCCGCACTTCCCGAGATTGCGCAGGGAGGTTTTGTAGTTTTCGATGTATTCCAGATACTTTCCGGAACGGACCTTGATATCCTCGTGGACCGGAAGGCTCTCCACAACATTCCAGACAAGCCCGGCATCCTCGATTTTCTTTTTGTACGCCTGAATTTCTTCAACAGGCCAGACCTCTCCATAGGGAATGTGATGAAGCGAACTGACCACACCCTTCGCACCGGTCTGACGCACATATTCCAGAGACACCGGATCTTTGGGACCGTACCAGCGGAATGATTCTTCCATAAACATAATCAAATCTCCTCAATTGTTAAAACCGATTTTCTGTATTGTATCATGCCTGATCCTGTTTTACAAGCCGGAGCCAGGCCCCGGGAAAAACAAAAAAATGGAGAAAATGATTTCCCCATTCAAAATCATGAGAAACGCAGCTCCAGATATTCCCCGGAGGAATTCCGCGGAGTAACAAGCTGAATCACGCCGCAGAAACAGTCCAGGGTAAACTGATGAGTGTGTCCGGCAACGACAACGGGAGGATGCTCCATGGAAAAGAGTTCCCGCCAGAAAGCCATCGTCGTTTCTGAATGTCCGCTTTCCGGCCAGCGGGGACGACGCTCAATCTGCCAGTAGGGATCGTCGTTTTCCGCACACCAGTCGGGATTGCCGCAACTGAAAAAAATGTCACGTCCGGGCACATACATCGGTACATGCAGAACGAGAAGCAGAGGTGCTCCGGAAGCGGCTTTCTTCCGGAAGAAGGCAAGCTGTTCCGGCAGAATCTCATTGGTGGAATTGTCAATCATCAGAATCTCAAGTCCGTTCCGGTTAACGCTGTACGACAACGGATTGCGTCCCTGATACAAGGGAAGAAGTCGCCTGCGGGTCCATTCCTCCCGCAAAGCCGTTTCCGTTCCCGGAAGTCCTTCATAATGCCAGTCATGATTTCCCGCGATATAGAACCAGGGGACTCCTGCGTCATTCAGAGCCCGGAGAGCAAACTCAATTCCGGCTTCGGATGGAAAACTCACAAGGTCGCCTGCAATCAGGATCAGATCGTATTTCTCCTTTCCGGCGATTTCAAGCGTTTGAAGGAAACGGTTCGCAGCATCCGGAAAAAATTCCGCCATTCTGCGACTGTTCTCCCGGAATGGAATCCCCCGCGCATCATCAAGCACAATATGAGTGTCACCAAGCGCCATGATCCGAAGCGGATGCGAAAGTCCAAAACCGGAAAAGGATGCGCAACAGCCTGTCAAAGAAAAAGAATATCCACCGGGATAAAAAGGATTCATCGCTTCCTCCATTATTTCTGATTACCTGCTGATGCGGCTTTCCCTACAATACCATATCCCCGCCTCTTTGCAAGAAAAATTTCCAACGATTCTCAACAGAATAACAGAGTATTCGAAAAAGCCGTGGAAAAAGCGGATCTAAAAAAAAATTTGATTTTTGATTATTTTATGGTATTAGTAGCTTTTGGGACGCGGATTTTCCGCACATCGCCAAACAACAATCACAAAATCAAGGAGAGTGAACACATGAAAAAACTTTTGGCACTTGCACTTCTGGCCGCAGGATTTGTTGCCGTTCAGGCAGCAGACGCAATCTTCAGGGTCGACGTTAACGGAGTCAAGGACAAAGTCACCTTCACAATTCATCAGGATGATGAGATGAAAGGAGCTCCTCAGGGCTGGGTCAAGCAGAACAAGGAGTGCACCATCACCTACGGGGCAGTGAAAAAGATCGGTTCCACCGAATGGAAAGACTATGAAATCAGCTTCACGCCGAAGACCTCGGGAACAGTCAATATTTCAGTCGGCGGCCAGTGGGCGAAAACACCGGATACCCGTGCGTGGCTCCTCGTCAACAAGGTGGAAATGAACGACAAGCTCTACCCCAACGGCGATTTCACCAAGACGTATAAAACCAAAGACGGAAGAGTCATTCCGAATGGATTCTGGATTCATGGCAAAGCCAAATATCTGCCGACAGCCGGAGAAAAAGGCACACCCGCAGTTCTTGTCAATCACGACAACCGCCTCACA
>CASEYW010000107.1 GCA_949292215.1 uncultured bacterium
AGCGACATGTAACTTTGACAGTCCGGGGGAAAGTCGTTGATTCCACTGGAAAACCCTTTGAAGGCATTGTAGTGCGTTGTGGAACTCAGCGTATTGATATCAATTATTCCATGGGATTGGCGGCAACAGAAGAATATATTACCACCGATGCCGCCGGTGAATTTAAAACGAAAGAGTTAACAGCTTGGACTCTCTCCTTGAGATATGGAGGTAAGAAGTATCAGGCTTATCAGGCCGGCTATCAAACAAAAGAACAATTACTGGAGTTGCAGAAGAATCCGATTACCATAACTCTTCTGCCGCGGCAGGAAGAAAAAGCCAGATAATACTCTGTCATGATACGGCTTCATATTTGAAAAAATTCTGAAGGCTGGCAGGCTCCCGGCGGAAGAACGGCAAAATCTCTTTTTCTGTTTGCAATCCGCAATCCGGAAGGTATATTGAGTATCCTGGCTTTCCGTTGTAACCATTCGGCCGGAAAGCAGGAATTCCAAATCCAATCAGTAAGTTTTTTAATATGAAAATCGGTTTTCTGCAATATTCCGTGATCTGGAGCAGTCCGGAACAAAATTTCAACTGCATCCGAAATGCATTGGCTGACTGCCGGTGCGATCTGCTGGTTCTCCCCGAACTGTTCACTTGCGGCTATTTATTTGATTCTCCCTGCCAAATCAAGGAGTTTGCCGAACCCCTGAACCAAAGCCGCACCGTTGATTTTCTGCAGAGTGTCGCAGAAAAAATCGGCGGTACCGTCACCGGAACACTCCCCGAAGATGACAACGGCATATTGTACAACACCGCAATCGCCGTCAATGCCGCGGGACTCATCGGTTTTCAGAGGAAAATGCATCTGCCGGAATATGAAAAACAGTTCTTTCAGCCCGGAACGGATATCACTCCCATCGACCTCCCCTGCCACGTCCGAATCGGCATGATGAGCTGTTTCGACTGCTGGTTCCCGCAATTCGGTTCAATACTCAAGCAACGGAAAGTTCAGATCTTCTGCCACTCCGCCAGCTTCGGCGGCGAGGTCACGCCGGGAATTCTGCCGGTACGAGCCCTGGAAAATCAGGTCTTCGTCGTCAGCTGCAATCGAACCGGGTCTGAACTTTATGCAGGCAGCCCGGAGAAATTCTGCGGACGGAGCCAAATCATCTCCCCGGACGGAAAAATCCTTGCCCGCGCCGGAGATGAACCCGAGCTGGCCGTCGTCGATATTGATCCGGACGAAACCACTCATCCCGCTTTCGGCTCATTGATCTGCAAGGATTTCTCCGCCGAGCACAACCGATATCAGGTCACGATAAAAGAGGGCAAAAATGACGAATTTCCGCTTAATTGATGTGGAACAATGGGAGCGCAAGGAGCATTACAGGCATTATCTGCAGAATGTCCCATGTACCTATTCCCTGACCGTTGAACTGGATATCTCCGCCCTGGCCGGCATGAAACTTTATCCCGCCATGCTGTGGCTTCTGACCAGCACGGTCAACGAACTTGAGGAGTTCCGCACCGCTCTGGCTCTGGAAGGGGTGGGAGTTTTTGACTCCATGCACCCGTCTTACACGGTTCTGAATCCCGATACCGGGCGTTTCTGCTGCGCATGGACTCCGTTCCAGCAGGACCGGGACGCATTCATGAAAGCGTGCCGGCGCGATATCGAACGTTTTCAGAAAGCGGAGACTCTGATGCCGTGCCCGGATATGCCTGACAATGTTTTCAACGTATCGATGATTCCGTGGGTCAGGTTCACCGCCTTCAACCTCAATCTCCAGAACGGAGCCAACTACCTGCTGCCGATCTTCACGCTCGGAAAATATTGCGATCAGAACGGCAGGCGAATTCTCCCGCTGGCGATTCAGGTCCACCATGCCGTCTGCGACGGCCGCCATATCGGGATCTTTGTGGAAAAACTTCAGCAGAAAATTTCCTCGTTTACAGCAGAGAGCCCCAAACAATAAGGAACAAACAGAAATGACAGGGATGAATATTCTGAAGTCGTTTGCGTCTATTTTCTTTCTCCTGCTTCTTTGCAGCTGCCGCAATCCGGATTTTTCGGAAAGAGAAGTGCCGCCCTCGCTCCATACGCCGGACTCTTTCGTCGCGGTATTCGCCAGCGATACGGAGATCCGCGTCTACGGAGACCGCGCCCTTGCCGAATATCGTTTTCCGCCGTGTTCCACCTTCAAAATTATCTCGACTCTGATGGGGCTGGATTGCGGCGTCATCAGGAATTTGGACAGCAAACTCGGATATGACGGGACCAAATATGAAAACGAGAACTGGAATCAGGATGTTACGCTCCAGCAGGCCTTCCAGTACTCCTGCGTCCCCTATTACAAGAAACTGACCGGCAGGCTGAAGAAGCAATATGTGCAGAAAGTTCTCGATGAACTCGATTACGGAAACTGCGATATCTCGGTCTGGAACAGCAATGGCCACAACGTATTCTGGATTGAATCGAGTTTGCTGATCTCCCCGCTGGAACAGATCGGCGCAATCAGGAAAGTGATTTCCGGCTCCTCCTCCTTCTCTCCGGAACATGTCGCGATGCTGAAAAAATGCATGTATCTCAATCCGGCCGGGCAATGGGCGTTCTATGGAAAAACCGGAACCGGACGCAACCACAACCGGAATCTGCTGGAAGCGTGGTTTGTCGGTTTTGTAGAGAACGAAAAAGGAGAAACCGTTTATTTTGCCGCCCACGGGGCTGATTCCCGGCGGGATGTTTCCAGCCCGGAAATCCGCGATGCAGTCCGGAAGATCCTGGAGAATCTGCAATGATTTCCGAAAATACGCCGACGCTCGAAACTCCGCGGCTGATCCTGCGGAAACTGACCCGTTCCGCATCGGATATGAACGCCATGTTCGCAATCCTGAGCGATGAGAAAACCAACATCTTCCTGCCCTGGTTTCCATTGACACGCACGGAAGAAGTTCAAAAGCACGTGCAGGAACGATATTTCGACTTTTATGCCAAGGAGTCCGCTTATCGATATGTGATTTGCCTGAAAGAAGACAATGTCCCGATCGGTTATGTCGGATTGAGCAACGATGAGAGTCGTGATTTCGGGTACGCCCTGCTG
>CASEYW010000108.1 GCA_949292215.1 uncultured bacterium
CTGCCGCAGAATCGCGATCGCTTTTTCCGCTTCGGGAGCCGGATAGTTGGAGATTCCGGCATAGAGAGCTTTTCCGCTGCGGACAATCGAATCCAGCGCTCCCATGGATTCCTCCAGCGGCGTGTTCGGATCGGGACGGTGATGGTAGAAGATATCCACATACTCCAGCCCCATGCGTTTCAGGCTCTGATCGCAGCTGGCGATAAGGTATTTGCGGGAGCCCCAGTCTCCATAGGGGCCGGGCCACATCGTGTAGCCGGCTTTGCTGGAGATAATCATTTCATCCCGGTAGGGGGTCATATCCTTTGCCATGATGCGCCCGAAGTTTTCTTCCGCTGATCCGGGGAGCGGTCCATAATTGTTCGCAAGGTCGAAATGGGTGATTCCGAGATCGAACGCTGTGTGGATCATCTCAATGCAGTTTTCCATGACATTGACAGAACCGAAGTTCTGCCACAATCCCAGCGAGATCGCCGGGAGCATGAGTCCGCTTTTTCCGCAGCGGCGGTATTTCATTTCCGAATAACGTTCAGACGATGCCTGATACATGAGGAACCTCCTGTTTTAATATTAGGTCTGCGGGTACCATACACGCCCATCGGATGACAGTCAACAGAAAAGAAAAAGATTTACCGGGGAAATGATTTCCTTTTCCAGACTTATGCGTTTTTCTGTTTTTCTGTCTTCCGGCTTTGCGGAAGCAGGGCAGGGGAAATCTGCACCATTCCCGAGGTGTCGCTGCACTGCTGGAAGACTCGCAGATCAAAAACGGGGAGAATTGCCAGCAGATGGTCGAAGATGTCAGACTGAATTCCTTCGTAAACGGCCCAGCGGGTATCGTTGGTGAAGCAGTAGATTTCAAGGGGGAGCCCTGAAACGCCCGGCTGGAGCTGGCGCACCAGCAGAGTCATCCCTTGATGGATGTGCGGATTGGTGCGGAGATACTGTTCAACATAAGCGCGGAAGGTGCCGAGATTTGTGACTCTGCGTTCATTGATCGGTTTGGCTCCCTGTGCTTCGAGTCTGGCGTTCCATTCGGCAAGTTCCCGGCGTTTGCGTTCCAGGTAGTCGTTGAGGAGAACGAACTCCTCCAGACGTTTGATTTCCGCCTCGTCAAGGAAGCGGACACTCCGCTGGTCCAGGTAGAGTGCGCGTTTGATGCGCCGACCTCCGGCTTCCTGCATTCCCCGCCAGTTTTTGAAGGAATCCGTAATCAGCTTGCGGACGGGGATGGTCGTGATCGTTTTGTCCCAGTTCTGTACTTTGACGGTGTGAAGAGCAACTTCAATGACATCGCCATCTGCATTCTGGCTTGGCATTTCGATCCAGTCTCCGATCCGAACCATGTCGTTGGTTCCGAGCTGAATACTGGCGACAAGCGAAAGGATGGTATCCTGAAAAATCAGCATCAGGACCGCCGCCATCGCGCCCAGGCCGGAAAGCAGAATCAGCGGATTGCGGTTGATCAGCGTTGCCACAATCAGAATAACAGCCACCGCAGAAAGAAAAATTTTCAGAAGCTGAAGATACCCCTTGATGGGTTTGCTTGCGGCATCGGGTCTTCTTCGGTATACAATTTCAATCAGGTCGAGGATGCGGGTCAGTGCCAGAGCAGAAGTCAGGACGATGAACGCGTTGCAGACGTTTCGAATCACGGTTTCCAGCGTATCGTGCACATCGGGAATTGCCGTTGCCCCATAGGAAAGCACCAGCGCCGGTACAATGTTAGCCAGCCGCGAAATGATTGCCAGGCGGATTCTGCGTTCCTCCGCATCCCGTGCGGGAAGCGCTTTCAACAGCTTCCGCAGACCGCGCAGCAGAATGTATTTGGTGATGAAGTTGACCGCGAACGCCAGCAGAAGCAGTCCACCCGCCACTGCTGCACTGTAGGTCCATGGCGGATAGGGGGCAAGAACGTTTTTCAAAAGGTTCAGCAGTTCATTCATCTTTTTCGTGTCTCCTTTCGGAAATGATCATCAGAGCGCTGTAAATACTATACATCCGGATTGCGTAATTTTAAATGGAAAGGATGAAAACGGGATTGCTGTTTGTTGCTTTTTTCATGTTGCGGACTCATTCAGGGATGTTTTCTGGAAGATTTCTCCGATTTGTTTTGTTTTTTTTGTTCATGAGATTGGATTTTTGATTGATCGGATGCTATTGTAAGAGTTGGCAGAAGTTCCTGGGGAGTTTGAGTTCGCGGAATGATTCGATCAGATTGCTGCAAGAGTGTCCGGTATCGCAATCATCTTTTCCGGCACATGGTTCCCGAATACAGGTCGGTGGAATGTTCTGTGTTTGATAATCAGTAGTAAGGAATGGAAACAAAATGGAAAGAAAACGCATTTTTGTGGACGGTATGGAATCCGTGAGTCTGACAGACGGCATGATCCGTATGGAACTGTATAATGTTCTTCTGAACAGAAGCCGCAATCCGGATGCTCCCAGCGAGCATGATATCACCGGGGAGCTCATCATGACCCCACAGGGTTTCATCAAAGCGTTTTCAACCATGGAAAACCTTGTCAGGAAACTGGAGAACGCGGGGATCATCAAACGCAATGCCGAGTCCAATGATGCCGCCGAAGATTCGGCGAGCCTGTCACCGAATTTCTAGTCGCCGAGGTTTTCTGTTATGTCTGAACAAAGTAAACTGACTCTGATTGCATGTTTGCGTGAAATCGCAAAAATGCTTCCCAGAGGCGCGGAGCTGGATGCTTTCCTGGCAAAATATGAGGCTGGAGACACCGATCCGTTGAAGATGGGACTGGAACTGGCAGAGAGCCTCCGGCTGGCTCCGGAATCCAGAACCGATGTAAACGTGGATGAACTTGCATCCTATTTCGGCGCGCCGATTCTTCTATGTTTGAAAAACGGAAACTGGGTTTTGTTTCTCGGAACCCGGACTCATGTGGAAGAGGGGGTCTCTTCAGAGAGATTCGCCGTTTTCGATCCTCTCAGCAAGGTCACAGGAAAACTGATCTTTCTCACCCGGGAACAGCTTGCCGGGGCATGGGAAGGAACGGCGATCTTCATCAAGATTGAGATGGCCGGGTGTTCTGTGGATGGCCGTCACACCTCGCTGTACTGTCTCACGGCGATCGTCAAACACTATGGAGGGGATACCGATGTCAGCCGTCTTCTCCATGAATATGCGATTTCCGAAGATGAACCGTCCAGGCGTCTTCTGAAAAAGATGTCTGATGATCTGGAATACTCCTGTAAAAGCATTCGTGTCAACTGGAAAAAACTGGATGGGATCGGCGCCGCGTATCCTGCAATGGGGTTCAAAAAGGATGGGACCGCGGTTGTTTTCTGCGGTGTGAAACTCTCCCCGGTTGAACCGCCGAAAAATGAGAAACCTCAGCTCCCGGAAAACGGGGAGCCCAGAGTGACCATCGAAACCCCGGAAGAACAGAACAACAAAAAAGAGCCGGAACTGAAAAAGGAACTGGCAATCTGGGATCCCGTGGCAAGAGACGGCCGCAAACCGCAGATCACGTTTATTGACGAAGAGACTTTCAACCGGGATTTCTCCGGCGAGGTCATGCTTTTCAAAAAGCGTTATTCCATTCTTGAGGAAAACCAGCCGTTCCGTCTGCGCTGGTTTATTCCGGAATTCTTCCGGCAGAGAAAACTGCTGGCGCAGGTTGCATCGGCGATCATCGCCATGAGTTTGATCGGACTTGCCATTCCGATTTTCTTCCAGCTGGTTGTCGACAAGGTGCTTGTTCATGAGAGCCTCAACACACTGACCGTTCTTGGAGTCGGTGTGATGGTAATGCTGCTTTTCAATGCCGCGCTGGAATACCTCGAAAATTATTTTCTTCTCTTTGCGACAAATCGAATCGACATTCGACTCGCGACACGCACATTTGCAAAACTTCTCAGCCTGCCGGTCGATTTTTATGAACGAATCTCCTCCGGCGTTCTGATCAAACATATGCAGCAGACGGAGAAGATCCGTTCCTTCCTTTCGGGAAGTTTATTCTTCTCCGCGCTGGAACTTCTGTCTCTTGTCGTGTTCCTTCCGTTCCTGCTGTTTTACAGCGTGAAACTGACGATTGTCGTTTTAGCGTTTACGCTGGCGATGGCTCTGGTGATTGCCGTTCTGATCAAGCCGTTCCAGATCCGCCTGGAAGAGCTCTACCTTGCGGAAGGCAAACGGCAGGGAATGCTGGTTGAAACAATCCACGGCATCCGTACAGTGAAGTCGCTGGCGCTGGAACCGACCCAGCAGCGGAAGTGGAACGATACCGCCGCTTACGCGATTACACGTTATTTCCGCGTGGCAAAGATCTCCATGACGGCACGGACGCTCAGTAATTTTCTGGAAAAGTCCATGTTTGTGGCAATCATCTGGATCGGAGCGCAGTCTGTATTCGAGGGAACGCTTTCCGTCGGAGCGCTGATTGCGTTTCAGATGCTTTCCGGCAGAGTGACTGCGCCGCTGGTGAGGATTGTCGGACTCGTACATGAATATCAGCAGACTGCACTTTCCGTGCGGATGCTTGGTGTGGTGATGAACTGTCCGGGCGAACAGGTCGGCGGATCGCTGCATCATCAGCTCCGGGGAGAAATTTCCATTGAGAATGTTTCGTTCCAGTATACGCCGGATGGTCCGCGTGTCATCAAGGACTGCAATCTTCACATTCCGCCGGGAACGACGGTCGGTCTCGTCGGCCGTTCCGGTTCCGGAAAGACAACTCTGACGAAACTGCTCCAGGGACTTTATCCGCTGCAGGCGGGAATCATCAAATATGACGGGATTGACATCCGGGAAATCGACCGTTCCTCCCTGCGTTCAAACATCGGTATTGTGCTTCAGGACAACTACTTCTTCTACGGGACGGTCCGTGACAATCTGACGCTTACAAAGCGGGAAGCTTCTATGGAGGAAGTTATCTATGCGGCTCGCATGGCCGGTGCCGATGAGTTCATTCAGAAAATGCCCAAAGGATACGATTCCATTCTGGAAGAGAATGCGTCGAACCTGTCCGGAGGTCAGCGGCAGCGTCTTGCAATTGCCCGAGCCCTTCTGCCGAATCCGCGTCTGCTGATTTTCGACGAGGCCACCAGCGCTCTTGACCCGGAAAGCGAAACTCTCGTCCGCAAGAATTTGAAGATGATTGCCCGGAACCGTACCGTGTTTATCATTTCCCATCGCCTTTCGATCCTCTGCCGTGCAAACAAAATTGTGGTTATGGATAAAGGCGAACTCGTGGAATCCGGCACACACAAGGAACTGATCGGCCGGAATGGAATCTATGCCGAATTCTGGCGTCAACAGATGGGGACCGAAGATGATCTTTAAGAAAACTGATTCAAATTTGAGAGAAGCCGAGGAATTCCAGCCTGATGCCATCATGCTGGAAGCGCAGAAACCGCCGTTTCCGATGCATCTTGTCTGGTTCCTTGTGATCGGGCTCCTGCTGCTCATGATTGTCTGGGCATCCTTCGCAAAGGTGGACAAGATCGTGACCGCAGATGGAAAACTTGTGACGACACGTCCGCCGATCACAATGAAACCGTATGAACGGACCGTCATCAAGACGGTCAATATTCGTCAGGGCCAGCGTGTCAAGGCCGGACAGGTTCTGTTCACGTTCGATACGGTTTTGACTAACGCCGACTACATGAAACTTCTTGAACAGCGGCAGAGCTATCGAGCCCAGCAGGCTCGTCTTCTTGCCGAAATGGGGGATTACAAGCTCAAACAGATTTACGACAAGAACCCCAATGCCGATGAAATCGCCCAGAACGGCATCTATCTTGCCCGGATGAAATATTACCAGGAGAAGCTGCGTTCCTATCAGGAAAGTCTCACCCGCTATGAAAAGACTCTCGCTGCGCTGAAAGAGAGTATGAAACGCTACGAGGAACGGAAGGATGCCCTCGGCAGAATCGAAAAGATGATGCGCGGCCTTCATGAGAAGAAAGTGGTGAGCTTGAAGGATTTGCTTAATACCCAGATTCAGTTCATTGAAATGGGAATCCAGATTGATCAGCAGAATGTGCAGATTGTGGAAAATACACAGCAGATCCGTTCCATTGATGCGGAGCGGGAGGCGTTCATCAAGGATTGGTTCCGCCAGATCATGGAGGAGAAAGTCAGTGTGGAACGTGAGCTGATTTCCGTCGAAAAGGATCTGCCGAAGGCCAGTCGTCTGAATGCGTTGCAGGAGCTGCGTTCCCCTTGTGATGCGGTCGTTCATGAGCTTGCTCCCTTCCAGGAAGGTTCTGCCGTCCGGGAGGCCGAGGCGCTCGTGACCCTGATTCCCCTGGATGTTCCGCTTGAAGCCGAGGTCGATATTCCGGCGAAGGACATCGGCTGGGTTAAACTGAAGGATAAAGCCCGTCTGAAATTCGATGCATTTCCTTTCCAGCAGTGTGGTACGCTGGATGGAACGATCGCTTACATCTCACAGGATGCCTTTACAAAAGGGGTGACTTCTCAGGAACAGACGGAAGGTACTGACGACGGCGGTGAACCTTCTCCTGCCGCCAAAGGCACCACTTATCTTGCCCGTTTGAAGCTTTCCGGTTCGCTGAAGGGGCGTGCCGCAAATGTCAAGCTCCTGCCCGGCATGCGTTTGAAAGCGGAAATCAAGGTCGGCAAGAGAACGGTGATCAATTATCTGCTCAATCCGTTTGTCAAGGCGCTTGACGAATCGGTCCGGGAACCCTGACCGGAAAACATGGCGACTACGCACAGAACAGTTTATCTTGTTTTGCGCCATACGCCGTTTCAGGAATCGAGTCTTGTCATTTCCGGGATTACACCGGATCTGGGAAGACTCAACTGTATAGTAAAAGGGGCTAGACGGACTGGAAAAAAGAACTTCCCCCAGATCGGGCTTTTCCGCGAGCTGGGGATTGAATTCCGGATGCCGGATGACCCGAATATCCTTGTCTCACCGGGGCGGATTGATTTGCTGATGGATTTCGACCGCCTTGCATTCCATACGGAAAATTATATTGCCGCCTGTGAGTTCGCCCGCTTTCTGCTGACTGCTGTCAAGCCGATGCTGCCATCTGAACAAAGCTATGCTGCCTTGAAGACGATGCTGAGCCATCTTTGTGATTCAGAGCATCCGGAGCCCTGGCTGACGCTTGCACGTCTGGCTTTCCTGAATGAAGCGGGATTGCTTCCGGAGCCGGCGGGGGAATCGGAGGCTGCGCTTTTGAATATTCTGCTTGCCGCTTCGCAGGGAAGTGTACCTATGCCGGAACTTTCAGATTCTTATGTTCAGAAACTTTCCGGATGGGTGAAGAAACTGCTTTTTCATCACGGATTTCATTGAGTTCCGGGACAGAAACTGGAAAAACAAAAAACCGTACCGGGAAATCCGGTACGGTTTTTGTATTTTTCAGGGATTTGAGAGTGTTATTTTCTGTTGAGCACCTGATTAATTCTTTTGTATCCGAGGCTGAGCGAAGCTCCGTGTCCTGCACTTGGAGTCGTCTGAATGGTTTTTGTTTTTACCGGCAGATTGTTGAAGGCGGCATAGACCGAAGTCGGCGGACAGACAAAATCTACGAATCCGGTTCCCATGTAAGTTTCACATTTGATGCGTTTGGCAAAATAGTTGTGATCAAAATAACCGCTTGCTTTGATGATCTGCTGATTTCCGGGGGTTGTTTTGCTGCTGTTCATGAGCTGAGGCCAGCCCGGTCTGCGACCGACGAGGCGTCCGGCATGGTCGCCGATGGCGGGAACGTTTGCAACACAGAGTGAGACTTGCGGATCAAGTGCCGCGGCAACGATTGCCTGTCCGCCGCCCTGGCTTCCGCCTGTGACGATCAGCACCTTCCCGTTCCATTCAGGCAGTGTTTTCACATAGTCCAGTGCGCGCATGACGCGGAGAAACATCTCCTTGAAATAGAATTGATCGCGACTGTTTTTGTTGCGGTGTGAATAACCTTTGAGTTCTCCTTTATTGAGATTGTCATAGAATTGTTTCGGCTGTCCGTTCGGGATTCCATGCGCATTGACGTCGAAGGCGATTGCCTTCTGACCGTATCCGAACTGTTTATTGGCGCTGCGGACTCCTGCCCCGTGGTAACAGACGATCGCCGGGAGAGAACCTTTCTTTGCATTTTTCGGCAGAACCAGATATCCGGAGACCGGTTTGGCTCCGGCGCAGTCAACTTTGACGTCATAGCAGTCGACCTTGTTCTGGAGATTTTTCGGAACATTGACTTTTGTACGGGTTGCCTTGACGGGGACAGCGTTCAAGGTTTCTCTCTGGGCTTTCCAGAAAAGATCGAAATCCACCGGTTCCGCTGCGGATTCCCTGATTTCCCGGGGGGCGACCATTGCGCCAATGGCCACTCTCAGGTTCCGGTTTTTGGCTTTTGGATTCTTGATGACTTTACCATCTTTGCCATACGCTGTGGCTTCGATGGTGAACCAGGCGGGCTTGTCGGACTTTTTTGTCACTGTAAGAGGTTTATCTGCTGGAACCGTAGTCCATTTTCCCCAGTCGCCGTTTTCGGAGATTCTGTATTTCAGGTTTGCATCGGATACGGCAGCTCCGTTTTTCTGGAGGGTCACAGTGAAGACAATATTTTCCCCTTTCTGATAGATGGCATCGGATTTATTTGTTGTGACAGTGAATTTCCAGTCATCCTTCTGTTGATTTTTCTGCGTTTTGTCTTCTGGTTTGGGCTGCTGTTTCGCATTCGGTTTAGCGGTCTGTTGCGGGGCTTTTGTTTTGATTTCGGCAGTGGGCTGTTCCTCCGGCTTGCAATGACAGCCAGTTGAGAATGCTGTAAAACTTCCGGCGATCGCTGAAAGGATCGCCGCCGACATCAATTTCATTGTTCTGGTGTGCATAAATACCTCAAATTTGTCTGGTTTGCAATCATCGGAAAGCATTTCCGGGATTAAGAATAGCACGCCGGAAGAGGTTTTCAATCTTTCTAGAACAGGAAAAAGAAGGTTTTTTCACAAAAAAAACAAAAATCATGGAAAAATGATTTGACTTTTCGGAAAAATGGAATAAAGTAAGCAACTCAATGAACTGGAGGCGTAGCTCAATTGGTTAGAGTGCCACCCTGTCACGGTGGATGTTGCGGGTTCGAGTCCCGTCGCTTCCGCCAGTTTATTTGAATTTTCGCAGAGATGCGGAGGCGTAGCTCAATTGGTTAGAGTGCCACCCTGTCACGGTGGATGTTGCGGGTTCGAGTCCCGTCGCTTCCGCCAGTTTTTTCTTCCGAACACCTTCTGCTGCTTTTCTGTTTTCGCTGTTTTTTTCGTTTCGGCGCTGTAAAATTTTCATTCCGGGTGTAAATTACGGGACAGGATATTTTGCGAAAGGTTCTTTTATGAGCGACGAGATCAAACACGAGTGTGGAATTGCACTGATTCGCCTCCTGAAGCCGCTGCGCTTCTATAAAGAAAAATACGGAACACCTCTTTACGGTCTGAATAAGCTCTGTCTCCTCATGGAAAAACAGCACAACCGCGGACAGGACGGTGCGGGGATGGCCTGCATCAAATTCGATATCAGTCCCGGAAATAAATACATTTCCATGGAAAAATCGAATTCGAGCAGTCCGATCAAGGATATTTTCACGGCGGCGTCCTCGGAGATTGCGCAGGTTTGCCGTCAGTCCGGAGCACGTCCGGAAGATCCGGAATGGCTGAAGAAGAACGCCCGTTTTACAGGAGAACTTTTTCTCGGGCATCTCCGCTACGGAACCTACGGGGGAAACGGAATCGAACGATGTCATCCGTTTCTGCGGGAAAGCAACTGGATGTCCCGCACACTCATTGTCGCGGGCAATTTCAATCTGACAAACACCGATGAGCTCTTTCTGCTGCTTGTAAATATGGGCGAGCATCCGAAGGATCGTTCGGATACGGTCACTGTTCTGGAGAAAATCGGTCATTTCCTGGATACTGCCAATCTCCAAATGGAGGAGAAATGCGCGGAAATGGGATTGACTCCGCGCGAGGCATCCGCCTACATTGCCAAAAATCTTGATGTGATGAGCGTACTGCGCGACTCCTGTAAAAAGTGGGATGGTGGTTATGTCATTGCCGGAATGATCGGTCATGGAGATGCTTTCGTTCTACGGGATCCAGCGGGAATCCGTCCCGCGTTTTATTATGCCGATGACGAGGTCGCCGTAGTAACTTCGGAGCGTCCTGTGATCCAGACTACGTTCAATATTCAGGAGACGGAGCGGATCCGGGAGCTGCCTCCGGGACATGCGATCGTCATCAAGCGTGATGGCAAAGTCTTTGTGGAACCGTTTACTTCCCGGATTGCAGAGCCGAAGCGCTGTTCCTTCGAACGAATCTATTTCTCCCGCGGCACTGATGCCGACATCTACCAGGAACGCAAAAATCTCGGCCGTCACCTGACGGCGAAAATCCTTGAGGCAATCCACGAGGACATCGAAAACACCGTTTTTTCCTTCATTCCAAATACGGCGGAAATCTGCTACTACGGACTGATGGATGCTCTCCGGGAACACTGTGTCCGGATTGTGACCCGGAAGCTGCTGGATCTGAAAGACCGGGAACATTTCGACGATGATAACCTGAAATCGATTCTGGCCCTCTGTCCTCGCTTTGAAAAAGTCGCGGTCAAGGATGCCAAGCTCCGGACATTTATTACGCAGGATTCCAGCCGGGACGACCTTGTGGCGCATGTTTACGACATCACCTACGGAACGATCCGCCGCGGGCAGGATACCCTTGTGGTGATCGACGATTCCATCGTCCGCGGAACAACGATGCGGGAGAGCATTCTCAAAATTCTGGACCGTCTCGGCCCGAAACGGATTGTCCTTGCTTCGTCTGCCCCGCAGATCCGCTATCCGGACTGTTACGGCATTGATATGGCGAAACTCGGCGATTTCGTTGCTTTTCAGGCGGCGATTGAACTGTTGAAGGAGTCGAACCGTTCGCATATCATTGATGATGTCTACCGGAAGGCGAAATCCTCGCTTTGCTGCGAGTCGCCCGTGCCGAACTATGTGCAGGAAATCTATGCGCCGTTCTCTGCCGATGAGATTTCCGCAAAGATCGCGGAACTGTTGCGTCCGGTTGGCATTCGTGCGGAAGTTTCCGTGATCTTTCAGACGATTGAAGGACTTCATGAGGCTTGTCCGAATCACACGGGCGACTGGTATTTCACAGGCAACTATCCCACTCCCGGAGGTGCAAAAGTCTGCAACCGGGCGTTTATCAATTTTATCGAAGGGCGCAACGAGCGCGCGTATTGAAATCAGGAGAATACAATGCTTCAACTGCTTGCTGCAACAAGTAACAAACACAAGGTCGAGGAATTCAGGAAGATGCTCAATGACCTGAATTCCCGGGTCAACATTGTCACGACTGATACGATTCCGAATTTCCCGGAGCTGATTGAGGACGGGAACTCCTTTGAGGAGAATGCGGAGAAGAAGGCGGAACAGGCGTCCGCTTATGCGGATATGGCGGCATTTGCCGACGATTCCGGACTCGTCGTCGAGGCTCTGGACGGTGCTCCCGGAGTCTATTCCGCACGTTACGCGGGAGAGGGGGCGACCGATGCCCAGCGCATCGCCAAGCTGTTGGATGCCATGAAGGGAAAAACCGATCGACGCGCAAAGTTTGTCTGTGCGATTGCCATTGCCTATCGCGGGGACGATGTCGCTCTGTTCCGCGGTGAGGTCTGCGGCACGATTGCCGAGGCTCCGCGTGGAAACAACGGATTCGGATATGATCCTGTTTTCATTCCTGAAGGTTTCCAGCAGACGTTCGGTGAGCTTCCTCCTGAAGTCAAGGATTCAATCAGCCATCGCGCGGCCGCAATGGTGAAGGCCGTGAAATTCATTCGCGCCGAACTCGACAGCATGGATGATTTTGAATTCGTATGATGAAGATCGGTGCCTTCGCTTTTCTTTGTTTTCTCTGCTGTGCTGTCCGTGCGGAACAGGTTCTTTCGTTTGACCGTCCGACCCGCGTGGGCGACTCTTTCCGCGCGGAGATCAATCTTGCGTTTACCAGAGAATACAAGTTTGTGCTTGCTGGACCGGACAACCCGGTGCTCAAGCAGAAATCGGTTTCCGTGACTCTCTTCGCCGGAATGAAAGTCCTGGAGGTGAATTCCGTGGGCAATCCGAACCGGATCGAGCTTCAGGTGTCGATGGTCGGCGGTTATCTTGACGGAAAAGCGTTCGATGCCTCCCTGCTGATGGGAAAAACTGTACTTTGTGATCTGCGGCAGCTTCCGCGCCGTTTTACTTATGCCGATACGAATCAAAGTGTTCCGCGGGAAGCGAGGCGTCTTCTGGGCGCAGTGTTCCATGTTCCTCCGGAGAACACTTTGAAGAATACGCTCGGAGACGGCATCGTTCCGGCTCCCGGCAAAAAATGGAACATATCCGCTCTGCCCGTGATCGAATCCCTGAAACGACGCGGATTTGACCTCAAAGGAGATTCGATTGAATCGATTGCGAAAATAGAGGGGAAAGACAATTTCCGCGGAATCGACTGCTGGCAGGTGACGGCAAGCATCCTTTCCCGGGACGTGCCGAACCTGGATTTCCGTTTGAAAGCTGAACTCTGGATTCCTTCTGATCCGAAACGGAATGTGATCCGGACGATCCGGAGCGGAGTTGAGGTCGTTGACCGGATGCTGCCGATGGACAATCCCGTTTCCGCCGGTTCCAGTGTCCGCGTGATTACGAACGAGACCATGGAAGCGATTCTGATCCCTTCGAAAGGTGAGAAGAAAGCTCCTCCGAAGCAATCCTCCTGGTCTGATTTTATCCTGCGCTGAACCATTCAATTTGAAAAAGGAGTTGATGTCATGCTGCCCGTGAACGAACTGTTTACCGCAAAAGACAAAGAGGCAATTTATTCATTTCTGGATACATATCCGCGCTATCTGGAGATTCTGGAATACCGGAAGTTGCCGCCGAGAAAAGTGAAGACCGTTTTTTACGGGGATTCAATCACGAACGCCTTTCCGCTTCAGGAGTTTTTTCCCGGAGCTTCGTTCCTGAACCGGGGCATTGGCGGAGACAATGTCAACGGGCTTTATTTCCGGATGGAGGATGATGTTTTTCCATTCCAGCCGGAGCAGGTCGTCATGATGATCGGCATCAACGGAATTGAGTGGGAATTTGAGAGTATCATCGCCAAGATTTCCCGTGTGGCGGAACTGATTGCGGAACGGGGAAGCCGGGTGTATCTCTGCAGTATTCTTCCGCTCCGCAATCCGGATGCCTGGAACCGTTTTCAATATCAGGACAAAATCGTAAAGCTGAATGCCGAGATCAAACGGATCGCTGTTTCCCGTCATGCCGGATATCTCGACTACCACACGGCGCTGCGCGATGAAAACGGCGAACTGGCAAAACCGTTTGCACGCGAGGACGGAACCCATCTGACGTTTGACGGCTACATTGCCATGGCGAAGGTTCTGGAGCAAACTGTTCCGCTCTATTGATCAATTCATGCGGAACAGTCCATATTTCAGGATGCAGCGGAGAGCGGAAACACCGTCTTTCCAGTTGATTTTCTTTCCTTCCTGATACGTCCTGCCTGAGTAGGAGACTGTGACCTCGTACATGCGGCATCTCAGCCGGGCGAGTTTGATTGTGACTTCCGGTTCGAATCCGAATCGTTTTTCGCGGAGTGTGATTTTTTCCAGAAGTTCACGTTTGAACATCTTGTAACAGCATTCCATGTCGTGCAGGGTCAGATCGGCGAGCATGTTGCAGAAGGTTGTGAGGAAGCGATTGACAACGGAGTGCCAGTAGTACATGACCCGGTGGCATTCGCTCCCGACAAAACTGGCGCGGGCTCCAAAGACGACGTCCGCCCGTCCGTCGAGAATCGGGGTAAGAAGTTTCGGCAGTTCATTCGGATTGTATTCGAAGTCGGAATCCTGAACCACAACGATGTCGCCGGTTGCCGCCTTGAACCCGGTATGCAGAGCGGCTCCTTTGCCGCCGTTTTTCTCATGCCGCAGGACTTTGACGATTCCTTTTTCTTCCCAGACTTTCAGCTTGTCCGGGGTTTTATCCTTGGAACAGTCGTCGACTGCGATGAGTTCCAGCGTGATTTCTTTTGGAAAGTCGACCGCCCGGACCCGTTCAATGACCGCGTCGATGTAATTCTCTTCATTGTAAACCGGAATGATGATGGACAGTTTCATGGGATTGAACTCCTTTCTGTTTAGCGAAGCCTGGCGTAGCCATTGGCAGTACGTTTGATTTTATGGGAAATTTCCAGTGCGACAAGTTTGCGTGAGAGTTCCCCTGCCGCAATTCCCGTTTCAGCGGAAATGCTGTCGAAACCGGCCTCTCCCAGTTTAAGCAGATCGAGAATTTTACGATCGCTTTCCGGCAGGGCTGCTTCAACGGCTTCATCGAATCCACTTTCCTCGGCGGATTCCTCTCTTGCCGAGAAGAGGTCCCGGGGTTCGAGGCCTGGAAGAAAATCCATCGCTTCCAGGATATCTTCAAATCCGGTAATCAGCGTGGCTTCTCCGGATTTGATCAGGTTGTTGCAGCCGCTTGACATTTCGGAATCCGCATTTCCGGGAACGGCAAAAACGCTTTTTCCCTGTTCCAGTGCAGCGGCTGCGGTAATCAATGCGCCGCTGTGAAGACCTGCTTCAATGACAACCGTTCCCCGGGAAAGAGCGGAGATGATCCGGTTCCTCATCGGAAACGAGTGACGGGTCGGAGAGAATGTCATCGGAAATTCGGTAATGACCGCTCCGCCTTTGGCAATGATATCGCGTGCCATTGGCAGATGTTCCTGCGGCTGGATCTTCATCAGGCCGCCGCCGAGTACGGCAACGGTTTTTCCGCCGGCATTCATGGTCGCTTTATGTGCGGCAGCGTCGATTCCGAAGGCAAGTCCGGAAACAACGATCCAGCCGGAGTATGCGGCGGATTCTGCAATGTGCTGTGCCATCCGCAGTCCGTAGACCGTTGCCCGGCGTGAACCGACAATGGCGATTGCCTGTCGCTCCAGCTCTTCCGGAATTGTTCCGCAGACATAGAGGCAGAGCGGTGCGTCCTCCAGCTCCCGCAGCATTTCGGGATATTCTTCATCGGCGCGGGTGAATACTTTGACTCCGCCGAGTGCAATCCGGTCCAGTTCCTCGTCCAGAAGACTGGATTCCGCTTCCGCCGCGATTTTTTCCGCGAGTTCACGGCTGATGCCCCGGACGGCTGTCAGTTCTTCCGCTTTCCGTTCAAAAAGTTCCGCCGCCGAACCGAAAAAAGAGATCAGCGACGCAGCTCGTGCCGGACCGATCCCGGGAATCATATTCAGAAGAATGTAGGCGTCATGTTCAAGCATTCCCGTTTTGCTCCAGAACGGACTTCGCGTCGGCGCTTTCCACCTTGCGGATTTCGGCTTTGCCGGTTTCCGGCGTGAAAATGAATCGGAGGGTGCCGTCCAGCGCCTTTTTGTCCTTGAACAGAGCGGCGAATACGGTCTCCGGGTGATAATCCGCCCTGTCGGGCAGTCCGACTGCTCTGATCAATGCCGCCTGCCGGTCGGCATCTTCGCGCTGCATGACTCCCAGATGAACCGCAAGATCAGCCGCCATGCGCATTCCGATGGCAACGGCTTCTCCGTGAAGCATGGTGAAACCGCTTGCACTTTCGATTGCATGACCGTAAGTATGCCCGTAATTGAGAATGGCGCGCAGGGAGCCTTCGCGTTCGTCCTGCGCAACGACCGAGGCCTTCAGCTCACAGCAGCGTTTCACCATTTCCGCTGTAAAGACGGGCTCCATGCTTCTGATGCGTTCCGTATTTGCCTCCAGACGGGCGAAGAAATCCGCATCCAGAATCGCGGCGGTTTTGATGATTTCCGCAATTCCACAGAGATACTGGCGATGCGGCAGCGTTTTCAGAAAATCGGTATCAATGAGAACTGCTTTCGGTTGATGAAATGCTCCCACCAGATTTTTCCCTTCCGGAAGATCTACTCCGGTTTTCCCGCCGACGGAGGAATCCACCATGGCCAGCAGAGTCGTCGGAATCTGGATGAAGTCGATTCCCCGCATGTAGACTGCCGCGGAGAATCCCGCCATATCGCCTGTGACTCCGCCTCCGAGAGCAAGAATGACGGATTTCCGGTCGAGTCCCGCCCGCGCCGCTTCCCGGCAGATTTCGAGGATGGTTCCGATATGTTTGGACTCCTCTCCGGCAGGAAAGGTGTAGGAAGCAATTCCTGCCGCACCTGCATTCAGAACGGCTTCCGTTATCTTTCCGGCAAACAGGGGAAACACATTCGAATCCGTGACCAGAAGACAGCGTTTGTTTTTGACATGGGGACAAAGAAAAAGCGGGTCGCCCGGAATGCCGCATCCGATTCGGATGGGATAGGAACGGTCTGAGAGTTCCACGGTTACGGTTTCCGGTTTCATTCTTGTTTTCCTTCCATTTCTTTGCCTTTGACTTCGCCGCCCCATGCCTCCAGACGGCTGATGATGAAGTCGATGACCTGCTGATGTTCCTTTTTCCCGGAGCCTTCGACGGACATGATCGGTTCGCCGAATTCAAAATAAATTGCCTTGTCCCGGTGAATCGGGCCGAGATCTTTGCAGAGCGTTCCGTTCCCGAGAAAATCCGTCTTCAGCGCCGTGGGAATGATCGGCACATTGGCGGCTTTGGCAAGTTTTACACCGATGGTATTGAAATGGTTCGGATCAAAGACTGCGGAACGGGAGGCTTGTGGAAAAATAACGATTGATTTTCCTTCGTCCAGGGTCTTTTTCCCTTCTTCAATGACCGCCCGGAAATCATCACGGGGATTCTTCCTGCCGACCCCGATGCAGCCCAGCGTCCGCATGATGTCGCCGAAGTACGGAACCTTGAAAAGCTGTTCCTTGATGACAAAACAGAAGTTGCGGCGCGGACGGACAAACGCGTGCATGACCGCCGTTTCCAGCAAGCTCATGTGATTGCCGATCAGCACCGCCGGACCTTCGAATCTGGAAAGATTGTCCAATCCGCGCAGATGGAATTTGCCGCCGCAGCTCTCCGTGATGAGAATGTTCTGATAGGAATTCCGGGTCTGCTGATTCTGTGGAAAATATCCTTTCCGGCAAGCGCTGCCGGAGCGGTAGAAAACATAAAAATTACGGAGATAAAAGGAAGCTCTTGCATGCAGAAGGAGTGTGTCGACAAGACTGCCCGGGACATGTTCAGGGGTATCGTAGCTGTCGCCGGGAAAAGGATTGTATACGGCGGAATCACTCATTTGCCGCTCCTTCCAGTTCCGCATAAGTGGTCTTGCCGTCGTAAAGGGCTTTTCCCACGATGGCACCTTCAAGATTCTTTTTGCGCAGCTCTTTCAGAGCCGTGATGTCGCGCGGAGAGGAAATCCCGCCCGATGCGATGACACTGCTGCGCGGAATCCGCGAACAGACAGCCGAAATTGCATCCAGATTCGGGCCGGAAAGCGCACCGTCGGTTGCGATATCGGTATAGATGAAACGGGAAACCCCCATATCCTGCAGGGTCATGATGAGCTCATACGCATCGACTCCGCTGTTTTCAAGCCAGCCTTTGACTGCCACGTTTCCGGCTCTCGCATCGACTCCAACCACCACGCGTTCCGCAGTGAACGCCGAAACAAACTCCTTCGCAAGCCGCGGATTCTCGCAGGCAACAGTTCCGAGAATGATCCGATAGATTCCCGCATCGAAAAGACGTTTGGCATCCTCAATGGTCCGGACTCCTCCGCCAAGTTCGCAGGGAATTCTCACACTTGAGCAGATCTTCCGTATGACATCCACATTGACGGGATGTCCCGCCTTTGCTCCGTCCAGATCGACAAGATGGATGATATGCGCTCCCTCGTTTTCCCAGCGGACCGCCTGTGCCGCAGGGTCCTCCCCGTAGACAGTCTCCTGAGCGTAGTCGCCCTGAAACAGACGGACACATTTTCCGCCGCGGATATCAATTGCAGGAATAATAAGCATCAGTTCATCTCTCCATTCTTGTTGCATGCGTTGACAAAATTTTCCAGGATCGCCATTCCCCGTTTCTGGCTTTTTTCCGGGTGAAACTGTGAAGCAAAGACGTTCTCTCTGCCGAGAGCCGCGGCAAAACGGAACATGTAATCGCAAGTTGCCGCCACCACGGATGAATCCTCCGGATCGGCATAGTAGGAATGGACAAAATAAACATGGGAACCGGAGGGAACCTCCCGCAGAAACGGATTGGTTCCGTTGTGATCGATCTGGTTCCAGCCCATGTGCGGAACCTTTTCGCCCCGGTCAAGGGGAAACTGACGGACGGATCCCCGGAAGATGCCGAGTCCTTCCACTCCCGGGGCTTCTTCGCTGCGTTCCAGAAGCATCTGCATGCCGAGACAGATGCCCAGGAAGGGACGTCCCGATTCCACCGATCTGCGGACAAAATCGACAAAACCGTGTGCCCGGAGATTTCTCATTCCGTCGCCGAAATTTCCCACTCCGGGAAGAACAACCCCGCATCCCCCTTCCGCTTCCGCAGGAGAGGTTGCAATGCGAATCTCTGCGCCTGCCTTTTCCAGCGCTTTGGAGACACTTCGCAGGTTGCCCATCCCGTAGTCGATCAGTGCGATAAATGCCATCATACCCCCGAGAAGGCAGAGAAGCCGCCGTCAACCGGAATGACCGTGCCGTTGACAAAACCGGAGGCGTCGTTGTCGACCAGCCAGAGCAGCGTGCCGATCAGGTCTTCCGGCGTGCCGAAACGTCCCATCGGTGTGTGGGAAATGATCGTATTGCCGCGTGCTGTCAGCGATCCGTCCGGATTCGTGAGCAGGGTCCGGTTCTGATTGGTCAGGAAGAAGCCCGGAGCGATCGCGTTGACCCGGATGTTGACTCCGGACATGTGGGTCGCAAGCCATTGTGTGAAGTTGCTGATCGCCGCTTTGGCTGCACTGTATGCCGGAATCTTGGTCAGCGGCTTGAACGCATTCATCGAGGAGATGTTGATGACGATTCCACCTCCCTTGAGAGCCATTTCGCGGCAGAATACCTGCGACGGCAGCAGCGTGCCGAGAAAGTTCAGATTGAATACAAATCCGATTCCTGCGGGATCGAGATCGAAAAAGGTGACTTTCCCTTCCACCGGATTGGTGATATCGGAAAGGGTCAGCTTTTCAGCCGAAGTCGTTCCTTTCGGGTGGTTTCCACCGGCTCCGTTGATGAGAATGTCGCATGTTCCGAAGGTTTCGCGAATCTGCTTTTCCGCGTTTCTGAGACTTTCGATCTCAAGCACATTGGCGGAAAGTCCGATTGCGCTGCCGCCTTTTTCCTTGATCTCATTTGCAACCTTTTCGGCGCTTTCCAGTTTCAGGTCGAGGATGGCGACTTTCGCGCCGCATTCCGCCAGAGCCTTTGCCATGCAGCCGCAAAGAATTCCCCCGCCGCCGGTTACCACGGCAACTTTTCCGTTCAGATCCAGTTTTGCCGACATTTTTGTCTCCCGAAGTTATCGTTGTTTTAAGAAAATCCGAATGATTCAGTAATATACTCTCTTGCCTCTCATTTGGCAATTCGAAAACATGGAAAAAAGCGGCGGTATTTTCACCGAAGGTTCCCCGAAAGGCAATCCGTTATTTTCTGCGGAGTGCTTTTCCTCCTTCGCAGAGCTCCTCCCAGCCTGGAAAATTCCATTCGAAAGGAAACGAAGAACATTGATGCGGTTTCACCGGATGGATGATGCAGGCTTTCCGCTCATCGTCGTAATAGACGCAGCTGCCGTCGTCTTTTTCCATGAGGGAGAGTGCGCGGCGGTCCTGCGTCAGAACAGTGTGATGATTGATGAACTCGTGCACCTCAATCTGCAGGAAATCTGCTATTTTTACGATCTCTTCGTAGGAAACCCGTACAGGCCCCTCCCACTTGCAGCAGGTACCGCATCGACGGCATTGAAAGTCGGCTGGATTCATATTTGACGCATTCTGTTTGCCGGGGGAGGGGGCATCCCCCGGTTTGCCGGAGTTCGGATCATTCCGATTTGAGCTTGGCAAGTTCCTCTTCGAGTTTTGCTATTTTGTCGGCAAGACGTCTGACCTTGCGGGGAAGCGTATGGCGCTCAAAGAACTCCGTATCCGTTTCCGCCGGAGTGCCGAAGACGGAGACTCCAGGAGGCAGGCTTTTCTGAACCGCGGAAGCTCCTGCAACCCGGGAGCCGTCGCCGAGGGTGATGTGCCCGTTGACGCCTGCCTGTGCCGCAATGATGACTCCGCGTCCGAGCTCGGCACTGCCTGCAATGCCGCATTGCCCGATCAGAACCGAAGATTCTCCGACGATAACATTGTGAGCTACATGCACCAGATTGTCGATCTTGACCCCTTTCTTGATCCAGGTTCTTCCGAATCTGGCTCGGTCGATGGTGCTGTTTGCTCCGATTTCGACGTCGTTGTCGATCTGTACAATACCGTTCTGGGGAACTTTTACCAGACCGCGGAAGGTCGGGGTGTAACCGAATCCATCCGCGCCGATGGTGGTACCGGAGTGAATGATGACTTTATTGCCGATGATGCAGCGGTGCATGATTGAGACATTGGCATTGATCATGCAGTTTTCTCCGATCCGGACATAGTGTCCGACATACGCGCCGCCGCCGATGACCGTTCCTTTCCCGATCTCCGCATAAGGCATGACAACCGCGTTCGGTCCGATATAGACGCCTTCCGCGACTTTCGCCGTGGGGTCGATGTACGCGCCGGGACAGATGCGCGGTTCGTAGACAATCGGTTCCGGGGCAAACAGATTGCAGATTTTTGTAAATGCCTTGTCGGGATTCTCACAGAAAATCAGAGTGCGGGTATCCGACGGCTCGACTTTCATGCCCTCTTCAACGAGGACGATTGCCGCTTTGCTTTCCTCCATCTGCTTTTTGTATTTGATGGTGCTGAGAAAGGAGATGTCGGTTTCCGCCGCCATCTTCAGGGAGTTTACGCCGCTGATGGTTCTTTCCCCTTCGCCGCTGACGACTCCATTGATGAGTTCAGCGAGTTCTTTTGCCGTGTATGTTTTCATTTCCACTCCTTCCATTTGTGTGGGATAAGATTACGGTTTGCTGCTTTTTCTGCCGGTGTTGAGCTCTTTGATGACATTGTCCGTGATGTCGATGGATTTCGAACTGTACGGGATGACCGGCATGGCGGAGGGCGAAAGCGCCGATTTGTCAAGCACAATGGAGAATCCGGCAAGAGCGGCATGAGCTTCGATCGTTTTTTTGATGTCCGTGAGAATGGCAGCGCGTTCACGGTCGCGTTCATCGCGGAGCTGAGCCTGTTTTTCGCGGTTGTAGGTTCTCAGTTCAAGTTCTTTTGCGGCAAGCTCCTTGTATTTGTCCTGTGCCGCGAGCCGTTTGCTTTCGCGTGCGGCGTCGCTGAGGGCAATGTTTTGCGAAGAGTCGCGCAGGGCAACAAATTCACTCTGGAGTTTTGTGAGGGATTCGCCGAGCTTCTTCGCGTAGTCCTTGTAAATATCCGCCTGCCGCTTCAAATTGCCCTCGACGATTTTGGTCTTGTAATATTCCTGCAGGACCCTGTCCAGATCAATGACTGCCGCCTTGAATTCCGCCGCCTGTGCCGCCGAGACCATCGTTACGAGCACCAGAATCATTGTTTTCCATAGATGATTCATTTTGATTTCCTTTCCCGATTGTTACAGATATCCTTTGGTGCCTTTCCAGCACCGTTTGAACTCCTTGATGTAGTTTGCCGCAATCTCCCTGTTTTTCAGAATGAGAATGTTTTCGTCGTTATTCCGTTCCGCGTTCTTGGAATAGTTGTAACTGCCGGTGATGACAGTTTCCCCGTCAATGATGATGACCTTGTGGTGCATTTTCCCGGAACGGTTCGGCGAGAGCTTGATCTTGACTCCGCATCCGCGCAGATAGGAATCCTGGCTGTATTTGCTGTTTGCCTGTCCATAATCGAACAGACATTTCACGGAGACACCCTTTTTAGCGAGATCCCCCAGACAGTTCGCAATTTCCTGATCCGTAAAGGAGAAGGCCATCAGCTTGACGCTGTTTTTCGCATGGGAAAGCTCGTCGAGAAGGATGTTCCGAACTCCGTCAGCGGGCGAAAACGCTGCGATGACCGGCATCTTGCCGAGAACAACACGTCCGCGAAAGGTCTTCTGTCTGGCTTTCGGTCCGAATTTGCCTTCCATGAACTCGTTGAATTTGGAGAGATAGCAGGCGGCGATTTCCGGCGATTCCAGAATCAGAGCATTGTTGTCGTTTTTTCGGGTCCCGTTGACCGTGAAATTATAGGAGCCGGTCCAGATGCGGCGAGCATCCACAACGACAAATTTGTTGTGCATGATCGCTGGACGATTGTCCGGAACAACAGTGACTCCCGCTCGTTTCAGCTTTTCCACGGCAGCCATCATGACGTTGTCCTCATCCGTAACAAGTCGGATTTCGACTTTTCTGGCTTTCGCATCAAGCAGGGCATCCGCAACTTCGTTCAGATCCAGATCGTAGATGCAGATGTCGACTGTGCTCGTTGCCGAGCGGATGAAGTCGCACAGTCCACGCCGGATGTTCGGGGAGGGCGCAAAATAGAGTTTGACGGGTGAAGCCCCGGGGACTTCAACGACCGCTGTATCGTCAAACCGGGAGATGTCCAGCCCGGTTTTCGCAATAACCGTGTTTCTTGCCGCGAGCAGTTCCGTGTGCAGCGGTTCGAGCGCGGTGGGGACTTTTTCCTCCGGCACGAATGTAAATGCGATTCCGCTTGCGATTGCCAGAGCGGCAATTCCAGCCAGCCAGCCTTTGAAATGCCGCTTTCCGGTCGTTTCCACAATTTTTTCTGCCGCTTTTCCAGCGGACTGTTCCGTTTTCTTTGTTTTTTTCCTGCTGTTTCCCATACAGATTCGTCCCGTAAAAAATTCTGAATACCAGAGAAGGAATATAACCTCAAAACCCGAAAATACCAAAAGCGGAAGAAAAAAAGTTTTTTGAAAATGGAGAAAAAATAAATTATCGCTGGATTTTCAGCATCCGCATGCTATATTTAAGAATTCCTTATCGGTTTACCCCGTGGTGTAACGGTAGCACAAATGGTTTTGATCCATTTAGTTCAGGTTCGAATCCTGGCGGGGTAACCATTCTTCCTGCCGGCTTTTTTCGCTTGTCAGATCGAATTCCACAAGTAGCGGATGATGGTCACTCAGCGGACCTTTGCCCGAAACAGTGAATTCCTGTTTCAGGAGTTTCCATGTGCGCGGTTTCAGTTTGAGTGTGCTACCGGAACGGTAGAAGATATGGTCGATGAAGGTTTTCTTTTCGCAGTTCAGCTCCTTGGCGGGATTGGAAAGTCCTGTCTGAGCCAGAAAGTTCCGCAATTCCTTTTGTTTGGAGCGAAGCGTCAAATTGAAATCCCCGTTGATGATGACCGCATTCCCGCTCGGAGAATTGCGACGGATGAATCCGGCAATTTGACGCAGCTCATCCTCTCGTGCCTCTCCGGAAACTCCCGGCGATCCCGCCGCAAGATGGGTCGTGTAGAAATCCAGGACGGACCCGTTGATCCGGATTCTTGCCATCAGAACTCCTTTGGAACCGAAACGGTTTTCAAGGGAGCCTTCGTCTTCGAAATATTCGGCTTTGACTTCCTCGATCGGGTATCGGGAGAGTATCGCCAGACCGGAATTGACGAGCTTCAGGAAGTGACGCCGTTTTCCAAAATAGACTTCACCGTGTACGGAATTTTTTTCGAATAGAAGATCGTGGGCGTGAAAGGTCTCCTGGAGACCGATCAGGTCGTATTCCTTCAGGCGTTCGCCGATCCGGACGCTCTTCCAGGCGCAGGAATCAAGCACCGGACGCGCCTGGATGTTGTAGCTGATGACGGAGAGCGTCTCCCGTACCTCAAGAATCGGTTGTCCCGGCTGCGCTGTGACAAGATATCGGTTCGGGTCTGCGGAACAGGCGGTCAGGCCTGAAAACAGCAGAAATGCCGCAATCAGGATGCCAGCGGAACAGAAGAGAATTTTTCTGAGCCGTTTCATTCGTTTTTCTGTTTCTTTCCGAATTATTTGAGCCGTTGGAGGTACGGTGACATGAAATCGTTATCCACCAGAATATGCCGTTCCGATTCTTTCGGCAGAAGCGGTTTCAGTTTTTCTGCAACGTTGTCATAAAGATCCATTGGCAGATTGTAGAAGTTCTCCTCGTTTTTCGTATTCAGGACGGAGAAGACGGGGGAACTGTTCTGATCGCGTCCGCAGAAGAGGATTCCGCGGCAGGGGACACCGTCACGGCGAAGGAGGGTGGCAAACAGCAGCTTGACCGCGAACATGATCCTGTCATCATATCCGGCATCGAAAATGCGGATGGTCTCCCGGAGTGCATTGTAACCGATGACGACACGGTGAGGAAACTCCGTGGAGAGATTCATTTCCCGCATCATTTTCCGGATATTGGCATTCTGGTCGTTGATTCGTTCCCAGCCTTTTTTTTCATGATAGCACTGGATCATCAGCGGGCGGTAGTCCGACATGTCATGATAAAGAATATCATAGTTGACGATGATCTGTGTTCCGCAGGCGGAGCAGGTCATCTTGAAGAGAGAGCCGTTCAGAACCTGCGGTTTCAGTTCCGGATTCAGCGTGACATTCACGGATTCATGAATCGTAAACTTGTTTTCCGCACCGCATTTGGTGCATTTCAGGGTTTCTTCGCGTTGCAGGGACATGTTTTTTCTCCCGGTAGGAATGGATAGTTGACCGTTTTGATTTCTTCCGTGAGTGATTCTGTGGATGTGATTTGTGTTTCCTGCTGCCGGATATCGCGTGTGAGCCAGCCCGATTTATGGATTGTCAGCAGGGAATAGGGACCGATCCAGGAGAGGGCGACAAAGTTGAAAAATCCGAACACATACGCCCAGATTGATTCCTTCTTGTTGTATTTGCATGCGTAAATGAACGAGGGAAACGTCGACCAGATTGCAATCACGAGAAATACCGTGTAAAGAAAGGTCGGTGTATCCAGCGAAAGACAGTACAGCGTGCTGGAAAGAAAGAACAGCGGTGTGAACATCCAGATGCTCTGCATGATCAGATTCAGCTGCATGCCAAGAAGATTTTCATTGCGCAGATCAATTTTCCGGAATGCAAATTCCAGCATGGCGAGATTTTCCCGGATGTTGCTTCGCGCCCAGCGGATGAACATCTTGCAGAGAGGAACATAGGTCACAGGCATTTCTGTGAACGCAACAGCCGTACTCTGGAAGACGACTTCGTGTCCTTCCCGCAGAAGAATGTTGGTGATGGCGCGGTCTTCACCGATATTGGCCGGCTGTCCCAGAAAGGTCTGTTCCGCCCATTCCTGAAGGAACGGGTCCAATGCGGATCGGCGGTAGGCGCTCAGGGCGCCCGGTGTGCACATCACGGAGCGGAGAACGCTCTGGGCAGACCGGATGAACTCAAAACTGAAGACAAAGTTGACATCCAGCATCCGGGGCAGGGCGCCGTCATCAAGATTCAGAACACGGATGCTGCCGGCAACACCGCCGATTTTCGGATCCTGCACAAACGGCGATACCAGATTGCGCAGAGTGGAGGCAAGCACTTCGGAATCGCTGTCGATCGTGACAAAAATTTCGCTGCCGGAGCGCAGAAGCGCCTGGTAAATTGCTTTGCGTTTCCCCATGTTGTGTTCGAGATTCAGCGCAGTGATGCGTCCTCCGGATTCTTCGGCGCTTCGGCGGATCCACTCCCAGGTATCGTCGCGGCTGCCGTCGTTGACAGCGATGACGGAGAGCTTGTCTTTCGGGTAGTCGCTGTTGAGAATGCTTTCCAGTGCCAGGGCAATTTGACGGCCTTCATTGTATGCAGGAACAATCACGGTACAGTCCGGGAGGGATTCATCCGGAACCGGCGGGATCGGTTTGTAACGGAAATAGAGAAGAGTCTGCCAGGCGAAATAAAGAATGTTGGCGATGATCATCAGAAAGCTGATGATGATGACCCACATGTCAACCTCATCACTGAAAAATATGACATTTGCCGTGTTTCGGGATGATATGTAGATCAGAATGAAGGCCAGAGCCACGGTGAGGAAGGAGAGAAATCGGATGCCGTTTTTCAGCTGCATTTCCCGTGTCAGACGGCGTGCTCCGGCAAGGGTTCGCTCGACGAATTCCGTCGTATCATTTCTGGCGGAGTCGAGATAGGCTTCCAGACGGTCGGCGCAGCGCCGGAGTACGTCCGAGGTCCTCCGCAGGGTCCTGAGCAGGAGCAGAAGCAGAAGTTTATTTTTGCGATGGCGAACCATTTGATGATGAACCCTTTTTTTTTGACAGATAAATATTTAAAATAGCATTGTCTCCGTTATTATCAAGTCCGTACGCTGACTTCTTTTCTGGCGGCTGCTTGAATTTCTGTTTTCCCGTCTGTATATTTCTCCGCCAAGCGATCAGGAGGTGCTTATGTGGAAATGGATGACGGCTCTTTGTCTGGCGGGAAGCATCGTCTTTGCCGCAGATTCCGGTGTGTCAACGTTTGAATTCGAGGAGGGAAGCGTGACTGCAATTCAGGATGCTCCCGGCGGAATGGCTCTTTCAATCTTCAGCGGAGGGGATGCCGCTGCGATGAAACGGCGTGCATCGAAAGGCAGGATTCCAAGCTCGTTCAATGTATTTCTGATTCAGAAAAACGGAAAGCGGATTCTTGTCGATGCAGGAAACGGTGGACGGAAAGGGACTCTCATGAAGAAACTGCAGAATCTCGGGATTGCCCCGGACCAGATTGATGCCGTCCTTCTTACTCACATGCACGGCGATCATATCGGCGGACTGCTGACCGCCGACAACAAAGCCGCGTTCCCCAAAGCCGCGGTTTATATTGCTGAAAAGGAGCACGGATACTGGGCAAGACAGAAAAATTCCGCCATTGCGCAGCAGGTCTTGCGCGTGTATCGGAAACGCCTGCACGTGTTCCCGTTCAATTCCTCTGTTTCAGAAGGAATTTCCGCACGTGATGCGGTCGGTCATACTCCGGGACATACTATTTTTGAGTTCGGGAAGATCCGTTTTATCGGGGATCTCATCCACGGCGCGGCACTTCAGTTTGCGGATCCGGCGGTTTGCGCGGTATACGATATGAACCGGAATCAGGCTGTTGCTGTTCGTCGGAGGGTGCTGGAAAATGCGGCGGAAAACAAGGAGCTCCTTGCCGGAGGGCATCTGCCCTATCCCGGAATCGGAACAGTCCGGAAAAATGCGGACGGAACCATGACCTTTGTGCCGCTCCGTACAGATTCCGGAACAAAACGTCAACGCTGAAATTCACCTGTATTTTTGAAGATACCTCCTGTCCGGGATTTTCTCGGACAGGAGGTTTTTTTCAGAAAATATCCGTTTCCCCCGTTTGAAAAAATGCTCGGAACGGAGTACGTTTTGAAAAATAGAGATAGGAGAATGTCATCATCATGCTGAACTGGGGGATTGCCGGAACGGGGAATATTGCACGTGCATTTGCTCTTGCGCTGCATCACGCGGAAAACTGCTGCGCCTATGGGGTCGCCGGACGGAATCCGGAGCGGACGCGGGCATTTGCTTTTGATCATAAGATTGAGCATCATTTTGATTCGTTTGACGAGTTGTTCCGGGACCCCGGAGTGGATATTGTCTATGTTTGTTCCCCGCATCCGTTTCATGCGGAGCTGACATGCCGGGCCCTGGAGTGCGGAAAGCATGTGCTTTGCGAAAAACCAATGGCGATGACCACAGACGAACTGCATGGAATGTACGCTGCTGCGAAAGCAAACAACCGTCTTCTTCTGGAAGGCTACATGTACCGCTGCCATCCGCAGACAGCGGCGTTGCTCAAGTTGATTTCCGATGGGGTGATCGGACGGGTTCGTGCGGTGGAGGCAGCGTTTTGTTTCTCCTGCAAATTTGACCCGTCGCACCGTCTGTTTTCTCCGGAACTCGGAGGTGGAGCCGTCTGGGATGTGGGAGGATATCCGTTGTCGATGTCGAATCTGATTGCGGCGGCTTCCAACAAGAACACGCTGTTGTCCCCTGCAAAACTGGACGCGGTGGGGATTCTTGCGGAGAACGGGGTGGATCTCCAGTCCTCCGCGATCGCTGTATATCCGAATGAGATCATTGCCCGCATGACTGCCGGATGCGATGTCAATCAGGACAACACGCTCCGGATCTATGGAACGCGGGGGCGGATCACGGTATTCGATCCCTGGGTTTGCGATCGCAAAAATCCGCCTCTCGGACGTATTCTGCTGGAGGTTTCCGGGGAGGAGCCGGAGACCATCTGCATTCCCGCCCGTAAAACGAGTTTTGCTTATGAAGCGGAGTATTTCGCTTCGCTGGTTTCAGAGGGGGCGACAGATGCCGTATTTCCGGTCATGACTGCATCGGAGAGTCTGCTTCAGAATCATCTGCTGCAGTGCTGGGTGAACAAGATCGGCGCGGTCGGCTCCGTGAAGCAGGGGGAATTCACTTTTGAAGAGTGAATTCCCCGGGATAGACATCGAACAGGGAGAAGGCATCCTTCCGTTCCACTTTAACTGATTTTCCGTTCTGCGAAACGGAAATCGTTTCCGGTCCGGTATATCGGATCGTGAGCGGAATATTGACCGGTTTCCTGCATGAAGTTTTCAGTTCCGCCGTGATTCTGCGGGGGGTTGCCGACCGGATCGCAATGGTTGAGCTGTCCCGGAGCAGTTTGTACCTGGAGACATTGGCGTAGGTGTCCACCCAGAGGAGGTGCTCCCGCTGTTTCAGGTCTTTGAGGCAGGCTTCGAACATGGCGCGATCAGGGAAGGGACTCCAGCCTCCTCCCGGGACGATACCGTGAATCATCATGGCGGCGTCTTCGCCTTTTACGAGAATTTGTTCCATGTACTGTTTCCATTGTTCGAGTGTAAATTTCGGTCCGCCGCAGGCATAGCGCCACCGGGAGGCATCCAGATGATGCTCCTTGACGATTTTCTCAATTTCCGGCGTGTTTGCGCAGCCGGGATAGCAGAATGTTTCCACTTCAATTCCAAGTTTTTCCCGGAAAACGGGGATCGGATCGTTGATTTCGCGCCGGACATCCTCCATGCTTTTTTCCTTGGTGAGCTGGCAGCGGTGAGTCATGGAATGGTTGCCGATTTCATGTCCTTCTGCGAGGAACCGTTTCAGTTCGTCCCATGTGAGAAAGCCGTTCAGCGGGCGCGGCTCCTTCACCTGCGGCGGTACACGGTTTATGATGATGTAGAAGGTCCCCTTGAATCCGTACTGTTTCAGAAGGGGAAGAGCGTGAACCAGATGGTCGCGGGTGCCGTCGTCAAAGGTCAGAGAGACGGCTCCTTTTTTGTCGTCCTTGAATTTGCAGATCTGAAGCGGTGCGGCGGCTGCGTTGCAGATCAGTGCGAAGGCCGCGGATACAAAGAGCAGTTTCATTCGGCGATTCATATGAGAATTCCTTCTTTTATAACCTGCAATATAATAATTCGCAGAATTCATTTTTCAATTCCGGAGGTCCTTGATTTTTTTCTGCGGGAGCCTATATTCTTCTTGAAGGATAGTTCCCGGGAAACTCGGGAACGGATACGATTGGAACAACAAACAGGGAGAAGTCAATGAATCTTTTTCGCGTATTTCGTCCGGCCGCAGTGCTTTCCGCTTTCGTTCTGGCGTTTTCCTGCGCTGCCGCAACTCCTTATGAGGCAACGACCGCCCATCTGCAGCCCGGCGGAGAATACTATTTCTACAACAGCGGAACCCTGATTGTGGAACAGATCGACGGCATTCCGGCGGTATTCGATACGATTGGCGAATTGTACGGTACCCGTGGAAAGAATGTCCAGAAGATCGCCTCTCATCTTCTGCCGATCCTGCTGAAAAATTCCGGAATCCGTGAGATTCAGGGTTTCGGCAAGAGTTCTGTAAAAAACGCCGATGGTTTGTACAGTGACCGTACCGTGTTTTATTGTCCGGATGCGCGGAAGAAGGGGATCGTCTGGAATCTGTCGGGCAAAGAGGATCATGAATTCGAGGTACTGAAGATGATTCCCGCTTCCGCAGGAATGTTTATGTCTGTGGACTGGGATTTCGCCGGAAATTGGCGCTTTCTCAAGGAGAGTCTTGAGAAAAACGGGGAGAAGATGGCATTGTCGCTTCTTCAGTCCATGGAACAGTCGGCGCTTGCTTCCGGCGTTGATATTCCCAAACTCCTGGAATCCATCGACGGCAATGTGACGGTTGTGTTCGATGAAAGCCGGAATTCCCCCTCACATCTGCCTTTTACGCTGACGTATCTTCTGAAAACAAAGGACGATTCCCTGTTTCGGCTGATAGCTTCTCTGCTTCAGAAGAGAGGAATTGCGGCGGTTGACGGAAAAATCTCGTTTCCTGCTCCGGTCAGCATCGAACTGATGCAGAAAGAGGGATATCTGGTTTGCCGGATAGGCGGAGCTGTCGATCCGTTTGACATTCGCGCGGGAAAGATTCCGGATATTACGACAGATCCGGATTTCATCCGTTTTTCGAAGGGACTCCGGATGAAAGGGGTCTCCTGCATTTACAATTCCAAAAAGTATTTGAAGCTCATGCGCTCTTTCTCGAAACAGAACGGAAATGCGGCGGCCGCAAAAGAAGCGGAAAAACTCTTTGTTCAGGTCTTGTCGATTGTTTCGTCCACAAACGACGGATATGTTGTATATTCGCATTCCGACAAGCCGCTCATCCCGAATTACATCGCGATGATTCCCTGTTTCCTGAGAACCATGCAGGCTAGTGTATCAAAGAAACTCTCTGCCGGTCTGCCTGCCGCCGGAACTCATACAGAGACTTCCGTTCTCCGTTCCACAAGGAATCTGAAGCAGATCGGACTGGCTCTGGCCATGTACTCTGCGGATCACAAAGATCAGTATCCTGCCGGATATGGTGCGGAGGGGCTGCGAGTCTTGCTGCAGAACAATTATGTGCCCAACTTGCAGGTGTTCTATAATACGGAAGCCCCTGTATCGGAGAAAGAGTTTGATGCAAAGCGCATAGCGTATGTGTATTTCGGCGAAATCGGGGAGCTGAAACAGTGGCGCAGTTCTCACAGTGTCCCGGTTGTGTTTGAAAAGCCGTCTCCGGAAAAGAAGATTCTGCCGGTTCTGTTTCTGGATGGGCATGTCGAGTCTCTGACCGGATCATTCCGAAATTGTGCTGAGGTGGTGAGTGCCTTGATTCAGAAGAAATCTCTTGGGGAGCCGGACGCCGGACGTGTCCGTAAAATGGCGGAAAAGGCCGATGCTCTGCTGAAAAACTGATCTTTTCCGGAAGGGACCTCCATCGGTGACGGATTTTCAGGAATCTGTCTTCGGCGGAGGCCTTTCTATTTTTCAAGCTGAGGCCTGGTTTGATGAATATTTTCTATATAAAAATAATGTACCATTAAAATAATTTTATTTTTTTTGCGTTTTTTGTTTGCATTTATCCAATTCGGGAATATCTTAAAAACAAAGGGAGAATTCCGATGGCGAGAAACAACATCTATCAGACCTTGATCGGCAAACTGGAGAAGGCGTTAAGCGGAATGGCGGAAGGGACTCTTCTTCCGTCGGAGCAGGAGCTGGCGGATCGGTTCGGTGTCAGCAAGCCTACGCTCCGCCGAGCCCTCGCGGAACTGGCGGCCAGAAGACTGATTGAGAAGAAAAATGGCATTGGCAGCGTGGTTGCGGGGAGTACAAAAGTGATTTCCCGCGAGCTGATTTTCCTTTGTCATGATGTTGTATTTTTTGCCGAATCCCTGAAACATTTCAGTGCTGCTGCGGCGGATCGGAATTATTTGAGTTCCATTATTCCGCTGTGCGGTGATACGGCTTCGCAGGAGCGGATCGTTGCGACGGCAATTTCGCGGAATCCTGCCGGACTGGTGGTTTATGCTGACCCGGGGAAGAAAGCGCTGAATGCGTATTCGCATCTGGCCTCCTGCGGGATTCCGGTGCTGTTCCTGATCCGTCTGCCGGAAGGAATCCCCGGGAATCTGCTGACATTCGAGAATGCCGACGGCATCACGGGAATTGTTCTGCGATTTTACGGGGAAGGGTGCCGTCATTTCGCGTTGTATGGAAATGAGCACATCAATCCGCTTGCTGCGATTGAACGGAAACGCGGTTTTCTGGAGGGCTTGCGAAAGTGCCGCCTGAAGCTCCGGGAGGATCTGGTTTGCACACGGGAGAATTCAGAGGAGGAGCGGATGCGCTTTTTCGAACTGTTCCGGAATCCGGAGAAGCGTCCTGACGCGGTCTGCTGCCTGAACGACACCTGTGCCGGAGATTTCATTCGGATCATGCGCAGAATGAAAATCTCTCTCGAAGGAATCCGGCTTTCCGGATTCGACCATGCTCCGCTGATCACCTTCCTGCCGCATGAGCTTCTGACGGTCGAGCCGCCGATGGCGGAACTTGGCGACTGTGCCGCCGAACTGCTGATCCGGCAGATTGAAAATCCGGTGTTCGGATTTACTCAGAAGAAACTGGCATCGAAACTGATTTCCATCCAACCAGATTGATTTTCCAACAGCAATTTTTATATATAAAAAACAGGAACAAACATGCAGAACTCAACCTCAAAAACCTGGCTGAAGCCGGGAACAAGACAGTGTCTGCTCCGTCGTGCCCTGATCAAGAGCATGGGTTATACGGATGCCGACTTGGAACGCCCCATCGTGGGCATCATCAATACATGGGCGGAGACGAATCCGGGACACTACAATTTCCGGCAGATGGCGGAGGCTGTCAAGCGCGGCGTCTGGGCGGCGGGCGGTTTCCCGCTGGAGGTCAACACAATGTCGATCTGCGAGGTCTTTTTTGATCTTTCCAGCCTCATTTACCGCAATCTGCTCTCCATGACGACCGAGGAGCTGATTGCTCGTCATCCGTTTGACGGCGTGATTCTGCTCGGGTCCTGTGACAAGAACGTTCCGGCGCAGCTGATGGCGGCTGTTTCCGCAAACAAGCCGATGATCTTTCTCCCCGGCGGACCGATGCTGCCTGGAAACTACAAGGGCGAATCCCTCGCCTGCGGAACCGACAGCTTCAAGCTCTGGACCAAATATCTTGCCGGAGAGATTTCGAAAGATGAGCTCAAAGGCGTCGAAGGCTGTCTTTACGGTTCCGTAGGCGCGTGTCCGATCATGGGAACGGCGAACAGCATGCAGTGCGCCACGGAATCTCTCGGATTGAGTCTGCCCGGCAGCGCGAGCGCGCTCGCGGTATCCGCTGAAAAGATGCGCTATGCCGAGGAAAGCGGACGGCAGATCATGACGCTGATCGAACGCGACATCAAGCCGAAAGACATCGTCACGCTTGACGCATTGAAAAACTGCATTACAGTTCTGATGTCCTCCGGTGGCTCCACAAATTTGATCATTCATTTGACGGCGATTGCCCGCCGCGCCGGTATTACCCTGCCGCTTTCTCTGTTCCAGGAGATCAGCGATCGCACGAAACTGCTGGTCGATGTGAAGCCCTCGGGCCGTGGTACAGTTGGAATTGAGTTCCATCAGGCGGGCGGCGTCCCTGCGCTGATGAAGGAGCTGGAACCGCTGCTCAATGGGGACGTGATGACTGTTACCGGTCATACCTTGAAAGAAAATCTGAAAAATGTGCAGAAACCGTATCATCCGGAGGTAATCGCATCGCTGGAGAAGCCGCTTGCCGAGAACGGGGGGATCGCGGTCCTGCATGGAAATCTCGCGCCGCGTGGAGCGGTCATCAAGCGTTCGGCGGCGTCGATCATGAAATTTCGTGGTGAAGCGCGTGTGTTCGATACGCTTGCGGAGGCAGAAAAGTATCTGCTGGATCCGGAGTCCGATATGGATGAAAACAAGGCGATCGTTCTTCGCGGCTACGGTCCGAAGGGCGCTCCCGGAATGCCGGAATTCGGAAATTACATGCCGATTCCGCCGAAACTCTACAAACGCGGAATCAAGGATTATGTCCGTATTACGGATTCCCGCATGAGCGGGGGTGCATTCGGAACGGTGGTTCTGCATGTCTGTCCCGAAGCGTGCGACGGCGGACCGCTGGGTGCGGTTCGGGACGGCGATATCATCGAAATGGATGTGGAGAAGGGCATTCTGAACGTCGAACTCTCTCCGGAAGAAATCGCGAAACGGTTGAACGAGAGCGCTTTCGAATCCAAGGAGAAGTTCGAGCGCGGATTCGTCCGTCATTACATCGACAGCGTTCTTCAGGCGGATGAAGGCTGCGATTTCGCTTATCTGCGTTGAAACGGAGGAGTACAGTTCGATGCCGGAGCTCATGCGTAACGACTCGAAAATCAGACTGAATACAACGGATGCTTCCATCGAAATAGTCCGCGGATCATCGGTTTTCTGCTTTTCGGGAAACGGCTTTGCCGCCGGAGATGCGGAATGCGACGGGGAAAGAATCCGGTATCTTCTTTCCTCTCCGCATTTTCCGCTTGCCGTATGCGCGGTTCTGCGGTTTGCCGCGGATGGAAATCCGGAACTGCGTCTTTCCGCGGAGGGAGCGATGCCGCAGGCATTCGAATATCCCGGTGCGCTGATCCCGAAGAAGGGGGATCTTGCATTGATTCCTGCCGGAGAGGGATTTGCGTTTCCGGTCGACGAGCCTTTCATTCCGATTCTTCCGGAGAGCGCATGGATGGGAAGTCAGACATGGCACATGGCATTGATCGCTTCTTTGCGCGGAGATGCCTGGATTGCTCTGGCTCCGGAGGAAGGGGTTGATGCTTCGGTCCGGCATGAGCGGAAAGAGGAGTTGCTTCATACGCAGCTTTGCTGGCAGGCGCAGCGAGGCAGCTGGGGATATGAACGCGTCGTCCGTTTTCTTGCAGGTGATGCGGGCGGGCTGACCGGACTTTGCGGTGCGTACCGTGCCTTCCGGGAGGCGCTGGGACAGGTCGTTACGCTGCAGGAAAAACGGAAGAAACTGCCGAAGCTGGACCGCCTGATCGGAGCTCCGGATCTCTGGATCTGGCCCGACAATTATGAGAACTTCATGTACGGAACCGATGACAATGCGGAACTGAAACCTGCGGCGTCGGACATTCTCCGTATTGCAGAGGAGCTGAAAGCCGGGGGCTGCGGGAAAGCGCTGATGGGAATCTTCTTCGCCGGAGATCAGGATGCCGCGCGGGACATTGCCGAACGAACCGGATTCCTTGCTTCCAAATACGACAATATGGAAGATGAACTTCCCGGAGCCGTGGCTCCGCTGATCTCCCCGGCGCGTATCCGCGAATGCGATTATACCGAACGCCGGATGAAATACTGGCCCCGTGACACTATGCGCGATGCCGATGGCGGATTCACTGGAGCTTGGGCTCTGCGCGGACGAGATGGAGTGATGCACGCTCAGAATCGAACCTGTCCATATTTTGTGGAGGAGTACACACGAGCTGAAGTCCCTGCCGCCGCCCACCGCTATGGATTCGACGCATGGTTTTTCGATGTGATGGGATGCGGTTCTTCGGAGTGTGCGTCGCCGGAACATCCGCTGACCCGCCGGGAATGTGTCCGCAACCGCCGTGCAGCGTTTCGTGTACTTGCAGACAATGGGCTGATTTCGGGAACCGAGGAAGGCTCGGAACCGTATCTCTCCTCTTTCTGCTATTGCGAGGGAAAAATGAGTCCGGCGCTTTATCGGATCAACTATCGCGAATCGGGGCGTCGCAAGGCCCATCTCTACACGCCGGAGGAACATGAAAGGGTGTTTGATGCGTTCATGCTGAATCCGCGTTACCGGATTCCTCTCTGGGAGCTGGTCTATCACGACTGCGCCGTGAGTTACTGGTACTGGGGCGACAGCTCCAACTGCTGTCCGGAATTGCTCCCTCTCCGGGATTTGTTCAATTCGCTGTATGGTCAGCCTCCGCTCTATTCGTTTCATGTCTCCGACTGGGAGAGGTTGAAGGGGCGTCTGCTGGAATCGGCGGCGCATGCTTCCCGCAGCGCGGAATTGACCGGATATGAGAGAATGGTTTCGTTTGAGTATCTCAGCTGTGACCGGCTGGTTCAGCGGACGACATTTGCAAACGGTGTTTCCGTCACCGTGAATTTTTCGGAGAAAGAGTTCTGTCTGGAATCCGGGCAGACGCTTCCTCCGCTGATGGATCTGATCGAAGAGAAAACATAATTCCGATTGATAAAAACCAGAGGAGAAAAAAATGGAAATCAAGGGAATCTGTCCGATCGCCCCTGCGGTGTTTAACGATGGCGGCGAGGTCGACTATGAGGGGTATGAACATTGCTGTGCGGAACTGATCCGCCGCGGTGCGCAGGCTCTGACACTGTTCGGAATCGCCGGAGAGTATTACAAACTGGATCGCGACGAGGAGGAGAAACTGATCGAATCCACCGTACGGGTCTGCCATGAGAACGGTGTGCCTGTGATCGTTTCCAATACGCGGCATTCCACGGAATGTGCGGTCAAGTGGGCGAAACACATTGAATCTTCCGGTGCGGACTGCATGATGGTGCTGCCGCCATTCTTTCTGAAACCCGGTGGAGCGGCGCTGTTCGCGCACATCGACGCGGTTTGTTCGAGTGTGCGGATTCCGGTCATGTTCCAGTATGCTCCGGAGCAGACTGGCGTAGCGATTGCGCCGGAAATCCTGGCGGATCTGGCAAAGAAACATCAGAATCTCGCCTATTTCAAGATCGAATGCAAACCGCCGGGAGCCTACATTTCCAAACTGATGACACTGCTGCCCGCCGGACGCAAGATCTTTGTCGGCAATGCGGGTTTCCAGATGATCGAAGGATTCCGCCGCGGAGCTGCCGGAGTCATGCCTGGTCCTTCCATGCCGGATGTCTACCGTAAAATATGGGATGCGCTTCTTGCAGGCGATATCGAAACTGCGCAGAAGACTCACGACAAGCTGAATGCCCTTCTGAACCACATCCGCCAGAATGTCGAAATGATCATTCATTTTGAAAAGGAGATCCTGAAGCGCCGCGGATTTGTGAAAAGCTCTTACTGCCGCAAACCCGGCTATGTGAGCGATCCCGTGAGCGATATGCTGTTCGAAGAACTCTTTGCCATGATCCGGAAGGAATTCAAATAACAGGAGGCCTCTCATGCTCTGCCTGGAAAATGAAACATTGACAGTCTGGTTGAATCCGGAAAATTCACTTTCGGTGCGTCTGAAGGCGGATGGGACGGTGCTGGAACAGGAGCCGTCCCCCTGTTCCGTATCCAACGCTGTGCTCCGGGAAAACCGCCTGACGTTTGACGTGGAATGCGCCGGTTTTGTGCTTCATGCGTCGCTGCATCTTCCGGCGATCGGCGGAGTGGAGTTGCGTCTTGACGCCGACGGTCCCATGCCGGGGGAGGTCGCGTGGCCGCCGGCGTGGAAGATGAAGTCCGGGGATATCGGGATCTTTCCGCTCGGGACCGGTTTTGCGTTTCCTGTATCGGAACTTTCCTTCCCGCTGCCGGAGAACATGCCGTTCTATTCCGGCATGAGTGCGTCCATGTGTCTGTTCGGGTTTCAGCGTGCGAGTCTTTGCGTGCTGACTGGCATTGAATGCGGATTCGATGCCGTGCTGCGCAATACTCCGGAAAACGGATTGTTTCACAGCCGGGTTGTCTGGCAGGGAGAAAAAGGGGAATGGGGCTATTCCCGCGCGATCCGCTGGTTTTTCTCCGACACTCTTTCCAGAGGTACGGCTCAATACCGCGCATGGCGCGATTCCCTCGGCGGAATTGTGACATTGAAACAGAAGATGAAACATACACCGGAACTGGAAAAGCTGATCGGTGCGGCGGATCTCTGGCTCTGGGACGACAATAACATGAATCGTCTGTATGCCCGTCCGGAGGAACCGGAGAAGACTCCGCGCAACGTTCGGAAAATTGCCGGAGAGCTGGAGTCCATGGGAATGGACCGCATTCTCTGGAACTCGTTTGAAGGGGAAACTCCCGAAGACTGTGCTTTTCTGAAAAGCAAAGGGTTCCTGGTTGGGAAATATGATATCTATCGCGATGTTCTGCCGAAGCCGGAGATTGATCAGATCATTCCGTATCGGGTCAAACGGAGCGTCAACACGAAATACTGGCCGGGGATTGTCCGGATGGAACGCGACGGACAGTACGGCAAGGCCTGGCGCCTTCACGGACTGGATGGAAAACTCCATTTCCAGAATGCGGTCTGTGACATCCCCGCTTTGAAACTGACAATGGAAAATGTTCCGCCGGATGTGGAAAGGGTCGGTTACAATTCCCGGTTCATTGATGTGCAGGCTGGCAGCACGCTTCAGGAATGTTATCATCCGATGCACCCTGCGACTCGCTCCGATTCTCTCCGCTACATCAACAATCAGCTCCGTTTTCTGGCGGACATCGGACTTGTCTGCGGGGTCGAAGTCGGCTGCGAGGCTGCTGTCGGAACCTTCCATTTTTCCGAAGGCATGATGAGTCCGTCCCTGTTCCGGGCGGAGGATGCCGGCCGCCGCATGACAACAGTCTACTGCGGTGAAGAAATTCCGGAATCGTTCTCCCGCTATATGTTGAATCCGAAATACCGGATTCCGCTCTGGGAGCTGGTCTATCACGATTGCGTTGTGAGTTACTGGTACTGGGGAGACAGTTCCAACTGCTGTCCTGAGCTGATGCCATTGCGGGATCTGTTTGATGTGCTTTACGGAGAGCCTCCGCTGTACAGTCTGACCGCAACACAATGGGAGGAGAGAAAAGAGGAGATCGCCGCATCGTATCACCGGGTCGCTCCGGCGGTTCGGGCAACCGGATTTGCCCGGATGCTTTCCTTTGAATCTCTCTCTCAGGACCGTCTCGTTCAGCGGACCACGTTTGAAAACGGAGTCGTTGTAACGGCAAACTTTTCCGGAGAGGATCGCGTTCTGGAGGACGGGTCCGTCATCAAAGCATTCCATTCCCGTTTAACATTAAAACAAGAGGATTGAAACATGAATCGTTTTTCCACGCCGTTTACTGTGAAGGACAGCGTCATTTATGATGCTGATGGAAAAAAAGTCAAGCTCTGGGGAGTGAATTACTACACTCCGTTCAACAGCAACTTCTACAATATTGAAGAGCTTGGAAAGGATCATTTCGCCGCCGTTGACGAGGATATCCGGCATTTCAAACTGATGAACATCGATTTCATCCGCATGCATCTGTATGACCGGGAGATTACCGATCGGGACGGCAACATCGTCGAAAATAAGAACATGCGCGTTTTCGATTATCTGGTCGATCAGTGTGAGAAAAACGGCATCTACCTGATGATCACCCCGACTGTCTGGTGGAATACCGTCAACAATCAGATTTATCAGGAAAAATATTACGCCTACTGGTTCATTGATTCTCAGGAGGCATTCGGTTTTTCCAATTACTATTCCTGTGATTCCATGATCTGGGATCCCGATGCCATCCGCTGCCAGGAGACCTATCTGAATGCGCTTTTCTCCCGGAAAAGCACGGTCAGTGGAAAACGGATGAACGAATATAAAAATATCATTGCGTTTGAACTTTTCAATGAACCGCGGTTCCCGGATTTCTGGCAGCTCGACGGGGATGTCGATATGGAAAAGTCCGGAATGGATGCTGCAACCTGGTCGCGCGGACGGCAGCGCCGGAAACTTGTTGCCAGGTGGGAGGAGTTTCGGAAACATCATCCTGAAGTTCCCAACGATGAAAAAGGCTTCGGTCTGTTTCGTTCAGAACTGGTCCGGAATTATTTTGAACACCTCTGGCCGATTGTTGACAAGTATTTCGGTAAAAATGTCATCAAGACACAGTTCCCCTCCTACAACGGTACGATTCCCGAGGATCTCAAACCGATGTTCGACAAGTGCGACATTGATGCTCTCACTCTCAGCACCTATTTGAACGTGAACGCATTCGACGGCGCCAATACCGATTCGTACAATCATCTGGAACTCGCCGTGAAATGGTTCAAGCCGTATGAAAATCTGCCGAAAGGAAAATTTGCCCGCGTTGCCTATGAGTTTGACGCAACAGCCACGCAGAACGGTTATCCGCTTGCCGCCATCGCCGCCATGTTTGCGAAATATGATGTACAGCTTGCAGCTTATTTCACTTACACGCCGTATGCGGTAGCCGCCTGGAATCCCGGCTGGCTGGTTCATTTCATGAACATTGCCCATACGCCTTCGCGTTCTGCGTGCTTTGCCGCCGCCGGTGAGATCTTCCGGTATCACGAGCCGCAGGATCCCGTTGTGATGGAACCCGAGGCCTGGCATGGAGATAATTATGCGCTGGAACGGAAACATGATTTCGTCTACTTCAAAAATGAATCCATCTTCCGTTATTCCAATGACAATGCGATTCCGCTCGGCGATATCTCTGCATTGAGTGTCGTTTCCGGACGCGGCAAATCCCTGTTTGCCGAAAGCGGATCGAACGGCATCTATTTTCTCGAAAAGAAAAACGTCCATGAATGGACTCTGGAGATCTTTCCTGCCCAGCATTTTCTCAGCGATCCCGGACGCGGCAGAACCTACCGCTGCATGGCAAATCGTTATGTGAACTGTCTGAAAGAGGCTCCTGTTTCCCAGTTGATGGAGAAAAAAGTCGATTTCAAACTGAACGCTTTCAAACTCGTTTCCTGCAAAAGCATCGATGATGAAACGGAAATTCCTGTCGCAGCCGATGGCTCCATTCTTGTGAAACCCGGTTCTTATCTCCTGAGGGTGGAATGATGGGTGATTTTTCTGGAAAACGTGTTCTCGTGACCGGCGCTGCCAAAGGAATCGGAAGGGGAATCGCCCGTTCTTTTGCTGAAGCGGGCGCGGATTTGATTCTGCATTTCCGGAGCAATCCCGCGGAAGCGGAATCCTTGCGCAGTGAATTTGCCGGATGTTCCGGCAGCATTCATCTCTGCCGTGCCGATCTCGGAACGGAAGAGGGGATCGAACACCTCTTCTCCTGTGTGGAAGAGTTCTTCGGAGGTCTTGATGTTGCCGTCAACAACGCCGGCTGGGATCCCGGATATGTCCCTCTGGATTCGATTGATTATGAGTTCTACCGGAAACTGACCAATATGAATATCAAAGGGACCCTCTTCTGCTGCTTGAATGAAATCCGGCTGATGCGGAAATCCGGGAACGGCGGTGCTATTATCAACATCGGTTCCGTGCAGATGGAGACAACAGTTCCCGGTCGCACTCTCTATGCCATGAGCAAAGGTGCCATCCACTCCATGACCGGAGAACTCGCCCTGGAAGGCGGGCCTGAAGGAATTCGAGTGAACTGCATCGCTCCCGGGTACATTGAAGTCGATCGAATGTGCGGAGCTCCCGGATTCAATCGTGAGGAGATCGCTTCAGGGATTCCTGTGCGTCGTCTCGGGATTCCGCGTGATATCGGGGAGTGTGCCCTGTTTCTGGCTTCGGAAAAGGCATCATTTGTCAACGGACAGACATTTGTCGTTGACGGTGGCGTTTCCCGCAAGCTCGCTCGCGGATCAAAATAAGAAATATCATTTATCCTCTGCGGGAATGCTGGGGGCGGGCAGCCTCCAACATTCTCTCTGCACAGAGAGCGGAAAAGATTATTTTTTGGAATCCTGTTTATACCATTCAGGGGTGATGCCGATTTTTTCGATTTTATAGTGAATAATGCGCTGAGAGATTCCGAGCTTTCGAGCGGATGCTGCGACGTTGCCGTTATTTGCTTTCAGGGCTTCGACGATGAGTTCCCGTTCGAAGGATTCGACGAGTGTATTGAAATCGGCTTTCGCTTCGGGATTGAGAGCGGTTCCGGAGGCTTCTCCTGTCTGGAGGGAAGGGGGGAGGTTATAGCCGTTGATGACATTGTCTGTTGCCGTGAGGACTGCGCGTTCGATGCAGTTTTCGAGTTCACGGACATTTCCGGGCCAATGGTATGCCATGAGCATGTTGATGGCTGGAGTGGAGATTCTGACAATATTTTTCCCGTGGAGTTTATTGAATTTTTCGAGGAAATGTTCCGCGAGGAGCATGATGTCGGATCTGCGGTTGTGAAGGGATGGCAGATGGATCGGGAAGACATTGAGCCGATAGTAGAGGTCTTCGCGGAATTTACCTTCCTCCATAAGTTTTTCGAGGTTGCGGCTTGTAGCGGTGATGAGGCGGACATCGACTTTGATTTCATCGTTGCTTCCGACGCGGGAGAAGGTCCGTTCCTGAATGAATCGCAGGAGTTTGACCTGAACGGGCTGGCTGAGATCGCCGATTTCGTCAAGGAACAGGGTTCCGCCGTTGGCGGCTTCGGCTCGTCCGCAGCGTGTATTGATGGCTCCGGTGAAGGAACCTTTTTCATGGCCGAAGAGCTCGCTTTCAACGAGATTGTCGGGGAGGGCGGCACAATTGACGCAGATGAACGGTTTGTCTTTTCGTTTGCTGGCCTGCTGAATGGCGCGGGCGATGAGCTCTTTGCCTGTTCCGGAGGCTCCGCGGATCAGGACGGTTGCATTGCTTGAAGCCACTTGTGCAATCTGTGTATATACTGCTTTCATGGCGTTGCAGTTTCCGATAATGTTGACCGGCCGGAGGTTGTCTCCGAGCTGTTCCCTCAGCCGGAGGTTTTCCGCCTTTAGTTTTTCGCGTTCCTCATGTTCCAGGTAACAGGCGGCAACCGCTTCTGCCGTAATGTTTGCGACGGTTTCGAGCAGCTTCAGATCGCGGTCGAGATTGCTTTTCGGAGAGACTTCCCGGTCGATGCTCAAAGTCCCGATGACTTTTTCCAGATGAATCACAGGAACACAGATGAAAGCCACATTTTTCATATTTTTCCGTGCCTGTGTTTTCCCGAGGAAGTCTCGTTCTTTTGAGATGTCCGGGATGACGCGGGAGAGTCCGGTTGCCGCAACCTGCCCAGTGATGCCTTCACCGACCTTGTAGGTGCCGCGGCGCATCTCTTCCTCTGTCAGTCCGTTTGAGGCTTCGATGAAGAGGGTATCCCCGTGCATGAGGGTGAAGGTCCCGCGGAGGAGTCCCATTTCGCGGTGAAGAATATCCAGTACCGTTTTCAGCAGATTGGAAATGTTCCGTTCATGAATCACGGTTTTGCTGATACTGTTCAGCACAGCAACCTCGATATTATCCTTGTAATCCATATTCACCTCTCTTCCAACAATCCCTCTGGTGATCCGCTTTTGTTGTTGTGTTTGAAGCGGATCTTTTCGAACGGTTTAATCCTGTTTCGAGTGCAGCGTGTTCAGCATGGAATCGTATTCGCGCAGCACTTTTTCCGATTTCTGCGGCAGAATCCGGTTGATCAGGAGAATTGCAATGAGTCCGGCGGCAAAGCCGGGAAGGATTTCATACATGTATTTGTTCCATCCCGCCACATACCACCCGAGCATGACCGTGAATCCGCAGAGCATTCCGCAAAGAGCTGCCTGCCAGGTCATACGGCGGGAGTAGAGGGAGGTCAGGATCACCGGGCCGAATGCAGCTCCGAATCCACCCCAGGCAAATTTGACCAGAGAGAAAATCGTCTGGTTCCCGGAAAGCGCCAGCACACAGGCAATTACCGTGATGACCAGTACAAATCCCCGGCTTACATTGACCAGTTCCCGCGCCGGAGCTTTCCGCTTGATGATCAGTTTGTAGAAGTCCTCCGTCAGCGTGGAGGAGGAGACCAAAAGCTGGGAGTCAATTGTCGACATGATTGCAGCGAGAATTGCCGCCAGCAGAATTCCGCCAAGCCACGGATTGAAGAGTTCGCCGATCATTTTGATGAACACCTTTTCGCTTTCCGCTTCGGAAAGATTCTGATACATCGGGATTGCCAGATACCCGATTGCAACAGCGGCGGCAAGCGAGATCAGAACCCAGATCATGGCAATGGTCGTTGCCCGCGGAAGCTGACGGAAACTTTTGATGCTCATGAACCGGGTCAGAATGTGGGGTTGTCCGCAGTAGCCGAGTCCCCAGACCGCCATTGAGACGATCGCCGTGAAGGAAAGCGTTTCCGGCAGAAGGGAAAAGGAGATGTTTCGCGCTTCGCAGGCCGCGGTCACGGCTCCCGGCGCAAGATTCATATAGGCGGCTATCGGGACCACGATCAGAGCAAAAAACATCAGCAGTCCCTGAAACAGATCTGTCCAGCAGACCGCAAGATAACCGCCCATCAGCGTGTACAGCAGAATCACCACCGCTCCGACGACAACCGCAACCCGGTAGTCAATCCGGAACATCGAATCAAACAGTTTTCCCGCGGAGACAAGCCCTGCCGCAGCATAAATCGTGAAGAAAATCAGTGTGATCGCCGCAGCGAAGATCCGCAGGATTCCCGTCGGATCACGGAATCGCCTTCCAATGAAGGAGGAGATTGTCAACGTCCTGGTCTTTTCCGTATAGATGCGCAGGCGCGGAGCAATGAGAATCCAGTTCAGGAATGTGCCCGCTGTCAGTCCGATCGCCACCCATCCCTGGATGAGTCCTCCCATATAGACTGCTCCGGGCAGTCCCATGAGCAGCCAGCCGCTCATGTCGCTTGCCTGTGCGGACATCGCCGTAACCCAGCTCCCTACGCCGCGGCCTCCGAGGAGATATTCCTTGATATCAGTTTCCTTTTTGTAGAAGAATGCTCCCACTGCAATCATGAAGAGCAGATATAGACCAAAGGTCGTGTAGGTCGGCAGCATGTTGACTCCTTGCTATGTTATGAATTACAAAAATGTAATATATTACCAAAACGGAATTTTTTCAACGGATCATCTTATTTTTATAAGGATTATTTTTTCTCTGGGATGGTTCGACTTTTCCAGTTCGAAGAAGGACCGTGAGCCGGCATGACAGGAGACAATTCTTGCCGGCATGATCCATTTGTCCTTCTGCGCAGCCAGGTAACCTTCGTAGGCAAATGTTTCGAAGATGGGAACGTTGCCTTTGAAATCCGGATCGGAACTTTTCCGTTCGCCGATGAGTCTGGTTTCCGTCAGTTCAAAGCGGAAGACGGCGCCGGAGAAATGAGAAAAACGGATCGTGATGCCAACCGGCACCTTGCGTTTCCGGACAGGGTCTTCCCGCGGGACTGTATCCGAAAAAACGGCGCGTCCCCGGTTGATTTTGAGCGTTCGGGAGAATGCGCTTTTTTCCTGAGAGATTCTGTCGAGGACATAATCCCGGAGCAGGGGTTCTACGAGCGGATTTTCGGAAAAGCGTTTCAGTTCCTCCGAATCGACCGTCAGCAGACGGCATTCCAGTTCTGTGAATTTTGTCAGAAGGTTCGGAACCGGATACTGTGTGTAGATATAGAGCAGCGGGACAATGGCGCCTTCACCCGGCATTGCAAAGAGTCCGACCGCCGCCGGCCGCAGAACCCGCAGAATTCTGCGCGAGGAGATTCCCGCAGCGTTGTTGAATCCGGAATCGCCCGGGGCATGGAACACTCCGCCGTCCGGCATGAGATAAAGAGCGGAGAAAGCTATGCGTGCCGTCTTTCCCGGAACATGAATGTCCGGCGTGACGGAGAACACAATACCTCCTTCGCGTGTTTCGAAAGTGTTCTGCAGTTTCACCAGGGCTCTCGTTCCGGAAAGCACATTCATGAATACGGATGCGGTCAATCGGGTTTCAGAATGTTCGATTGCTTTTTCCGGTGCGCTTTTTACCATGGATTTCGGTACGCGCATCAGATCCGCTCTGAGGTTGACGAATCCCGTCTCGGGCGCTGCGGAAACTCCGGCTGTCAGCAGCGGCAGAAACAGAAGAAGGGTTTTGCGGAGAAGCGGCATGGTCAATCCGTAATTCCATAGAGAGCGGGGTCTTCCGCATTGATCCTTCGGCCGGAGGTGAGATTGATCTGCCAGTCTGTCGGATTGTTCCGTGTCTGCAGCGGACCGTTGCAGAGGGCGCTCAGGGTGCGTCCGGCTTTGAATTCCCAGACCATGTTGAGGCGTCCCTCTTTGGGAGCGGTGTAGTGGATGCGGACTTTCGGATCGGTCTTGCGGATGATATCCTTCTCCTCCGCGGTCAGTTTCAGTTTTTTTGAACTCAAAACGAAGCCGCGGACATAATCAATCAGGGCGAATTTTTCCTTTTGCGTGAGGCGTTCCGCCTCCGTCGGTTCGAAGGACAGACGTTCGCGTGCGCAGGAGACAAGACCGAGCCCTGCGGCAAGAATCAGAAGACAAAAGGCGATGCGTTTCATTGAAAGTTCCTCCTCAGATAAGATTCCAGCAGAAGACGTATTTTCAGTCCGGTGTCACGTCCATTGACCTCTTTTCCGGCGGCAATGCGCTTCAGTTCCGGGAAACGCATGCCGGCGCTTGACGCAATGAACGAGTTGAATGCTGTTGTGATTCGTTTCTGTTCGTTGTTCCAGATTTGTCCATCGGCAAGAACAAGAGTTCCATTTGCGTCAAGAGAGACTCCCCAGGTGTATTGCGGCATGGCATTGCCTTTTCTGAGTTCCCGGGCCTTCTGCTGTTCCCGCAGGATGGTCCGGCATTCCGAGGGTGAGAGATCCATCAGGATGACCGTATTTTCAAATGGACAAAGATCGTAGACATCTTTCCGGGAGTATTTTCCCGCGTGTTTTTCCGCCCGGGAGAGAACCCCGTGGAAAACGATCGGCGCTTTGGTCTGATCCGCGATGGCTTTGCAGAAGGTCAGGGCGAGCTGTTCCGGATTCCCTGCTCCAAGCGCGGGGGCGTTGCGGCAGACTGTGGAATTCATATTTTTCCGGATGGAGGCCAGTTTGCGTTTCAGTTCCGGTTCCAGATTTCGCGGTTCGGGTGCATCCGGCGGAAGTTCTATGTAAGTGGAGGAGAGCGAAATCCGTTTCTTTTTCTTCTTGTCGTAAACAATTTCCGCTTTTGAGTAGCCTGCGGCGTGTTTGCCTGCCTGCATATACCAGACTTTTCCACCGAGCAGGAGTCCTTTTACCGGAGTATGAGTGTGACCTCCGAGGATCAGGTCGATCTGGGGATAGCGCAGGGCAATGTCGCGCATCTGCCAGTCGGGCCGGAAGCGCGACGACTGGAAGCGGCCCGCATGAATTCCCAGAAGGATGAGATCCGGTTTCGCTTTCATGACTTCCGGCATGACCGTGGAAAGCGCCTGCATGGTTTTAAGAATGGCAATTCCCTGTTCAGAAGGACGCCAGTTCCAGGTGGAGATGTATTCGGAGGTAATGCCGATTACGGCAATGTTCAGTCCTGCGCGCCGGAAGAGCTTCCAGGCGGCAGTCGGCGGCTTGCCGTGTACCAGGAGATTGGCACAGAGAAGTGTTCCCTTGAACTCCTTTTTCCGATCCAGCAATGTCTGGAGCCCGAGTTCGAAATCGTGGTTGCCGGGAACCCATGCGTCATATCCGGTACGGTTCATCAGCTGAAGAACGAGGGAGCCGTTGTCCAGCTGAGTTTCGAAGGTTCCCTGAATCAGGTCGCCGCAGTCGATGAGCAGAGTGTTTTCCTTTCCCTTTCCGGCGATGTCGTTCCGGAGCGCTTCGGAGAGTTTCAGAAGGTTGGGCTTGTTCCGGGAGGAGAAGAGATGTCCATGAATATCCGTTGTGGAGTAAACGTGAAGGGTTTCCGCCGCAAGACAGAGGGGAAGAAGAAAACAGAGAAGAACGGAATGCCGGAGTTTCATGTGCGGGCTGCCTTTCTGGATTTCGGTACGGCGGTGCCGATCGGGAGGATGATTGTGAACGAGGCTCCCGTGGAGATCCGTTCGTATTGGATCCACCCGCCGTGTTCCAGCGAGACGCCGTAAGACATGGAAAGTCCCATGCCGGTGCCTTTTCCTGTCGGTTTTGTTGTGAAGAATGGTTCGAAAATCTGGTCTACGATTGCTTCATCGACTCCGGGGCCGGTATCTTCGACCCGAATGCCGCAGTAGTGTTCATCGCCGCTGATTTTCAGGTCCGCGGGTGGCTTCGGCGTGACATGCAGCCATTTTGTGGAACCCGCGCGGATGGTCATGAGGCGTTTGTCTTCCGGCAGATTCTCCATTGCATCCCGGGCATTGATCATCAGATTGAGGATTGCCTGCTGGAGCTGAGTGCGGTCGCCATCCACGGGAATGTTTTCCTCCTCCATCTCCAGGCGTGTCCGGATTCCGGTCTGAGTATTCGGCAGAAAGAGGTTGTAAGCTCCCTCGACGATGGTTTTCAGCGGCAGGGTTTCCACCTGTCGCTTGCCTTTCCGGGCGTATCCGAGAAGCTGACTTGTGAGTTTGCCTGCCTGTTCGGCGATGGCATCGATCTTATGGAGATGGGGAAGGCTTTCCTCGGTTACCTCGCCCATGTAGATCAAATCAAGATGACCGTGGATGGCATGAATGTGATTGTTGAAATCGTGAGCGATCCCGCCGGCAAGGCGTCCGATCGCCTCCAGACGCTGGCGGTGGGCGTTTTCACTGCGGAGAAGTTCCCGTTCTTTCGCCAGACGCTCCCGTTCGGTGACGTCGCGCCCGATGAACACCAGTGCGGGTGTGCCGTCAACCGTGATCCGGCTCATGGACAGTTCCAGCTCAATCCGGCTTTCCGGCATGGTGATGTGCATGACGTTTTCATTGGTGTTCATGAGTTGCGGAATGGTGTCGCGGGAGAGAAGAAATTCGTCAAGATTGCAGCCGATTACATCCGAAATTGCCTTGGCGGAAAAAATTTCCAGCGCAGCTTTGTTTGCATCGACAATGGTCCCGTTTGTGTCGGTGATGACGATCATATCCGACGCATTCTGGATGATGGTATGGTACCGCTGTTCCGATTCGAGAAGATCCTGCTCAAGGCGTTTGCTGCGTCCGTAGCTGCCGAAGAAGGCGAGTACAATATCAAGGGCGCGGCGGGAGTCTTCCGCACCGGGATTCTCCTTGTCGATCCGTGAAAGATAGATCGCCGCGATTCCGGCAATACAGAGAGAGAGCAGGATGCGGGGGATGTATTCCGCTTTCAAAACACTCATCATCTGCGGACTGCCCCAGTAAAGCACCCCCGTGAAGATGAAGCAGTCGACCAGCTGGCCGAGAAGAAGGGCGCCGATTGCACAGACCGAGATGCGGCAGCCGTAATTCTTCATTTTCTGGAAAATCACCGGGATCAGAAACATGTCAAGCGTGAGTGAGACGAGCGAAGCTCCCATGCTTTTTGATGTGTCTCCGAGCAGTTTCGCAAGAAAATCCGCGAGCAGTCCCTGCGACATCGCATATCCTTCCCATTCCGCCTGCATCGTCGTGATCCAGCCGAGATAGGCAAAGATTCCGAATGCCGCCATGGCCGCAATGATCAGTCTTTGTGCCGCAAGGGTGCCGTCCACGGCATAGACCACCATCAGGATTCCCAGGTACGGCAGGAGCAGAACCGATGTCGCAATTCCCAGTTCGAATCCGGACCCGTGCATGATGAATCTGAGTCCGGCGGCTCCCACAATGTGCGTGAATACCAGGAGCACTCCAAGAAACATGTAAAGCGGCGCCGACCCGATCAGGCGTTTCAGACCGTGCAGAATCAGCAGCCCGACGAATACGAACGTCGATTCCAGCACCGCCAGTCCGGCGGAATAGATCACTTCAAGATTCATGGAATGGTTATCTTCCGCGTTTTGCCTTGAGGGTTTCCCGGATCAGCGTCGCCCGCTCGGTATCGCGTTCTTCGGAGGAGAGCTCCTTCCCCGCGCGAAGCTGAAGATGCGACGGCTGAACATTGATGAACAGTTCGTTCACCGTATGAATATCCACCGAGGAGAACATTCCCATGTCGACCCCGAGCCGCAGTGCCGAAAGAGAATTCAGCGCTTCTTCGCTGGAGATCATGTAGCCGTGACGGAGAATGCCGTAGGCTCTGCCGACATGGTTCAGCAAATACGACTGCTTATTCTCGAACAGGAAGTTCCTCGATTTCTTCTCGTGAATGATGATCTGTGTGACGATGGAGGAAAGACGATCAATGATCTGTTTTTCGCTTTCCCCCAGCGTGCTCTGGTTTGAGATCTGGTAAAGATTGCCGAAATTTTCGGACCCTTCCCCATAGAATCCGCGGATGGCAAGCCCGAGTTTGCCTGTCGCCTGCTTGACTGCCGCGATCTGCCCGGACATGGCAAGCCCCGGCAGATGGAGCATCACGGAAGCACGCATTCCTGTTCCCAGATTGGATGGACAGGATGTCAGGAATCCCAGATGTACGTCAAAGGCGTAGGGAATCCGGCGGGAGAGTGCGTCGTCAAACTGATTGATCCGGTTCCAGACCGGATTCAGCTGGAATCCGGGACTCAGCGCCTGAATGCGGAGATGATCTTCCTCGTTGATCATTGCGGCGAGAGATTCATCCTTGTCTGCGATCAGGCAGGATGCCTGATTCGGATTCAGCATTTCACGGCTGATCAGTCTGCGTTCCAGGAGAAGCTGTTTTTCCACATCGTTCAGAGCGGGCAGGTCAAATTCCATGGGCTCAAGCATGGCGTCGGACTCCCGAATGGCATCGAGCGCCAGATCACGCACTTGCAGCAGTGCTTCCTGATTCCCCGCAATGGGAAATGGGGTGGCCCTGAAATTCCGTGCCAGACGGATGCGGGTGCTGAGGGCGATGTCGTCATCCGGGCCGCTGTCGGCAAGCCAGCTTAAAGGGCTGTTGATGAGCTGTTCAGGCTTTGTCCGCATGATCGTCTCCCTTGAGCTGTTCTTTGAGTTCATTGATCTTGTCGCGCAGAATGGCAGCCCGTTCGAACTCTTCGTTGGCAACGGCGATGTTCAGATTGTTCTGGAGTTTTTCCAGTTCCCGTTTGAGAATTCCACGGTCGGTCGGCTTTTGTTTCGGCAGCTTGCCCTGGAAGGCGCCTGGAACCTTGCCTGTATGGGTGGTGCCCCGGTGCATGGCGCCGATGGCACTTTTCAGGGTCTCATAGAATGCGTTGTAGCAGTCGGGACAGCCGAGACGCCCGGTTTTCCGGAAACTGGCGTAATCCCATCCGCAGGTGGCGCAGAAGATTCCGCTGTGTTCCTGATCGGCGGAGGTCTCCTCTTTTTTTTCCGTATTGAGCTGGTTGGAGATGTTGTAGAGCACCTCTGCCAGATTGAGCGCCTGAAACGAGGAATCCTCCTGTGCTTTTTTAGTCGCGCACTCCTGGCACAGGTGGAGGGTCTTTTTTTCACTGCCGACGATTTCCTGAATGTGGATGGTCGCCGTATTTTTATGGCATATATTGCATAGCATGATGATCCTGCCTTTCCGTATTTTCCGTCATCAAGTCATAATAGCACGCGGATTCCCCATTTTCAATGAACCGCGGCAAAAACAGAAAAAAAAATCGAGTGCGGAAGCCGTCAATCTGCATGACGGCAACCCGTCTCCCCGGGCGGCGCCTGGGTGGGATCAGAAGAGAACCGACTGCCTGAAAACGTTCTGCGGTTCCTCAAAATCCCTTTGCAGTGGAAGGCGCATGCGCTTTTCTCACGCCCGGAAGCGGACGGAATATCGTTCACGGACGGAAGCCGGTAACCTTCGCCCCCGGACACTTTTTTCCTTATTTTTAATTTTTCCCTCTTGACTTTTTTATCGTTTTCTGATATAATTAATTCATAATTGAAAAAAGGTTTTTCAAATATGAAAAACGAAAACACAGTTCCTGCGGTTGACAAAGCCCTTTCGGTGATCGAATACATGTGTTCGGCAGAGCGGCCTGTGACGCAGGCTGAGATTTGCCGGGCTGTGGAGGTGACGACAACAACCGGGTATCGGATTGTGCAGAGTCTGATGAAGCACAATTGGATTCGGAAGAATCGCGGGAATACCTATTCATTGTCGCTCGGGATGCTGGCGCTTCTGCTGAAATCGCGGAACGGGGGAGTCTGTTTCGATTCGGCACAGCCGGTTCTGGAGGAGCTGGCGCGGAGGACGAAGCTGGCATGCAAACTTTCCATCCGTCAGTGGGAGGAGCAGGTATCGGTGCTTCGTGCGGAGTCGCCGGAACCGTTTTCCGTTTCGGGGAAGAACGGATCGCGGTTTCCTGTGATTGAAGGGTCTGTGGGAGCTGCGCTGCTGCTGGAGGAACCGGAGGAATCAATTCGGCGTCTTGCCGCGGATTGCCGTGTGGAGATTCCGGAGAAAAATGATCCGGAACTGATTCTCCGCAGGATTGCCGGAATCCGGAAGGATGGATACATATTCAACCGTGGAAACAACCGCTGGCGGGTCGATGCCATGTCGGTTCCGGTTTTCGATTCCCGGAAAGAGGTTGCCGCGGCGCTGACTCTGATCGGGATTCATGACGATTTCACCGATGGCAACATGCGCTGTCTTGCGGAGACGCTGGCAGAGGCAGCTTCGAAAATTGAAACACTGATCTGAATTTGATTTATATAACCATAACGAAGAGGAAAAGAATGAACGCAAAGATTGATCCTTCCACCCTGAAGATTACAGATGTCCGTTTTGCCGACATTGATGGAGCTCCGAAACGGTGCACTCTGATCAAAGTGTTCACGAATCAGGGGCTTGTCGGTTACGGAGAAGTCCGGGATGCCTCCAGCCGAACGTATGCCGCCATGCTCAAGAGCCGCATTCTCGGGGAAAATCCCTGCAATGTGGAAAAGATTTTCCGTCGGATCAAGCAGTTCGGCGGGGATTCCCGTCAGGCGGGGGGCGTCTGCGGGCTTGAAGTTGCCATGTGGGATATCGCCGGAAAGGCGTGGGGGGTTCCGGTCTGGCAGCTGCTCGGCGGAAAGTTCCGCGACCGGATTCGCTGTTACTGCGACACCGATTCCGAGGGCGGCGGACGAGACATGGGCAAAGCTCTCAAAGAGCGCATGGCAAAAGGATTTACGTTCCTGAAAATGGATCTCGGGATCGAACTGTTGATGGATCTCCCGGGCGCGCTTTCCGCTCCGCTCGGATTTCTGGAGAAGATGCGTGAATACAAAAAAACTGTATTTTCCACGCCGCACGGTTCGATTGACCCGCGCGCCATGCGCGGAGAAGCCTATGATCTCTTCAATACAGCCCATCCGTTCACCGGGATTCACATTACGGAGAAGGGACTCGACTTTCTGGAGCAGTACATGGCGGATGTCCGTGCGGAGATCGGATACGAGGTGCCTCTGGCGATTGATCATCTCGGGCATATTCCATTGGAGGACTGCATCAAACTGGCAAAGCGTCTGGAAAAATTCAATCTGGCATGGATGGAGGATCCAGTTCCCTGGCAGATGACGAATCAGTATGTCCGTCTTGCAAACTCCACCACGACGCCGATCGGGACCGGAGAGGACATGTATCTGAAAGAGTCGTTCAAACCTCTTCTGGAATCCGGAGCCCTGGCGGTCATCCATCCCGATGTTCTCACGGCAGGCGGTATTCTGGAAACGAAAAAAATCGGTGATCTGGCGGAGGAACACGGCGTGCAGATGTCGATCCACATGGCGGAGAGTCCGATTGCATGTCTTGCGGCGGTTCATGTTGCGGCGGCGACCCGCAATTTCATGTCGCTGGAGCTCCACTCCGTTGATGTCCCGTGGTGGGGAGATCTGGTCAATCCGGCGCTCCGGTACGACGGTGGATACATCACGGTTCCGGACGCTCCCGGCCTCGGGATTGAATCCCTGAATGAAGCGCTGATTGCAGAGAAGCTCCATCCGGATTTTCCCGAAGCCTGGGCCCCCACCACTGAATGGGACAGAGAGTGGGCGAACGACAGACAGTGGTCCTGACCGGAACCGGAGCGGATGACCCGTATACAGAGAGCGAACAGTCCGGAAGGCTGTTCGTTCTTTTGCAAATTAACAGAGGATGAGAACAATGAGCAGTCGAAAAGATGTTTTGAAGCCGTTTGAAGAAAAACAGGATTTGCTGAAGGACCGCGTTGTTTCCGGGATTGAAGCGAACCGTAAAGGGCTGGCCGTTCTGCGCTTTATGGATGATGCCGGAAAGCCTGTAACCGGCGTTCATGTAAAGGTGTGCCAGAAAACACATGATTTCAGGTACGGGGCAAATTTGTTCATGCTGGAGGAATTCAACTCTCCGGAACAGAATGAAGCGTATCAGCACTTGTTTGCTGATGCCTTCAACATTGCGACTCTGCCGTTTTACTGGTCCGATCTGGAGCCGGAGCAGGGAAAGCCGCGTTTTGCAAAAGACAGCCCGAAAATTTATCGTCGTCCTGCGCCGGATCTCTGTCTGGAATACTGTGAATCCAACGGGATTGAACCAAAAGCGCACTGTCTGAACTATGCCAATTTTACTCCTGCGTGGGCAAAAGGGCCGATTGCGAAGGAGAAGCGTCTTCTTCTCAAGCGTTTCCGCGAGCTTGCCGATCGCTATTCCGCCCGGATTCCCTCCTGGGAGGTGACCAACGAGACCTGGTGGGGATTTCACTGTTCCAACCTGACGAACTTTTACGATCAGCCTGATTACATTGAATGGAGTTTCGACCAGGCGGACCGCTGTTTCCCTGCAAACCGCCTGATCATCAACGAGGCTCATTGCCGTATCTGGGACGACGCCCATTTCTATGGCACACGCAGTCCGTATTACATGCAGATCGAGCGTGCGCTTCTGAAAGGGGCGCGGATCGATTCCATCGGAATGCAGTTCCATATGTTCTATCGTGCGGAAGAGGAAAGGAAGGAGACCGCCGTCTTTTATGATCCGGAACGGCTTTACAACGTGCTTGATACGTATGCCGCTCTCGGCCGCCGCATTCAGATCACCGAGCTCACGATTCCTGCTTATGCTTATACGGAGGAGGACGAGGAGATTCAGGCGGAAATCCTCCGGAACATTTACAGCATCTGGTTCAGCCACCCGGCGATGGAGGCAATCGTCTATTGGAACCTGGTGGACGGATTCGCCGCGTTTGCTCCGCAGGGGGATATGACTGCGGGAGAAAATTATTTTCACGGTGGTCTTGTCCGTTACGATTTCACGCCGAAACCCGCATATCACGTGATCCGGGAGCTGTTCGGCAAAACATGGCGGACCAATCTTGAACTTGATACGGAAAATACGGATCATGCCGCATTCAAAGGATTCTTCGGGGAATACGAACTTGAAATCACCGGGAACGGGAAAACCGTGACCCGTACAATTCACCTGGATCGTCAATGTTCGCCTAATTTCAAGATCCGGATTTAAGGAGCTGGAAAGATGAATTCGATCCCTTCCATTTTCGAACGGGAAATGCGGGATGGCATTGTTCATGGCGCTGTCGTATATGCCGGGACTCCCGGACGGGAGCTGTACAAGGCGGAAATCGGTTATGCAGACAATGCGCATCAATTTCCGATGCACATTGACACGGTGATTGATATCGCCAGCGTTACGAAGGTCGCCGCCTGCGTGACGGCTCTGCTGATCTGCCGCTCCCGCGGATGGATCGACTTCGATGCGCCGTTCACGGAGTATCTGCCGGATTTCAAGGCAAAACTGTTTGTTCCGATTCGGATCCGGGATCTGGCAAATCACACCTCCGGTTTCGGGGAGGTCCCCGGAGAGACATGCCGACCTTATTTCGACGAATCCGGACTCCAAATGCTGGAGAATATGCTGACCGTTCCCCCGCCTTATCCGCCGACGGAAGAGGCTCGGTATGCCTGCTGGAATTACATTCTTCTGGCAATGATTCTGGAACGTATTACAGGATGCCGTTTTCCGGAGTTCTGCCGGAACGAGATTTTCCTTCCGCTGCAAATGAATGACAGCGCCGTGGGAACCCCCCCTCCGGTCCCGCCGGAGCGTCTTGCGCAGACCTTCGGGACAGAACACCAGGGGATGATCTCCGATTTTGTTGCATTTCGCATTTATCGCGATGGCGGTGCAACCGGGAACGCGGGAATGTTTTCCAGCGCGCGCGATCTCGGGAAACTGCTTCGCTGCTATTTGAGGCACGGGAAGATGGAAAACGGATCTTCCCTTTTCGATGAGGAGAGTTTCCGCGAAATTGTTCCGGACCGGGCAAAGAAATTCGATGGATACCGTCGATTCGGCTGGATCATTTACGATGCGCTGCTGTGGGATGCGGCATACGGTACTTCGCTTTTGCATTCCGGCTGGAGCGGACAGACCGTTTTTCTGGACCTGGAACGGAATTTTTATGCAGTGGTCCTGACAACCCGGTGCGGCGATTACGACCGCGCCAAACAGGAGCGTTTCAGGGTGATCCGCACTTTGACTGAAGAATTGCCGATTTTATCACAAGATCAAACCACAGAAGGAGAAAAACAATGCCGTCACTGAAAGACATGAGAGAAAAAGCACAGGAAGCGGGACTGATGAAGCTGGATCGTCTTATCAAGACCCGTCAGCACATACCCGATACGGAATTCCCGATTCCGGTCCGCGAGCTTTGCGAACGTTATGAAAAACTGTATACCGGGTGCATCAATGACGTGATGCGGGAACTCTGTCTGCTGAATCAGAATCTGCCTTCGGACATCATGCCGCTGCGCGATGAGATGGTCGTCTGCGGAGAGGCATTTACGGTCAAGAGCGCTCCGAACTGCATGATCGAAGGGGAGATGACCTTCCGCGCACAGATGCTTGACGACATGAAACCCGAAGGACTCGTTGTCTGGGATACCTCGAACGATACGGAAGCCTCCCTCTGGGGCGGCGTCATGACCGCAACCGCGATCTCGAAAAAGATCCGCGGCGCCGTGATCGCCGGAGGCATCCGCGACACCAAGCAGATTCTCGAACAGAACTTTCCCGTATTCTACCGCTACCGCACAAGCAACGGCTCGCTCGGGCGCTGCATGATTACGCACTATCAGGTCCCGGTCAAGATCGGCAAGGTGACGGTTCGGCCAGGCGACATCATTTTCGGGGATATTGACGGCGTTCTCTGCATTCCCCGGGAAATCGCTTACGATGTCCTTCTCCGTGCCGAGGCCATTCAGCGGAATGAAGTCGATATTTTCGACTGGGTTCACAGCGGAGACACCATTCAGGAGATCATTGCCAAAGGCGGATATTTTTAATGATTCGTATGGAAATTCTCAAAAAAGGAGATTGTTATGACGGAATACAAATACACCGGCATGTCTGTTGAAGAACAGAACAGCCAGATGAGCGAAGGGTACTGGAATTACTGGAATGCCGATGTTCAGGCGGAAATTGATCGCGATATCGAAGCCAACCGGAAAGCGGACGGATTCTTCAAGCCGGATGGCGTTCCCGCCGGAGCCGATGTGAAGGTGGAACAGATGAAAAGCGAATTCATTTTCGGAGCACACATCTTTAATTTCGATCAGCTCGGAACCGATGAACGCAACCGCAGGTACAAAGAACTCTACGGAACTCTGTTCAACTCCGCGACGATCGCTTTTTACTGGAAAACATTTGAACTGGAGGAGGGAAAACCGCGTTTCCGCGGGGAAGACCGTGATACCGCCGAGTTCTGGAACCGGTGTTCTGATCCGAAACATCAGCCGCACTGGCGCAGACCGGCGACCGATCCTGTCGTGGAGTTCTGTCTGGAGAAAGGGATTCGCCTGCACGGGCACACGCTTGTGTGGGGCAACAACACTTGGCAGATTCCCGACTGGCTCATTTCCAAATTGCCTCTTGACTGCTTGAAAAATGCCAATTTGGAGAGAAATCCGAAGAACGGACAGCTTCATTCCGATGCCATAGCTCCCGTGTTTGGCAGTCTGACGGCAGAGGAGTTCGCCGCCCGTTATCCGGAATATACCACCGAGATCAATGTGAAAATGGCGAAGCGCATCATGGAGATTGCTCTTCGCTACGGGGATAAAATTGACAGCTGGGACGTGGTCAATGAAAGCGCCGGCGATTTCGGAAGAGGCAACATGGTTCCCGGATCGAAAATCTCCAGAAGCGGATACGGCGTCATGCCGGGGGACTACACGTATCGCGGATTCAAAATCGCCGAGAGCGTGTTCCCGGCGAAAGCGAAACTCAACATCAACGACTATGATACAGGGGACTATTATCTGAATCAGATTCGCGATCTTCGCGCCCGCGGCTGCAAGATCGACATTGTCGGTTCGCAGATGCACCTGTTTGATCCGCAGAGCTGTCTGGACATCGCCGCCGGGACGAGCGATGTGGAATCGCCCGCACGGGTGCGGGAAAAGTTCGAGCGACTCGGCAGGCCCGGCCTGCCGATTCATCTCAGCGAGATCACGATCACGGCACCGAACAACGACGCGCGCGGACAGGCGATTCAGGCGGTCATCGCGCGCAATCTGTACCGTCTGTGGTTCAGTTTGAAGCCGATGATGGGAATTACATGGTGGAATGTTGTCGATGACTGCGGGGCACCGGGTGAACCTTCCGTTTCGGGACTCTTCTCCCGCAACATGGAACCGAAGCCCGCTTATTTCGCTTTGAATGACCTGATTAACAACCAGTGGAAAACAAGAACCTGCGTCAAGGCGGGAAAAGACGGTTCTGTTGAATTCCGCGGATTCCGTGGAACCTATCGCCTGACCTGGTTGGACAATACCGGAACCGAACGTTCCGCAGAAGTTGTCCTGCATTGAGAAACGGGGAGAGTATGAATAGCAAATCGTTTGACCTGACCGGAAAAACTGCATTGGTGACCGGTTCCAGCCGGGGCATCGGCAGAGCGATCGCCATGACTCTTGGTTCCGCGGGAGCTTCTGTGATCTTTCACGGGACCCGTCTTTCGCCCCCTCTCGAACAGGCGCTGGAGGAGGCGCGGAGCGAAGAAATTTCCTGTCGATTTGTGCTCGGAGACATCGGAAAATCGGAAGATGTCGCCGCGATTGTGAAGGAAGCCGGCAGTCCGGATATTGTCGTCCTGAACGCTTCCGTACAGATGTATCTGCCAGTGATGGAATTCGAGGAAGAGGAATTCCAGCGCTCCTACGACACGAATCTTCGTTCTGCCTTCCAGTTTGTCAAGGCGTTCCTGCCCGGTATGAGGGAGAGACACTGGGGGCGTTTTCTCTCCATTGGCAGCGTGAATCAGTGGAAGCAGTCGCCGCGTCTTCCGATCTATGCTTCAACCAAGTCCGCTCTGGTGAATCTGATGCTGAATTGTGCGCGTCAGTTCGCCAAAGACGGCGTGACGTTCAACAACATCGCTCCGGGCATCATTGAAACGGACCGCAACCGCGTTACGCTTGCTGATCCAGAAATGGTGCCTCTGCTGAAGGCGCAGGTTCCCGCGGGATACTTCGGACAGCCGGAGGATTGCGCCGGTCTCGCACTGCTTCTCGCCTCGGATGCCGGAGCTTACATCACAGGTGCGGATATTCCCGTCGCCGGTGGAATGCAGCTTTGATGTTTCAGCGCCGGGAGGAGCGTTCCCGCAGGAGGTTTGCAAGGAATGCTGTCGGGGATATCCCTGTCTGTTCCTTGAACTTCCTGCTGAAATGAAACTGATTGGAGAAACCGCACGTCTCCGCGGTTTCCTTGATGGAACACTCCGGATTCCGCTGAAAGAGCATGGCGGCTTTCCGGATTTTCTGCTTCAGTACGTATTCTGCCGGAGAACAGTGGAAAGTACGGGAGAAAAGACGATAGAATCCCGCACGTGACATGGCACATCGTTTTGCAAGTTCGGGAATCCGGAAGTTCTTTTCCGGATTCCCCATTGCATCCAGAGCCGGGCGCAGTGTGTTCAGCGCTTCCGGAAACGATTCCTCGTTCCGGAGGAGCGGAATGGAGCGGTTCAGCAGGAAAACGAGCATGTTCATGGCTGCAGCTGTTGCTGCGGTTTCCCGAAGCAGTGGATCGGGGAAACGGTCAGCTTTTTCGCAGTCGCGGAGGAATCGGATGGCGCTCCGGCATTCATTTGCGGTAAGTTTTTCCGGCAGTTCGATCAGATCGCAGAGATCGGTGCAGTTCCATGCTGTCGCACGAATGTGCATAAACCGGATTTTCATTCGTCCGGTTGCGGGATTGATTCGGTGGCGAATAGTCAGATCCGTATTGGAAGGCGCGACAAATGCCTCGCCTTCGGAAAGAACCAGTTCCCGGCGTGTGCCGACGGTGATCTCATAATGTCCCTCGTATGCCTGTGCGACAATCAGAAATGGTACTTTTTTTCGATGAATATAGCCGTCGTCCTGTTTGGGAAAGAGCAGACGCCCGGTTTCCAGAAAGTCAATTTTCAGTTCATACTTCATGATCCGATTCTCCTTTTATACTATATTTCCGGAAAAAATGAAGTCAATCTTTTTTCCGGAAAAAGAGGATCGGATATTCTTTTGAGACAAACAGATATTTACAAACCCTCTTCTCCGTGATAGAATAAACGTGAACAGAAAGAAACGCCAGGAGGCTGTTCATGACCCATTTTCATTACTTGTCCGAGAACGGAACTGTCCGTCTTTCCGAGGCAACACGGAGACTTGCCGAACGTTATCTGGAATCCGATGAGATCGCCGGAACAGTGATTGCCGAGAATTTTTCATTTGCGCCCGATCCTTCGCGTGGCGTATTTGCCAACTATGCGGAGAACATCCGGCTGATTGCCGAACATGCTCCGCTCCGGATTCTGCCGGAAGAGAAACTGGTTGGCGCTGCCACATACCGCAGTGCTGTCTGGCACGGTACGCCCGGGCGTGTTTACAACGGAATCAGCCATACGACTGTCTGTTTTGAAAAGGGAATCCGGCTCGGGCTTTCCGGTCTGGAACGGGAGGTGAGAGAATCCCTGCGCCGTCCGGGGCGTTCAGAGAGGCAGATCGAATTTCTGGAATCCATGTTGACGTGCATTGAGGCGATGCGGCTCCGGCTGCGCCGGTACCGGGAAGCCTTGGAGCGGATGGAGGGGATGGAGGAGGTCGCCGCCGTTCTTGACCGGGTGCCGGAAGAGGGGGCGGAAAGTTTCCGGGAGGCTGTTCAGTCGCTTGCATTCTTCTACGAGTTCTGCCGATTGTGCGGAAACTGGTCCGGGCTCGGGCGTCTCGACCGGATGCTACAGCCTTATCTGGAGCGGGATCTCCGCGGAAACCGGATCACTCTGGAGGAAGCGCGTGAACTGCTCGCTCATTTCTGGATCAAGGGAACGGAATGGAAGGGGATTCAGAAGGGGTCCGGGGATGCGCAGCATTATCAGAATGTGATTCTCGGCGGAATTGATGCGTCGGGACACGACGTGACCAATCCGGTGACGCATTTGATCCTGGATATTGTGGAAGAGCTGCACATCAGTGATTTCCCGATTGCCGTCCGGGTCAACCAGCAGACCAGCGATGCCATGTTTACCCGTATTGCGGAGATTCAGCGTCTGGGCGGCGGCATCGTATCCATCTACAATGAACCCGTGGTTCTCAAAGCTCTGGAGAAGTTCGGGTATCCGCGGGAGGAGGCGGTCAACTTTACCAACGACGGCTGCTGGGAAGTGATTATTCCCGGCAGGACATTTTTCTCATACCGTCCGTTCGATGCTCTGCGGATTTACCAGGAGTTCCTTTTCCGGCGTCCCGGCTGTTCCTCGTTTGACGAATTCTACGATCTGTATCTGGAAGCGCTGAGAACATATATCCGGAATCTCAATCATGAGATCGGCACGGCGTTTACCCGGGGGGAGGGCGGTTTCGGTACACCCGGTTCACTGCTTTCCCTGTTTGTGGAAAACTGCATCGCTTCTGCGGAAAATTACGGAGCGGGCGGACCGGTGTATACAGCGATTGCGACTCATGCAGGCGGATTGCCGGATGTCGCGAATGAATTGTATCTCCTGAAGACTCTCGTGTTTGAGGAAAAACGGCTGTCGCTGGAGCGGGTCGTCGATATCCTGAGTCGGAACTGGGAAGGAGAAGAGGTTCTCCGGAATGAGATCCGCACCGGATATCGGCTGTACGGCAATGATTCCGACGGCGCGGATACACTCCTGAAGCGTCTGGTGGAGGATTATGCGGAAATTGCAGGAATGGAACGCGAGGTTGCGGGAGTGCTCCGTCCGGTTGGAATCAGCACGTTCGGCCGGGAGCTGCAGTTCGCAGCGGAAAGAAAGGCGACTCTTTCCGGCCGTCTGGCGCATGAGGTGCTGGCTGCGAACCTTGCTCCGTCGCCCGGGACGGATCTGGAGGGGCCGACCGCCGTGGTGAAATCGTTCTGCAAAGTGGATTTTACCAGAATTTCAAACGGCTGTCCGCTGGATCTGAAGTTTCATTCATCGGCACTGGGCGGAGCGGATGGCGTCCGTAAACTTGCCGCTCTGCTGAAGACGTTTCTTGCACTGGGCGGTTTTTATCTTCAGGTGGATGCCGTGGATCCGGAAATGCTGCGGGATGCCCGGAGGCATCCCGAGCGGTATCCGAATCTGTCGGTACGAATTTCGGGCTGGTCCGCCCGCTTTGTCACGCTTTCTCCCGACTGGCAGGAGATGGTGATTCAGCGGACGGAACAGCGATTCTGATGTGCATTTTCTCTGTGGTTACAGCGATTCGTTCTTTTTGATCAGAGCAATTCTCTGTTCCACGCATCCGCGGGAGTACATTGGATCGGAAGGTGTGTTCATGACCCAGTCGCAGAGTTTGCCGACTGTGGTTTTCGCCAGATGCATGCGGGTGTCGGAGGAGGCATAGTAAAGGAAGACATCGCCGTTTTCCTTTGTGACGAGTCCGTTGCAGAATACAACGTTTGAAACGTCTCCAACACGCTCATCCTTGTACGGTGCCAGGAAGTATCCGCCGGGAGAGCAGATCACTTTGGAGGGATCGTTCCGGTCTGTCATAAATGCGTAGAGCACATAGCGGAGTCCTGCGGCGGTGTTACGGACTCCGTGGGCAACATGGAGCCAGCCGTGTTCTGTTTTGATCGGTGGGGCACCGCAGCCGTTCTTGACCTCCTTGACCGTGTGGTAGAGCTTCTCATCGACGATCTGTTCTTCGGTGAGTACGGCATTTTCGATGGAGTCCGCGAGTCCCCATCCGATGCCTCCGCCGGAACCGGCTTCGATGAACCCGTCCTGCGGGCGTGTGTAAAATGCGTATTTGCCATTGATGAATTCCGGGTGCAGAACCACGTTCCGCTGCTGTGGAGAGGGAGTTTTGAGGTCGGGAAGACGTTCCCAGTGATCGAGATCGCGTGTCCGGACGATGCCGCAGGCGGCAACCGCAGAGGAGGTGTCTCCTTTGATTGCAGCTGGATCTTTCCGTTCCGTGCAGAAGAGTCCGTAGATGTAGCCGTCTTCATGTTTGACGAGACGCATGTCATAGACATTGATGTCCCTGTCATCGGTCTGCGGAATCAGGATCGGATAGCGGCGGAAATGGAAGTTGTCGATGCCGTTTTCGCTCTCCGCAACGGCGAAGAAGGATTTGCGGTCGTTCCCTTCCACGCGGCAGACCATGCAGATCTTTCCATTGAATTCGATCGCTCCCGCATTGAATACCGCATTGACTCCGAGACGTTCCATCAGGTACGGATTCGTTTCCGGATTCAGGTCGTAGCGCCATTCCAGCGGAATGTGTTCGTTGGTCAGAACGGGATACACATACCGTTCGAAACAGCCGTTGTACCATTCCTCGTCTACACGGTTCGGGCGTGTGACCAGCTCTTCATAGCGGGCTTTCAGACGCGTCAGATTTTTAGAAAACTCTTTTCTATCCATAGCGCACTCCTTGCTTGTTGGATCATTTGGGGTTTTGAAAAGATACATTCCGGATGCTCTTTTGCAAGCATCCGGAATGGGATCTTTCTAGAAAATTTTTTTAGAAAACGAAAACTCCCAGCTGATGCCGAAGGGAAGGATTTTTCCTGTCAGACGATCAGTTTTCTACCGCTTCGCAGGAGAAAGAGAACGGTTTCGATTCTGCAAGCGGAATGGAAAAGGGTGCTCAGGATTTCCGCGTATTGATTCAGTTGGCCGGAATAGGCATTGCGGAAATAGCCGGGGTCGTCGGAGTTGTCGCTTTTGTAATCGATCAGAGTGATGCGTTCGATTTTTCCGGCGTCGCTCCGTTCTATCATGACGCGGTCGAAGACGCTGGAGACAAGTGCATTTCCGCTGCGAATGCAGAATTTCCGTTCTCTCCAGAGTTCCGTGTTTGTACCCTGCGGGCGTGACAGGAGTTCAGATGCGTCGGAAGTCGAGACGGCATGGCGGAAGATTGAGGCGACCGTCTCCAGCAGTTCCGGATCGGAGTCTCCTTCCGTTTCCTCCAGATAATCCAGCAGGACGCGTTCGGTGTTGGTTTCGTCGAGAAATTCGATTCGCTGGAACAGTGCATGAAGATGGAGCCCGAGTTCGGTTCCACCCGGGGTGCCGGCGGATGCGGTGTGCGCAGAGTCCGGTCTGGCTTCGCATTCGGAGGGGGACCGTGGGAGAGAGCGTTTTTCAGGAATTACTTCGTGGGGCGCGGACAAGTAGGAGGCGATCAAGGCTCGGAAATTCCGGTCTGCTTTGCGGAGCAGTTCCGGCGCAGAGTCCGGTTTGAGAGCTTTCCGGTCTGCCCAATTCACATCTCCGCAGGAGTAGAGAAGGGAGAGTACCGGGGCGTTTTCTCCCGTGTTTTCCCGCAACTGGTCATTGATCCGGGAGATCCATGCTTCGTCTTCGGGAGGAACCGGGGCGGAGGAGGACGCAAGAGTGCTTTTCAGGATATCTCCGAAACGGATGGTTGCTGTTTCCTTTGTTTTTGCCGGGGTGGTGGTCATGAGATAGAGCGCATGGCGTGCGCGCGTCATGGCAACGTAAAGCTGGCAGCACTTTTCGTAGGTTTTTGCCTTTGTGTCTCTTTCCCTGACCGCGGCGATGTTCCTGAAATAAGGAACCAGAGCGGATTTCGGCGGATATGTGACCCACTGCGGACGGAACTCCGCATCTTTTTCCACGAGCAGTTCTCCGCGGCTGTTGCCGGAGTCGATGCCGTTCTGCGTGTAAAGATCCGGCAGGATGACGATATCGAAGTCCAGCCCTTTGGATTTGTGAATGGTCATGAACTGAACTGTTTTCCGGACGGAATTGCTTTTGGATTCAATGCAGTCCAGATAATGAATGTAGTCGGCAATGTTTTTATTTCCGGAAGAATCGAATTTCATAGCGGCGTCAAGAGTGAGATCCATACGCTTTGCATCGAAGTCGGCGAGTTTTGACAGGAAGACTCTCTGGAAACGCCGGGCATATTGAGTGAATCCGTTTGCCGCGGTGGATGCGCGGATGTGACGGCTGAGTTTGCGGAACCAGGTATCGGGATCTGCTGCTTTTTCCCTCTCTCCGTGAAGAACAGGCAGATCGCGAAGGGTGAGATTTTCTTCCGGCAGAACGATCATGGAGAGAAAACCGCGCGCCATGGGATCGCCTGGATGCAGTGCCAGCGTCAGGAGATTTTTGTAGACGGCAAACAGAAGGCTGTCGTTCAGCAGCATGACACCCTCCACTGTGATGGCGAATCCGGATTCCAGATTCCGTTCCCTGCAGAAATCGCGGAAACGTTCCGCCATTGCCGCGGCGAATTCATTTCCGAGAGTCAGGATGCCGACACTGTAATCATGACGGTCCGAGAATGGATCAAGGGAGAGCAGCAGTTCAAAAACAGATTCCGGCGAGACATCTTTGCTGCCATGTTCATTGCATTCGATCAGGGCTGCGTATCCTGCCTGTTTTGCGGCGGAAGGGGCGGAGGAGTGTTCTTCGAATTCCATTTTCCGAATGGCTTCGGCAATTGTGTCTCCGGGGATGTTTTCCGGATGCAGAAACACGCGGTTGACAGTTTCGATGACCGGAACGGAGGAACGGAAGGAACGGGTCAGGGTCGCTTTTTTCAGTCGGGACGTGTCGAATCCCGGATCGCTGTAACGGCGGAAGACCGCTTCGAAAAGCTCCGGATTGCCGTCGCGCCACTGGTAGATCGACTGTTTGATGTCGCCGACGTAAAAGAAGGAGCGGAAACGTTCCTGGTCCGGCTGGAAGATTTCGTCGACAAGATTGGCAATCGCGCGCCATTGTTCGTCGGAGGTATCCTGAAATTCGTCCAGAAGATAGTGATTGTATTTCGCGTCCAGACGTTCTTCAAGGACAGCGTTATCCGAGAAAGGCAGCGCGAGTGAGCCTGCATTGTCGCGTGGCTTCAGAAGAAAAGGGATGTCCTTGAAGGTCAGCCCGCCATTCCTTCGGACTGCATCTGCGTAGGTATCATCAAAATGGCGGAGAAGATCGTAGTTTGCATGAGTTCTGTCCGTGATGGTTTTGTACTCGGCCGCCAGCAGATGCCGGACGATTTTCTGAAGGGCTTCCAGTTCTTTCCCCTCCAGAATGATTTCTGCTGTATAGTATTTTGTTTCGACGGAAGCTGCGTTGAGCCAGTCCGGATTGTTCTCGAAAAACGTTTTAACCGGATTTTCGAATCTGCTTTCGAAATCGACCGGTGTTTTGGCATATTGTCCGGCGAAGTCTGCAAAATCGGCGAGTTTGCTGTAGTACTGGGAGATTCGTTTGTTCGGAGTCTTCGATTTTGCCAGAAAGAGCTCCTTGAACTTGAGAAGTTCCTCGTCTTTGAGAAGATCGGAGGAATCTGTTTCCAGATCAAGGAAAGACGCGTTGTTCCAGAGTTCCTCCGAGGGATATTTCAGATACTCCCCATAAGAGGTTTCGATGAGTTTCTGCGCGGGAGCGAAAATGGAGTATGGTTCCGTATTCAGACTGGAGAGCTTGATCAGTTCCAGGAGGATTTTCCGCTGTTTGTCGCTCGATCCGCGAATCAGCTGGAGAAGCGCTTTCACACGCTGTTCGTCATCGGTTTCCGGGAGCATGGTGATTTCTCCTGCAATGCCGCATTCGAACGGAAACGCACTGATGATGTTGAAGAAGAAACTGTCGAGCGTGCTGATCTGAAGTTTTTTCGGGGCGCAGAGAATCTTACGGAGAATTGCAAAGAGATTTTCCTGTGTTGTGTCTTCCGGAAGATTGCCGGCTTCAACAGCGGAGCGGAGTTTTTCCGGTGACGCAATCATGCCGAGAATTTCCTGAATGATTTTGTCGAAGATTTCTCCCGCGGCTTTGTTTGTGAAAGTCATCGCCACGATTTCCTCCGGCTTGACCCCGAGTTTCAGAAGCGTTATGTAACGCATGGCGAGGCTGTATGTTTTTCCGGTTCCCGCGGATGCCATGATTGCCAGGTTTGAAAACTCTTTCATTGTTTGGCCTCCGGAGAAATCCATTGAGCTGTCGGGACCGCGCTTTTCAGGTCTGGAAGCAGATAGGGTTGAAAGGTGTCGAAGGGGATTTTTTTACCGGGGTCTTCATAAAAGATTCCATGCTTCATCTGCCGGATTTCGGAGATGATCTCCCGGACGAGCTCCTCCGCCTGCGGCAGAAGTGCATCCATGTTTTCCCAGATGCGGATGGCGGTTTCCGTTACGTTTTTCGGCATGGTCAGGTATCCGCAGTGAATACGGACCGTGTTGTAGTCGATTTCAGGGTGTCTTGTCCGGAAATGGGCATCGCGGAGAATGAGCAGTCGGTAGAGGGGCAGCTGAAGATTGGAAAAACGACCGGAACGGGGATGGTAATGATCTTTTTCCGGAGATTCGCCGCTGTCGGTTGTTTTGTAGTCGATGAGGCGCAGCAGGTGCTGCGAGGACGAATATTCGATGCGGTCGATGCGGCCCCGGATTCTTGCCCCGGCAAATGCGATGCCATCATCCTCTCCGCCGAGAACGTATTCGCATTCGAGTCCTTTGAATTCACGGGCGGATTTTGTGATCTGTTCAGCGGCCCATCCGAGACGCTGTTTCATCTGTTCATTCTGAATGGCGATCAGAACGGGCAGAGGACTGCCGTATTGTTTGCGCATTTCGGCATCCAGCGCTTCAAAGAGTCGTTTGCGGACCGTTTCCGGATCAGTGGAAGGATTCGGTCCAAGACGTTCCAATGCGGAATGACAGCAGCTCCCGAATGCGGCACGATCAAGTTCTTTTGCATCATAGTCGTTTTCCCGCATACCGAGAAAATTGCCGAGAAAGAAGCGGAACGGACTTTGAAGATATTCCTTGAATTGAGTGACGGAGATCGAAAGATCGGCGTTTCTGTCCGCTCTGGAGAAATCGGGGGCGAGACGAAAACGGTATCCGTTTGTTTTTCCATCGGCGGGCGATTCCGGAAAGCGGACCGGTTCGAAAAGAATGGAGGCTCGGTCGAATACATCCCTGTCGCTGCCCTGGAAGAATAGACGGGAGAATTTCAGCGGCTTTCCTGCGGTGTCGAAACGCGACGCAAGGAAGAAAACGTGATCTCTTCCGCGCGAGCGCAGAAGAGATTCCAGATAGAGGACATCGCGACCGAATCGGCGACGATCGCATTGGAGTCCGAGTTTTTCCCGCATGGTGTCGGAGAGGAAGGTGCTTCCGTGAACACTTTCCGGAATTGCTCCATCGTTCATCCCGCAGAGAATGAGTTCGGCAGCCCGGCTCCACGGCAGATCAAGAAATCCGCCGACCTGAAATTCCTGTTCCAGCGGTTCGCGGTAAAGTCTTATCTCTCCGAGTGCATTGAGCAGTTCTGTCAGAACGGTGTTCAGGGGATCGTCCCGGAAGAGCGGACTTTTTCGGATTGTATCCAGAAGGTTCCGCAGCTCCACCATTTCCTGTTCCAGCGGAATGCCGGAGGAGACGATACCTCCTCTTTTTCCGTAGAGCAGAGTTACAAACGATTCCACCGCGTCTGCGGGCGGCAGGGATTCGAGCTCCTGTTTCCGTTCCCGGAAAAACTGAAACACTGGAATGAGATCGGGCCCGGCAGACTGGAAGGCATGTTCCAATGTGTCGGGCAGGTGTTCCATGCGGAACTGATCCAGTTTCACAAGAAGCTGTTCTCCGGGGATTCCGAGCTGTTCTTCGAGTACGACAAGAAAATCCTCCTGCCGGAGCAGTTCATGGAGTGCGCTGAAATCATCCGATTCCATAAAACCGCGAAGCCGGCTCAGCGGGTCATGGAGGCGCAGCTTCCGCATCGGTTCTCCGGATGGCGATGTGACAATCAGAGTTCTTCCGCCGCTTCCTTTGATTTTGAGTTTTGAAAGCTCCTTGCGGAGGGGGTCGAACCATGTTTCTTCGGTAACAGCGATTGTTTTGCGCGAGAGTTCAGGTGTGGAGCCGCCGGAGAGCAGGGACGAAACCGCAATGGCAAGCTGTTCCGCCGTTTCTGTTTTGAACAGATGCTTTGTGATGTCGTCCGCTTCCGGATCGCCGGAAACGGTTCCGAAGTCGAGAGGGTAGTCCGCCCAGGACTCCGGAAGAGGACGTCCCCAGCCGTCGAACATGGATTCCATTTTCTGCGGAGCATTGATCCAGAGCTCCACATTCATGATTTCTGCGGCTTTCGCAAGACGTTTCAGCAGAAGTGTGCTGAGGTCCGGCATGGCGAGGACAATGAGTTTTTCAAATCGGCGGAACGGTTCCGCGGATTCTGCAAGGGCTATTTTGCGATCTTCCGGATCCGTCCGCTTCTGGGTGAACAGAAGTTCCGTATAGCGGCGTTCAAGTTCGGCAATCTCCTCCCATCGTTCCGTGTCAAGCGTTGCTCCCGAACGGGAGACCGATGCGATTGTCAGGCCGCCGGCGGAAAGTTCCCGCTTCAGCATGCGGAACTGGGCGGCAAGGTTGTTGACGATGGTATCGCTGCTGCGTGGAAAATCCACTGGAAAGAGAGAGGGAAACTCTGCTTTGCCGCAGTCTGAAACAACCTGTTTCCAGGCACGAATCTGTTCCAGGGGTGTTGCGATTCCGCGAAGGTCGCCTCCTTCAAGAAGAAAGCGTTCCGGTGTATAGAATTCAGGCGGGAAAAATCCGGCGGAGAGAGGTGCGAGCAGATCGGCCATTGTTTCGGTCAGAACACGCATGGCCTGTCTTCCCGGGAGCAGGACGAGAAGTCCGGAGAGATCAACGGAAGGCCCGTCTCCGTATCGGAATCCTTCATTGAGGAGGAGAGGGGCTGCCAGTTCCGGCAGCGGTTTTGACCATCCTAAAAATCGCAGGGTTTTCATCCGGGACTCCAGGGAAATCTGAACTATTTTGCCGCTTTGGTGTAGGCTGCTTCCAACGCCTTCCGCATGGTTTCGACAGGGGCTTTCCGGCGGGTCCAGATTTCCAGAGAACGTGCTCCCTGATGGAGCAGCATGGCGAGTCCGTTGGCACAGGGAATGCCGCGGCGTTCGCACTCCCGGATGATCGGTGTTTTCTTGTAGATGGTGTCGTAAACGCGGATGGATGCGGGAAGAAGGGAGAGGTCGAAGGGGGCCGGATCTTCCGGTTTGAGTCCAAGACTGGTGCATTGAATTGCAACATCGGCTGAATTCAGAAAAGCTTTGATCCCGTCTGTGTCAGTCAATCCGCAAGTCTGTACTGTTGTCCCGTATTCCCGGCGGATTTTTTCGGCGAGGGATTCCGCTGTTGCCACAGTGCGGTTCATAAGAAGAAGCTCGGCCGCGCCGCGCGAGGCAAACCAGACTGCGGCCGCATGTGCGGCACCACCGCAGCCGATGAATGCGATCTTTCCATTCGGAACGCGGAAGTCAAAGGCTTCAGCGAGGGCCTGTTCCAGACCGTAGCCGTCGGTGGTATCCCCATAGAGTCGTCCGGATTCGACCGTGACTGTGTTGACGCTTTCCGCTACGCGCGCTTCTTTGGAAATTCCGTCCAGAAACGGGATGATTGCTCCCTTGTGCGGAACTGTGATGTTGAATCCGGCAAGTTCACGCCGCGCGCACTCCGTAAACGCTTTCAGCCCTTCCGCTTTGACGTGAACGGCGAAATATTCGGCATCCAGGTTCTGTTTTTTCAGGGCTGCATTCTGCATGGCGGGGGAGAGGGAATGGGCGATCGGATCGCCGATAACCGCAAATTTTATCGTCATTTTTCGTTGTCCGGGTTTTAAGTTTTCATTTTCAATGTATATTGTAAGCGATCAGGAAATTGCAAGATATATAACAATAGGTGCGGAATCATGAAAAATCAACTGCAAAAGGAGCTCTCGGAAGTCTGTGGCACAATAAATGATTTTATTTTTTCGGATTCCTTTCCCGAGAGTCTTGCGCCGGAGCTTCTGCGCGATGCGGTGCGTCTCTATCCGCTGCGAGGGGGGAAGCGCATCCGCCCGGTACTTGTCATGTGGGCGTGCGGAGCGGTCGGAGGTGATCCGGCAAAGGCGGTCAACGCGGCTGCGGCGGTTGAGATTTATCACAACTGGACTCTTGTCCATGACGATATCATCGACTGCGACGAATTACGGCGCGGCAGCGCAACCTGCCATATTGAACTTAAACGTCGTGCGGCAGGAAGGTTTGAACTGACCCCTGTCCGGGCAAAGAAATTCGGTACGGATTTTTCGATTCTCGCCGGAGATGTGCAGCAGGCGTGGGCAATGGACGTTCTGCTCCGTTCCACGGAACGCGGTGTTTCCTGCGAGACCGTGAACATGATGGCGCGCCGGATGCAGTCATTCCTGAACCGTGAACTGCTTTCCGGCGAAGCGCTGGATGTTGAATTCGAATACCGCAGGCAGTTCCCCGGCCGGGATGAGGTCATGAATATGATTCGCGGCAAGACCGGTGTGCTTCTTTCCTATTCCGCCGAATGCGGCGCCATGATCGGGCTCGACACCGCTGATTTTGAACGGACTGAGGTCCGCGCGCTTTCCGCATTTGCCGGAGAGGTCGGGTATGCGTTTCAGCTTTGTGACGATCTGCTCGGCGTTTATGGTGACGAGGAAACGTTCGGCAAACCCCTCTGTTCCGATTTCCGCGAAGGGAAACCGACCATCCTTTTCATTGAGGCCATGGAGCGTCTCTCTCCGGCGGGAAAGGAGGAACTCTTTTCACTGATGAACCTGGAGCGTTATGGAGCGGAAGAGATTGCCCGGATTCAAACGCTGCTTGAGGAATGCGGCGCGCGCGAAGCGGTGGTCCGTCAGGCGGAATGTTCTTCTGCCGCCGCATTGAAAAGTCTGACGAAACTTCCGGCGGGCAAATACCGCTCTCTGCTGGAGGCGCTGGCGGAAAGTCTTCTCAACAGAAATGTCTGATTGATAAAAAACGAAAGGAGAAAACATGGCGCATAAGAAAGTCACGTTCGAAGGCTGGAAAAATTGTCTGGAGGTTTCCAGCGGGAATTTCAAACTGGTGGTTGCCACTGAAATCGGGCCGCGCATTCTGGGCGCATTTTTCGAGGACAGCGACAATTTGTTCTACATCTATCCGAAAACCGCCGGACGAACCGGCGATAAAAAATGGAACAACTACGGCGGACACCGTCTCTGGCATTCTCCGGAGGAGAAACCGCGGACTTACACCATCGAAAACTCCAAAGTCGACGTCCGGGAACGCGGTAACAGCATCGTTCTTCACAAAGGCCCCGACTCCCTCGCCGGAATTGAGAAGACCATTGAAATCATCCCTTTCAAAAACGACTCCTTCAAAATCATTCACACCCTCCGCAACTGGAACCGCTGGGAGGTGGAACTCGCCGCATGGGCGATTACCGTGATGGCACCCGGCGGAACCGCCATCATGCCGATGCCGCAGGGCGATAAGAAAGCGCTTCTGCCGAATACGTTCATTGCTCTCTGGCCGTATACGGATCTTTCCGACGGACGTGTCCGCATCGGTTCGAAGTACACATTGGTCAAGCACAACTCTAAAATCCGTCGTCCGTATGCCAAGATCGGTTTCAACTGTGAGGACGCCTGGATCGCTTATCAGAACAAAGGGATCATGTTCGTGAAAAAATACGAACATTTTGTGGATGCCGAATATCCGGACAACGGATGCAGCGTGGAGTGCTTCTCCTGCGGTCCCATGCAGGAGATTGAAACGCTCAGCCCGTATTATCAGCTCGGTTACAAACAGGAGATCACCCATACGGAGATCTGGACCGCGCTCCGGCTCGGAAAAGAGATCCTTGATGAAAAGGATGCCGAACTCGTATTCGGCTGAAATGGAACGGTATGATTCGCCTGCTTTCCTGTTTGCTTTTCGTGGGATGGGGACCGTTGTTCGGGGCGGTCGTGAATGTCGATCGCCTGAATGTGCGGGCGGCTCCCTTTCCCGAGGCGATGGTGGTTGCCATGCTCGCCGCAGGAACGCGGGTGAATGCCGTGCCGGCAAATGATTCCTGGGCGGAGATTCCGGCTCCGGAGACGGTTCCCGTCTGGGTTGCTTCCGTGTTCGTTGATGAGAACGGTGTTCTCCGGGATGGTGCCCGGCTGCGCTGCGGTCCGGGAACCGTCTTTGCTGAATATCGCCGTGGAAAAGCGGTGCCGGGAGAGAAAATTGCCGTTATTCAGAAAGCTCGTGACGGATTCTGGCTCCGCATTCGTCCGCTTCCGGGATTGAAGTGTTATGTCAGCCGGAAATTCCTGAAGGAAAAGACTCCCCAAAAGAAGACTCCCGCCGGATCTGAAGTTCAACAACATTATGTGACCGGAGATGAGAGACCAGTCAGCGTGGAAGGTAAACTCGTTCCGTTGAAAGACGCGGTCATGGATTCTTCCCATGAACTGACTCTGGAGATCAACGGCGAAACAATATCCGTCTGCTATCTGACCGCTCCGCGCTTGAACTTGAAACTGTGGGAGAACCGGACTGTCCGTATTGATGGAATTCAACGCTGGGTGAAAGGAATCCCGCGTCCATTTGTGGAAATCGGAAAAGTCTCACCTTCATGGAAATAAAAATTCCCGTAGAGAAGCGGAGATTCACTACGCAGGATTTCCAGGTTCCGGATGCATCATTCCATTGGAAGAATACAGGATTCAGGATTCGGCGCGGGCAAGAATTTCCAGGCAGTTTTTCGGTTCTGGCGAAATCAGAAACGCTGCTTTGAGACGTCCGTCATAGAACAGCGAACCGATGGATGCCAGAATCTTGAGATGAGTCGCTCTCTGCTGTCCGCCGGCGACAACCATGAAAACCAGTTTTACCGGCTGATTGTCAGGAGACTGGTAATCCGTAACTCCATCCGGACAAACCGCAAGTGCCATGCTGGGATTCTCAATATTTTCCAAACGCACATGAGGCACGGCAATTCCGTTGCCGATTCCAGTGCTCATCAGACTTTCCCGATGGAAAATACCCCATGCCAGATCATCCCTGGGAACCATATCCTCCACCTGGGCCAGCATATCGACCAGGATATTCAGAACCTCTTCCTTGGTCTGTTTGCCTTTCAAAACAATGACACGCCCATTCAGAAGCGGGCCGATGGGAATCTGTTTCGGATCACGAGCCATAATGTCATCCAATCTCCATTTAATTGATATGCGACAATCTATCACAAAAACAGCATTTTTCAAGTCACGGTGCAAAGATATCCGCAGAGCGCCATTCCGTTACTGAAGCAGGAGAAAGCCTCTCTGCAAACCTGCGGAACGGATGGCTCGCGAATGCCCCGCAGGAGCCTTTCCGCCGATCGATCAGTTCAATTTTGGTATGATCTTTTTGTCCGGGGCTTTTACCATGGAGTCCTTTGCCGGATAAGCTCCTGCTTTTTCCTTGATGAAAAGAACCCCGTTGACCACATCGTCTTCGCCGAAATTCAGCATCAGTTTCGCAATGGTGTATTTCCCGGTCCAGACAAGGGAGCGGAGTCGTTCCTTGGAGGCTTCCCGGGGATTGTCCCGCTGAAGGTCGTCTTTTCCGTAACGGGCGACAAACTGTTCCTTCAGTTTCAGAAAGTCAATCAAAGTGACGCGCGTGTAATAAGTGATGACTCTCGACAGCTTGTTGTTGATGTAGTCAAACTGGATATTCCGGATGAGACGGTTCGGCGTGATGAAATAATCGTATTCCTTTGTTGCCAGGACACTGTAATTTTCATATTGCAGAGCCAGACGCGCTTCGCCGCGGGTGAAATCCCAGAAGGCGGGGGAATATCCCAGATCGCTGTCGATTCCCTTGAGGGAATTTGATTTTGCCTTGTTTTCATTGATTTTGGCAATGAGCTGATTCTCGTTGGGGGTGTCGAAAACGAGAATTTCCTGATTGTCAAAACTGTTGCTTTTGTTGGAAGAGGACGCGCGGAGTCGTTCCTTTTCGATATAGCTTTCCGTCAGTTTTGCTGCGGTGAACCAGCGGTCCAGCACGTTGATGTATCCGGCATTTTCATTTGCGGCATCCTGGGCGTCCTTGAGTTTATTGAATGCGGAGGTGAGAGCGTCGCTCCGTCTGTCGCGGTATTTGTTGTAGCGTGTGGAGATGTATTCTTCACGCTTCGCATCGGAGAATTTTTTGTCGATTTTGATCTTGTCTTCCGGCAGGACGTCGTAATAGGGAATGATGCGGGAGCCGATTTTCACTGTCCGTCCGTTGAAAGAATAAAACGGACCGGTAACAGCAAGGATTTTAGGTCCGCGATAGTATTTGACCGTAATGCGATCACGCAGTTTATATTGAACAAAACGTTTGGCGGCTTCTTCTGTGAGTTCCTTTTTCAGCTGCTCCAGAGATTTCGGGAACTGTTTTTCGATCTGTTTCCGCGCAAGATCCATCAGGACTTTTGTGGAACGGTTGTCCAGGGGTTTTTTCGGATTCATCTCGATTTCCGCGGCAACATCACTCATGATGGCTTTTCCGACATCATTGTTGTTGATGTCCTCTCCGGCATCAATGTGCGCTTTGATCGTCTGCTGGATGAAACTGTCTTTTGCACGGGAGATTCCGAGGTAACTGGTATCCCGCGGATGGACGTATTTGATTTTCATTCCCGTATTTGCTTTTCCCGCGGACCCCTTTTTTCCCTGAGCGTCGGCAACCATTCCACCGATCAATCCCAGCACCAGCAAAAGAACTCCTGTTCTGGCCCAATTCATAACGTAAAGCTTTCTTGTCTAAAAATCCTGTAAAAAATTTTCTGTTGCGAAAAAATTCCGTTCTCCCCGTAAATTTCTCTCTCCCAGAAAAATAAACGTATACATTATACCACATTTTTTTCATTTTGGCAATACCCCCTGGAAAATAATTTTCAATAAAACGCTTTTTTTTTGTTTAGCTGTGTATTGATTCACAGTCCTGTTTCTTCCTGCTGCTTCTCCTGTTCTGACGGAAAGAGAGTTTTTTCTTCAGGCTTCGGAGCGGGGGCATTGCACGTCTCTCGTCCTGGAAGGAATGAGCGATCCTTGAAAATTTCTTTTTTGATGATATTATTCCGAATCGGTTTTCCCTGGTCAACATTCAACCTGTTCGGCAAATAAGGATGCTTGCTTCCATGAAAGAGACAGATAATCGGCACGGTCCGCTTCCTTCCGGGAGGGAACGGACGCATGAATTTTCCGGGAAGTGGATTACTGCGGGGGAGTTCCTGCTCCTGCCGCGCCTCAATGTCTTCCACCGCCAGCTGGATGTCGAGGCGCGCGGACGCATAGACAACCGGGTGCGGAATCGTCATATTCTGTTTCGTCGCGAGTTCGAGCTCTCCGAAGTGCCGGCGCATGCAGAACTCTTTTTTTCCGCAGACGACTATGCCAAACTGTATTTGAACGGCTCTCAGGTTGGACAGGGGCCCATTCCCGGTTATGTATCGCATACGTTTTATCAGTACATAGATGCGACGCCGTTTCTTCGGAAAGGGAAAAATATTCTGGCTGTTCATTCCTATTATCAGGGGTTGATCAATCGAGTCTGGGTGAGCGGAGACAACCGCCATGGATTCCTTTGTGATCTTGTTTGCGACGGAGAGGTCGTTCTCGCATCGGATGAAACCTTTTTCTGCCGTCCCCACACAGGCTATTCTGCGGTCGGTGTCGCCGGATACGAGACTCAGTTTCTGGAGCGCTACGATGCCTCTGTTCCCGAAATCGGCTTTGAACAGGATGATTTCGACGATTCCAGCTGGGCGTCGGCCAGGCTGGTTCCTGCTCCGGAGTACCGCATGTTTCCTTCGCCGCTGCCGGCGCTGGAAGTGGAACGAATCCCTCCCGTCAAGATCCAACAGCGCGGAGACAACCGGATTTCGATTGATTTCGGTGCGATGTATGTAGGGGCGCTGGAGCTGACTGCATCAGGAAAAAACGGCGATGCCATAGAGATGCGCTTTGGACAGGAACTGGAAGCGGACGGCTCCGTCCGGTATCGTCTGCGTGCGAATTGTACCTATGTCGAATATTTCCTGCTTTCCGGCAGGGAGCATGATCGCTTGAATCAGTTTGATTACAAATCGTTCCGATATGTCGAACTCATTCTTCCGGAGAAGGGCGGAGTGCGGGTGGAGCTGGAATCCATCCGCCTCGCGGCGCGGCACATGCCGTTCCATCTCGCGGCGCACTGCCGGTACGGGGATGACAAGGCTCGTCAGGTCTGGAACTTGTGCGTGCGTTCCATTCATTACGGGGTTCAGGAACAGATTCAGGACTGCATGGACCGGGAGAAAGGCTATTATCTCGGCGACGGCTGCTACACCATGCTCACATGGTGCGTCCTGACGGCGGATTACTCTCCCATGTATAAATTCATCGATGACTTCCTCCGGACTTCCTTCATCAATCCCGGTCTGATGACCTGTGCCAACTGTTCCTTCATGCAGGAGATCGCCGAGTATCCGCTGATGATGTTTCTGCTGCTTCCTGTGCTGGCAAAGAGGCCTGGCGGAGCGGAATTCGTCCGGGTGCGTCTGCCGGAATTCCGGAAGATTCTCGACTTCTACCGCGAACAATACGCCTGTCCGGGCGGGTTGCTTTCCAATCTCGACAAGTGGTGCGTGGTCGAATGGCCGCAGAACATGCGCGACGGTTACGATGCGGAAATTTCCGAAGGAAAACTCTGCACGGTCATGCACAATGCGATCAATGCCTGGTATATCGGTGCGATCCGCTGTTTCAACCGCGTGGCGGATTCTTTGAATGAACCGCAGTATCCGGGCGAGATCGCTCTGGCGGAGGAGTTTGTCCGAACGTTCTATCTGCCTTCCGCGGGCTTGTTCAGGGACAGCGCCATTTCTGAGCACATCAGCATGCCGGGCAATATCTATGCCTGGTTCTTCGGTCTCTGTCCCGATGCTGCCTGTGAACGGAATGTTGTGGATATGATCCGGCGGAAACGGTTGTCGCAGAGTCTTTTTTTTGTGACCTTCCCGCTGCTTGCCGGGCTTCAGCGCGACGGCGAGGAGGAGCTTCTTCACGATCTCCTGACCGACGACAATGCCTGGCTGCGTATGATCCGCGAGGGTGCAACCGCCACATTCGAAGGCTGGGGAAAGGAGACCAAATGGAATACGTCGCTGTTCCATTTGACCCTCTCCTTCGCCGCGGTTTTTCTTGCCGAGGAGTGCAATATCGGCTCCCTGCTGGACTTCCGTTCCGTCAACGGTTCCGTGCGTTCCGTTTCCCGCGGGTAAGACACATCCGGAAGGCTGGGGCCACCGGAGAAGTTAGAAATCAATTCCCCGGATCGCCGGAATTCCCTTGTCGTAGGGATGTTTGACGGAGCGGATTTCGGAAACAAGATCGCTGAGCTCCAGCAGAGGAGCGGGCGCATAGCGTCCAGTAATGACCACGTTCTGATGCGGCGGACGCTGTCGCAGGGCATCAAGAACCCGGTCCAGCTCCAGCCATTGATAATGCAGCGCGATGTTCAGCTCATCCATGACAAGCAGGTTGACCTGATCGGAATGGAGCATCTCCTCTGCGCGTTTCCATCCGGTTTCGGCCATTCCTTTGTGGTCGCCCGGGTGCCAGCTGAGTCCGGCACCAAGCTGTTCAAATCGCAGCAGAGGATGGTTCAGTGCATCAAAAAAATGTTTTTCTCCCGTTTCGACGGTTCCCTTCACAAACTGGAGGAAGACAACATTCCATCCCCAGCCGAGCGCACGGATCGTGATCCCAAATGCACTTGTCGTTTTTCCTTTTCCGTTGCCTGTGATGTTCAAAAGAATTCCGGCGGTTCGATCATCTTCCTTCAGCATTTCTGATTCCGTTTTCTGGTTGAATGTTCCGTCTGGTTCATGTGTTCTCCTTAAGACTGGAGGGCGTCTTTGAGAATCTTCCCTTTTTTCTGTATAATACCATGAATCCGGAGAATCTTCAAATAAAAAGACCGCGGTGGGGAAGTGGTTTGTGAAAAACTTTCACCGGAAAGCTCTTTTTTATTCCGGAATTTTCCTCTTGCGCTCGGTTCCGGCGGATTTCTCTGCACCGGTTTGCCAAATTGCGCTTTTTGTGGTATATTACAGGGGAAGCGGAACGAAAAAAACAGGAAGGGAACAGGGAATGCCGATCTTTGAATATGTCTGTAAAACCTGCGGGAAGGAGTTCGAAAAACTGGTGCCTTCTGCGCAGACGAAAGTTTCTTGCCCGGAGTGTTCCGGGGACCAGGTTGTGAAAAAGCTTTCCAGATTTGCTGCGGCGGTCAGGGAGAGCGGAGGATGTCCTTCGAAGGAGTTCTGTCCCTCGGCGTCGTCCGGATGCGGCTGCGGGCACGGCGGATGCTGCCATCATCACTAGGGTCTTCTCATGAAAAAGAACGAACTGACTGCTCTGCTGGCTGCTCTGGGGGTGGAACCCAGCAGGAAACTTGGACAGAATTTTCTCGTGGATGAAAATTTTCTGGACTGGATCGTCAAGGAATCCGGTGCGGCTCCTGGTGAGAAAATTGTGGAAGTGGGTCCCGGCTTCGGCGCGCTGACAAAGCGGATGCTGGATCTCGGCGCGGAAGTGACGGCAGTGGAATTCGATCACCGGATCTGTGAATGGCTTAGAAGCATTCTGGTTCCCAGGGGACTCAAACTGATCGAGGGTGACGCATGCAAAGTCGAGTTCAGTGGAATCTATGGCGCTGGTGTTCCGTTCCGGCTCATTTCCAATCTGCCGTATTCGGCGGGAACGGTGGTGGTGGCGAAGCTGCTGGAGTCGGAACAGCCACCGGAGGAGATGATCATCATGCTTCAGAAAGAGGTGGCGTTGCGGCTTGCCGCAGGAGAGGGGGATGAGGAGTACGGTGCGCTTTCCGTCCGGGCACAGGCTTCTTATGAAGTGACGCCGTTACGAATGGTGCCGCCGCAGCTTTTTCATCCCAGACCGGAAGTGGATTCCTGTGTGCTGAGAATGAAAAAGCGTGCGGACCTGCCGTCATATGAATTCCGCAAATTGCTGTCGCAGGTGACGCGCCTGGGATTCTCCCAGAGACGCAAGAAGATGGTCAAGCAGCTGGCATCGGTTTTCGGACGCGGGGAAGTGGATCAGGCGTATGAGGCGCTGGGGATTCCGGAGGCGATTCGCGCGGAACGTGTTTCCGTGGAAAAATTCAAACAATTGACGGAATGGATTCAGCGTTCCAGAAAGACTTCAAACCCTGATCCGGATGGCTGCAAAAAAAATGGATGAAATCATTTCGCAGGATAGAAAAATATTAAAGATTGAGATATATTCCTGAAAATTCAGGAATCGGAGCCGCAGGGCCGGTTTTCCCGGCTGTGAGCTTTTAAGGAAACAGAAAATGGGCAGACAAACAAATTATTATCTGGGGATCGACATCGGCTCAACCACTTTCAAAGCCGTCCTGATGACAGATGACGGGAAAGTCGGTCATGTTACCTACCAACGCACCAGACCGGTGGAATCCGGCAAGATTACCTGCAAGAGCAATTGCAGTCAATGCGGTCATTGCAATCTTGGGGCACTGAGAAAAACCGTGGAACACTTTCTTGCAGGTGCCGGACTCACGGAAAAGGATATCCGCTGCACAGTTGTGACCGGCAGTCAGATTGTGGAGGATACCAGACGTTTCATACCGTATGATTTTCAGGTGAGCGAGGTTTCCGCGCATGTCGCCGGAGCGCTCCACTATTATCCTCATGTCAAGGCGATTCTGGATGTCGGTGGACAGGACAGCAAGGCGATGATCTACAACGAAAAGATGGGAATGTGGACCTCCAAGATGAGCGGTATCTGCGCGGCCGGAACGGGAGCGTTTCTGGACAGTGTCGCATTGAAACTCGGAATTCCCGTCGAAGAGATGGCGGAGAAGGTCAATTATGACAGTGATCTGGAATTTTCATCCGTTTGTGCCGTTTTGAGTGCAACTTCAATCAACAAGTTCAAGAACCGGATGCCGCTAGGACAGATCATCGGGGGTGCCTGCCGTGCTCAGGCTCGAACCATCATCTCCGGTGTGGGACAGCTTCTCTTCAACTACAAGGGCGACATCGTGTTCCAGGGCGGAGTCGCATCAAATCGTGCGGTTGCTTATTATCTCAAGGAGATTACGGGAAACAACATCATTATTCCGGAATTTCACTGTGTCATGGGAGCGCTTGGAGCGGCATGTCTGGCAAGAAAATACATTCAGCTCAAGGGTACGCTGGATATGAAGCCGATTGAATATGAGAAGTCGTCGATGAAATCCGTTTCCATGCGTGCGAATACGACCCGTCGGGAGTTCTTTTCCAAGGCGAAGGCTCCGATGGTCTGGCGGAATCTCTTTTTCCCGACGGAGATTTTGAATGCCCTCGGGGTCAAAATGCTGACGCTCGAAACCTACGCGGCTCTCTTCGCCCGGAATTCCAAACGGACGAAAAAGGCTCTGGATATCGCTGCTTACAAGGGCTTTGCCGGTGAAACCTGCTCCTTCCTGCGTGTCCTGGAGGGCACGGAACTGCCGAAACCGGATTTCGGCGTTTCGACCTCTCAACCGTGTCAGCAGGGAGAACGCATTTTCCAGGATCTTGCCAGACAGTATCATTTTTCCGATCGTTTCTATTCACTCCATACCCCGATCAATGCGGAGGATCCGAATTCCGTGGAACAGATCGCGGAAGGTCTTGAGGAGGCGGTTGCCCTGATGGAAAAGGCGCTCGGAATGAAAATGGATATGGGACGTCTGGCAGAGGCGTGCCGGCTTTCCAATGAAGCCGCGGAAATCTCCAAAAAATGCAACGAGCTCCGCTGGTCCAGTCCTCCGCTGATCCGTGGTGCGGAAGGGGTCTACAATGCGGTTCTCTTCTCCCAGCTCTGGGGGAAAAAAGAGCTGGTCGATATCCAGAAGCAGTTTTACGAGGATCTCTGCATCAAAAAGGAGTGGGCGGAAAAACATTACAGACGGGAGGATACGCATCGTCTGCTCTGGCTCCATCTTCCGCCGTTTTATGATACGAAGATTCTGGATTTCATTGAGATGACCTGCCGGGCTCCGATTGTTTTCGAGGAAGTCAATTTCGTCGACTGGGAGATGCTGAATCCTGATGATCCGTACCGTTCACTGGCGCGCAAACTGCTTACGGTCGGTTATCTGGACCCCAAGCTGAGAGTGAACTACATCAGTTCCAATGCTGAGAAATCCGGTCTGAACGGCTGTATTCTCTACAACCATGGATTCGGCAGATGTTCGCTGTCCGACAGCTGTTTCGCAAAACATCTGCGGGAGGAGCTCGACAAGGTCGGTCTCCCTCTTCTTACGCTCGACGGCGACTGCATGGACCCCACCACCGATCCGTGCAGCACCACAACCAAGATCAGCGCCTTTGTGGAAGCGTTGAATTCCAAAAAATACGGAAATATGTTCGGCAGAGTCAAAGGAGGTCGGAAATGATCAGAAAACCCGCGGAGTTCGGAAGGGAAGTCAGAAAAAACATGCGCGGAGGCGACGGCGAGGTGATCGTATCCGCCATCTGGAAGCCCGGCGAAGAGATGAAATCGAATACAAGAATGTATTCCAAACTGATCCTGGAACCGGGATGTTCCATCGGCCTTCATCCGCATGAAAACGAAGAGGAACTGTTTTTCATCCTGAAGGGCCGGGCGGAGACGATCGACAACGGCGAACCGAAAATTCTGGAAGCGGGAGACGCCAGCATTACGCGAAGCGGCGAAACCCACAGCCTTAAAAATATCGGAACGGACACGCTGGAAGTTCTTGCTTTGATCGCCCGCTATTGACAGCTGCTTCCGATGCCGCTTTTTCCGGCATTTGAGATGGCATGAAATTTGACTGGACCCATCGGAAAGGGGGAGGTGTGGATGTTTGGACGGATCGTTCTGCTTCTGTTGCTCACCTGCGGAATGCGCCTTCTGGCTGCGGAGAAGCCAGCCGTTCCGGAGAAGAAGGATGTCTCCATTGCTGTTGTGCATTCCGGAACAGACGCGAAACGTGCTGATGTGGAAGCCGCACGCAAAAAATGGCTGGATTCCAAACTGCCTGCGGGAATCAATCCGGATGATCTTTCGCCCGATGAGATTGCCAGATATTTCGAACGTGAAACAAGTTCCATCGACCGCTGGTTTTCCGTTCGCGGAGATCTCCTTCTGCGTGCGATGATGACTGCCGCCATTGTGGTATTCTGTGTTCTGGCAGCGTGGTTTATCTTCAAAAAAATTATAAACGCCAGATTGAGGCGGATGAAGAGTCCGGGTACATTCTGGGAGCTGGTCCTTGCTCTGAACGGACCTTTTGCATTTGCGGTCCTGATGACAGGGATTTTTCTCAGTTTTCTACCGGTATTGAATACATTTTCCGCGGAATCGTTTTTGTATGACGTCCGTTTTTTCTTCACGGTTCTTGCGCTTACTGCGGCATGGGCGGCAATGAATCTGGTGGGGATTGTCAATGAAAAACTCCAGGTGCTGGCAAAGCGCGATGACAATTCCCTTGACGACCTTATGGTCAAACTTCTTCGCAACATTCTCCGGATTCTGGTCTTTGCGACGACGGTGTTTTTTATCGGTCAAAGTATTTTCCGGATCAATATAACTGCTCTGCTGGCAGGAGCCGGAGTTCTCGGCCTCGGCGCGGCTCTGGCGGCAAAGGATACTCTTTCCAACTTTTTTGGAACGATTGTGATCCTCTTCGACCGGCCGTTCAAACTAGGAGACAGAATCCAGGTCGGAGAGGTGGAGGGAATCGTGACCGAGGTCGGGATGCGCAGTTCCAAAATTCTTGCGGATGATGAATCGTTTTATACGCTCCCGAACAGTCTTCTGACCACGCAGGCGGTCCGAAATATCAACTTGAAGAACCACCTGAAATTCCTTTTCACTGTCACGATGACATACGACACGACCGAGCCGCAGATGCGGAAGGCCATTCAGATTCTCCATGAGATCACCGACAACTTCAAGGGGCCCGATCGTCCCTGTTTTTCTCCGCGCATTTTCTTTTCCGGTTTTGCCAGTTCCTCGATGAACATCACGGTCATCATGTGGCTGAAAACGGAGTCGTATGTGCAGGAGGAACAATGGAAATCCGAATTGAACCTTACCATTCTCAAACGCTTTGCCGAAGAGAATCTCAACATGGCGTATCCGACAACGACCACCTATCTCCTTACACAGGAAAACTCTCCACTGGAAATCCGGATGACCGGAACAGACCCCAAGAAATAACAATACGGAGAAATGCACACGCATTTTCCCGGGTCAGGAAGAGTGTCCTTGTTGCGGTTCGGCGGCGAGATGCCGGTCGAGTGGAGTACGAAATTCAAAAAACAGAAAAGAATCCCCTTCCTTCTCCTTTCAAAAGAATAATTTTCGGCTTGAAAAACTCTATTTTCCGCATTATACTGTCTTAAGAAAAAACTCTCGACAGAACCTTAACAACTGCAAGGAGGTTACCATGTTTCAGAACAGTTTGAATATTCATGAAGTCACGGAAATCAGACTTAAAACTCTGGTCTATTTCGGTTGCGGAGCAATCCGGAAAATCGAGGAAATCTCTGCCGCGCTGGAAAAACGCGGGATCGGGCGTATTCTTGTTGTGACCGGACACGGTGCATATAAGAAGACCGGTGCATGGGATCATGTTGTTCCGGCGCTTGCCGCACACAAAATCCAGTATGTTCTCTACGACAAAGTGACTCCGAATCCGACAACGGCGCAGATTGATGAGGCTGTCGCACTTGCGAAAACGATTCAGGCGCAGGCTGTTCTCTGCATCGGCGGGGGAAGCGCGATCGACGCAGGCAAAAGTGCAGCCATCCTTCTTTCCAATCCGCAGTACACCGCGGCGGATCTTTACAACTACAAGTTCACGCCGGAAACGGCGGTTCCGATTATTGCGGTCAATCTGACACATGGAACCGGAACCGAGGCGGACCGCGTCGCCGTAGCCACCATTCTGGAAAACGAATACAAACCGGCGATCGCTTACGACTGTATTTATCCGACCTGGTCCATCGACGATCCGGAGCTGATGACCGGGCTTGCAGAAAAACAGACCCGCTTTGTGAGCATCGACGCCGTCAACCATTGCGTGGAAGCCGTGACCAGCATCATTGCCAGTCCGTATTCGATTTCTCTCGGCCGCGAAGCCGTTGCACTGGTCGCTCAGTACCTGCCTGCGGTTCTGAAGGATCCGAAGGACCTGACTGCCCGTTACTACCTGCTCTACGCCTCGATGCTTGCCGGAGTTTCCTTTGACAACGGCATGCTCCACTATACGCACGCTCTGGAACATCCCCTGAGCGCAGTGAAAACCGATCTGACGCATGGACTCGGACTTTCCATGCTGCTGCCTGCGGTGGTGAAGCACATTTATCCGGCTCGCCCGGTGGTGCTTGCCGATGTCCTTTCCCCGCTGGTTCCGGGATTGAAAGGATGTCCCTCGGAAGCGGACGCTGCGGCAAAAGGTGTGGAACAGTGGCTTGTCAGTGTTGGGGCTCCGGAGAAACTTTCGGATGTCGGCTTCACTGCCGCCGATATCGACAAACTGGTCGATCTCGCGTTCACAACTCCGTCGCTCGGATTCCTGCTTTCGCTGGCGCCGAACAAGGCAGACCGTGATGCCGTCCGGGAGATTTATACCAACTCCCTGACCCCGCTGAACAAATAGGGTCAATCTCAAAAAATCAAACAAAAAGAGAGCCGGATGCCTCGGAGGAGGAATCCGGCTTTTTTCTCTGTAAAACGGAAAAACGTCATTCGTTTCAAACGTTACACTCCGCCTTCGGGGATCAGTCCGCCGCCCAGAGAATTCCACGGACAGCAATCTCCAGAATCTGCGGCACCCGTTTGAAATCTTCCGCATTATGCCCCAGCGAGGAGTAGAAGACTTTTCCCCTGCCGTACCTGCGTTTCCAGACAACCGGCATGACGGTGCCGTCGATCCAGGGACAGATTTCTCCGTTGAACCGCGTGACGGCAAGGACCTCATTGCCCGGATCGACGTGCATGTAGTACTGTTCGCTGTGCATGTCGAAATCGCCGATGCCGTCAACGATCGGGTCTTTTGCCGTGATCTGCACCCGGTAATCGATTGCGTTCCCGGGGTGAGCCACCCATTGTCCGCCGGTCATGAACTGGTAGTCTGTGTCATTGCGGAATGCGTCGCACATGCCGCCGTGCCATCCTCCGAGTCCGACTCCGTTCAGCACCGCCTCGCGCAGTGCTTTTCCCGCTTCGGGCAGCAGGGTCCCCATGGTCCAGACGGGGACAATGACATTGTATTTCTGTTCGAGTCCGCTCTGGAGAAGTGCTTCCTGTGAATCGGAGAGTTCCACTTCCATTCCATGTTTTCTGAGCTGTTCCGCGACCAGTTCGGAGGTCTGGACCGGTTCATGCCCATCCCATCCTCCGCGGAAGATCAATGCATGTTTCATCGTAGGAAATCCTTTCTGCTGATTGGTATGAATTACAGTTTTTCAGTCGAGCTCTCCGACTTTGAGGCCTTTCCGGAGAGGTTCCGGCCGCCCGCAGGAGCTTTCGAGGATGACGGCGCGTTCTTCCCGTCCGGCTTTCAGAATGGAACACATGACATCGAGAACATGGTACGCGAGGGTTCCGGAGCAGCGGTGCGGACGGTTCCGTTCAATGCCCGCCGCCATATCCGCCAGTCCGATTCCGCGCATGTTGTCGTTATAGGGAAAGAAATTGTCTGCCATGGACCAGTCTGCGCTGAGTCCTGCCTTGAAGAAGCGGATGGACCCGTTGAAGCAGTTCGGATCGGGCAGATGCAGGGCTCCTTCGGTTCCGTAGAGTTCGATGTCGCGGTAGTCGCTGTGTTTCCAGACGTCGAAACTGGTGATAAGCGTGATGACCGCTCCCGAAACAAACTCCAGAACCGCCGCGATGTGCGTATCCACTTCGACCGGAAAGGTTTTGTTCTCATTGACCTTGATTCCTGTCCGGAGATCCGTGGAACGCGTGTTGACCGAAACCACCTTTTTCACGGGACCGAGAAGATGGATCAGAGCTGTGATGTAGTACGGTCCCATGTCAAAGAGCGGACCGCCTCCCTTGAGATAGTAGAAACCGGGATTCGGATGCCATGCTTCATGGCCGTGACAGAGCATGAAGGCGGTTCCGGCAACGACTTTCCCGATAAGTCCGCTGTCGAGAAGCGCGCGGCAGGTCTGGTGTCCTCCGCCGAGAAAGGTATCCGGTGCGCAGCCGACGCGCAGATTTTTCCGTTCCGCCAGTTCAAGCACCTCTTTTCCCGATGCCGCATCAAGGCCGAACGGTTTTTCCGAGTAGATGTGTTTGCCTGCATTCAATGCTTTCCGGTCGATTTCCGTGTGCGACTGCGGAGTTGTAAGGTTCAGCACCATTTCGATTTCCGGGTCCGCCAGCAGCGCTTCTACCGAGAGATGCTGGAGACCGTATTTTTCCGCTTTTTCCTTTGCCGCCTCCTCTCTGATGTCCGCGCATGCGACAATCCGCAGATGTTGAAAAACAGAAGCGTTTTTCAGATACGCATCACTGATGTTTCCGCATCCGATCAATCCGGCTTTCATGAAACATACTCCTTTTTGTTGTTGACACTTCCATTGACAAATCTTCCGTAATCTCCTATATTATACACGATAAAAAGAAAAACAGGAATGGAGAAACGTTTCAAAATCATGGATAGACAAACCAGACATCTGAGTCCTCTGGAACGGGAAGTCGCCCTGCTTCCCCGAATTGCCTCCATCGGTTTTCTGCCGGCAAAACGGGATCGCATCCGTCTGACGTTCGATTCCTGTAATTTTTCTTTCATACTTCGAGGACGCGGCGATTATATTCTGCGGGGAAAACGCTGGAGCGTGGAGGCTCCCTGTCTGCTGATTCAATGGCCTGGAGAGCCGATGGACTATGGCCCGGAATCGGAATGGTCCGAACTCTATTTTATCTATCCGCCGGAGACGTTCGGGATTTTGACTGCATCCGGGCTGATGCTTCCGGAGACGCCGGTACGGGAATTGAGAAACATCGGAACATTTGAGGAAAAAGCCGCGTCCCTTCAGAAAGAACTGGACCGGGAAGATCTTTCTGCGGATAGAATTGATCTTCTCTGTTACGATCTGCTTCTGGAGACCTATAACGGACGAAATGATTTACTCAGAACAATGCAGGTCAATTTAACTCAATTCAACGCGGCATGATGTTTACTCAAAAACGGCAAATTGCATTGTGCGGATCCGGGTTTTTGACAACGGATGGCATTGTGCGGATCATTGTGCGGAAAAATAAAAAGGCCGGGAAAATCCCGGCTCTGTTTGTTTTTTGATTTATTGTGCGAGACGGCGCTGCGCCTCCGGATTGCGCCAGAGGACTTCCGTCCGGCGCTGCCTTTCCTTCGCGGATCCGGATCCCTGCAAACCGCTGAAACGCGTCCTCCCAGCAGCAGAACAGACAACATCCACCTCGAGACGATCCCATCCGGCTTGTTCTAAAGGCGCATAAATCGGATTATCGTAACCGGACAGCAGAACAGCTCCATCGTAGACAAGCAACGTTTCGATCAGTTCAGCGTGATCGCAATCCCGAAGCTCATGCTCATATCCGCTATGCCGCTTCTGCAGCATTGAAATCATTAACGATAACGTTGTTTTCCGCAGCTGGGATTAGGCTGCCTGAGAGGAGTCTCCATGCGATCGCCGCCACCGCAGGAACCTGTCCATTGCCAACGGCTCCAACCGGCTCCACCGATCCGGCCAGTCCATCAGCAGTTCGCACA
>CASEYW010000109.1 GCA_949292215.1 uncultured bacterium
CAACTTTTGCCCAAAATTCATCCGTTATTTCCCATGTTCTCAGCCTTGTCGTTGCCATGTTTACCTCCATTGTTTTTGCGTGAAGATAATATAGCACAAGGAGCTATTAAAATCAATTTATTAGTTGATAAGCTCTTATTTTTTTCCTGTTCCGTCATTTTTCGTTGCAGCTGGTCTGATGCTGTTTTTCCTTTTTGCGCCCATATCGTTTTTTCTTTTGCAGATAATGGTTTTCTTTCAAATAAAATTTATGCAAAAATTGCATAAATAATTAATTTTTTACAGAACGGGTATTGACATTTGCACGGTTCTAGAGTATAATTAATAAAGAAAAGAAAATCGAAATCGGGAAGAAAAAATGATTAAGTCGAAAATTCATAACAGCACGAGCACTGCATCCGGGGTATTGGCCAGAGTTGCGCAGCAGGCGAAAGTTTCGACTGGAACAGTAAGCAGAGTGTTCAACAACAGCACATTGATTCCTTCGGAAACGCGTTGCAGAGTGTTGTCGGCTGCGCGGGAGCTTGGTTTCCGTCCCAGAGTTGGTGTGAGGAACAAACAGATTGCGCTGGTGACAGAGCCTCCCTACAAAACTGTGATGGGCGGTTATGTGAATACATTGACGCAGTACATTTGTTTTGCTCTTTCCCGTGCCGATGCCGGTATTACGATGATTACCGAGGACAGAATAGACAATCTCAGGAATTGCTGGTTTGACGGGATCATCGGGATTGCCTGGGAGGAACGGACAATTGAACTGCTGAAGAAAATGAAAAATGTTCCGGTCATCTGGCTGAGTGACAATCACTCCGCTTATTTTCATACGGTATTTCTTGATTGTGAAGCGACTGGTCGTCTTGCGGGAGAATATCTCTACAGCAAAGGTCACCGCAAAGTTGCCGTGATTCACGAGTCGGATTACAGCGGGGTTGGTCGCATGCGGGGGCTGAAGAACTTTTTCAAGGAACAGGGGATTTCCGAAGATCGGATTTACAATGTTTCCGATACGATTCCGCTGCACCTTGCAGTCAAGCAGATTCTGGATTTCGGAGCCACGGCGCTCTGGGTTACAGGTGAAGATATGAAGGTGATCGAAGTGAACTGGCTGCTTCAGGAACTTGCGGGAGTACGAGTTCCCGAAGACATTTCCCTGATGGGATTTGAAAATCCCGGAATTTCCGAATTTCAGCGTCCTTCACTGACAACGGTTGCTTCTCCGCTCCGGGAAATTGCAGAAAAAGCCGTTGAACTGGTATTGAGTGAGAATCTGGATACTCCCCGCCGGATTGAACTGCCGGTGAAACTGATTGAACGTAACTCCGTTCGGAGTATTTCCTGAGAAACCAAAACATAAATTCACATAGGAGTAATAAGATGAACAAATTTCGGACATTGTTACTGCTGTTTTCCGTTTCCGCTTTGGCATCTGCCGTTGCGGGTGAACTGGTTGTGAAACCGGAACAGCTGACCGCCCGTTACAAGGCGAAGGTCGAACAGAAAAATGGAGCGATTTCCATTTACAGCAACACCGCCGAATGGGACTCCGGACTGCGGATTGATCCTCCGAAAGGCAAAAAATTCGATTTTTCAAAAGCGCGGTATCTTGCTGTTGATGTCGAAAACCTTTCCAAGGACCGTCAGCTCCGCATGACCATGCACATTTCCAGCGGTGTTCGCAACGGCAAAAGTTCCAGCCATGTCGATCTTCCGCATCGCGAGGTGAATACCGGAATCGGACTGAATCCGGGAGAAAAGCGGACGATGCGTATTTACCTTCCTCATGCCTCTCTCTTTACCGCTCCAGAAGGCGGACGCAATTTCAGAAATCCGCTGGATACGACAAAAATCAACGGAATTGAATTCAAAATGCAGTGGCCGTTTGAAGCGGAACGCAAGGGCCTCATGAACTGCCGCCTGACGAATCTGCGTCTGGAAGGAACTCCCGATACGTCAAGAAAAGTCATCGCCAGTGACAAATACTTCCCGTTCATTGATGTTTACGGACAGTACAAGCACATCGACTGGCCGGAGAAAATTCACAATGATCAGGAACTGGTCGCTGAACACAAACGCGAGCTTGCTGAACTGGAAAAAACCCCCGCTCCCGCGGAATGGGACCGTTTCGGCGGCTGGACGAAAGGTCCGCAGCTGAAGGCAACAGGAAATTTCCGTGTTGAAAAATATCAGGGCAAATGGTTTTTTGTCGATCCCGAGGGACGGCTCTTCTGGTCTACCGGGCTCGATGTTCTCCGCGATCACTCCGATGCAACCAATGGACGCGGACATGAGAAATGGTTCTCGCAGAAACTTCCCGCCAATGGCATGCTTCCGTTCACACAGTGGAACCTTCAGAAGAAATACGGCAAGACAAATTATCAGGATGATTTCTATCTTGTTCTGACGAAGCGTCTTCAGGCATGGGGTATCAATACAATCGGCAATTGGGCCGCTGGAGATTTCATGCGCAAGGGCCGTACTCCTTACACAATGCAGCTCAGCGACTTTGCAAAAGGATTCCCCCGTTTTGCGGAGAGCCGGGTCAAGTTCTATGATGTGTTCGATCCGCAGTTTGATGTGAAAATGGGAAACATTCTCCGCGATCGCGCTGCTGTTGATCCGGCGATCAAAAAATCGCTGACCGATCCCATGTGCATCGGCTATTTCATCGACAATGAACTCCGGTTCAACGATATTATCCCTGCTGTCATGCAGGCTGTTCCGACCCAGCCGGCTAAAGTGGAATTCATCAACGATCTGAAAAAACAGTATTCGACGATTGAAAAGCTGAATGCCGCCTGGAAAACCAAATATGCAGACTGGAAAGCTCTTGCCGCTTCCAGAGACAGAAATCTGCCGAAGAGCGATGCTTTCCGCAAGGACAGCGAAGATTTCTATACAAAATTCGTCAACCGCTATTTTGAAACCTGCCGGAAAGGAATCAAAAAGACCGCTCCATATCGTCTGTACCTCGGATGCCGCTTTGTTGGATTCCGTCAGAAGGGAAGCGTCTGGGAAGCCGCAGCTAAAAATTGCGATGTTGTCAGTGTCAATACCTACAGCAACAGCGTGAACAATGTGAAGAGCAGCGATTTCCGCGACCGGCCGGTCCTGATCGGGGAATTCCACTTCGGAACGTATGACCGCGGAATGTTCAGTTCCAGCCTTGCTCCGGTGGGCGATCAGCAGGAACGTGCAAACAGCTACACGCGTTTTGTGCAGGGAGCGCTGGTTCATCCGAACTTCGTCGGTGCGCACTGGTTCCAGTTCCGCGATCAGCCGCTGACCGGACGTTATGACGGAGAAGGATATCAGATCGGTTTTGTGGATGTCGCTGACACCCCCTATCCTGTGCTGACAAAAGCCGCCCGCGAAGTCGGAGCGAACATGTATCGCTACCGCATGAACGGAAAACTTGTCAATTCCATGAAATAACCAGAAAATTTCGATAAAGAAAAAAGGGAGAAAATGATGAAAATGAAAACTCGTAAATTCACACTGATAGAGCTCCTCGTGGTAATTGCGATCATCGCAATCCTGGCGGGAATTCTGCTGCCGGCTCTGGATAAGGCAAGAAAGAAAGCTTTGAGTGTTTCCTGTTCCGGAAACCTGAGCCAGATTGCCAAGGTTCTTACCTTCTACAACGCTGATTTTGATGACTGGAACATGGCAGCTTACATGTGGGGGTCCTCCTGGATTTCCCGTGCAAAGGACCTCTATAAACTGAAAGACAATGTTTTCAAGTGTGCAGCTGAGCCTGTTAAGAGTCAGACCACTTATGGTTTGAACACCAATGGATTCGGTGAAAGTATTACGGGCAACAATGTTGGTGCCAGTAAAAGTATGATCATGCACAGAACGCCCGAGTACCTTCGCTTCGGTCCGGCTTCCAAACTGGGTGTGTTTGTCGATACCATTCCTGTGGATCCTGCATACAATGGAACAAAGCGTCACGCCAGTGGAAATACGACCTATTGGGAAATAAGAACGGATGTTGCTCCTTACAACAGTTCGGGTGCCTACTATCCTCCTTATGTCCGTCATAATGATCGGGCAAATGTAGTGATGTTTGACGGACATATCCAGTCGCTGAGCTATAACACATTGCGTTATGACCGCAACAGTTACGGGAATCCCGGTATG
>CASEYW010000110.1 GCA_949292215.1 uncultured bacterium
ATATTGCGATCCGCCCTACGTTGCGGGCTCTCGCAAGGCTGGAGGCTACGAGCACGAGCTCCGGGATCGCGATCACGCTGAACTGATCGAAACGCTGCTCGCCTACGACGGCGCTGTTCTGCTGTCTGGCTATGACAACCCGATTTATGCGCCGCTTGAAGATGCCGGATGGGATCGTCTTGAGGTGGATGTCGTCTGTTCTGCTGCTGGCAGGACTCGTTTCAGCGGTTTGCTGGGATCCGGATCCGCGAAGGAAAGGCAGCGCCGGACGGAAGTCCTCTGGCGCAATCCGGAGGCGCAGCGCCGTCTCGCGCAATAAATCAAAAAACAAACAGAGCCGGGAAAATCCCGGCTTTTTTATTTTCCGCACAATGATCCGCACAATGATCCGCCGTTGTCAAAAATCCGGATCCGCACAATGCAGTTTGCCGTTTTTGAGTAAACATCATGCCGCGTTGAATTGAGTTAAATTGACCTGCATTGTCCTGAGTAAATCATTTCGTCCGTTATAATAAAATTTCTAAAATTTATTTCCGCGACTATTGACTTTTTCACGGTTATATTGTATAATGTAGTATACCGAACGGTAAACCGATTTTTATAAGAAATGAGGAAAGAATGTTTTCTGCGAACGGAAAAAAACATGACAGTGCCCGCATGCGGGTGCGACAGTATGTCATGGATCTGATCTTAGAGGAACCCGGGAAAGCGGTGCGCCTTCCTTCCAACGAGGATCTGGCAAAAGAAATCGGCATTGCCCGCAGTACCGTTCAATTAGGGGTGAAATCCCTGATTCAGGAGGGATATCTGGAAACCAAGCGGGGAATCGGAACGTTCACGGTTCCGCAGGCAAAATACACTTCGTCAAAAGCTCCTTTCATCGCACTGCTCGATGGTGACGGGAAAATTTTTTATCAGCAATATTACAGCTATTCCCTGCGGTCCTATATCGGAATGGAACTATGTTCCCGCTCCATGGTGGTGCAGGAGGTGCGTCTCTATTCCGAGCGGGAAAATGATCTGTTTGAAGAGCTCAGAAGCATACGGTGTGATGTTTTTGTCTGCATTTCCCCCCCGAAATCGTATTATGAGATTCTGCGCAGGCTCTCCGCTTTCCGTCCGGTAGTCGTTGTTGACGCGACTGTTGATGGACTGATCAGCATTGAACTCGACCGCTATGAAAAAGGATATGCTCTCGGACAGGTTCTTCTGAAAGCAAAACGAACCTGTCCTCTGTTCTCTCAGGGAAAACGTTATTTAAAAACAACCTTCCGCGGCTGTCAGAAAGCATTTTCCGACGCGGGGATCCCTTTGCCGGATTCCCTCTTTTTCTACAACGATCAGTCGTTTGAAAAACTCGAAGAGACATTGAGAAATGGTTTTCGTCCCAATGCAGCAGTTCTCTCCATAGAAACGTTTGAAGAAATCGTCAGAATTTTGCGCCGGTATCACATTGATCTTGATCAGGAATGCCGTCTTTACACATTTATGTATATTCCACCTTCCGTTCAGGAACCTGTCGGACTGTTTGAATTTCCTTTTCAGGAATTTGCCAATCAAGTCGCCGCAACCGTTGAACGGTTGCTGAAAAATCCGGATTTACCACGACAGCAGCAGATGTTCAATTGGAACTACCAATTTCATGAAAAACAAAATAAGGAGAAGACACCATGAATCGTCCTCTGAAAAAAAGCCGGAACAGATGCTCAACCAGATTTACTCTAATTGAACTTTTGGTCGTAATTGCAATTATAGCAATTCTTGCCGCACTTCTTCTTCCGGCATTGAACAAAGCGCGAGACAGAGCTCAGGCAATCTCCTGTACAAACAATCTGAAACAGATCGGGATCGCCACACAGAGCTATGTCACGGACTACAACTTTTACACACCGGCAAGCGGAGGATGGGTCAATACTGTCGGCATGGATCAGAACTTTTTGATTCAGTTGTTTCCGTATGTCAAAGGAAGATCCATCAAACATATCGACCTTGAGAAGGAGGATCCAAAAATTTTTCATTGTCCGGCGGGCGATCCTTCTCAATACTGTACAATCGGCACCAGCGTGATTCACACCAATTACGCATGGAACCAGCTGCTCGGGGTCGCGACCTACAATTTCGTTGACGGCTGGCTGACGGTCAACGCCCGCCTCATGACACGCTGTCGTCAACCCTCCAAGACGGTCATGGCGATCGACTATGATTATCAAAATGCCGTTTCCACTGGAGCAACCTATTTTGTCTACTTCTGGAATCGCAGCAATTCAGAAACGAGATCACCGAACCGACACAATTTCCGCGATAACAATCTCGCAGCGGACGGTCATGTCTTCTCGGTCAATCCTCGAAAACTGATCGACAGCACCTATGCAAACTATTACGCTTACGCGAACAAATGTTCCGACAGCACTTTTCCACTCTGGCCGCAATAACTCAAACAGGAATATCCTATGCTGATGAAATCTTTTTTCTCTCTTCTCACTTTTCTGCTTTTCCTGATTGCATCAATTCCTCTTCCGGGAGCAGGCGAATGGAAATTCCCTCTTCAGAAAGCCGATGAACTGAAGACCTGGGATCAGAGCTACAATGCGATCATTGCCAACGGCGGAGCACAATTTTCTCTCGGAGAAAAACAACGCGGCATGCATGGAATCTACAAGACATTTCCTGTTTCAGAGATGAAAGGGAAACTGATCCGAATCACGGGAGAACGCCGCGGCAGCAACCTTGTTCTGCCCGAACGGGATTTTCTGGGACCCAAAACCATGTTCATCATCACCTGCAAAGGAGGACAAACACTCTATCCGGGCGTCTCTGGAAAGTTCGGAACCTATGGTTGGGAACCTTTTGAAGCTCTTTGCAAAATTCCGGAAAATGCCGAACGGATCCAGCTGTTTCTCGGCATGCAGAACGGACGCGGAACCTTCGGAATCCGCAATCTGCGCATTGCTGTCGCGGGAACACCTCTGAATCTGGCGCGGTATGGCAACATGGGATATGTTGACAAAACTGCGGGAGATGGCAAAGGCGGCTGGTCCGATCAGGGAGCGGGAAACGATGGACGCTTTTTCCGCTGGCCTCATCTGGTGAAAAATGAATTTGCAAACGTTCCTTTTTCCCCCGCTGTCAAGGACAAGTGCATTCTCACCATGCATTCCAACTATTTCCCCGCGGGACCGAAGCAGAAGGAGATTTTGCTGGAGAAACCGGAAAAGGCGCATTTCCTCTATCTGATGCACACGCTCTGCTGGGGACTGACAAAATCGGAACCGGTCGGGTCCATCACCATCCGTTACATGGATGGAACGTCGGAGAACATAAAAGTCTGTTCCAAAGTGGATGTGGATGACTGGTGGAAAGGAACGATGCTCTCCAACGGAGCAATCGGAGTACGGGCAAGAAGCACGGATGGAGAATGGCGCTCCCTTTATGTCTCGAAATTCAAACTGAACTCGAAATCCCCTGTCAAATCCATCTGCTTCAACGCCGGCAATCCGAAGACGATCTGGATCATCTGCGCAGCGACACTTTCCGAAACGGAATATGAGCTTCCCAAGCCGAAACCGAAAGTCAAAACGACCATCCGCGCCGGAAAGGAATGGCTTCCCATCATCCGCGAGGAACATAACCGCCGGATCAAAGGTTCCGCTCTGGATCTCTCTGCCTTCAGGGAGCCGGGTCCCGCCGGAAAATTCGGTCGAGTCATTGTTCGGAGCGACGGACATTTTGCCTTCGAACGCAAGCCCGACCAGATCCAGCGCTTCTTTTCCGCCTCCACCTCCTTCAAACTGCTGAAAAACCGTTATGAAGTCGATCAGCTTGCAGATGAGCTCGTGAAGAACGGCTACAACATGATCCGGATTCACATTCCGGAGTATACGCTGATGTACGGAGCCGCTCGGAAACTGGAGTTCAACTCGTTCTATCTGGATCTCTTTGACTATCTGGTTGCCGCATTGAAAAAACGCGGCATCTATATGATGTGTGATATGGCAGGAGCAATCATGCAAGGCTGGAATCCCCTGAAGATTGATTACTGGGGAACTCCGACAGCGGATCCGGCCAAACACGGTGCGCGGCTGGCAATTCACTTTGATCCGCAGTACCGGGCAGACTGGCGCAAAGGAGTCGAACAGATGCTCTGCCGCGTCAATCCCTATACCAAGACTCGTCTGATTGATGATCCCGTTCTGGCGATGGTTCTCGGATTCAATGAACAGGAATTTGAATTCAGCAATACGAACCTCGACCGGGAATATATCGCGCCGTTTTACCGGAAGTTCCTGAAGAAAAAATATGGCAATATCCAGGCGTACAACCGGAAATGGAACACCCGCTTTTCCTCGTTCGATGCGATTCCGGGATTCCAGAAACGCGAGAACGGCAATTCCGATGTCAACGAATTTCTCTACGAAACCGAACGCAATACGTCCGAATGGTATCGACAGCAACTTCGAGAACTCGGATACAAAGGACTGGTGACCTCCTATAACGTCTTCAAGACCCATCATTTCAACCAGATTCGCCAGGAAACATGCGATTACGTTGCCATGAACAGCTATCACGCGCATCCGAGCAACTGGATTCACAGGAATTCCGTCATTTCCCAGGAGAGCGCCATCGGGAAATCCGCGGGACTCTTCCGGGATATCATCTCCGCGCATCTGCACGGGAAACCGCTCGTCGTCACGGAATATCAATGCGTCTTCTGGAACAAGTACCGGTACGAACAGCCGTTTGTCTTCGGAGCCTATGCAGCTTTTCAAGGAATTGACGCCATTTCCATGCACAGCGATCCGGTTTCACTCCAGCCGGAGGTATTCAGCAACTCCCGCATCCGCTCATTCGGAGGCTATACCGATCCGATTGCGGTGGCGTCGGAATTCCTGACCTTCTTTCTCTATCGCCGCGGGGATGTGAAAACTGTTCCGGACAACGTCCGGATCCAGATGTCCAACGATCTCAAAGGCGTGAAAAATCCGAACGTCACCCTGTCCAAAACCCAGAGCTCGCTTGCTCTGATCACCGGTTTCTCCCTGGATTTCGAGGGGAGAAAGGATCCGAATGCGCTTCTCATCTCCGTCAAAGGCGGAGCCAAGACCGCCGGAACGAATGCGTATTCGCAGTCCATTGATGAATCCGCAAATCTTGTTCCGTATCTGAAACTCATGAAGGAGAAGGGATTCCTGCCGAAGGGAAACCGCAGCAACGGTCTCAATCTTTTCGAAAATTCCACCGGGGAACTGCTTCTGGATACGGACAAACGGTTCATGGCGGTCAATACGCCGCGACTTCAGGGAATCTGCGCGGAGGCGGAAACCAAATACAAATTCCCCGATTTTGAGATTGCTTCCGCCAGTGTCCGCGGAACGCTGGCTCTGGTCTCCATCGACAAACGGGAACCGATCCGCACGGCGAAACGTCTGGTTCTGGTCTTCGCGACCAACGCCCTGAACAGCAATATGCAGTTTGCTGAGCAGGAAATGCTGAAACTGCTGCGTTCCGGCGGCACACCGGCTCTGATTCAGGCGGGGAAATTCCGGATCCGTCTCCACAACCGGAATGCGGCGAATCTGAAACTTCATCCCCTGGATCTCGCCGGACGACGTCTGAAAACGATCCGACCGGAAACAATCCGCGGAGAATGGGCCGAATTCACCGTTGATACGGCTCGCGATGGTGCAGCCCTCTTCTTTGAACTCGGATCAGAGTGATTCAGGAGTCCAGAATCCGTGCCCGGTCGGCATACGCCTCGGGGTTCTTCCGGTACACTCCCGGCGGAACCCCGTGGTACAGACGGAAACGGCGGCTGAAATAATTTGCATCGGGATATCCCGTCATCTCCCCGACCTCTCCGATGCTGAAATGCAGATTCAGAAGCAGACGGCGGGCATGCCTCATCCGCAAGGAAGTCAGATACTCCTCCGCTCCCCCTCCGGTCGCGTGCCGGAAGAGCGCATTCAAATGGCTCTGGCTGACACCCGCCCTCCGCGCCAGATCCGAAATGGAAAACACCTCGGAATAGTGTTCCTCCAGATCATCCATCGCCCGGACCAGAGCGGGATGGTGCCGCATCCGCACCCGCCGGGAGGCCTCAATCCCGTTCAGACGCTTCCAGATCAGCGTCAGAAGCAGCGACGCCTCCTCCAGATCATACGTTCTGTTCAGCTCGTACAGATTGCGGAACCACTGGCCGATCAGCGGATCACCGGAAGCATCGATCGTCCGCAGGGAAACATCCAGCTTCCCCCCAGCCATCTCCATCACGGAGTAATAGGTTTCGCAGTCCTCCGTCAGATTTTTCTGAATGTGTGCAAGTTCCGGCGGCGTCACATACACGGTACCGCATCCGGCCTTCAGAGCAACTCCTTCTCCAAAGATCGTCACGCACGCGCCCCGGGACACATAGACAAGCTCCACCCCCCGGTGAGAGTGCATCGGAACCGGAGCGTTCTTCTCATAATGTCCAGCATACGAAAATAAAACAGGAAGTTTCACGCTTGATCCTTCTCCTCAAATCATCATTTTATACTATTATAACAGAAGATTGTGCAGATGTCAAGGGGTTGTTTTCTGAATGAAGTTGTCGTATAATAAAATAACAGAAAACGCAATCATCGACAAGGAATCTTCCAGAATGAAAACAATTGCCGCACATTTTCCGAAACTGACCTCTGAGCGCCGCAGGGAACTTCTCACGCTTCCCCGAAACGGAACAGCGGACGCCGTCCTCGACACCGACACCTTCAACGAAATCGACGATCAGTTCGCTCTTGCCTTTGCCGTTCTCTCTCCGGAAGTTCTGAATCTGAAAGCCGTTCTTGCCGCACCGTTTCACAACGCCCGTTCCAGCGGGCCCGCGGACGGCATGGAAAAGAGTTATGAGGAAATCCTGAAAATTCTGAAACTGCTGGACAAACCCGCCGATGATTTTGTTTTTCACGGATCGAGATCCTATCTGAAAGACGCCCTGACCCCTGTCGAAAGCGATGCCGCACATCGGATCATCGCCCTTGCGCGCGAAGCGAAAGCCCGGGGACGCGTTCTGTATATTCTGGCAATCGCGGCGATCACCAATGTGGCGTCGGCACTGCTGATGGCGCCGGACATCATCGACAGTGTGGTTGTGGTCTGGCTCGGGGGGCACGCGTTCCACACGGTTCCGAACACGGAATTCAATCTGCATCAGGATATCCCGGCATCGCAGGTGATGTTTGAATCGGGCGTCCCGCTGGTTCTGCTTCCCTGCTGCGGAGTTGTGGAACTGCTCATGACAACCCTGCCGGATCTGAAACGGCGCTGCGGCAGATGCGGAGAACTCGGAGAATTTCTCTATCAGCGCACCTATGATTATCTGCACGGCGATCCCTGTATTCAGAAAGTGATCTGGGATATTGCGACCGTCGCGTGCTTTGTCGCTCCGGACGCCGTATGCACGGAACTCATCTCCGCCCCGATACTGAATGACGACAGCTCCTGGACCACCACCGGAAACCGTCATGAAATCCGCCTTGCGACCTATCTGAAACGCGGAGAGGTGTTCGACGCGCTTTTCCGGAAACTGGAAGCGTTCTCCCAGCAGGAAAATAAAAAGTGAGCAATCTCAACCCTCTCAAAAAATAAAAAGGAGACTAGTTATGGAAACGGACCCCTTGTCAAAAAGCAGGAATGACACACCATCTCCGCTATCTGCTGAAACAAGATACCCCCTGAAGCGGCTCGCCGGGAACTCAAAGCCAATCCATTTTACATTGATTGAATTTTTAATCGTAGTTTCAATAATTGCTGTTCTAGCTGGGCTTCTCCTTCCCGCATTGAATTCTGCAAGGGAAAAGGGACGGGAGATTTCCTGTGTCAGCAATTTTTCGCAATGCATAAAGGGACAACAGCTGTACGCAGGTGACTACAGCGATATGATGGTCTATACCATCGCCGCAAACGGCGGAATGCGTCCCTGGGGAGAAGTTCTGGGAGGCAATAAGTATCTCTCCAGAAAAGCGATGTACTGCCCGGTGGTCAAACCCTCGACCAGTTACTGGCAGACGAGCGGCATGATCGCACCCTCGGTAGGATGGTTTTTCAGATACTGGCTTGATCCGTATAATCTTGGATTCTGCAGCGGAACCGGGAACGTCGAGGAAGTTCCCTGGTTCAAATACGAGGGAGGCGGGAGCAGCTACACGGTACTGATTCTTCTGAATAAACTGCCGAACGTCGGTGCCCTGCCAGTCTATGCGGATACCATGATCTATACAGGGGCCAGCCAGGGAAAAAGCTGTTATGGCTTTTCCGGCGATACAGCGATGGACAACAGTTACACTTCGCTTCATCACGCGATGAAAGCCAATTTTGCCTTCGGAGACGGTCATGTGGAACCCATGACACCCGCAAAACTTCGGAAACGCTATTACAAAAACGCAGGAATATGGCGGTTTGTTGTTGACGGAACGCGCATCATCACCTGGTAAGCAATGGAGACAAAATGAAAACAATACTTCCGCTTCTTCTGTTTTCCCTGCTTCTCGCGGGAAGTGAAAAGGAGCATCTGCTCCTCTGGTCCCTGGAAATGAATTCTCCGGCCCGATGGATTGCCAATACATCGGGCAAAATGACAATTCGCCGGAATGAACAGGAAAATTCGATCCGTTTCGATGTTGTCTTTCCTGAATCCGGCGATCATTGGGTTTATCCCTCGTTCCGTTTCCGGAAAAACAGGGAATGCTTCCGGGATGCTGAAACGCTGACGTTCGATGTCAAGGCAAAACAGTCGAATCCGTCAGCGGGGTACAAACTGTGTATCGTCCAGTTTCCCGGAGGAATGATTCCATTCCCCTCGCCTCCCGCGGATGGGAAATGGCAGAAAGTCAGAATTGATCTCCGGAAACGAAAGCTCGACTATTCTAAAATTTCTCTGCTTCAAATTGGATTCAATCCAAGATCTCCCGAATTCTCCTATGAACTCAGGAACATCCGTCTCTTCGGCAGAAGCAGTCGGAAAGAGACGGTTGATATTGCCGATGCCATCACATTCAGCGCTCCGGGAACCGCGTTTCTTGAAAAAGAACCCGTCATATTTCAATTAAAACCGCAATATCGGGTACCAGCCCGCTATATTGTGGAGGACTGGCGGGGAAATCCGGTCGTCAAAGGAGATTTCCCCGGGAATGGAAACGCACCGCTGCGATTCAGCCAGCTGCCCTGCGGATATTATCGTCTGAAGGTGGTGTCCGATCAGCTTCCGTTCACAGGAAAGCGGAGTTTTGCCATTCTGCCCGATCTCCGGACCCGCAGGAACAACAATTCTCCTTACTGCATTGATACCTGTCTCAGCTGGTATGCAAGGCCCAATGCGCTCTCCTGGATGACACGCGATAAAGAACCAAACAGCCGCTATCCGGGTCCTGCTTACGATCTTGGAACGGAACTCTGTTCCAGACTGGGAGTATCCATCATCAGGGAACGTCTTTCATGGAGGGAAACAGAACCGGAACAGGGGAAATTCTCATGGTGGCAGTATCTTCCCAACGTGAAACGGTTTGCTTCTCAAAAAATCCAGGTTCTGGAACTGTATCACGATGCGCCGAAATGGTGCGTGCGACCGCAGGGAAAATCCTATCCCTCAGATGCTCTGGAAGTCTATCGCTATGCGAATTCCGTGGCAAAAGCCATGAAGGGAGCTGTACAGTATTGGGAATATTTCAATGAGGAGGATCTGAGCGGACCGTATTCTCCGAAAAATGGATGCGGAGCATGGGAATATACGGCGATGCTGAAAGCCGCTGTCTACGGATTCAAAAAAGGTGCTCCCGGAATCAAGGCCATGAACGGAGGACTTGCCTTTCTTCCCCTGAGACCTTATATTGACACCTGTTTCAAAAACGATTACGCCCAATATGGAGATCTTTTAAACGTTCATACCTACCGGTCTCTGAAGGGATATCCGGAAATGATTGCAGACATCAGGGCGACCTTGAAACGCAACGGTGCGGAAAATATGCCCGTCTGGTTCACGGAATTCGGAACCCATCAGGAAGGCGCGGGAACAATTGACAGCTATCTCTCCGGATTGAAGGAACACTCGGAGGATCAGGAACTCATTGTCGCAGAATTCATTCCGAAAGCGAATATTCTTTTCCAGTTTCTCGGGGTGGAAAAGAATTTTCTGTTCATGCTTCTTCCGAACAATGAAAGCGCAGGGAAAAAAGTATGGGGACAACTCCGCCATGACTACACCGTCAAACCAGGCTATGTTGCTCTGACAACCTTGATCAAACAGCTTGGAGATGCGACAATGATCGGAGAAATGAAGATGTCCGAAGGGATCCGGGGATTTCTCTACCGACAGCCGAACGGATCGCAAACAGTCGTCCTCTGGGCTGTCTCCCCGCTGGAGACAAGGGATGCCAGAGGACTCCTGCCCACGGACCTCCCGGCAAAAGAAGTTTTCTTTTCCGCGGCACGGGAAATTACCGCGACCAATTTTCTTGGGACCCGGAAGGTTCTGTCGCCGGAACAGGGAAAAATCCGGGTGAATGCGATCCGATTTCCAATCTATCTCTCCGGATTTCACGGTCTGAAAGCGGAAATTCCAGCGCAACACTCTCCAAAATTCTCCAGAAACGAAAGTGAATACGAAAAAAGCATCGTTATGAATATTCGTTTCCCCCCGGATTGCAAAGTCTCTCCGATGGGAGAAGCTGTCACAATCCCCGGGGATCAGACAATGGCTGTTCTGCAGATCTGGAATCTTTCAGAATCAGAGAAAATATGTTCCCTGAATTTCTCCGGCGCAGAAATCACGGGATTCCCCTCCCGGGCCAGACTTGCACCGGAAAGCAAAAAGGAGATCCCGATCCAAATCAACTGCAGCGACAGAATCATGGGGGATCTTGTGTTTTCCGGAAGCACAGGCACTAAAAAAATCACACGTCTTGTAATTCCTTTCAAGCAATTTCACAAGATGGCGGCTTCCGGATTTCAGCAGGATCTGCCATGGACCAAGGATCCGAAACTGTGGAAAGGTCCTTTTGTCGCCCGTACAGGATTCGATGAAAGGGAACAGGCTGTCACAATGGATATCTCATTCCCGAAAGGAACGCATCCATGGACCTATCCGGAATACCTTCTCCAGCTTCCGCAGGAAAGCATGAAAGGAGCATATGGAATATCATTCGAGCTGAAAGCCGATACAGACATCGGAATGTGTCTCTTCATCACGCCGATGAACACGCCGGGACGCCCAGGAAGAATTATTGAATACACCATGGCCCCTCCGGAAAAAGATCACTGGAAGGAACACATCATCGTTTTTAATCAGGATCCGCAAGAGATTACCGCGATCCGCCTGGGAATGACCCCCCGAAAAACGACCTCCTTCCGTCTCTCCATCCGGAATATCAGACTGCTGTACAGAAATCAATAAAAAGGATGCAGAAGCAAATCAGCGGTCCACGGAGATTTCCAGCGTTTCATAGGCGCGTTCCAGCAGCTCCGTCATATCGCCCAGCAGCGCCTCCTCCGCCTCGATCCGGTACAGTCTGGCGGCAACAGAGGGGGACGGAGGCGCAAACACCGTGCAGCTGTCGGGAAAATCCTCGATCGACGTCTGAAATGTTCCAAGCTCCTCCGCTCGGCGGATCGTCTCCATCTTGTCCAGTCCGCAGAGGGGCCGAAGAACCACATACTCCGCGGCATTGCCGATCGTTCCAAGGTTGATGACCGTCTGACTGGCAACCTGCCCCACCGATTCCCCCGTCACAATCGCATACAGGCGCTTCCGACGGCAGATCATGTTCGCAAGGCGCATCATGTAGCGACGGTACAGAACCGTCCGGAACTTCGGATTGCAGACATCGCGGATCTTCTTCTGGATCTCCGAAAAATTGCAGGCGTAAAGAGTCCCCGGCTTCTGATGGCGATTCAGAATCGCCGCCAGGCGACGCACCTTCTCCAGCGACTCCATCGGAGTATACGGATAGCTGTGGAACGTCAGGTAATCCACATGACAGCCGCGGTTCATAATCAGCTTGCACGCAACCGGCGAATCAATTCCTCCCGAAAGAAGCGCCAGCACCGGACTGTTGCTCCCCACCGGAAGCCCTCCCGCTCCGGGATATGACGTGTAGTAAACCAGCGCATTCACATCCCGCACTTCGATCCCCACCGTCACCTCGGCATGAGTCAAATTGACTTTCAGGTGCTCCTCGCCGAAGAGTTTTTCAATGCGCGTCGCCACCGCGATCTCGATCTCTCTGGAACACAGCGGAAAGGTTTTGTCGCTCCTTCTGGCACGAACCCGGAACTCCACCCGCGGCCGAACAGCCAGAACCGGATCAAAATGCTCATGAATGCTCTGCTCCACCAGCGAACAGATCTCCTCCATGTCGGGACGGCATTCAAGCGCCGGAGAGAACGATTCCAGACCCGAACAGCGGTGAAGCCCCTCCCGAATCGTCTGGAGTTCCTCCTCCGTGAATGCAGAAGCATCCTTCTTGCGGATGTAGATTCTCCCCCGCACCCGCTTGAAAAAAATGTTTTCCAGCGACGCACACTGATATTTCATGTTGTCCACGAGTTTTTCTTCAAACATCGAACGGTTGTCGCCTTTCGTGGCGATCTCGTGGTACCGGCAGATAATCGTTTTATACATTGACGAATCCTTTTTCTCAGAGAACAAACGAAGAAAACCCTTCCTTTTTCCGAAGAGTTTTCCCTGTGCTGCCGAAGCGTTTTCCGTGTCGGAAGCGCGGAAAACACTTCAACAGCGCTCCGCCTCTTCCGAATCAGGAATCAGGTATACTTGAGCACCTCTTCCATGGTGGTTTCCCCGTTGAGGATGGCTCGGACGCCGTCCTCGCGCATGGTCACCATGCCCAGCTCCCGCGCCTTCTCGCGGATCGCGATGGTCGGCGCGTTCGCCAGAATCAGATCGTTGATCTTCGGGTTCATGACCAGAAGCTCCGTGATCGCCTTTCTGCCCTTGTACCCCGTGTTGTTGCAGTAGGGACAGCCTTTGCCGTAATAGAACATGTTTTCGCCGACATCGGCGCGTTCCAGTTCCAGCATTTTCAAGTCGTGATCCGAAGGACGGAACGCGGTCTTGCACTTCGGGCAGACGCGCCGCAGAAGACGCTGCGCCAGAATGCCGATCAGCGCACTGGTAATCAGGAAGGGCTCCACGCCCATATCCACGAAACGGGTCACAGCGCCCGCGGCGTCATTGGTGTGAAGCGTGGAGAAGACCAGATGGCCCGTCAGAGCCGCCTGAACCGCCATCTGTCCGGATTCAATGTCACGGATCTCTCCGAGCATGATGATGTCCGGGTCCTGACGCAGGAAGGCGCGAAGCGCACGGTCGAAGGTCATGCCGACCGCCTCGTTGATCGGCAGCTGAATGATGCCTTCCAGGTCATACTCCACAGGGTCCTCCGCGGTGAGGATCTTATCCTCCACCTTGTTGATCTCCTTCAGAGCGGAATAGAGGGTGGTTGTCTTTCCGGAACCGGTCGGACCGGTCACAATGAAAATTCCGTTCGGGCGGGTAATCATTTCGCGGATCTTCTCGAGCACATCCTCGTTGATTCCCAGAACGTCGAGATCCAGATTCACCACGGACCGGTCAAGAATTCGAAGCACGACCGATTCCCCGAACTGGGTCGGCAGAGTCGACACACGCAGGTCAATCGGCTTGCCGGCGATCTTGAGCTGGATCTTTCCGTCCTGCGGACGGCGGCGCTCGGAGATGTTCAGTCCGGACATGATCTTCACCCGGCTGATGACCGGAATGGCAAGATTCTTCGGCGGCGGCGCCATCTCATAGAGCGCACCGTCGACACGGTAGCGGATCTTGAATTCGTTTTCAAACGGCTCAAAATGGATATCCGACGCCTTGTCCTTGATCGCCTGATACATGACGGCATCCACGAAGCGGACAATCGGCGCGTCGTTGGCGGCATTGGTGACGGCGTCCTCGTCGTCCTCGTCGACATCGGCGACATCCTGCATATCCATTTCTGCAAGGACGTCCGCCGCGGAGGCGTCGTCGTTCGGATAATATTTGTCCAGCGCCTTGTCCACCTGCTCCTCCGGCGCCACCAGAATATTCACATCGTGGCCGATGATGAAGCGAATCTCATCCGCAATCTGGTAGTTCAGCGGAGAACGCAGCGCCGCGTAGAGCGTGGAACCGTCATAGGAGACCGGAACCACGCCGAGCATCCGGGCGTTCGTGGGAGAAACCAGCTTGATGACCTCCTCCGGAATCTCCAGCGAAGAGAGATCAATCACCTCGGTTCCGAGTCCGTGGGCGATCTGCTCCAGAATCTCCTCCTTGGTCAGAATTCCGAAATCGACCAGCAGCTCCTGAAGAGGAGTTCCGGTGCGTTCATGTTCCTCCACCACCTGCGCGAGCTGTTCCTCCGTGCAGCATTCGTTGGCGATCAGGATATCCTTCAGGGTCTGATTTTCCGTATCCAGCATTGTTCAGTCTCCATATTAATCCGCGTCGCCGACGGTCGCGCCGATGACTTCAGACAGTGTTGTAATGCCCGCCGCCGCTTTCCGCAGGGCGTCTTCGCGCAGGGTTCTCATTCCGGATTTCCGCGCGGCCTCGCGAATGGTCGATGCGGCGACCTTTTCATAGATCAGGTCCTGAATCTCCTCGCCGATCATGAAGATCTCATAGATGCCCACGCGGCCCTTATATCCGGTTCCGCCGCAGGCGGGGCATCCGGTTCCCTTCATCAATGTGGCCTGCGAGAGGAACTTGTCGTCGAGTCCGAGCATGCGGATCTCGTCGGGAGTCGCGGTCGTATGCGCGGCGCAGTTCTTGCAGACGCGCCGCAGAAGGCGCTGCGCCATCACCGCCCGCACCGAGGAGGCCACAAGGAAGGGTTTCACTCCCATATCCACCAGTCGTGTCACGGCACTGGGCGCGTCGTTGGTGTGGAGCGTGGAGAACACAAGGTGTCCGGTCAGAGAGGCGTTGATGGCGATTTCCGCCGTCTCCAGGTCTCGGATCTCTCCGACCATGATGATGTTCGGCGCCTGACGGAGCATCGCCTTCAGCGCGGCGGCAAACGTCATATGCGCCAGCGGATTCACCTGCACCTGATTGATGCCGGGAAGCATGTACTCGACCGGGTCCTCCACCGTGATGATTTTCCGGGTCGGTTTGTTGATGGTGTTCAGAAAGGCGTACAGGGAGGTGGTCTTTCCGGAACCGGTCGGACCGGTCACAAGGAAGATTCCGTCCGGATAGTTGATGATGCGGTTGATCTTCTCCTGGTCGTCGGAATAGAAGCCCAGCTTCGGGATGTCCAGCTGAATGCTCGCCTTGTCCAGAATACGCATGACGATGCTTTCCCCGTGCGTCGTGGGAATGGAGGAGACGCGCAAATCAATATCCTTGTTCTTCAGTTTGATCTGAATACGGCCGTCAAGCGGGATGCGCTTTTCGGAGATGTCCATGTGCGCCATGATTTTCAGACGGCTTGTGATGTTCGCCTGAAGATATTTCGGCGGCCCCTCCTGTTCCCGCAGAGCTCCGTCGATGCGGTAGCGGATGCGGTAGCGTTTCTCCATCGGTTCCATGTGAATATCGGAGGCCTTCATGTTGAAGGCGTTGATGATGATCTGGGAAACGAGCTTGATGATCGGGGCGTCGTCCACGGTGGAGGTTCCGATGGTGCCGTCCTCCATGCCGTTGGTGATCTGTTCCATATCCTCCGGTTTTGCGAGGTCGTCGGTCATGGTGGCGAGTTTTTCCTCCTCGGTTCCGTAGGCCTGGACCAGGAGTTTCTCAATCTGTTCGCGGGGAGCGATGACGGCGTCGACATCTTTCTGAAGAATATAGCGGAGGGCGTCGAGCGTTTCCATCTTGGTCGGATCGCTCATCACGACCGTCAGGGTTCCGTTCTGCATTTTGTAGGGCACGACCTGATACTGTTTGGCGACCTCTTCCGGGACCAGAGCCGCCACTTCCGCTGGGATCACGACCCCCTCCAGATCCACGACCTCCAGTCCGTACTGTTCCGCGAGCATCGACTGGATCTGCTGTTCGGTCACCGCGCCGATGTTCTTCAGCGCATCGACGATATCAACCGCGCCGTCGGATTCGGCAACCTTCTTCCAGCCCTGTTCGACCTGTTCCGAGGTCACCAGACCGTTTTCCTTCAACAATTCGAGGATATAATCACTGTTCTCAGCCACTTTCCACACCTCTTTTTCTTGGTCTTGCACAACAACGCTCTATATTAGAATTCAGAAATAGCGCTTTGTCAAGTGTTTTTCCCAAGTTTTTTCCGGAGAGAAACGCAAAAAAAACAAGGATGCGGAACCCTCCGCAGGAGAAGAGAAAACGCGGAGAGGCCGGCACCCGGGAAAAACGACCCGTTCTCCGCGGGAAAGGAAACTCCGCTTCCGCACCTTTACAAATCACGAAACCGAGGTATAGTATCCCTTTGCCGAATCAGAATTTCAGAAATGCAATGGAAACGGAATCATCATGATACGAAAACAGCCGCTTACGCCGGAACAGAAACAGATCTCCCAGCGCAACTACAACTTCTTCAGCGCCGTGAACGGGGCCTCCTACATGTGTCTGGGAGAGACCGTGATTATTCTGTTTGCCGTGAAACTTCATGCGCCGAACATTCTGATCGCGGTCATCGGCGCGATGATGTATCTGGGATTTCTGCTGCTGCCGCTCGGCGTGATCCGCACCGGTCAGGTAGGCGCGGCACAGAGTCAGGCGGACTTCTGGGTCTGCCGGAACATTGCGGCGCTGCTGGTGGCGGCGAGCGCCTTTCTGGTTCTGGTGTATCCGCCGCTGGCGATGGGGGTGCTTCTGCTGGGGAGTTTCCTGTTCTACGGATTCCGGGCGGCGGGAGTGGTGATGTCGCAGCCGCTGATCGGGGACATCACGACGGATTCGGACCGGGCGCGCCTGATTGCGCAGTCCACGGGGCTCTTCTATCTGACCGGAGTGCTTGCCATGATCTCGATCAGTCTGATTCTGAACTTCTGCGACAGCATTTATGTGCTGGTCGGAATCATTGTAACGGGAGCGACGCTTGGAATCACCGCCTCGGGCTTTATCCGGAAAATTGATGAGACCTCGGATCTCCAGCGCTCCGCGCGGAAGCCGCTTCTTCCGCAGCTTCTGGATGCGCTTCTCGACAAGACGCTGACCCGGCAGATCTATGCGGGATTCATGGTGAATCTGTCGATCATCATGCTGGCGCCGATTTCGATTCTGGCGATCAAGCGCGGATACGGAGTCAGCGACACGCGGGCGATTCTGTTTTCGATTCTCCAGTTTGCCTCGTCGATCGCGGCAACGCAGATCGGAGGGAAAGTCACGGAACGGATCGGTCCGCGAAAGGTTGCGATTGCCGCGTACTTTCTGAATCTGATTGTCTGTCTTTTCTGGCTTTTCGCGCCGTCCTCCGCGCGAACGGAGGGGGGATGGTGGATTCTGTTTCTTCTGCCCTTTCTTGTGGTGGGGATGACGTCGGTCACGATGCAGAATGCGATGATCCACTATTTTCTGATGTCGGTGCCGAAAGCCAAACAGGTGGCGTCGTCGATGTTCGTGAATGTGGCGACGGGCGCGGCGGCGGGAGTGACGGGCATGCTTCTTGCGGGATTCCTGCTCAAATACGGGGAACGCATCGCTGGAACGGATGCGCCCCCGGAAAACACCTTCCGCTTTTATTTTGCGGCATCGGGAGTGATTTTTCTGCTCGGGGGCTGGCTGGTTGTCCGTCTGGTGCCGGTCATTGACACGTTCCTGAAGGACAACGGCATGGAGAAGACACGCACGGTTCTCCGGGAAGCGGTCAAGCAGCCCCGTTGAGAGCCGATGTTCAGTCGGCTCTCAGATACCAGTTGTAAAGCGCGGTGCTGGCGATGAGTCCCTCCGGCTCGGGAATGGAGAGAACCAGGGTGTTCTTTTCCTGAAGGATTTCCGGCGAGAGAGAAATCTCCAGCGGAGCGAAAAAGGATCCCCTGCCCGCGGTTTCGGCCAGCGGAAGAGAAAACGTCCGGCCGTTCACGGTAACCGAACCGTTCCGCCGGAACCCGTCCATGCGCCAGAGACCGAGCCGCAAAACGCTCTTTTCCGGATTCCGTTCGGAGGGTGTCAGAGAAATGGAAACGGTCCGTTTTCCCCCGGTGGGCAGAAGGATCCGGTCCCCGTAGGCGATTCTCCGCTCCAGCGTTCCGCGGAAGCCGGGATCGGAATCAAGGTCCAGAATAAGAACGGAGGTTTCATCGAAAGCCAGCGGAACCGCCTTCAGATCGGCGACCGGATCGGTGCGGAAATGGATTTTTCCTTTCTCAATGTAAAGGCGTCGCTGGGAAGCGGAAACCACTTTTGCCGATCCGGAAACGGCCTCCAGATTCAGGCGGACACGCCGAAGCGTCAGATTACTCACCACAAGGAAAACCTTGTTTCCGCTGCGAACCGCGACAAGGCGGAGATTCGGAACCGAAGCCTCGGCGGGAATCCGGATTCCGTCCACGCCCTCCCACAAATCCAGCAGATGACGGTTCGGAGTCAGATGCATATTGCCGTTCCTGTCATAGCGGAAGAGCTGGAAGGCATCCATCTTCGGATTCTTTTTGCTCCACCAGGAGACCGGCACAATAAAAGGCATCGCCATCGGGATGATCTCCGGATACTGCATCAGGTTGACCATCAGGGCGTTGACGGATCGGAGGTTCATCCAGAATCCGATTTCCGTTTCCGGCGTGTCCATGCTTCCGTATTCGGTGACGACAAGCGGTTTTTCCCCGCCCAGGAGCCGGAGATGGTTGCGGTAAAGATCCAGCGACGCATCCAGTTTTCCGAACAGATAGGTATGTCCGTACACACCGGGCGAAGAAAGACGGAAAACGTTCCTTTCATAAAAATGCCAGGAATAATAATCCAGATTCGGATAGGTCCGTTCAGCGAACGTCAGCATGGCCCTGCCGCGCTGAAAACGATCCGCGTCCAGAACCGGAAGACAGCTGGAAGGACCGCCGACCTTCCAGCCGGGATTGCGCGCTTTGACCGCCTTCGCCACCGCATTATGGAAATCGGCCAGCAGTTTCCAGGGATCATACTTTCCCGTGTTGTTGAAATATGCCCAGTTTGTGCCGATGTCGGATTCATTTTTGACCTCACAGTATCCGCCTGCATATTCGCCGAGACTCTGCTCGCGCTGGGCGATGGTGGCGGCGATCAGTTCCGC
>CASEYW010000111.1 GCA_949292215.1 uncultured bacterium
AGCTTTGTGTGGCGATTCCGATCTGTTTCAAGTTGTTTGTACAGGTGATCGCCTGGGCGCTGTCTCTTGCCTTGTTCAGAGCCGGAAGAAGAAGTGCCACTAGAATCGCAATAATTGCAATTACGACTAAAAGTTCTATCAATGTAAAAAATTTTTCTTTTGATTGATGTTTTGGTATCCATATTTGCTGGCTGGTCATCACTGTTCCTCCTTGTTTTGTTTCAATTGATATTGATAATTTCCATTGAAAACGATCTTTTCCGGTGGAGAACCGGGGGTTGCCAGCATCCGTTTCACCGTTTGCGCGACCTGAATCCCGTATTCCCGGAAAGGAAATTCGATTTGTGTTACGGGTTCAGAAACGGATACTGGAATATACATAAAGGTGTACAGACGGCATTCGCTGTTCAGATCAATCTGGTATTTTCGAAGAAGAGCGGCGATTTCATCGGTTGTTTCGATGGAGAGGATGGCTGCATTGGGACGGAATCCCTTTTTGAAAGTATCTTCCAGTTTTTCATAGCTGTTCTGTGTATTCAGGAAGAATTGAGTGTCCGGCAGTTTGATGCCCGCTTCTGCAAAAACATCCTTGCAGCCTTGAAAATTGGTTTTGAAATATCGCTCTCCCTGGGAGAAAAGAGGGATGGTTCGCTTGTCTTTGAGAAGGATTTTTCCGAGGACGCGTCCTTTTTCATAGCGGTCAATTTCTATACTGGTGATTCCGGGAATGCTTCTGTCAACAACGACCACCTGCCGGACCGCGGAAAGCCTGCGCAGAATTTCATGATAGGATTCCGGCGGAGAAATGCAGACAAACGCGTCGCAGCGGATGCTCCTCAATTCTTCAAAAAGATCATTTTCCCGCTCGGAGTAGAGACGGACATCCTGCACCGCCATCGAATGGCCGCACAGTTCCATGCCGATGTGGGAACGCAGAGCATAACTGTAATAGTGTTCATAGAATATCTTTCCATCTCCGTCCAGCAGAGCTATGAGAGGGATTTTCGTGGAGGACAACGCTATCTGCGGGACCGTGAACGTTCCGATTCCCGCTTTGGTTTCCAGATATCCTTCCTGAATCAGGGATTTCACTCCAAGCTGAACTGTGCTGCGGGCAATTCCGATCTCTTTTGCCAGATCCTCGTTTGAGGGAAGGCGTACAGCCTTTCCGGATTCCCGGAAAATCAGATCCATCACATACTGCCGTACCCGCATCCGGGCACTGTCGTGTTTTTTGCTGTTCGCTGAAATCATTTTACCCTGGTTTTTATTTAGAAATCGGTTTACCGTTCGGTATACTACATTATATACTAGAACCGGAAAAAAGTCAAGAGGCGGAATGGAATTTTATTTCAAAAAATAGATTTCAGAATTGGAGCATGGGAAGAGCCTTTGCGGGAAACGCAGAGGCCGTCAAAAGTTCAGGGAAATAGGGGACGCGAAGGAAGATTCCGTGCTCCGCACGGCCAGCGTCTCGCCGCTGGATCGCGACAAGGACACAGTCCTTGACCCGAGAAAAATGCGTGCGCATTTTTCCGCCCTTTGTTTTTTCTCGAAAGCAGGGAATAGCATAAAACGAAGTGAGAGCCTTTGCGGGAAGCGCAAAGGCGTCAGAAGTTTAGGGAAAGAGGGGAGCGCGAGGGGAGAAGAACCGCTTTTCAAAGCGGTTTTCTTCTCTCGCATCTTTCCAAAAAAAGAGCGGCGCACAGATTTGTGCGCCGCCCGATCTGTTGTTTTTTAACAGGGAATTAGCGATAGAGGGCTCCGAGAGCGGAGCAGGCTCTGTAATCCGCGCCTTCCTTGTCGAAGGTTCCGAAGGAGTTCCAGGTGGACGGACGGAAGACTTTTTCTTCATCGACATTGTGCATGCTGACCGGGATGCGGAGCATGGATGCAAGAGTGATGAGATCCGCGCCGATGTGTCCATAAGAGAACGCACCATGATTGGCTCCCCAGTTTGCCATGACGCTGTAAACATCGGTGAACGCGCCTTTTCCGGTCAGGTTCGGAATGAACCATGTGGTGGGCCAGCCCGGATCGGTACGGTTGTCGATTTTCGCATGGACATCTTTCGGCAGTTCCGCAGTGAACCCTTCCGCGATCTGGAGCACCGGACCGAGTCCCTTGACCAGATTCAGGCGGGAAAGCGTGATCGGCATTCCGCCTTTTGTCAGGAAGTTGCTGGAGAATCCGCCTCCGCGGAAATAACCGAGATTCGCAGGAACCCATCTTGTGGCATTGATACATGCCTGAACTTCTTTCTCGGAGATTTCCCAGAAAGGTTTCATTGCGGGTTTGCCCTTGAGGGTCTGCTGTCCGGTAGCGTCCATTGTGGTTGCGCCGGAGTTGATAAGGTGAATGAGTCCGGGGATGCCGGGCAGCTTTTTGCCGGCGATCTTTTTCAGAGCGTCAGGACTCCAGTAGGTGCGGACGTCGGAGAAGCCGGATGCCGTATTTGTAAGGAGATGTCCGAACAGCATGGCAACGCCGTTGCAGGCGTCATTTTCTGTTGCAAGAACCAGCGGTTTGCGGATTCCGTTCCAGTCGAAGGAGGAGTTCAGGAGGGTTTCCATGACGTCTCCATTCGGTTTCCAGTCGGTCCACTGACGCTGTCCCTGGAAGCCTCCGGCGATTGCGTTGTGTCCGCAGGATTCTTCGACGAATCCGAGTTCCGCGAGTCTGGGATTGCCGATCATCAGGTCGCGTCCGATCATCGTCATCTTAGTGACGAATTCCCAGATGTCCTTCTGCTGAGCGGCCGTCTTGCCTTTTTTGCCGTTATAGATATCGGCACTCTGATTTTTCGCGAGGTTTTTCTTGACCCATGCGTGAGCGCGTTCGAATTCTTCCGGATCGTAGATGCCTTCATCAATTCGGCGGAGAATTTCGGTTTCGTCCACGGATTCGCAGCGCATGCCGAGATACTCTTCAAAGAAGTCGGGATCGACAATGGAGCCTGCGATTCCCATCGCGACGCTTCCGATCGAAAGATAGCTCTTTCCACGCATCTGGGCAACCGCGAGTCCCGCACGGACGAAACGGATGATCTTCTCTTTTACATCTTCCGGAATTTCTGTGGTATCTTTCTCCTGAACGTCATGACCGTAGATGCCGAAAGCGGGCAGTCCCTTCTGAGAGTGGGCGGCGAGCACAGCTGCAAGATAGACCGCTCCGGGACGTTCCGTTCCGTTGAATCCCCAGATTGCTTTCGGGGTATGCGGATCCATATCCATGGTTTCCGAACCGTAGCACCAGCAGGGGGAGACCGTCAGAGAGACTCCCACGTTTTCACGTTTGAATTTTTCCGCGCATGCGGCGGCTTCGGCAACTCCGCCGATCGTTGTATCGGCAATGACGCACTGAACAGGGCATCCGTCGGTATAACGGAGGTTGTTGGAGATCAGTTCCGCTGCGGCGCGGGCCATCTGCATGGTCTGATCCTCAAGGGATTCGCGAATTCCTTTTCTTCTGCCGTCAATGCAAGGGCGGATTCCAACTTTCGGATGGGCGCAGCAGCTGACTTGCGGAGCTGCTTTCTTTGTGGTTTTTGCTGCCATTTCTACTTGATCCTTTCGTTGTTGGTTCTTGTTTGAAACCACTGAAACTGTTTCCTAGGTAAGATAACAGCTGCTCATTAACATGCAAATGATTATTTTCGAGAAAAAGGATTTTTCCACGTTTTTTTTCGTGTTTTTCCATGAAAACTCGTTTTCTGCAAGAGAAAAAAAGCAAAAATGAGAAAAATCGATTTCGTTTTTCAGTGGAAGACTCAGTCGGCCGAGTGGGTCCGCTCCGGAAACTCCAGCCAGGCAATGGTGACATTTTGTATGTTGCCGAAGCGGTCAAAGAGGGGCAGCGCAGAAAGCATGTAACGGCGTCTGTTATAGAACATGGGTGCATTCGCCGGGTGTTTTTCCCGAAGACAGGCATCCAGCGGGGACGTTACTTCCGGATTTGCCTCGCAGATCCGGTCCCAGATCCGGGATGTGATCGCCTCCTCTTCCGACAGATTCAGCAGTTCACAGCAGGATTTCGTCATGGAGCAGAGTTCGCGTACCGAGTTGAACAGCATCAGCGGCGGCGCAACAACCGCATCCGAAAGACAGAGTTTTCCCGTAAACAGCGGATCAGAATCGAAATGACGGCGCTCCATGACCAGTTGAATGATGGAACAGACTTTCCGGATCAGCCGCTCTTCAATTTCCGGATAATTCCGGATCTGCTTGAGTTTCAGCGCCATCATCACTCCGCCGACCTGCCCGTTGAACCAGATGCCGGAACAGAGAACCGCCTTGACATCCGGAATCAGAATCGGATGCTGCAACGGAAAACGCGGACGTGAGGGATTGAAAATGTTGACAACCCGTTTCCTGCGGAACTGCTGCAGCCATTCGGACTGCGGCGAGGACGGTACCTCCCGGAAGCGTTCCGTATCACACGGACACCCCGCAGCGCGCCATTCATAAATCATTCTTGCGGAGGTATAGTTGTTTTCATACTGGTAGATGGCGCAGAAATGACTGCCTGTCCTGGTTCCCACAATTTCAGCAAGTCCATTCATTACCATGTCGAAGTTCCGTTCATGGGAAGCGATTTCAAGACATTTTGCCAGTGCTTTTTCCAGATCCATGTAATCGCGCAGTTCCGTGGCGGTCTTGAACAACTCGTCCGGATTGCCCAGCATCGAACCGGGAATGGATACCTTTGATTCCACGAACAGACGGGAAAGTTCTTTCAGATCCTTTTCTTTCGCACCGCTTTCACTCAGAAGCGTATGAATCATGTTGAACAGACGGTCGGAGAGCGGCGCTTTTCCCGCACAGACAAGCCCGAGCCTTTGGCGGGAGATGTTCAGATGGGCTGCAACAGCCGTCTGCCGGAAGTGATTCCGCAGAAAAAGTACTTTCAGAAATTCTCCAAACGTCTTTCTTTTCTCGTTGTTTTCCAATTGGATTCCCCTTGATCTTCCGTATGATTCAATTTGAATGCCTTTGGAAATGTACAATAAAATGTCGACTTTTTCAATTCGGAAATCAGAAAAATGACGGAATCTGAATGTTCTCTCTGCAAACGATCCTTTCACGTTCGGAGATCGAAGGCTGCTTCCGCGGGATGCTCTGTGGTGGATGAGCAGTTCCGAAACAGGTGCAATCTGAAGAAAAATCAGAAAAGCACGGGTGCATGACTTGATTTTTCGGAAATGTGTGGCATATTAGATATTCGCACGTTCGTTATTTAAGATCGCATTAACCATATTCATATTGTGAAGGAGTAGCAGAAATGGCACATAAGAAAGGTCAGTCGAGCAGCAGAAACGGCCGCGACAGTCAGCCGAAGATGCTCGGCATCAAGGCGTTCGGCGGTCAGTTTGTCACGGCTGGAAGCATTATCGTGCGTCAGCGCGGAACCAGAATCCATCCCGGCAAGAATGTCGGCTGCGGCAGAGACTATACGCTCTTTGCTCTTACGGATGGAACGGTTCAGTTCGGCAAAAAGGCGAGAAAAGACGTTGCAGTCATTCCCGTTGTCGCGGAATAAGACCATCGTTTCATTGGAATGATTGGAAACCCGGCCATGATAGAAAGGTCGGGTTTTTTTGTAAAAATCAGAGAGCCCTCCAGAGAGGAAACATCATCATGTTCATTGATAAAGCGACCATCTCAGTCAAGGCCGGGAACGGCGGCAACGGCTGTTGCAGTTTCAGACGGGAAGCATTTGTTCCCAAAGGGGGGCCCAACGGCGGAGACGGCGCGCCGGGAGGGGATGTTATTTTTGTCGGCGATCCCGGTCAGCTCACCCTTCTTGATTTTCTATACAATACCCGTTTTGCCGCTCAGGACGGCGGCCCGGGCAAGGGAAAGGATATGCACGGCAGACGGGGAAAGGATCTCCGGATCAAGGTGCCAGTCGGTACAATCGTTCGGATTGCGGCAACAGGGGATCTGCTGGCGGATATCAACGAACCGTTTAAAGAGGTGGTCGTCGCAAAGGGCGGCAAAGGCGGACGCGGCAATGCCCGTTTTGCCACAAGTGTCAATCAGGCTCCCCGGGAACATGAACCGGGCGAGATTGTCGATCCGATCGAGGTTTCTCTGGAATTGAAGATTGTCGCCGATATCGGGCTTGTCGGTTATCCGAATGCGGGAAAATCGACTCTGCTTTCCGATCTGACCAATGCCAATCCGAAGATTGCTCCTTATCCGTTTACAACGTTGAATCCTGTGGTCGGAATCATGGAGTTCGAAGATTTCGGAAAAGTCACCATGGCGGACATTCCCGGACTTGTCGACGGAGCCCATGAAAATGTCGGGCTCGGGCACGAATTCCTCCGTCATATTGAACGGACGAAAATGCTTGTTTACGTTCTTGATATGGCAGGAACCGACGGACGGAATCCGATTGATGACCTTCACGCTCTGAAACGGGAGCTGGAGCTCTATGCTCCCGGGCTTTCCGATCGAGCTCGTCTGATTATTGCCAATAAAATGGACGTGGATGAAAGCAGGGAAAATCTGGAACTGCTGATGAAGGATCCTGAACGCAAACTGCCGGTCTTTCCCATGAGCGCTGTGCTTGATCCAGATTTCAATGAGATCAAAAATATCCTGCGCGAAATGCTTTCCGCGTGTCCCGAACCGCCGGACCCGACTCAAACCGTTCTTCCGGAGTGAGTTTTGATGAGAATAGAAGATGCTTCCGTATTGATTACCGGAGCCGCACAGCGGGTCGGTGCGGTTCTCGTCCGGACGTTTGCCGCTGCGGGTGCCAGAGTCATCATTCATTGCAATGAATCTGTTGCAGAGGCAAATGCGCTGCTGGAGGAGATCGGCGGAGAAAATGCCGGTCATTCGGTTCTCTGCTGTGATCTCTCAAAACCCGAAAACATTCCTGCCATGTTCAACGACATTCCGCGTGATGTTTCCATCCTGATCAACAATGCCTCCATCTTCAACAGACAGGGCATCCTTCATGAAAACCTGCCGACTGCCAAGGCTCAGTTTGATCTGAATTTCTGGGCTCCGGTCGAATTGATGCGCACGTTTTATCAGCATTCGACTCCATCGGAACTTGCTGTTGTCAATCTGCTGGATCAGGCGATTGTCAAGACTGCGGCAGATTCATTCAGCTACTCTCTTTCCAAAAAAGCTCTTGCGGAAGCCACCCGGTGCGCAGCTCTGCAATTTGCTCCGAGAATGCGTGTCAACGGGCTTGCTCCCGGTCCGGTATTTCCGCCCCGCGGACTTGAACATCTGAAAATGGAAAAGACTCTGAAGACTCTTCCGCTGGGACGCCCCGTCAATCCCCGGGATCTTGCCGATGCCTGTCTCATGCTTGCGGGCAACTCCTCCATAACCGGAAGCGTGCTTTTCGTCGATTGCGGACAGAGCCTGATCTGATCCCTTTTCCAATCCCGCCGCATACTGTGGCAATTCACACTTCCTGACATTGATGTTCCTTTCGGGATAAAATTCCCGCAGAATGATGTTTTGAAACCCTTCTTTCCGGATTCTTTCAATCTTTTCCGGTTTATTTTCATTGAAAGCTCAAGTCGCCAGAGCGTTTGTTTCTCTGCGGAGCCGCGACCGGAAAGGCGGAACGCTCTGGCTCAACTCTGCGGAAACCCGGAAATCAGGCTCTTTGACACCTGGGAGGAGATGGTTTCCTGCGGAGAAAAACTTGCAGATGCCGTTGTGATTGCCTCTCAGGATTCCAACCATACAGCTCCCGCGCTGGCATTCGCCGGAGCCGGATATCATATTCTACTGGAAAAGCCGATGGCGCCTACCTGGGAAGATTGCTGCAAGATCGTGAATGCCGTCGAAAGAGCCGGAATCTGCTTCGCGGTCTGCCATGTCCTGCGATATACGCCATATGTTCGGGAAATCAAACGTCTTCTGGATTCGAAATGGATTGGTGAGCTGATCGGGATTCAGCATCTGGAACCTGTGATGTACTGGCATCAGGCGCACAGTTTTGTTCGCGGAAACTGGCGGAATTCCCGTGAATCCAGTTTCATGCTGCTGCAAAAATCCTGTCATGATCTTGATCTTTTGAGTTATTTCGCGGGGAAACCGTGCCGGGAGGTCTCTTCTTTTGGAAGTCTGTCCCTGTTTCGAAAAGAAAAACGTCCGGCAGAGGCTGCAGATCGCTGCATCTATTGCCCGCTCGAACGGGAATGTCCCTATTCCGCAATCAAAATTTACTGGCGTGACCGTGCTGAAAAAGGAAACTGGGAATGGCCTGTGGATGTTCTTACAATCCGGCGGACAAAGGAGTCCCTGTTCGAGCGTCTGCAGAACGGCCCCTATGGACGATGTGTCTATGCCTGCGATAATGATGTTGTGGATCATCAGGTTGTCAGCCTGAATTTTGAAGGCGGACTCACGGCGGATTTCACCATGACAGCATTTACTCCGAACGGAAGCCGACGTACGACTCGCTTCTTCGGCACGGCAGGAATGATAGAAGGAAACGGACGCGAAGTGACCGTTTCCCGTTATCTGGATGATTCGGTCATGACGATTGATACGGCGTTGTCCACCAGCGGTACCATCTCCGATGGACACGGCGGCGGTGATTCCGGTCTGATCCATGCTTTCCTTCGTGCTCTCAACGGCGACAAGTCCGCTCTTACCTCCACAGCCAGGACGACTCTGGAATCGCATCGGATCGTTTTCAAAGCGGAGGAAGCAAGGCGTTCCGGAGTGACGCTTTCTCTTTTGTAAATGATTCATCAGAAACGGTTTGTTTTTTTCGAAGAATTTTGTGCAAAGCGGAATCTCGTTCTTTTTTTCCGAATGATAAGGGAAAATCCCGTTTTTTGGAGAACAGGTTGAATGGAACCCATCCTGTTTTGCTGGGAACTGCCTGTTTTTTATGAATTATTTTCAATAAAAGATTGGGATTTTCCTTTTCTGCGGTTATATTATGCGCTGAATCATTTGCAGAGAGAAAAACCATATGTAATACGGATTGATTCTTCGTAATACCAGCCGTTTGAACGGCTGCATTGAGCCGTATCGTCCGGATTTTTTTCCTGTTTGCTTCCAGCATTTGAATTTCGATTAAGAGAATGAATCAGTGAGAGAGAAGGAGGATTTGCACGGATGAACAAACTTTTCTTTGGAATCCTGGCAGTACTGGTGGCGGCATCGATCTACACCTACCTGTCGGAGCCGGAACAACAGACGGGATATCCGCTCATCTACTGGAAGAGCGATCCAAACCCACAGCGTTACGAACAGATTGAGATGTTCTCGAAATGGCTGGAAAAGACTCATCCGGAGCTTCAGAAGACTCCCGGGCTGCCGGCGTTCGGCGTCAAACTTGATACGGCAAGCAATCAGAGCACACTGATTCAGGCAGTCTCCGGAGTTGGCGGAGATTTGCTCGATTTTTCCGTCGTGCCCGTGTTTTATGCAATGGGGATTATCAAGGATCTTACTCCGTATGCAAAAGAGGGCAATTTCGGACTCGATACCACGTATTCCGGCATTGCGGGTCTGCTTTCCTCCTATGATGGAAAACAGGCGGGATATCCCTGCAACGTGGCGGTATCCAACTTCTGGATCAATAGAAAAACATTTGAAAAATATGGAGTGAAACTCCCGAAGGAGGAGATCACTCTGGAAGAGTTTGAACGTGTGGGAAAGGAATTCGTCAAAAAGGCCAATGCAGCCAATCCGGATAAAAAGATTTTCTTCTGCTCAGCGGCTTCCGGCTTCGGTTCCTCGTTCAACCTCATCAACGCAAGAAGCCAGGGAATGGACGTCTTCAATGAGACTCTGACGAAATCCACTGTCAATGATCCCCGCTACATCGCACCGATGAAACTGCTCTATAAATGGACCTATACCGATAAAATTCTCCCGACAGCTGCCGACGTGGCTTCCGAAAATGTAGAAACCGGCGGATATGGTGGAGCCACCTTCACACACTTCATTCAGGGCACTTACGGCATAGTCGTTACCGGTCGTTATGCTCTTATCCGTTTCCGCGAACTGCCGAAAGAAGAACAGATTCCGCTGTACTGCGTTCAATATCCGCAGTCCGGAAAGTTCCGGAATATGATCGGGTCCGCACGAATCACTTCCATGTATGCGGCGACAAAAGATCCGAATAAGACAAAATATTTCTTCGAATTTCTTGCCAGCAAGGATTACAACGATCACATCATCCGCGGAGTCGACGGCCTCCCGCCGAATCCGAAATTCGCTATCGGCAATCCCGAATACCTGACTCCTCCGGAATACCCCAACGAAGGGAATGTCCATGCCAACGAATTAAAATGGGCGATGGAACTTGCCCTGCCGGCTCCGCAGACCCCCTATTACTCCTCAACCGGACGCGACTGGTATGTCTACGCGCTGGACAAGTACATGAACGACCGCGCCACCGCGGAGGAAGCTGTCAAGGAAGCGGAAGATCGAATCAATATGGCTATTCAGCAGACGATCCGCGAAAATCCGAAACTCGCCAAACAGTATGCGGAAGATATCGCCATTCAGAAGAAAATTGACCAGTACAAGGCCGAAGGCAAGAAAATTCCCGCCGAATGGATCAAGAATCCCTATTATTTGAAGTACTACAAATCTAAAAACATGCTTGCCGAACCGGAAAGGAAGAAATAACATGCTGAATTGGAAGAAAAACGATGTAAAACAGGCCTCGGTGGGGCTGCTGTTTCTCCTCCCCAATATTCTTGGATTTCTTGTGTTTACGGCGATTCCTCTGGTGATCTCGCTCTTCATGGCGTTTACCGACTGGAACCTTGAAATGCACAATATGTTCCAGACCGCAACCGTGAAATCCGTCGGGTTTGGAAACTTTGTCAAGCTCTTTACCGACCCCGACTTTTTCACTTATCTCGGCAACACGCTCTTCCTGATGATTGGTATTCCGTTCGGTGTTGCCGGAAGTCTTGCGGCGGCAATGCTGCTGAATCATGACTTCAAGGCGGGATCCAGAAAATTATACGGAATTATCATTCTTACCATCGTCATGACGGTCTGCTGCATGATGCTTGTGCTGGTCGGCATGGCGTCGACTGCGATGACCCTTCTTGTCTGCGGGATCGCGGGCGCGGTGATTATCGGGGGATCGGTCGGCGGACAGACCGTCTACCGTACGCTCTTCTACTTCCCGAGTTTCACTTCCGGTGTGGCGACCTATATTCTCTGGAAAAAACTGTACAGTCCTGAAAACGGTCCGGTCAACAACGTTCTTCAGCCGATTCTCGACTGGTTCACGCCGATTGCCGCCCGTCTTTCCCCGAAAGCAGCTGCGGGAATCGCAGGCGTTTTACTGATCCTGATGGGGCTTGGTTATGTCATCGCAATGTTCCGCAGGTGCCATCGCTGGTATTACGGCGAATGTGGAACGGTCAGCGTGATCATCGGATCGATTCTGCTGATGATTCCGCTTCTTTGCGCACAGCTCTGGAGCGGTCTCGGATGGGGCGGAGCATTCGGTTTCTTCTTCGCGGCAGCGGGTGTGATTGCTCTCATCGCCATGTTCTTCTTTGGAAGGGACTACAAATGCGTGGCAGATTACGGAATGGCCGATGCGATTATTATTGACGGCATCATCATGATCGGGCTGTTCATTCTTCTCGGCTTGACAAATGTTGTTCTCGCCATGCCGGTCGAAGCGACATCGGCGGATGGGCTTGTTGCTCCGAAATGGCTTGCCGATTACTACTGGGCAAAGCCGTCAATCATGATCATGGGTTTCTGGGGGGCGATCGGTTCCAACAATATGCTTCTGTATCTGGCTGGTCTCTCCGGCGTCTCTCAGGAGCTTTATGAGGCCGCCGATATCGACGGAGCGACGCCGGTTCAGCGCTTCTGGAATGTAACCTGGCCGCAGCTTTCCAATGTGACCTTCTTCATCCTTGTGATGTCGATCATGGGCGGACTTCAGGGCGGATTCGAAATGGCACGAGTCATGACAAACGGCGGTCCTGCCGGATCCACCACGACTCTGGCATACTACATCTATACGGAAGGGTTTGGTACTGGACGACTCGGTTATGCGTCGGCAGTTGCATGGACCCTCTTCGCCATGGTGCTCTGCGTCACCATCTTCAACTGGAAATTCGGAAACAAGTACACCAACGACTGAGAAAGAAAGGATATAAAATGGCAAAAGAGCTTACCATGTTCAACAGAGGGGTGAAACTTGTCGTTCTCCATGTCGTTCTCGCGCTGGTGGCGACTTCCCTTGTGCTTCCCTTCACCTGGATGATTCTCGCCAGCTTGAAGCGCCTCGATGAAATCGGACTCGATTCCTGGCTCCCGCAGGTCTTCCAGTGGAGCAACTACAAAGAAGTTTTCACGATGAAAGGGATCATGTTCGGCAGATGGTACTGGAACAGCATCTTTGTTGCATTCTGGGTGACGTTCCTTCAGGTTTTTACCAGCAGCCTCGCCGCATTCAGTTTCGCCCGTCTGAAATGGAAGGGCCGTGACACCATCTTCCTCATGTATCTTGCAACCATGATGCTTCCCGGATTGGTCATGATGATCCCGAACTATCAGAATATGATCTATCTCGGACTCGTCGACACCTACGCCGGACTGATCCTTCCCGCGGCATTTTCCGCCTTCGGAACCTTCCTGATGCGCCAGTTCATGATGAACATTCCGCACTCCCTCGACGAGGCTGCGGAAATCGACGGTGCAAGCAAGTGGCAGCTTTACTGGACCGTGATCCTGCCGCTGTCTCGTCCAGCTCTTGTCACTCTGACAATCTTCACTTTCATCGGCAACTACAACAGTATGTTCTGGCCGCTGGTCATGATGAAAACGCCGGAACGCTACACTCTGCCGATCGGTATGATGGCATTCGATTCTTCGCAGGGCCAGCAGACCAACCTTCTGATGGCGGCGGTCGCCATGAGTGTGATTCCGATGATTATTCTGTTTATTTTCATGCAGAAACAACTGGTCAAGGGGATTATGCTCGGAGGCGTCAAAGGCTGACCGGAACCGGCTGCTCCGCTGAAAAAGCAGACAAGGCAAACAGACGGGAAACGTCTGTTTGCCTTGTTCGTTTTTCGGAGTGAAATCCGAAGGATGCCTGCCCGGAATCAGAGGTCCTTTTCGAGGATTTCCTTCAGATAGCGACCGGTGTGCGAGGCTTTGACTTTGACGATCTCTTCCGGTGTGCCTTTGGCGATAATTCTTCCGCCTGCATCGCCGCCTTCGGGACCGATGTCGATGATGTAGTCCGCCATCTTGATGACATCAAGATTGTGTTCAATCACCAGAATTGTACTGCCCTTGTCGCGCAGACGGATCAGAACGTCCAGAAGCTGTTTGATGTCTTCCAGATGGAGTCCCGTAGTCGGTTCGTCGAGAATGTAGACCGTGTGTCCGCGCGGAGTTTTGGCAAGTTCCGTGGCAAGTTTCACGCGCTGAGCCTCGCCTCCAGAAAGTGTGGTTGCCGGCTGACCGAGTGTGATGTAGCCGAGTCCAACCTCCTGAAGCGTCTTGAGCTTGCGGTAGAGAGCGGGAATCGCGGAAAAGAAATCGACCGCTTCGTCGACGGTCATTTCAAGAACGTCGGCAATGCTGCGTTTTTTGTACTGTACGCTTAACGTTTCCTTGTTGAAGCGCTGTCCGTGGCAGGCGGAGCAGGTGACATAAACGTCCGGAAGGAACTGCATTTCGATCTTCTTGATGCCGTCGCCCTGGCACTCCTCGCAGCGGCCTCCCTTGACATTGAAGCTGAAGCGCCCCGGACCGAATCCGCGAACCTTCGAATCGGGCAGAGACGCAAACAGATTGCGAATTGTGCCGAACGCTTCCGTATAGGTCGCGGGATTCGAACGCGGAGTGCGTCCGATGGGGCTCTGGTCGATGACGATTGCCTTGTCGATGTGTTCCAGTCCTTTCACGGCTTTGAAGGGACCCGGTATGCCGGCATCCGCCATCTTGAAATGCTGTTCGAGCACAGCACGCAGGACGCCGTTGATGAGACTGCTTTTCCCGGAACCGGACACCCCTGTCACACAGAGAAATGTTCCGAGAGGAAAATCGACGTTGATGTTTTTCAGATTGTGATGAGTAACTCCTTCCAGACGAAGGAATTCCCCGGTACCTTTCTTCCGTTCCGCGGGAATCTGAATCTTCAGATCGCCGGAGAGGTATTTGCCGGTAAGCGACTCCCGGTTTTTTGCGACTTCCTCCGGAGTGCCGATGGCGACCAGTTCGCCTCCGTGGACTCCGGCTCGCGGACCGAGATCAAGCACACAGTCCGCCGCACGGATCGTATCCATGTCATGTTCCACAACAATGACCGTGTTCCCGAGATTGCGCAGACGTTTCAACGTTGCAAGAAGTTTATCGTTGTCCCGCTGATGAAGCCCGATGCTTGGTTCGTCAAGAATATAGAGCACCCCGACAAGTCCGCAGCCGAGCTGGGTCGCCAGACGGATGCGCTGTGCTTCGCCGCCGGAAAGTGTCCCGCTTTCCCGGTCGAGCGTCAGATAGGGCAGGCCCACATCGACCAGAAAGGTCAGACGGGACTGAATCTCCTTGACGATGTCTCGTGCAATCGCGCTGCGTTCCGCATCCAGTTTCAGCTCCCGGATAAACTTCAGAGCGTTTTCCACGGAAAGCGCATTGAACTGATTGATCCCGAGTCCGCCCACCGTTACAGCAAGACTTTCCGGTTTGAGGCGCGCTCCGTGACAGACCGGGCATTCCCGCTGGGTCATGTATTCTTTCAGGCGCTCCCGGACGGCATCGCTTTCGGATTCCGCCTGCCGTCGCTGCATGTTTGCCAGAATTCCTTCGAACGGTTTGACCATGTTGTAACGTTTTCCACGCATGTAGTAACTGAAATCAATCGGTTCGTCGCCGCTTCCGTAGAGCAGAAGTTTGCGGACATGTTCCGGAAGTTTCCCGAACGGAACCGTCGTCATGTCCGGCATGTTCACATGGGCTGCGATGCACTTCAGCAGGTGATTGTAAAACATAATCAGATGACGCGGTCCGCGCCGCCAGCCTGGAATTGCCCCTTTCCGGATGGAAAGCGTTTCATTGACCGCAAGCGCCGGGTCCATCACAAGCATCGTTCCGAGACCGTTGCAGTGCGGACAGGCCCCATAGGGACTGTTGAACGAAAAGTTGCGCGGTTCCATTTTCCCGAAACTGATGCCGCAGTCCACACAGGCAAGTTTTTCGCTGATCCGCTCTTCGGTCCAGATTCGTTTGCCGTCGCCGGAAAGGGTCTCCAGCATGACGATCAGCTCTCCGTTTCCGCAGGAGAGCGCGGTCTCCACAGAATCATTCAGACGCGAACGTTCCAGGGACCCCGTGACAAGACGGTCCACAACTGCGTCGATTTCATGACGGAGATTTTTTGCCAACGGTTTCATATCATCGGAAAGTTCTGTAAGAACACCGTCAATTCTCGCACGGACAAAACCGTCGCGTCGGATTTTATCAAGAATATCCCGATGTTCTCCCTTGCGCCCTGTGACATAGGGCGCAAGAATCATCATCCGCTGACCTTCCGGCAGCGCAAGCAGTTTCTCGCAGATTGCCTGCGCCGACTGCGCCGCCAGTTCCCGTCCGCATTTCGGACAGTGCGGAATACCCGTATGCGCATACAACAGACGGAGATAGTCGTAAATTTCCGTCACTGTGGCAACCGTGGATCGAGGATTCGATCCCGCAGAACGCTGTTCAATTGCAATTGCCGGAGAAAGTCCCTCAATGTGCTCCACCTTCGGTTTCTGCATCCGGTCTAAAAACTGGCGCGCATAGGCCGATAGACTTTCCACATAACGTCGCTGCCCTTCCGCATAAAGCGTGTCAAACGCAAGAGAGGACTTCCCCGATCCGCTCAATCCCGTAATCACCGTCAGCGTATTGCGCGGAATTTTGACATTGATATTCTTCAGATTGTGCTCGGAAGCACCTCGTATTACAATATCGCCATTCATTCTTTTCTTCTCCTGAATCAATCCTCATAATTTACATCCGGAAGAGTAAAAAGGCAATGCTTCTTCTTTTGTTTCCGTGGTTGGAGTTGGGGACTTCTCGCCTCCAGCTCACAAAACAACCGGAACTAAAAAAGAGAAATTGTTTTTCTTCTTTTTTATGTTATATTTTTCCTGGTAAAGTAAGGAGGACAGCATGAAAAAACAAATTTTTGTTTTTTTGCTGATGTCCGTTTTTTTTTCCATTTCGGCGTTTGACTTTGTAACGAAAAGCGGCAGGAAATTCACGAATGCCGGAATCGGCAAGGCGGATCTGAACGGTTTGGAGCTTATTCTTCCCTCCGGAGTTGAGACGATTCCGCTGGAAGAGATTCCCGAGGATCTTCTGAATCGTCTGAGTGCGAGCCGCCGGACACGGATTCTCAAGCTGCTGGAGCAGAAGAGAGCCCAATCGAAAGAAAAGACGGAAAAGAATCCGGGAAAGTCTGTTTCTTCATCGAAAGAGGCCCGTAATACCGGAGCGGTTGCCCGGATGGCGGAACAGCAGCTGGATGGAATTCGCCGCTGGCTGACCGTATTTCATATTACCCGCAATCCCTCGGAAGAGGCAAAACGTTTCTCCTCTCTTTGCGAAGCATTTGTCCGGGAGATGGACCGGGCTTCCTCGGACAGTCGGAAAGCTGAGGCTTATCTGGAATTCCAGAAGAAGGTTCAGGAAGGCAATTTTTCGGGGACTTTGCATTTAAAACCGACACAGGGTCCGATGCGTTCCTATATTCAGGACCCGGATACTTCTTCCGGAGGAGCAGCTTCGGACAAGGAAAAGGTTTACCTTGGCCCGCGGGGAGCCCGTTACTATAAGAACAACGGCCGTTTGATTCCGATCCGTCAGATCAAATGAAGGGCAAGTCCGGAGTCGGAGCCTGTTTTTCACTCTTCCCGGAGCAGGCGTTCGAAGTATTCGATGGTATACCTGAGTCCCTCTTCGAGATGGGTGGTCGGCTGCCAGTGAAGGAGTTCCTTTGCTTTTGAGATGTCGGGGCGTCGCTGTTTCGGATCATCGGAAGGGAGAGGCCGGAAGACGATTTTCGAATTGGAGTTTGTCATTTTTTTGACAAGTTCTGCGAGCTGCAGCATCGTGAATTCCCCGGGATTGCCGATATTGACCGGTCCGGTGATATGATCGGGCGTATTCATCATGCGGACCATGGCGTCGATGAGGTCCTTGCAGTAGCAGAAACTGCGGGTCTGTGTTCCGTCGCCGTAGATTGTGATGTCTTCTCCCTTAAGAGCCTGGACGATGAAGTTGCTGACGACACGTCCGTCGTTCGGGTGCATATTCGGACCGTAAGTGTTGAAAATGCGGACGATTTTCACGCGGAGACGGCATTGTCTGTAATAGGATGTAAAAAGGGTTTCCGCAGCGCGTTTTCCTTCATCATAACAGGCGCGCTCCCCGATGGGATTCACATTTCCCCAGTACTCCTCAACTTGAGGATGAATGTGAGGATCTCCATAGACTTCCGAGGTCGAAGCCTGAAGAATTTTTGCATTGACCCGTTTTGCGAGACCAAGCATGTTGATGGCTCCATGCACACAGGTCTTGACCGTCTGAACGGGATCCTTCTGGTAGTGAACCGGAGATGCGGGACATGCCAGATTGTAGATTTCATCCACCTCAAGATAGAGGGGAAATGTAATGTCGTGACGGATCACTTCAAAATGGCGGTTGTCCATCAGGGGATAGATATTCCGCTTGTTCCCTGTGAAGAAATTATCGACGCAGATGACGTTGTTCCCATCGTTCAGAAGCCGTTCGCAGAGGTGGGAGCCGAGAAAGCCGCTTCCTCCGGTGACAAGAATGTTTTTACCGCTCATAGTATTCCGCCATTTTTTGATTGCACAATTTTATGAAAGAAAGTATAGCATGAAGTTGCAGATTCGTCAAGAAATCTTGAAAAATATAGTTGGAAAAAAATGGAATGCGATTGATAAAATTGCAAACAGGTGGTATCTTATTTATCTGCTGTTTTTCCGGAACGAGGATATCATTCCGGCAGACAAAGGAGAACGGGCAAACTGAAAGAGGGAGCAAAGAAAATCATGGCAGTGGAACTTTCCTATGTGCTGATCACCCCGTATTCGTTGAAGAAATCGCGCACCGGGGGAATTATTGCGAGACTGTTGTCAAGAACCGATCTGGAACTGGTTGCGGCGAGAATGATTGCGCCGGACAAGGCGTTTGCCGAGGCGTATGCGGATTCGTTGAAACGGCGTGTCGGGTCACGCGACGAGTTCGCGGCAAAAATCCTTTCCGATTATGTTCTGGACAATTTTTCTCCGTTGAATGACGGACGCCGCGAACGGCTCATGCTCCTCCTTTTCCGTGGTGAAAACGCCTGCGAGAAACTGTACCACGTGGTCGGCCAGCTTCCCAACAGCAAGAACCGGAATGAGAACATTTACGGGGATACGATCCGTGACACTTACTGCAATCTGGTTTTCAACCGCGACGGTTCTCTGCTCTACTTCGAACCGGCTGTCTTCACTCCGCCGCATCTTGAGGGATGTGTCGAACGACTGAAAATCATTGCTGATTTCATTGAGAAGGAAGATAACATTGTCGACAACATCGTCCGCAATGAGGACGAGCATGGCAGGGAGAGAACTCTGGTCATCATCAAGCCGGACAACTGGCGTCGTCCGAGCATGAAACCCGGCAATATCATTGATATGTTCAGCCGCACCTGTCTGCGGATCGTCGGGTGCAAGATTTACCAGATGTCCGTCGCCGAGGCTTTGGAATTCTATGGACCGGTTAAACAGGCTCTCCGGAAAAAACTTGCGCCGGTGATTGGGAAAAAAGCCAAGGAACTGCTGGAAACCCAGTACAAAATTGTGATGGGCGACGAATGCGACACCATGCTGGAAAAATCCGTCGGACTTGCATTCGCGGACGATCAGTTCAACCGGATCGTCGAGTTCATGTCCGGTGTCCGTCCCGACAGCTGTCCTGCCGAGGAGTTGAATGCACCCGGCAAGGTGAAGTGTATGATCCTGATCTATGAAGGCTCCGATGCCATCTCCAAGATCCGCACGGTCCTCGGTCCCACCGATCCGACCAAGGCTCCGGATGGAACCATCCGCCGCGAATTCGGACAGGATGTCATGGTCAATACCGCTCACGCTTCCGATTCCCCCGAAAGTTACGAGCGCGAATCCAAAGTCATTAAGATCGAACGCAACAACATGGCAGCGATTATTCAGGATTATTTGAAAAATTTCAAGTGATCTTTTTTGAGCGCTATTGTAAAAAAACATTCCCTGTGATATTGGTAGAGCCGGGCCGGAAACGGTGCCGGCTCTTTTTCTGCCAATGAGCTTTGTAACAAGGAGTGGATGGAAGATGGAAACATTCAGGAATCCGGCAGTTCCGCTGGAAGAGCGGATTGACGCTCTCCTGGCGGAATTGACCGTGGATGAAAAACTCGGATTTCTCAACTATCGCAATGAAGGCGTGCCTCGGCTTGGCATTCCCCCTTATGTGTGGTGGAATGAGGCTCTGCACGGGCTGGCCCGCAGCGGAACGGCAACTGTTTTTCCGCAGGCAATCGCCATGGCGTCAACCTTCTCCCCCGAACTGGTCGGGCAGATGGGTGAAGTGATTGCTCTGGAGGGGCGCGCACGTCATGCTGATTCTGTAAAGCATGGGGATTTCGGCACGTACAAAGGGCTGACCTATTGGTCGCCGAATGTAAACATTTTCCGAGACCCTCGATGGGGCAGGGGACAGGAAACCTATGGGGAATGTCCGTATCTCACCGGACAGATGGGGGCGGCTTTTGTTCGGGGAATTCAGGGACCCGATCCCAATCATCTGAAAGCCGTGGCGACTCCGAAACATTTTGCAGTTCACTCCGGGCCTGAAAAGAACCGTCTGAAATTCAATTCCCGGGTTAGTGAAAAGGATCTCCGGGAAACCTATCTGCCGGCGTTTCATGCCTGTATCAAAGCCGGAGCGCAGTCGGTGATGAGCGCCTACAATGCACTGAACGGAACTCCATGCAGTGTGAATGCTGCATTGCTGAACGGAATCCTGCGGAAGGAATGGGGCTTCGACGGCGCCGTTGTTACGGATGCCGGTGCGGGCGAGGCTCTGGTTCGGGAACACAAACGCTTTCCTGATTATCCCGCTGCGGTTGCTGAGGAGCTCAAGAGCGGTGCGGATGTGATTACCGATTGGGCCGTCGGAGTTCGGGATGCGTGGAAACAAGGACTGATTTCGGAACCGGATCTTGACCGGGCGGTCAGGAATCAGCTCCGTCTAAAATTCCGGATGGGCTTTTTCGATCCCCCGGCGGAAGCGCCTTCCTGCGATGTGATTGAGTGCAAAGCACATCGTCTCCTTGCGTTGGAAGCGGCACGCAGAAGTATTGTCCTGCTCAAAAATGCAAATGGACTTCTGCCTCTGAATTTCTCGAAACTGAAATCCGTGGCCGTGATCGGACCGAATGCGGATTCGCGGGAGATCCTGCTGGGCAACTACTTCGGAACGCCGACCCGTACGGTGACACTTCTGGAAGGTATTCTGGCGGAAGCCCCCGAAACTTGCCGTGTGATCTATGCGCGCGGATGCGAGCCGGTTTCGACAAAGACCGAAGGATGTGCCGAAGAGTGTGACCGGATCGCCGAAGCCCTCAGTGCAGCCGAGCAGGCGGAGATTTCCATCCTTTGCCTGGGACTGAATCCGCAGATCGAAGGCGAGGCCGGAGATGCGTTCAATTCTGAAATCGCTGGCGATAAGCCCGATCTGGAACTGCCCGGTTTGCAGAAACTTCTGCTGGAAAAAATTGCCGGACTCGGCAAACCCGTGATTCTGGTTTCCGTTTCGGGCAGTGCTCTTGCGCTTCCCGAAGAACTGGCGGACGGGGTGATTCAATGTTTCTATCCCGGAGCGGAAGGCGGAACAGCGCTCGGGAATGTGCTGTCGGGGAAAACCAATCCTTCCGGGCGTCTTCCCGTGACATTCTACCGGAGTGCGAAGGATCTGCCTCCGTTTGAAGACTATGCCATGCAGGGACGGACCTACCGCTTTTTCAGTGGAGAGGTTCTCCATCCGTTTGGTTTCGGATTAAGTTATACCTCATTCGAATATTCGAACCTCTCTATTCCAGAGTCGATTCCTGCTGGAGAAGGGATGAACGCCGGGCTTGTTGTCAGGAATACTGGAACATGCGCCGGTGAAACGGTTGTTCAGCTTTATGTCGCGGCAACTTGTCCGCCTACCAGGGCTCCGTTGAAGCAGCTTGCTGCCGTGAAGCGGATTGCCCTGTTGCCCGGAGAGTCGCGTAAAATCGAACTGGAGATCCATCCGGACTCCTTTCTGCTGACCTTTGATGACGGCTCAAGGCGTGTTCTGCCCGGCATCTGGCGGATCGAAATCGGTCATGATTCCCGGAAAATAGCTGCGAGCGCAGAGGTACGCCTCTCCTGATCAACGCATTGGCGGAATCGAAGGAAAAAATGGTTTCTCCCGCTTATTTGAAGAAATTCAAGTGATATTTTTCCGAATTGCGTTGTAAAAGAGCCTTACCCGTGATATTAGTAGAGCCGGGCCGGAAATGGTTCCGGCTTTTTTTACCGGGAGATTTTAAGAGATGGGTGCGAACAGGGAACGGTATGAAGACGATTCCGAATCGATGATCTCTTTTGCGGAACCTCCAATGTTCAAGGTGATTCTTTTAAACGATGATTATACGCCGATGGACTTTGTTGTGGCTGTTTTGAAAAATGTCTTTCATAAGAATCAGGGAGATGCGGAAAGCATCATGCTGAGCGTACATAACAACGGTTCGGCCGTTTGCGGAATTTATACATACGAAATTGCGGAAACGAAAGTGGCGCAGGTGGGCAAGCTGTCGGGGGACGCCGGATATCCGCTCCGCTGTACAATGGAAGAAGACTGAAGATGAGTATGAACATTTCCAGAGAATGTGCTGATTTTTTGCAGGGACTCAGGAGCCTTGCCAAAGAAATGTCGCATGAGTATATGCTGCCGGAGCATGTGCTCCTGTATCTCTGCGGAGTGCCGGCTATGTCGGAGATGCTGCGCACGCTTGGAGCCGATGTGGAACGGATTCGCACGGAGCTGAATCGTTTTTTTGAGGAACGTGTCGAGAAAACGGAAGTCGAGGAAGTTTCCTTTTCGCTTTCCGTGATGCGAATCTTTTCCAATGCGGAACAGCAGGTGCTATCCTCCGGAAGAGATTGTCTTGAGATTTCGGATATTATGGTGGCATTGTTTTCCGAGGAACAATCCTATGCGGTCTATGTGCTCCACGGGCAGGATATCTACTACGAGGGAGTGATCGATTATGTGACCGATGTGACGCATCCGGAAATAAAGGAAGGCGGGGAAGATCCCGATTTCGCAAAGGATTCCGCGCTGGAACTCTATGCCGTTGAGTTGAATCGGATGGCGAAGGAAGGGAAGATCGACTTCATAGTCGGTCGTGAAAAAGAACTGGATTCGATTCTGCGCACGCTTTCCCGCAGAAAAAAGAACAACCCGCTTCTGGCGGGCGAACCCGGAGTCGGGAAGACCGCGATTGTGGAAGGGCTGGCCGTCCGGATCACAAAGAAAAAAGTGCCGCAGCGTTTCCGCAATATGAGGATTTTTGCCCTTGATATGGGTGCGCTGACCGCCGGAACAAAATTCCGCGGTCAGTTCGAGGAACGTTTGAAACAGCTTGTCAAGGAGCTTTCGCAGATTCCGGATGCCGTTCTGTTCATCGACGAAATCCATACCGTGATCGGAGCAGGTTCGGTTGGAGCTGGATCGCTGGATGCGTCGAATATTCTGAAACCCTCCTTGAACAACGGTTCCCTGCGCTGTATCGGAGCTACTACGCATGAAGAGTATCGCAATCATATTCTGAAGGACAAGGCGTTTTCCCGGCGCTTCCTGAAAATCGACGTGCCGGAACCTTCTCCCGAAGACACCCTGAAGATTCTGGAGGGCATCGCACCCGTATATGAAAAACATTATGGGGTCAAGTATGAGAAAAAAGCCTTGAACCGGGCTGTTGAACTGGCGTCCCGCCATATTTTCGACCGCTTTATGCCGGACAAAGCGATTGATCTGATGGATGAGGCAGGTGCGGCAAACTCCATGCTCACTGTTCCGCAGAAAAAAATTACATCGGAATATGTGGAATCTCTCGCGGTGGAGATGTTCGGTTTACCTCAGACGCAGGTCTCCGGCGACGATGCCACCCGCCTCAAGGCGCTGGAGGAAACTCTCCGGCGCACGGTTATAGGACAGGATCATGCCATCCGCGCGGTCGTCCAGGCAATCAAAATTTCCAGAGCCGGACTTGGCAACCGGAACAAACCGGTGGGCTCTTTCCTGTTCGCCGGACCAACCGGAGTTGGAAAAACGGAACTTGCCCGGCGTCTTGCAGAATCGCTCGGCATCGAACTGGTTCGATTCGATATGAGTGAATATGCCGAAGAATACGCCGTTTCCAAACTGATCGGCTCTTCGCCGGGATACGTCGGGTTCGAACAGGGCGGACTGCTTACGGAACAGATCCTTCGCAAACCCCATTGCGTTCTCCTCCTTGACGAAATGGAAAAGGCGCATGCGAAAATTTACGATCTGATGCTCCAGATTATGGACTACGGCGCTATGACGGACAATTCCGGACGCAAAGCCGATTTTCGCAATGTGATTGTGATCATGACATCAAACGTCGGTGCGAAATCCCTCTCGGAACATGCGATCGGGTTCGCTCCCGCAGCCGATACTTCTTCCCGGGTCGATACTGCGGTCAAAAAACATTTTTCGCCGGAATTCCGGAATCGTCTTGATGGAATCGTGCATTTCCATCCGCTTTCCCGAGAGTCGATCCGCTTGATTGTCGGCAAATTCCTGCGGGAAGCCGATGAAGCTCTCCGGAACAAAAAAGTCAAACTTCTTGTCGATGAAAAAGCCGTCGACTGGCTCGCGGAAAACGGATTCAATGAAAAGCTCGGAGCTCGACCGATGGAGCGCCTCATCCGCGATGCCATTACAGCGAAAATCGTCGACGACATCCTCTTCGGCAAACTGAAACACGGCGGTACTGTTAAAGTTTCCGCCGCCGGCTCGGAGCTCCTGATCCGTTAAACAGCAACGTGGAAAACAGCAGTTCGCATCTTTTCTTCCGCTTTTCCATGCACTGAAAATCAAGTTTCCGGATTTGAAATTTGAATTTTAAAATAATTATGATATCTTAATTGTCGCAGAGAGGTTTCGTGCAATGAGAATTCTGTTGGTGGAAGATGACAAGTTGACGGCGGATTTCATCCTTCAGGGACTTCAGCAGGCTGGATTTTCCACTTGTCATGCGTCCGATGGAGAGAGTGGACTGTTCAAGGCGAAGACTGAACAGTTCGATCTTGCCGTGATTGACATCATGCTCCCGAAACGGGATGGAATCTCTGTGATAGAGGAGATGCGTGCCGCCCGAATCGGCATACCCGTGATCGTGCTGAGCGCACGTGGTTCCGTGGATGACAAAGTCCGTGGCTTGCGCGCGGGTGGAGATGATTATCTGGTCAAGCCGTTTTCCTTCACAGAGCTGCTGGCGCGGATTCAGGCGCAGCTGCGGCGCAGCGCTCCGTTTTCTGAACCAACCGTGCTGACGGTGGCGGATCTTTCCATTGACCTTCTCAGCCGGAAAGTGACACGCGCCGGCATCCGGATTGACCTTCAGCCTCGCGAATTCGCTCTGCTGGAGTACCTGATGCGCAATACAGGGCGCGTAGTCTCCAAAACGATGATTATGGAACATGTTTGGGAATACAATTTTGATCCGCAGAGCAATATCGTGGAAGCCCGCATGTACCGCCTGCGCGACAAGATCGATAAACCGTTCGACCGGGAACTGATCCACACGATTCGCGGAGTCGGTTATGTCCTGGAATAAGTTTTCTCTCTTCCGTACGCTGAAATTCAAAGCGGCGCTGATGTTTTCCGCACTGTTTATCTTTTTCGCCGCAACCGGGTTTCTGATTGTCTATTACTTCATGTATACAAACATGCTTGCCATTGCCGACGGTGCATTGAACTCGATGGCGGATGATGTCGTTTATGAATATTTCTGGGGGCGTTCTTCCGCGATGGGAAAACGGATTTCGGAGGAGAGCCTACCCGTCAAAGTCCGCGAGCGCGTGAATGCGGTCTATCCGGATGACCGGATTCTGATGCTGTTCCGTCCCGGCAAAAACAAAGACCAGTATTTCATGGTGACGGTCTGCGGAAAACAGCTGTATGAGATCCGTTATTTTCCTGAACGCGCTCTTCAGCGCCGACGGCTTGTCCCGAGCCGGAACCGCAGGGAGATTTTCCAGACAATCGACCGGAAAGTCTACCGGGTGGGGAAGGACAACATCTATTTCCGTTTCCTGAATTCCGACGGCACGCCGTTTCTTCGTTCGGAAATACCCGGAGAGCTGGAAGATTCCATGCCGCCGTTTCCAAAGATGGAAGCCGGAGAAAGCGGTGCACATTTTCTGACATGGAAAGGATTCCGTTTTCTGCATTTGCGCTTCTTTTCCGGGGATGTTCTGGAGATCGGTCTGAATGTCCGCCCGTTCGAATCGAAGCTGGAATACTATTCCTGGATCTTCTGGACCGTCTTTGCCGTGATTCTTGCGTTTTCCGCTTTCTGCGGCTGGTTCATTTCCAAACGTCTTCTTGCCGGAGTCGAACGCGTTACAGATGCGACCCATCACATTTTGGCCGGCAATTTCAGCCATCGCGTAGCGATCGGGAATGAAGGCCTGGAGGTGGAGGAGCTTGTAAGAATGTTCAACCAGATGAATTCCAATACAGAAAAACTGATGGGAGAACTGGTCATGGTGACGGATAACATTGCCCATGATTTGCGGACTCCGCTGACCCGTGTCGCCGGAACGGTCGAGGTGGCACTGAGCGCACGGAACTCCGATCTCTCTTATCGCGACACCTGCTGCATTGTCGCCGAGGAGTGTTCCCGCATGATCGACATGATCAACACCATGCTTGAAATTTCGCGTCTTTACTCGACTCCTGACGCATTGAAGCATGACTCCTTTGATCTCGTCTCTCTGCTTGAGGAGGCGCATGAACTTCTGCTTCCTCTTGCGGAAGAAAAAGAGATCGACTTCCGTTTCCTCTCCGAAGAAAAATCTGTCATGTTCTGCGGAGACAAACTGAAAATCCAGCGGATGACGGCAAATCTGCTGGAAAATGCATTGAAATTCACTCCTCCGCAGGGAAGCATTGAACTTCGTCTGAACAAAGAGGAATCCGTTGCCGAGATCATCGTAGCCGATACCGGCTGCGGCATTCCGCCGGACGATCAGCCGCATGTGTTTGAACGGTTTTTCCGCAGCGATTCGAGTCGTTCTCTTCCCGGAAACGGACTCGGGCTTGCTCTTGTTCATTCCATCGTGAAAGCGCATGGCGGGACCGTCGAACTGAAGAGCGAACCAGGTAAAGGAACTGTATTCACGGTGCGTCTCCGGACCGCCTGAGTTCTGTCCGCAAGGAACACGATCCGGCCAGAGTGTTTTTATTTCCTGTTTCCGGAGGATTTCCGGTATTCCGTCGGAGAGATGCCCCAGAATTGACGGAAGCGCCGCGAGAAATGCAGTTGATCGGAATACCCGGTTGCCTCGGCGATCTGTTTGCAGGAGGAGGTATGGTAGTTCAGCATTTCCGCCGCAAGAGTCATCCGCTTTCTTGTGAGATAGCGCATCGGCGATTCCCCATGATATTCCCGGAACAGCGCCGTGAACCGTGACACGGAAAGCGAGGCGGAAGCGGCGATTTCCGCAAGCTCCAGCGGTCTGTTCAGATTCTTCCAAATGAATTCTTCCGCTTGTGCGACCGGTTCCGGAATGCGTCTTCCGGAAGTCCGGATCAGACGCCCGAGTTCGTAAAGAAAGAGATCCGTCAGATGTTCCAGTACATACTCATCCTGATTCTGCTGTGAGTTGAGTTCCTCCAGCAGACAGGAGAGATAATTCTCAAAAACCGTTTCCGCATTGGCATCCACAGGATGGTTCAATGGTAGTCTGTGGACTGCAAGAGCCCGTTCCAGAGCGGGCCCTTCCGCAACCATCCAGGAGTGATCCCAGGGGGTATCGGCATTCCCGTAATTCCGGATCTGTTCCGGAGACCAGATAATGAATTGTTTCCCGCACTCGCATTCTCCCTGTTCTCCGGAGTTGAAAAATGCTTTCGTATGAAAAAACATCAGAAGGATCCGGGCTCCTTCCGTTGTAAAACGGAGCAGCTGAGGACGCATCTGTTCATGGAGTCCGAGCGAATGAATCCGGAACTGTCCCGCCGGTTTTGTTTCCGGTTCATAATAGAGTCTGAATTGTTTCATAGTCGTTTTATCCATATCTTCAAGCATTATTGGTATGTCATACTATATTGACTGAAGTGATTATTGCAATATATTACCCTTCAGTTTCATACAATATTTCCAGAAAAGAGTCCGAAAGAAAAATGGAATGGCTGCCCATCTCCGTTATTCGGATGAAACAAATTACAGAACGTAATCGAACAAAGGAGGCGCCGCATGGCGAAAGAGAAAAGATTCGCGTTTACGGGAAAGAATGCTGTGGAGCTGCAGACATTCGAACCGGGATTTCCTGGTGAAAATGAAGTTGCGGTAAGAACTGTGGTGAGCATGATCAGTCCGGGAACGGAAGGAATCGTGTTCCGTTGCGCGTTTACGGCTGGGAATCATTGGGACAACTGGGTGAAATATCCGTTCATTCCCGGCTATTCTGCCGCCGGCTATGTGGAAGCGGTAGGAGCGGGTGTAACAAAAGTGAAAGTCGGCGATCGTGTGGTAACGCGTGGTTCCCACGCAACATTCTCCATTGTTCCTGTGAATCAATGCCATCGGATTCCGGAAGGGATTTCCTTTGAAAACGCTCTCTGGTTTGCATTCGCAAAGATTACTGCGATGGGAGCGCATGCTGCAAAATATCGACTTGGAGATTCGGTTGCGGTGATTGGAGCCGGATTAATTGGTCAGTTTTCTGCTCGATGGGCGTATGCCTCAGGAACAGCGAGAGTTATTGTGATTGATCCGGTGGCAGAGCGTCTGCGGTTTTTACGGAATGCCGGGAATTTCATCACAATTGCAAAAAGCATCGGAGAAGAGGTTTATGCGGAACTGACCGATTTGTGCGGTGGAAAACTGCCTGATGTCGTTGTCGAATCGACCGGCAATGCCGCTGTATTTCAGAGTGCTCTGAAAGCGGTCGGAAAATTTGGAAAACTCGTGCTCATGACTGACACGGGAACGCCGGAGGAACAGCGGCTCTGCGGAGAAGTCATCACACGCGGCCTGACAATTGTCGGAGCACACGATCCGCAGGATACACCGGAATGGAACGAAGACATGATTGCTCCTCTATTCTTCCGGATGTGTCTGGACAGGAGAATTGTTGTGGATGGTATGGTGACACATCGCTTTCAGCCGGATCATCCGGAAGAGATCTATCGAATCTGCTGTGAAGAGCGCAATCAAGTGATGGGAATGATCGTAAACTGGGAGAACTTCAAATGAAACACTTGAAACTGAGCGCACCGGACTGGTGCTTCTTTCCGGCGGGAGGCGATCCCGCGTCCTTCTATCAGAATCTCAAAAAAATGGGATACGACGGAGCCGAAATGGTAGCGCCGGAACGTCAGAAGGACGCATTGAATGCCGGGCTTGAAATCGTCAACCTTTCCGGTCCCGGAATGACGGATGGTTTCAACCGCAAAGAAAACCGTGAATCTCTTACTTCGGAAATCCTCTCTCTGACGGACCAGGCAGTCCGGAACCGGATTCCCTACATTATCGTTTTCAGCGGGAATGCCTGCGGAATGAGTTATGAGGAAGGGTTTGGGAATTGTCTGGAAGCGTTCAGTGCGCTTCTGGAAAAGATGCGCGGTTCCGGTGTCAAACTTCTCTTCGAAATGCTGAACGGAGAGGATCACAAAGATTATCAGGCGGATTCCGAACTGTTCGGATTTGAATTGGCACGCCAGTTGAACAATCCCGATTTCAGAATCCTCTACGACATCTATCACATGCGCAAGAGCGGTTGTGATCCGTTAAAGAATCTGGAAGACAAACTTCCGTATATTGCCCATTTCCATGTTGCCGGACTGGAAGGACGTGCTTTCCCCTCAAAGGATGGCGCTATTGACTACAAGACCTTCTTCGATGCTGTGCCCGATGATGCCTATCATGGATACATCGGCATGGAATTTCTGACAAAAAATCCGGAATTTGAACTTGATCTTGCGGCAAAACTCTTCCGGGAATATCTGAAATAACCGTGAAAGGAAACCTGTCCGCAGAACAGTGTGGCAAAGTACCGCACAGATGAGCCGCCGCAGAGCAGGAGCCGAAGGCTCGGTACAGGTCTGTGACCTGCTCCGGTCCAGCTCAACAAGCTGGTCGCCGGACGGAGGCGAAACAAAAACGTACTAAAACAATCAATCCCCAAAAACAGGAACGCCCCCGATGAAGAGCAAAATTCATCGGGGGTTTTTAACAGGAGAACTTACTTCAGAGCATCCGGAGCGGGAATGGCGGATACAACAACCGCAGTATCGGGAGCCTTTCCTGAATAATACGCGGCAAAATGGATGGATGAAATCGCCGTTACATTCACATTCCCTGCATCAAGGAATGCAGTGCTTGCGAGAGCAACCGGTTCCGGGGCCGGCCAGCCGAGAGGATTTCCAACGATCTGCTCCGGCGTGGTAACGCGGCGTTTGAGGATGCCCCGTCCGCGATGATAATAATAATTGCAGAGGATCCCGGTTCTGGGATCAAGGATTAGACTTGGCGTGGAAATATTGACATCTCCGATATTGGTCCGGGACTTGGTCCATGAAACTCCGAAGTCTGTGGATTCGAGCTGGAATTGAGCGCGGGCGGTAGAATTGTCCGGGCATTCCGTTCTTGCGATGACAAAGATTCTTCCATTCCCGAGATAGACTGCGGACGGTTCGGTGGGCCATTCCGCCTTCGGCAGTTTCGACTCAACGACCTGCTGTTTCCAGGTTGTTCCATTGTCGCGGCTGATCAACGTTCCCCAGGAATTGAGTTCATCATCCCGGTAGTTTCCTGCGAACCAGAGAGCCATAAGCCCGATTTCGGGGACGTGAAAAATATCTGTAATCTGCATAGGAACCGGATTCAGTTCCGGAGTTGCGATGCGAGAGAAGTTTATTCCGTCCGCGGATCGATAGAGATCATGATGCCATACCGGTCCGCAGCATCGCACCCAGAGAAGCATTGCTCCATTGGCATCCAGTCCCTTTCCGATGGTAACTTCTCCGTAGTCCGCCTGATTTGACACGAGAGTTTCTGGGGTCCATGATTTTCCGCCGTCCGAGGAGGTCCTGGCATAGACACCGCGGCACCCCTCGGCGATGTCGTGTCCCAGTCCCCTGCTGTAAACACAGACCAGTTTTTCTCCGATTGCCTGAATCATCGGCCAGGAATTGTATCCGGGCGTATCCTGAACAACATACGTTTTTTCCATTATTTTCACTGGCGCTATACAAACCTGAAGCAGCTCAACCGGTTCCGGAATGGTATCGGCGGGATCTTCTGTGCAGCGTTCAATTCGAATCTTCAGCGGCAGATGCGGATCGACTGCGTAATACGATTCCAGAACCATCCTCCGGAAATCTTCCCGAGTTGCCGGAAACGACGCCCGGACAGCCATTCCGCTCATTTCCTCCACAGGAGCGCCTTCTCTTTCCTGTGACAGATGAATCCGGAAAACGGCTTCGCGTTGCGGACCTTGTCCTGCGGCATTAACTGCTGCGACAATTTCAAGTCTTACTCCCTTGCAGTCTTCCGGCAGAGCCGCAACGGTACCGGTAATGGATTCCCCCGGTGTTTTTCCGGAAAAAGCCCATGCCGGATATCGTCCCGCATTCATGCTGTAAACGGTTTGTTCCGGATGTCCAGACGCAATTGACATTTCATCCGGACTCAGGCCGAATTCTCCAGGGCGGAGAAACAGATTTTCCCCAGACATATTTCAGGATCTCCTTGTTTTCCATCCGAATCAAAAGAAACGGATGCTTTGGATTCATATTGAACGGAATCATATTACTTGAACAGCAAATACATTACTGCGGGAAATCCTTTTGTCAAAGCGGGGAAAAGGAAAGACGGGCTTTTTTTCCTTTCGGAATTTTATGAAAAAATATATTTCATTCTTGAAATAATATTTTATATATGATATCTTATGGAGAGTCAATAGAAAGAGAGGTCAGATTCATGAAACGGAATCCGGAAAAGAACAAATACATGGTTCCTGCCCTGGAACGCGGCATTCGTATTCTGGAATTGCTCTCGGCATGTCCGAACGGACTGACAATGCCGGAGATGTCATCTCTGGATCTTCCGCCGGCCAGTCTTTACCGGATGCTTGTGACACTTTCGGAACTCGGATATATCGTCCGCGAGGATGGTGATCGTTACCGGCTGGGACGGAAACTCCTCTCTCTTGCCTATAAAACAATAGATGAGCACGGGATTGCGGAGAAATCCATCGGTCTGATGCGGGAACTGCGCGATCTGAGCGGAGAAACCGTTCTTCTTGCCGTTCTGTACGGCAATGAAGGGATCGTCATTGATGAGGCTGTTTCATCGCAGGCGGTCAAGGTTTCGGTTCAGATCGGCCACCATTTCCCCCTGCATACAGCTGCGCCTGCAAAGGCAATTCTGGCATATCTTCCGGATGAGGAGCGGGAACGCCTGGTGGACAGCATCCGTTTTACCCGGTTTACCAGACAGACCATCACGTGCCGCGATTCCTTTGAATCGGAATTGCGCGCAATTCGCAGAAACGGTTATTCCCTGGACCGCGGAGAAGAACTGGAGGAGATCCGCTGTGCCGGCGCACCGATTTTGAATCATGCAGGCTATCCGGTTGCGGCCGTCTGGATCAGCGGACCGGCATCGCGCCTGGATTCGGCGGCATTGCTCCGCTGCGGAGAGAGGGTTCGGGAGTACGCAGAAAAAATTTCCCGGAAATTTTCATGACAATCATACAGGATGAGGTGTAAAATGGCATCTGTTTTTCTTGAGGCGGAATCTTTCCGTTCACTGGGCGGCTGGGTAATTGATTCCCGGTCCATGCTGCAAATGGGGTCTTCGTATGTCATGGCTCATGGGATGGGGGTGCCTGTGAAGGACGCGGAAACCGTCTGCACGATTCCGGAAGATGGAACCTGGACAGTCTGGGCACGGACCCGCGACTGGACCGCAGTCTGGAAACGCGGAACCCCGGCAGGAATTTTCCAGATCAAAATCAACGGCAAAACCCTGTCGCAAATTCTGGGAACCAACGGGAGCAACTGGGCATGGCAGAAAGCGGGAACCGCCGATTTGAAAGCCGGAGATGTGCAGATCGCCCTTCATGACCTGAGCGGATTCAACGGCCGCTGCGATGCCCTCTATCTGACGACCGATCCCGGCGAAGTCCCTCCCGATGGAGGAAAAGAACTGGAAGATTTCCGGAAACGAAAAAGCGGAATTGTCTGTCAGGATGATCCGGATCGTTATGACCTGATTGTCGCAGGGGGCGGAGTCGCAGGAATGTGTACCGCGCTGGCCGCGACCCGGACCGGATCAAAAGTGCTTCTCCTCCAGGACCGTCCGGTTCTCGGAGGATGCAACAGTTCAGAAATCCGGGTGGTCCTCGGCGGGCTTGCCCACACAGAGTGTTATCCGAATCTTGGCAGGACGCTGGACGAGTTCGGGCCAATTATCGGCGGTCCCTACATCGCGCCTGCGGAAGAGTACGAAGACTACCGCAAGGAGCATGTCTTCAAGATCCATTCAGAAGACCGCTGCAGAGTGCTTCTGAATGAGTATGTGGTTGGAATTGAAAAGGACCCGGAGGATTCTTCAAAGATTACGGCGGTTGTATCCCGGAATACCCGGACCGGCAGAGAAACCCGTTTCCATGGAACTCTTTTCGCCGACTGCACCGGCGATGCTGTCATTGCTCGCATGGCGGGAGCTGAAGTCATGTACGGAACGGAAGGCCGCGCAACATTCAATGAGTCGCTGGCTCCGGAAGAGGAGCGGCGTCAGGTGATGGGACATTCGGTCCTTTGGAAATCCTGGAAAACAGAAAATCCTTCGCCGTTTCCCGACATTGACTGGGGAATTCCCTTTGATGAAAAGCGTGTCTATTACCTGGACAAAGGCTACTGGGAGTGGGAGGCCGGACAGTATCGCGATCAGGCGGATGATGCCGAATATATCCGCGATTATGGACTCATGACCATTTTCGCCAACTGGTCATACCTGAAAAACCACTCCGCCCGTCGCGGGGAATGGGCGAACAAGGAATTGGAATGGGTTTCCGCAATCGGCGGAAAGCGGGAAAGCTATCGCGTTCTGGGCGATTACATTATGACTCAGCACGATATTGAACGGACAGATCGTCCTGCCGACGGTACCGGTGGCGGAACCTGGAGCATTGATCTGCATTATCCGGACCCGGAAAACGAGGAGCTGTTCGGAGAGCCCTTCCGTTCCTGCGCATACCATCGCGGCGTCGGACGGACCTTCCAGGTGCCGTATCGCTGTCTTTATGCGCGTGATGTGAAGAATCTCTTTCTCGGGGGACGGCACATCAGTACATCCCATGTCGCGTTCTCCTGTGTCCGGGTTATGCGGACTCTGGGGATTCTCGGTGAAGTCATCGGCATGGCGGCAAGCATCTGCCGGGAGGAGAATGCGTTTCCTCGCGACATCTATGAAACGCATTTTGAAAAACTGAAGTCGATGATGGAAAAAGGGGTCCCAATCCCCTATTATTTCGGCTGGCCCGCAGATGACCAGGAGTGTTATCATTTCAGCGAGGCCGGTTTCATCCATCTGAATCCGAACGGCGATCCCAACCGGATTGACGCCAACCTGCTGAAACGGATCAAATCCCTGAAAATTCAGCACAAAAAGCACGATCCTGCGTTCGACCGGGATGTTTGAGTTCGGGAAACGGAGAATTTCCGGAGAGCCCCCCTGATGTGTTCTTCTGAAATTTCTCCGCATATCCAAGGGCAAGGTAGAGAAGAGAGCACAGTCTGCGAGGCTGCGGCGGATCACGGCATCCAGTCGCAGATTCCCCTGAGGGGATGCTTTTTACGCCATTCGGTGAATTCGGCAAAACTGCGGACTCCATCACGGATGACCGCCTGATAATAGGCAATTCCAGGAATCGTTTCAGAATCCGGAGTTTCGTATTTCAAAGCGAGAATGGCGGATCTTGTTTCCGGGGTCAGGACTGCGGAGAGACGTTCGGCGAATCGTTCGAAGTATCCATCGTAAAACGATCCTTTCCGGATATGGATCATGTCGATCTGCCATGTTTCGCCATCTTCCGCGGAATACCAGGCATGCCATTCGATGCACTGTTCTTCTGTGTGGATCCGGTTGACATATTCCACGCTTGCGATTTCCGGATTTGCGGCGATCAGGCTTGCCGCCCGGAAGCTCGTTTCCACTTCCAGAGTTTTCGTGTAAATGTGAAAATCAATGTCGCAATGTTTCATCAGAAGTCCGGTTTTCAGCGAACCGACAAGATGCACGTCCGCCCCGATGCTTTCCCATGCGGGAAGGATTCCACAGCTGCGGATGACCCGCCACGCCTTTTCCTGCTTCTCTCTGGCAAGTTCCTCCACCTTCGTTCCCATGCTGATGCTCCTTTCTTCCTGCGTTTTTCCGGATTCCCGGGGAATTTTCCTGATGCGCTTTTCTGATGTCGGCCCGGATTTTCCGGTAAGATACATGCGGCGGATTTCTTTTTCCAGAGGCGGAACGGAGGAAATCTTTTCTGGCTGTCCGTTCTCGCCTGATACCGGTTGCGGAAAGAATGTGCTTGACAAAATAATATTACCAACTATATTATTTAGTATCTAAATGAAAATGGGGTGGATTTGAATGGAGTGATTCAATGAAAACACCGAATGTATGGATGAAACTTTTTCAAGCGACAGATATCATCCGCGAATTGCATGACCGGGAAAACCGAGGGGAGCGCCCACCGCTCCAAACAACTCTGGCGGAAGCGAAGGTCATGGGATGCGTTCTTTTCAGTCCGGATGGCTGTTCCGTCAAGGAGATTGCCGATCGGCTTGGAATTACCCGGGGAGCGGTTTCCCAGATTGTGGAAAAAATGGTCCGGAAAGGACCGCTTGTCCGCGTGCCGGATGAAAAGGATCGCCGCGCTGTGCGGATCACGCTTTCCCGTGATGGACTCGAACGGCATAAACGTCTTATACTCTCATTCGGGAAGTTGACGGAAAAACTGCTGGAAGGGGTTCCTCCGGAAAAGATACAGATATTTGCTGAAGTTCTTGATCACTTGATCGCGTCGAAAGAAAAAATTCAGAAACAGGAGACGAAACAATGAAGATGCGAATTCTGACAATTCTCTGTTTTTCCGCGTGCTTGCCGATGGTGCCGCTTTCTGCTGCTCCCGGTCCCGGTGCGCCGTCCGGAGCGAAGGTTGTCGTTGGTGCGGAGAAGGTTCTGGAAACCGAGGATTATGAGACCCGACATTATACGGGACAGGTCGTTTCGAAGTCTGTCGTGAACATCGTGGCGCGGGTGTCTGGTGAAATTCTGGAAATCGGATTCAAAGATGGTTCCCTTGTACGCAAAGGACAGATTCTTTACAAACTGGACCCTGTTCAATACGAGGCTGCCGTCAAAGGCGCGGAAGCCAGCATTGAAAAATGCAAAGCGGAACTTGCCTATGCGCAAAGCAACTTCAATCGTGTCAATCTTCTGTATGAGAAACAGGCTGCGAGCCTAGACACCATGGAGAATGCCAAATCTACTCTTGGAGCCGCCAAAGCCGCGCTGCTTTCCGCGGAAGCTGCTTTGATTACTGCAAAGGATAACCTGAAAAATACCGTGATTACGGCCCCGCTGACTGGAATTGTCGGTGTAACCGCGTTTACACAGGGGAACTACATCACACCGAATTCCGGTACACTTCTCACGATCATTCAGGTACAGCCGATCCGGGTCCGCTTTTCGATCAGCACGGCGGATCTGCTTGCGATGTTCGGAAACCATAAGGAACTGATGGCAAACGGAAGCGTTCAGGTGAATCTTGCGGATGGAACTCTCTTTGGAGAAGAAGGGGAAATTGAACTGTTGAACAATGAGGCCAATCCCAGAACCGATGCCATTCAGATTTATGCGAGTTTCCCGAATGAGGAGCGGAAACTCATTTCCGGCAGTACGCTGTCGGTGACTCTTTCGCGAAAGAATGGAAAACTGCTTCCTTCGGTTTCTCCATCCGCTCTGATGCACGATTCAAAAGGCTCATACGTCTACGTCCTGGATTCCGCGAACAAGGTGGAGAAACGCTATGTGACGCCCGGCAATGCCACCGCGAATCGTCAGCTGATTAAACGGGGCTTGTCGAAAGGGGAAACCGTTGTGACAAAAGGGACTCACAAAGCCCTGCCGGGAATGACAGTGGAAGCGGACTTCGGAAAAAAGGAGTGACACATGTTTTCCAGAATTTTCATTGAACGTCCCCGACTGGCGATTGTGCTCAGTATGGTGATGGTCCTGACGGGGGTCATTACGCTCTTCAAGCTGCCGGTCGCGGAATATCCGGAAATCGCGCCGCCGACTCTCCACGTTTCCGCCAGTTATCCCGGAGCAAGCGCCGAGGTCATCACACAGACCGTGGCAATGCCGATTGAGGATGAAATCAACGGTGTGGATGATCTGCTCTATTTTTCCTCCACCAGCGACAATTCCGGAAACTATTCCTGTCAGGTCACGTTCCAGAGCGGAACGGATACGGACATTGCCATGGTCAACCTGCAGAACGCCGTCAAGCGGGCGGAAGTCAAACTGCCCTCCGATGTCACCAAGAACGGCATCAGCGTTCAGAAGCGCGGCACCGACATCCTCGCCATGTTCGCCTTCCTTACCGACGGCACCAGAATGGATCTCATGGAGCTGAACAACTATGTGGATTCCAACATCAAGGATGCCGTCAGCCGGATTGATGGTGTTTCTTCCGCGGAGATCATGTCCGTTCAGGAATATTCCATGCGCATCTGGCTCAACCCTCTGCGGATGTCAGGGCTCGGCATTTCCACTTCGGACATCACTTCCGCTGTGGAGTCGCAGAACATTCAGGCAGCGGCAGGTTCCATCGGAACGGAGCATTCCAACCGGTATGTCAATTACAAGCTGAATGTCAAAGGGCGTCTGGTGACTGCGGAGGAATTCGGCAACATTATTGTCCGACACGATTCCGACGGCAGCGTTGTACGCCTGAAGGATATTGCCAAAGTGGAAATCGGTTCCAGCTCCTATGCGGGAAAAAGTCTGTTCAACGGCAAGGAGTCGGTCGGACTCGGAGTCTACCGGACTCCCGACGCCAATGCGCTGGAAACGGTCAACAAAGTGAAAGCCGAACTCGACAAATGGGCAAAACTGCTCCCGGAAGGAGTCAGCTATTCGATCGCATACGATCCGACGGAGTTCATTCAGGTTTCCATGCGGGAAATTGTCACAACCCTGGTTTCCGCCTTGCTGCTGGTGGTGCTGATCACCTGGCTCTTTTTGCAGGACTGGCGGGCGACGCTGGTTCCGTCAATTGCGATTCCTGTTGCTCTCCTCGGTACATTTCCGTTCCTCTATGCGCTGGATTACAGCATCAACGTGCTGACAATGTTCGGGCTGATTCTCGTGGTCGGTTCGCTTTGCGACGATGCAATTGTGGTTGTGGAGAACTGTCAGGCCCTGATGGAACGGGAAGGACTTTCCCCGAAGGATGCCGCACTCAAATGTATGAATCAGATCACAGGGGCGATCATCGCAACCACGCTTGTGACGGTTGCCTGCTATGTGCCTCTGGCGTTCTATGGCGGTATGGTTGGCAACATTTATCTGCAGTTCGCGGTTGCAATGTGCATTTCGCTCTGTCTTTCGACCGTTGTGGCAATGACCTTGAGTCCTGCACTCTGCGCGATTCTCCTCCGCAAGCCGGACGGACACGTGCCTGCAATATTCCGTCCCTTTAACCGCGTGTTGGACGGTTCCCGTAAAATTTACTCCTTCTTTGTCGGGTTTCTTGTGCGACGGGCTCTGCTGACTCTGATTCTTCTCGCTGTCGTCTGCTTTGCCACCTGGAGTATCTACGGAAGGATCGACAGTTCTTTCCTCCCGCAGGAGGACAAGGGCGAGATCATGTGCAACATCGAATTGCCGCAGGGCGCTTCCGTGGAGCGGACCGATGCCGTCCTGAATGAATTCCTGGAAAAGATCGCGGATATCAAGGGAATCCGATCCACAATGGTGATCTCCGGACACAGCATGATGTCCGGTTCCGGAGAAAATGCTGCGATGTGCATTCTGCGTCTTGATCCGTGGGATCAGCGTACTGTGCCGGAACTTCAGCTGGATTCCATCATTGCGCAGATTCAGGAGAGAACCCGGACTATTTCCGATGCCACAATCATCGCGTTCACACCTCCGGCGATCATGGGACTTGGCGCGACCGGCGGTGCAACCTTCAAACTTTGCGGAATCGGCGATATTGACCCCGGAGAACTTTCGGAAAAGGCGAAAGAGTTCGCAATGAACCTTTCCAACAGTCCCGAGACGCGTTACGCCATGACTTCCTACAATGCCGACACTCCCCAGCTTTTCCTGGATATCAACCGGGAAAAGGCGGAGACTCTTGGCGTTGCAACCAGCACCATCTTTTCAACTCTACAGAGCAAACTTGCTTCGCTGTATATCAATGATTTCACGTTCCTCGGCCGCAACTATGAGGTCAAAATGCAGTCCACCGCGGATAACCGTGCCACGCTGGACAACATCCGTGAAATCCAGGTTCCCAATGATTCCGGTGAAATGGTTCCGCTGAGTTCTCTCGGAACTCTCGCCTACACGGTCGGCCCGAGCCAGATCACACGGTTCAATAAGATGACCTGCGCCGAACTCAATGCACAGGCTGCGCCGGGTGTCAGTTCCCAGCGTCTCTTCGAACTGGTCGAGGGAACAAAACTTCCGGACAATTATCATGTGGAATGGGTCGGCTTGAGTTATCAGGAAAAACAGAATCAGGGACAACTGGTCTATCTGATGGCTCTGGCTCTGCTTTTCGCTTATCTCTTTCTGGTCGCGCAGTATGAGAGCTGGACGATTCCGGTTCCCGTGATGTTCGCTGTGACATTCGCGCTTCTGGGGGCCCTGCTCGGTCTTCTGATTACAGGCGAGACCATGAGCATCTACGCCCAGCTCGGGATGGTAATGCTGATCGGACTCGCTGCAAAAAATGCCATCCTGATGGTGGAGTTCTCCAAGCAGGAGCGCGAAAGCGGCAAGAGCGTTTTCGAAGCCGCTCTGAACGGCGCGAACCTGCGCTATCGCGCGGTGCTGATGACCGCGTGGAGCTTTCTCTTCGGCGTCTTCCCGCTCGTGATCGCCTCTGGAGCCGGTTCCGGCAGTCGGAGAGCCATCGGAATTACGACCTTTTCGGGAATGGTTCTCGCTACTCTGATCGGAATTGTCTTTACGCCCGCACTTTACGCGGCATTTCAGCGAATCCGTGAGTTCGTGAAGGCAAAACTGCATCTGGGTCCTCGGGCCGGCGCAGACCAGCCGGTGGAGAGCAGAGAATGAGTTTTTCCTCCGGTAAGGATCTGACGCGTGGAAATGCAGCCTGGAATCTGCTGAATTTTGCCGTTCCGTTTCTTCTCGCGTTCTTTCTTCAGATTTTTTACGGGACGGTGGATGTGATTGCTGTCGGCCGGTTCGGCGGAGGCAGTTCGGATGTCTCTGCGGTCGCAAGCGGGAGCGAGGTCATGCAGCTGGTCGCTTCTTTGATCGCAGGACTCACGACAGGCGCAACCGTGCTGATCGGGCAGTGTTACGGGGCAAAAGATTATCAGAGCGTCAACCGCTGCATCGGAATGACTTTGAGCATCTCCCTGCTGGCGTCCATTCTCCTGACGGCTGTCATGGTGCCGATGATTCCCCTGATCGCGCGCTGGCTCAATACGCCGCCGGAAGCGTTCGAGCAGACCGTCGCCTATGGGACCATCTGTTCCTGGGGAATTGTATTCATTTTCGGCTACAACGCGCTCTCCGCCATTTTTCGCGGACTGGGCAATTCGACCGCACCGCTGATTTTTGTCGGGATTGCCTGTGTTGTCAACATCGTCGGGGATCTTCTCCTGGTCATTGTGTTCCATATGGGAGTGACAGGTGTTGCCATCGCCACTGTTTCCTCGCAGGCGCTGAGCATGCTGTTTGCCCTGATTTTTCTCTACCGTTCCGATTTCGGATTCCGGTTTCATGCGCGTGATTTCCGGATTTCCTGGAAACTTGCGTGGAGTTACGCAAAGATCGGTATTCCGATCGGAGTGCAGGGGATTGTGGTCGGGCTTTCCTTCCTGTTCATTTTCACAATCGTCAACTCCATGGGACTTGCTGCTTCCGCCGGATACGGAATCTGCAACAAGATCAACGGTTTCGCCATGCTTCCGGCGATTGCCTTTTCCATGGCAATTTCTGCTGCGACAGCCCAGAACATCGGGGCGCAGAAACCGTATAGAGCGATCCGGACTCTCTGCCTGGGGGTCGGTTACACGATGTCTTTCGGGGCGGTTGCTCTGGTGCTTCTGCAATGTTTTCCCCGTCAGTTTATTACGCTGTTCCTGGAACCTTCCGGGGCAGATGCGGAAGCTGCGATCGCGGCGGCAACCAGCTACATTCGCAGTTTCAGCTGGGAGTTCATTCTTGTGCCGATCGTGTTCTGCACCAACGGCTTCTTCAATGGATGCGGACGTTCCTTCTTTTCAATGGCGAACAATCTGGGCGGAACGTTTTTTGTCCGTCTGCCTGCGGCATATCTGCTGAGTCATCTGAGTGGCGCAACGCTGTTTGAAGTCGGATTTGCCGCTCCGCTGGCGTCGTTTGTTTCCAATGTTGTTGCTCTGATTTACCTTTGGAGCGGAAGATGGCGTGACCGTCGTCCTTGCGGAACGGGGGGAGAAGAGTTTTCCACCGTTTCCAACGGCAGCCAATCCTCCGTATAACAGCTTCTTCAAATTCGGAGAAGGCAAGCAAAAAAAAGCCCCGGAATTTTCCGGGGCAGCTTCCAAAGTCGATGAACGGAAGGAAAATCAGTAGTTTTCCGCAAGGATCTGGAAATAGGCTTTCGGATGCTTGCAGGTCGGGCACATTTCAGGAGCCTTTTCGCCTTCATAGACGTGTCCGCAGTTCATGCAGATCCATTTTGTCGGTGTGGCTCTGACAAAGACTTCACCCTTTTCGATGTTCGCAAGGAGCTTGCGATAGCGCTCTTCATGGCGCTTTTCAATTGCCGCGACGCGTTCCAGCTGACGGGCGATATCCTCATATCCTTCCGCCTGAGCTTCCTTGGCGAAATCCGCATACATTTCTGTCCATTCCTCATGTTCGCCAGCTGCTGCGGCCGCGAGATTTTCGACTGTGGTTCCGATTCCACCGAGGTGTTTGAACCAGAGTTTCGCATGTTCTTTTTCATTTCCGGCGGTTTCTTCAAAAATGTCGGCGATCTGGTTATAGCCTTCCTTGCGGGCAACGCTTGCAAAATAGGTGTACTTGTTGCGAGCCTGAGACTCTCCGGCAAACGCATAAGCGAGGTTCTTTGCGGTCTTGCTGTCTTTGAATTCTGCCATTTTTCTTCTCCGTTGTTTGTGTTGGTTGAAACAGCAGTTTCTGCTGTAATTTCATTTTGTTCAGATTCGTTTTCTGATATATTTAATAATAATTCCTATTTTTTATTTTTCAAGTCCTTTTCCAGATTTTCCGCAAGATATTTTTGGAGTCCTTCTGCGAGCTGATCCGGACAGGAGGTCGGTTTGCCGCCGCAACGGATTCCTTTCAGCAGGTCAATCGTTTCCTTGATGGTCTTCCCTTTGACGAGACGGGAGATTCCGATCAGATTTCCCGGACATCCTCCGAGGAAGCGAACCGAATCAATCCGGTCTCCGTCAAGCGTGACAGTGATATTTTCAGAACAGACCATCGGACTTGGTTCGAATGAAAAACTTTTCCTGGACATGTTTACGCCTTCTTTTTGTTGTTCCGCCGGAAGATAGTTTAATTCCGAATTTGAGAAAATCAACCGGAAAAGCATGGGAAATCAAAGAAAACGTTCATTCTGCGCTTTTGCTGTGCCCGGAAAGGGGAGAGTGGGGAATCGGGTTCCACTTCTTCCGGAACTGGAGCGGGGTGATTCCGAAATACTTCCGGAAGGTGCTGATGAAATATGCGCTGTCGGCAAAGTTCAGAAGATCGGCAATCTCTGCAATCGGGAGATTGCCGGACGCCAGGTGATGCTGTGCCTCTTTCATTTTCAGATCGAGGACCATCTGCGATGGCGTTTTTGTATAGAAACGGTTCCAGTGACGGAAAAAAGAACGTCGCGAGAGACCGTTTTCGCGAATCAGTTCGTCCAGGTTCCATTTTTCCTTGTAATGAATCTGAATCCCGGATGCGATCCGGCGGATTTTTGCCTCCTGCGGATCATTTGCTTCCCGGTTTTCCTCCCGCATCAAAACCAGTTCCAGAAGAAGTTTCCAGCAGAGGACATCCACCTGATCGGCAATGCCGCGTTCCTGTGATTTCGGGAAAAGGATGATCAAATCCTGGATCAGTTCCATCAAGGCGGAGGAGAGAGAGATTTTCCAGCAGATGTTGTTGAAATCAATTCCTGCCTCGATGAATTTCGGCAGAAGAGAGGACGAATAGATGAAAAAGAACGCTTCCCGCTTTCCCCGATAATGATATTCATGCAGTTTGCCGTCAACTTTGACAAACACATGAGGAAAGCGGTTTGTGAAAACGTTTTCTCCGACCGTATCCACGGCAAACTCGTCACTGGAACTCATCCGGATGCAGAATTCGATTTGATTTCTGTGAAATCCGCAGAAACGGTTGTTTTCCTCAGTGACGATTCCGAGTTCCGAGACGGGAAGCGGAAACCGGAGCAGGCGCGGCGCTTCGGAAAAATCAACCCGGATCATTTTAAGCGGCATTTGCTGGCTCCGGCAGTGGGGATCACTCGTTCAGGATTCCGTCGATTCTGCGGAGTTCCTCTGCACTGAACTCCGTGTGCTTCAGACAGGAGACAATTTCCCGGATCTGTCCGGGTGAACTGGCTCCGATCAGAGCCGAGGTCAGCTCCGGCACCCGCAGATTCCAGGCAATCGCCATCTGTGCCAGAGTCTGTCCGCGCTCAGAGGCGATTCCGTTCAGCGCCCGGATTTTGGCCAGCAGTTCCGGCGTGAGATCCTTTGCAGAAAGGGTCCGGTTCGTTCCTGCCCGGGAGTTTGCGGGGACTCCATTGAGATATTTGTCCGAGAGAAGTCCCTGTGCAAGCGGAGAGAAGGTGATACATCCGACTCCGTTGCGGCCCAAAACCTCGAAGAGTCCTTCCCGCTCGTGATGACGGTCGAACATATTGTAACGCGGCTGATGGATCAGACACGGGGTGCCGAGCTGCCGCAGAATCGCGATCGCTTTTTCCGCTTCGGGAGCCGGATAGTTGGAGATTCCGGCATAGAGAGCTTTTCCGCTGCGGACAATCGAATCCAGCGCTCCCATGGATTCCTCCAGCGGCGTGTTC
>CASEYW010000112.1 GCA_949292215.1 uncultured bacterium
AAGCCGCTGTCCCAATATTCGGACAATTGCTCCTCCCAATAATCTCGTCCTTCGCGTCCCATGCCGTCCTCCCATTATTCCGGTTTGTGGAAGAACATACCACGCTGTCTGACTCAAATCTAGATGGGGCTGGCTGGGCGCATACGTTCATGTGAAGGATGCCGCGGTTACGCTGGACGGCAAGACCGGCATTCTGTGTTCGCATCTTGACTTCGGCAAGCCGAACCGCGGCTGGGATTTCCGCAGTCCCGGACATGGCGACGTCGATTTTGAAAGCATCATCCGCGAGCTGAACCGCATCGACTATCAGGGACCGCTCTCGGTCGAATGGGAGGACTCCGGCATGGATCGCGAATACGGCGCCCGAAATGCGTTTGAGTTTGTGAAGAAGATCGACTTCATCCCCTCGAAAATCAAATTCGACGATGCGATGGACAAGCGGAAATAATCCGCCGCTTCGATGATAGAAAATTCGCCGCCGGACTGCATTCATGAGCAATCCGGCGGCGTTGTTTTTTACTGGAAAACGCCTCGGATATAACCGTAAATGTTATGGCCGTCATAGAGAAGCGGAACGGGTGTCGTCTTTCGGAAGCCCGAAGCATTGCGGTCGCAGCGGATCGGCATGAATTCGAATTCATCGCCCGGACGGATGCCGCGCAAATTCCATTCACCGTACAATGCTGCCAGCGGAATTGCCATTTCATAATTCAATTTTCCGTTTTCAATGGACGCCGCACGGAGAATTCCGAGATTCAGACGGTCGTTGATTGGCTGCCAGCGCCCCGTTTTCAAATGACAATGCATCATGTCCCATGATGTTCCCTCCGGATTCGTCAGAAATTCGTAATAGTGCTGGAATGCGGGCGACGGACGGAGGAATACTTCGAAGCAGTCCGCTTCATAAAGCGCTTTGTTTTTTACACCGTATTTGCCGACGGTGTTCCAGGCGACAATGTCGCTGTCCTCAAATTGAGCGGAAAAGTACAGACAGTTACGGTCGTAGCCGATTCTCCATCGGCTGTTGCGCTCCGGGAGGGGCGTTGCCGAGTCGAGCGGATATTCCTCCCGGAATTCCAGCGCATCACGCCACTCGTTTTCCAAAATGATGCCGTCGATTTCAGGCGGATGCGTCAGAAAAGGGATCTTGAAGACGGCGTTTTCCCGTTTCCATTCGAGCCCTTTCCTGATGTTCCGGTAAAGCGCGGCAACTCGCGGAATGCACCAGTAATAGTTCTTTTTCACACGATCCTGAAGCAGACGGATGCAAACTCGCTCAAACTCCATCTGTTCCACAAAATATCGGGCTGGAGTATTCAGATGTTTTGCGGAAAAGTCGGGATCATCGGCGAGACGGAACGCTTCCGCAGCATCCTGTCCGCCCGGAATTCCGGAGCAGCCGGCGGAGAGCAGACAGGATGCCGTCAGAACGATTTTGAGAAACGGTTTCATTGTTTCGCCCGGGGAGAGAAACTGAATTCATCCGCATACAGTGTGCCTGTTCCGGAGTTTACAATGCGGCAGTAGAGCTGTTCACAGTTCTCCGGGACGGTGAAGGTCAGCGTGTATTCCTTCCAGTCTGCTGTGCCCGGCTGAATCTGCACATGTGCGATTTCGCGGAACGAACCGTCGGACTTCAGTTCTCCGACGACCAGCGCGCCGCTCTTCAGATTTTCCGTACGGAAAAATCCGCGGAAATTCCACGCCGATCCCGCCTTGAAGTAACTTTTTCGGAGCGGCTGAGCGGCAAAACGGGGAGTGGCGCCGCCGGTTACGGCTAGACAGGCGACGCCTTTGTAAGGATGGGAGACGTCGACTGAGAGCCATGGCTGATCGGGCTGAACGGAGGCGGCTTCCGCGATGTGCGTCGACGGCGTGGAATAGTACCAGTCAAAGTACGGACGCAGGTTCTGAACGGTTTTGCGTACGGCGGAAAGGGAACAGAGTTCGAAGCCGGGGTCCATGCAGTAACGGAAGAGCGGCGAGGAGAGGTTTTTCGGCTGATCGGGGATTTGCCGTATCGGCGTCCCGAGCGTAAAACCGAAGAATTTCCATTTGCCGATCTGTTCCGGCGGAACGGGGCCGGAGAACAGAACCGCAGACTGTTTCCCGTCGGCGGCCGCAGGCTGTCCGGGGAATGGATGCAGCAGATTTCCGCCGTTTACTCCGTAATCGAACCGGACATTGAAATGATCCGAGTATTCGCTTGCGTTCGGGCGGATTCCGAGCAGAAATTCTGCGCTTCCGTCGGGTTTGAAACGGTATTCGGCAAGATAGTCGACAATCCGGTCAAGCCCCCAGAATCCGCTGCGCATGGTTTTCCGCGGAAGGGCGGCCATGCGGATGATGAGCGTTCCGTCGGGGAGTTTTTGAACCTGTTTCGAGGTTTCTTCCAGTGCGAGACTTGAGCGGAAATCGCTTTTGGTCGGCCAGAGTCCGGAGACGATGACTTCCATACCGGAAAGAACAGTCTGCATTTTTCCGTTTTTGCGGATGGAGAGATCGCCGAAGCCGTCGCCGCGGATGGTGAGATTTGTCTTGCCGTCGTCGAACTGCCATTTTCCCGGGAGAATTGAGAGACGCGGGTCGCCGGTTCCGTTTTCAAAAAGCGGCGGATTGTTCATGCCGCTCTGCCTGAAACGGATTTCATTTCCGGAGGTTCCCGGAAGAGCGCCGCGTCCAGCGCGGAAAGAGACGAACAGGTACGGTCCTTTTTCCGCCCCGGGGATATGATCCAGAATTGCGACATTGCCGGGAAGCATGGCCGGATCGAATTCAAAACGGATTGATCCGTCGGAGGTTTCGAATCCGATCCACGCTTCATTTGGAGTCAACCCGAACGGATTGGCGAGCGAGGTCCAGAGGACATTGCAGTCCTGCGGGGTGTAATAGCGCCCGACGACGCCGGTCGAGTTCGGGAAACGGATGCGCCAGTAGTCCTGATGCAGTCCGCTGACCGAGCGGGCGGTCCAGCTGCAGAGGTTGTCGTTTCCGACTGGAATCCGGAGGAGGAGTCCGCCTTCGGGCGGAGTGTCATTCCGCAGTTTCAGGATCATGTCTCCAGCGGATTTCTCAAGAGAGAAGTGCTTGCTGTCTCTGGAAATTCCGCCGTCCGGATTGAGGAAAAACACATCGGGAGTCAGGGTTTTCGCGCCCGCGGTAAAGCGGGTGCGTTCGACCTGGGCTCTTTTTTCCGTGAGGCGGAGAAGAGTCATGCCATAGGGCGGCAGTTCAACCGGAATGGAGATACTGTCCGCATTCACGGAAACGGGAATTGCTGTATCGTTCCATTCATCGCGGATGTTTTTGAGATTTCGGCAGGATTCCGGCAGATCCCGCAGGGGAATGTTCACCTGAAAATGCTGTTTCCTGTCCGAGAAGTTGACGAGCGGAAGCGCGGTTTCATCGCCGCGGCGCAGACATGCCCAGATTTCATCGGGAACTTGCGGCGCGAGATAATCGGGCTTTCCGCTTCCGAGCTCCGGAAGGTCGCGGCGCAGACGGAGGATGCGGCGGAAGATTTCCCCGCTCCCGTTTTCCATTTCATCGCAGACGAGGGGGACTCCCCAGCTCCATGCGGTGACGGCGAAAAGGGCGCGCATCGGTGCGAGGCTCCAGCGCGGTTCCGCCTTGATCGTGTCATGACTTTCCACGTAACGCATTGTCAGCAGGCCGCGCGGCGTGGAGAGGTACTGTCCCTGCAGATAATCCCGCAGCAGCGGTACAAATTTTTCAGCCGGCATGGTTTTGAAATATGGGAAAATCTGGCTGTCGAGACCGAAATCATACAGCAGATCCGAGAATTGGCCGTGGCGGGAGCTTGATGTCTCCGCAAGGACCGCGCCGTCTTCCGGGCGCACGGCTTTGACTGCGTTGCGGATTTTTCTCTGCATTGCCCAGCCGCCGCGGTGATAGGAGAAACCCTCGCGGACGTCTTTTCCAGGACGCCAGTTGATGTGCGGCGTGTTGGTCACAGCGTCAATGCGCAGGCCATCCAGACCGTACTGTTTCATGCACCAGACGGCGACATCGTACATATACAGCTGCCATTCGGGAAGATCATAGTCGAAAATGAGGGACGAGCAGCGTTCGCCGTTTTCCCGGAGTCCGGTCAGGTGCTCAAGCTCTTTTGCGCGCGGATTGATCTCTTTGCTGTTCCAGCTTTTATAGAGCATTCCTCCGTGGGGCACGATATCCTGAAAAACGCGTATTCCGGCGTTATGCGCGGCATTGACGAATGCGCGGTAGTCGTCGGGAGTTCCTCTGCGCACGGGAAGTGCGCGGTAGTCAACCGGGGCGTAAAATTTATCCTCGACGGGGAGGATGTGATAAAGAGTGCAGCCCAGATCCCGGACATGCGGAAGATTGACGTTTTTGAGCTCCAGGAATCCGCTTCTTCCCTCCGGAATGCCTCCGATAGTTCCATTTGGATGCGTGCAGTATATGGATGCGCGTTCGAGCCATGCCGGACGCTTTGCGGGGAGGCGTTCCCCCTTTTCCTCCAGAAATTCATGGAGATTCCGCATGGCCGTTTCGAGTTTTCCCGGAACAATTTTGAGGATGAAATCACCGAGCTGCTGAACGGAGCCGGCATTGACCCACCCCATGGCGCGGCAGTCTCTTCCGATTTGGAATCCCGCCGCACTTTCAATGGTTCCGCAAGCGATCGGGTCGCTGTGGTCCGGCTGAAAATCCGCATATTGCAGAATGGTCCGGCCGGGAGAGATTTCCGCAAGAAGAAACGTCCCCCAGCTCTCCGTCGCGCGGCGGACGAAAATGTCGCCTTTCCGATATTCCGGGAGTCTTCCTGCCGGAACCTTGATGCGGGATTTTTCAGTGAGTTTCAGAAACGGGGAACTCTGTGAAAAACGCTGAATTTTTTCGCGTCCGCTTCCGTTGCGGGACACAAAGAACGTCTGACGCAGTTCCTGCCCGGTGATTTTATAGCGGCAGACAACGGTCCATGTGTGCGTATCGGGCTTGCCGTCGGAGGCGAGCACTTTGACATCAAGCGTGTCTTGCGCAGTTTTTTTGATTTCCTGCAGTTCCGTTTTCAGAAGATTGCGGATTGCCGCCGGTTCGCCTGTTTTGAGATGGAATGCGTAGGGAGTCGAACCGTCCGCCAGAATTTCCCCGTTCGCGGAGAGTCTGCACCAGACGCCGGTTTTCCCGTGTATGCGGATGCTGAGTTCATTTGTGCCGAACTGCCAGTAGATTCCGCGTTTTACAAGTTCCGGAGTCTCTGCGGAAAGCGCTGCGGCAAGTACGAGAAGCGCAGTGAATGCAAGATGTTTCATGAAACTTCTCCTGAATTATTCCGACGCGGTTTTCGCCTGAAGTTCGAAGAGAATGGTATCGCCGTCTTCCTCGACCGGGCAGGTGAAATAGAAGTCGCTGAAACTGTCGACCTCCATTGCGTTCATGCCGCCGGGACCGCCGTTCTTTACAACGCGTCCGTATTTTTGACAGACAAATCCTTTTGGACAGACGATGCCGTTTTTCTGCTTTTTCGTTTGGAGAAAGGTTCCGTTTTTGACAGGGTTTCCATTGATGCGGAAGTTCGCAAGAAGGATTTTCGGAGATTCTTTCCCCTCCGGCATCCAGCGTCCCATTGCGTGCAGACGGAGATAGCCGTCACAGGAGGTGTTGACTTCAAATTTATAATTCTGCCATTCAGCGGTGAGACGCGGACTGTCCGCATAGTCGATGATGAGAGTGGAAGGCGCTTTGTCTTTGGAGATCCAGTGGTAGCGTCTGGTTTTGACGTTGCTGTTGTCTCCGCGCTCAATCTGCATAATGCCGAGTTTCCAGTTCTTGCTGAATCCTTCGCAGGAAATTCTCAGATATGCGTCCTCGGCGAAAAGAAGTGCGGAGCCGAGAACTAGAAGAGAGATGATGTGTTTTTTCATTTTTCGTGATCCTTTCTTATTTTCCTGCGAGATTTTGCCAACGCCAGTAGTTCTGTCCGTTGATTTTGTGATTTGCAAGGGCGGAGGGGGAGTAGCTGCCGACATGCCCGTCGACATGCAGATAGTTGCCGTATCCGCTGTGCCGTCTGCTCAGTCTCAGAAGGAAATCGTTGAGCTGCAGACTGTCGCTCGTGGAAAAGATTTTATATTGGAAGTAATCGTTGTTTCCGGGAAAAACCGTTTTGGAGACGCTGATGGAATCTCCGGAGAAGAGACGCTGGGAGGGAGTTTTGATTCTTACTGTTTTCCATCGGGGAACGCCGTTGTTTGAAATGTTTTGGTTCCACCAGTACCCGAACGGTCCGTTGTAATAGTTGACCGCAGAGGGATATTCGGCGATCAGGCGCTCCTTATCCCAGTTCGGGCAGCGGAATATGCCGGTGTTGTATGCCGGATGCAGATTCGCCTGTTTCCCTGTGGATGGAAGAACGGAAAAGAGATCGCCGGGCATGTTCGCTCCGATTTTGATCCCGCAGTATTCGCCGATCTGATACGCCCAGTATCCAGTCATCGCGCTGTTTTCAGGCATGCTGACAACGGGGAAGTAATCCTCGAAATCTCCGGTGTACATCTGTGTGGCGTTTCCGATCTGCTTGTAGTTGTTTGTGCATGAAATCGCTCTGGCCTTTTCGCGAGCGGAATTCAGAGCCGGCAGCAGCATTCCTGCCAGGATAGCGATGATCGCAATTACCACGAGGAGTTCTATAAGGGTGAATTTCACAAACCGCCTCTGCGTGCTTTTTGAAAGCGTTTTCTTTTCTGTTTTAACTCTCATTTTTTTTCTCCTGTTTTGTCGTTTGAAAATTTTCCACTGCCGTCCCATACATCTTTGAAATTGTCATTTTTGTCCTCCTGTTTGAGCTTGCGTTGATTGTTTTTTAAATTACCTATTTCCGGTTTTTCCTTTTCGTTGAGTTGGATTATAGTTGTGCGAATCCTGGTAAATATGCCTGTTCCGGAGCGCCTCGCATACGGACAGAGTCAGATGCTGTCCCACAACATCTGAG
>CASEYW010000113.1 GCA_949292215.1 uncultured bacterium
CAGCCGCTGGTATGTGGAAACATCGCATGTGACAGTCACTCCCGTCTGGAAACGGTACCACTGCACCTTCCAAGTTCAGGAGGATTCCGATTATCTTCCCCGTTTCACCTGGGGAAACCCGGGAGGAAAACCGAATTCCGCGACGCTGTGGCTCGACGCGGTCCAACTGGAGGAAAGCGATCACCCGACCCCCTTTCACTGGGACACGGAATGGGAAGCGGCGGCAATCCTGAGCAGTCGTCTTTCGAAGGAAAAAGAGCCGCTGACTCTGACCGTAAAAGCAGTCAACTACACACAGGAACCGAAAGTTCTGCCGCTGAATTTCACTCTGGAAGACACGGTTTTCCCGGAACATTCGAGTTTTCTGCCGGAAATACTTCTGTCTGTCCCGGCCAATTCCGTCCTGGAACGTTCCGTTCCCATCAAGCCGACGCGCTTCGGGCACATGAGACTCCGGGAAAAAAACGGTTACTGTACAACTCTTCCGTTCGCAGTGATTCCCCGTCCGGAGACACGGCAGTATTCCCTTCAAACGACCCATCACACAGGGCTCGAATATGATTTTTCCTGCCGTCCGCACGAACAGACAAAGCTGCTCCATAGTATCTGTCTTCCGGGAGGCGGCGTGGAGGAGGATCTTGCTTTTTACCGGGAAGCCGGAATTTCTCTTCTCCGGGTCGGAAATCTCGGAACAGCATTCACCTGGAAAAATATGGAGAAAAGTCCGGGAGTCTTTGACTGGACGGAAATCGATCATCAAATTTCTCTTGCGGAAAAATATGGATTCCGTCTGATGGCAGTGTTCGGGAACATGCTCTATCTGCGGGATCGCGGAGACAGGAAACGGAGCTGGTCGCGTCTGCCGGACTTCATCATCCGGAACGGGAAGCGGTACAGAAATCCGAAACAGCACCGCTGGGATGGAGTTCTGCCCTCGCACCCGGAATGGAGGAGATATGCTTCCGCCTTTGCCGCCCACTGCAAAGGCCGGATCGCCGCATACGAAATCACCAATGAACCGAATATTGTCATCCCGGCGGAGTCGTATGTGGAATATGTCAAACTGGCAGCGGAGGAAATCCGGAAAGCGGATCCGGAAGCGCTGGTCATCGGAGGCTGTCTGACGGCGGACTACGACGGAAAACTCGGTCATTATCTGTCTCTGCTGAACCGTTCCGGAGCGCTGGCAATGTGTGATGCACTGAGTTTTCATCCCTATTCCTCGCGTCTTGACACAAGCAGGACCAGCGCGGCATCGAACATTCATTTCCTGCGGGAAAAAACCGGAGGCAAAACGCTCTGGAACAGTGAGCTCTATTACCTGTGGGACCCGCCGGAAGCGGAGGATTTCAGCCGGGAAGTGATTCTGTTCTCGGGAATGCGTCCACATCATCTGTTCCGGCGTTTTTCCATCGACTTCGGAGAGGGCGTGATGCAGAGCATTCCGCTCTCCATCAACCATCTTCTGGATTCGGATGGAGAGCGGAGAAACTGGAAAGGATCTCCGGTTTTTCTCACGGACGAACGGATCCCGAATGCGATGTACGCCGCCTATGCCTCCGCATCCGCGCTGTACACGGGAAGCCGGGAGGGAAGAAAAGTGAAAACGCCGTCCGGAGTCACATGCTATCGTTTCCGTCACCGGGATGGCGGACATTTCGCAGTCTGCTGGAAAAAATTTCCGGCTGAAACAGTAAATGCGCATCTCCCGGCCGGTCTCGAAGTCCGGGATCTGTTCGGGAACCGGATTATTCACCGCGGCAAAGTGCCTCTTTCAGAAAACCCGGTTATTCTGGATCTTCCGGAGAACGGATCATTTCCGCTCCGATTCGAGTCACAGAAGCCATAAAAAAAAAGCGGTCCGTGAAAGGACCGCTTTTTGATTTGTCTGAAAACGGCAGTTATTTCTTTTCCACAACAAACTTCTGCGCGTTCCGCGGCACAAATCCGTGCGTGGATCCCTGCACCCAGTTGATTTTCTTCTGAGCGGAAGGGATATTATTGTAAAGGATTGCGAGTCCGGACGGCGGACAGACATAATCGCCAAGCCCTGCGCGGGAGATCACGATCGGGCACTTGATCCGCTTTGCATGGAACACGGAATCATAATAATTAAGAGCAGGCACATAGCCGGGTCTCCAACCGTTGAGACGGCCTTTGGTCGGTCCGGCGAAATCGCAGCACCAGGTGATGGAGGAATCCGCACGAGTAACATCCGGATCAAGCGCGGCAGCCCAGATGGTCTGAAGTCCGCCCTGGCTTCCTCCGGAAACGACCAGCTCTTTTCCATTCCACTGCGGCAACGATTTCAAGAACTGGAGCGAACGCATGACACGCAGAGCCATCCCGTTGAAATATGCGGTCTCGGGATCGGAATTCTGCTTTTTGTCAAAGGCATAAATCTGACCATTCGATTTGATTTTTGCATAGAAATCGTCATAATACGCCTTGTCTTTTTGGAGATCACAACCGTGGGCATTCACATGGAAACGGAGCTGACCACGGGGGCCGTCCTGAGGAGGCCTCGGAATGGGAGTTCCATATCCCTGATAGGACGCGAATGCTCCAAGAGACTTGTCTTTGGCGCCGATCGGAATGGTGAGATATCCTGTGACCGGACGCGGTCCCGCACAATCAACGGAAACCGCATAGATATCCACATTTTTCGTGGATTTGATTTTCTCCATCTTATATTTGACAGGCACGGCGGCAAGTTTAGCTTTCTGTTTTGCCCAGAACGCATCGAAATCCGCAGGTTCTGCGGCTGCCGGCTGAAGTTTTTCGGGCTGAACGCCTGCTCCACCCTCAAAGCAGATGTTTTCGAGCTGTTTGTTCCAGTTCCTCTTCTTGACATTACGTCCTTTGTTATCGACCAGATATGCCTGAATACGGACAAATCCGGGCTGATCAAGGCTGGTTGAAATCACGATCGGCTTTCCTGGCACGACCTGCTCCTGCCCGGAGGCCTTTTTGCCGTCATCACCAGTACGAGTCCATTTAACGAAATAGGGTTTGGAAGGAAGTGTCTGCTTTCCGAAATCGACATTGATGGAAAACTTCATCGTTTCGCCAGGTGCGTAGAACGCTTTCTCGGATTTTCCATCGCAGAAAACCTTCTGGGTATCCAGCTTGACGACTTTATTGATTTTCAGATTTTCGAATTTGCCAACCACATAAAGTTCGGTGCTCTTGTAATTTTTTCCGGAAGAAGAGAATGTCCAGTCCGGATGCCCGCCTTTCGCGGTATTATTGCCAATACCCAGATCGCAGTCGCTGCCTGCTTTCAGCTTGTTATATGCAAACACAGTCTGCTTCTGGAGATAATTATGAACCTGCATGGAACCATAACCATCCACTGGCTGAGTCGCGGTGTCCCCGAAATCGAAAGCTCCGGTCGCGCCCGGAATATTCTTTGCGTTACCGCCGCCATAGTTGTTGGGCCAGAATTCGATATTGCCTTTTTCGAACTTACCATTTTTAACATTCGGAGAATTTCCGAATACTTCCATATTGTTGACATAGGTCTGAACGATTCCCGAACCGGTATTCGGCACACCGACCTGATTCAAATCCTGAGAAAACGGATCCATGGATACGAACGTCCATGTCATTTTTCCCTGCTTGTCGGTCAATTTCAGAAGATATCCGATCCGCTTCAGCGTACCGGAATAAGACTCTCCATTGTCCACCTGATATCCATTCCGGGCATATTCCAATGGATTCAGTTTGTAAATGAGTTCATACCCTTTTGCATCCGGAACAAGCTGAGTCAGCTCCGGAACTTCGGCGGAAAGCGAAGAGGCTGCCAGCGCAGCAACTGTCGCCATAGACCATTTGAACATTTTCATCTCATCTCCTTCTTGTTAATACTCTTGTCAAGGATAAACAATATGTATAAATATAACGATTCTCCGGATATTTCAAGTTTAAATAAGGAAAAAAAGCGATATTGCCATCTCAGCAACGCTTCGTGCGATTCCATCTTCCGAAAAATATGCTTAAAGAAAAACTTCATGCGATCTTTGAATGCAATAATCGCATGAAGCAGGAAAATTGTGTCAGACAATACACCCCTGTGCGGCAAGAGTTGCACGCAGTTTGCAGCAGTCCACATGAGCTGGCGGAATGTTGTTTTTGACAGCAAGCGCAGCGGCGGTTCCTGCGGCTTCTCCTGTAACCGCACACTGCACAATAAACCGCACACTGCCCAAAGCTTCATGAGTGACACTTACACACCGGCCAGCCACCAGCAGATTCTCAATTTTTTGCGGAAGAAGAATACGATAGGGCAGTTGATATTTGAATCCGGCGGGAGGATACCAGGTTTCCGATGCCATTCCCGGTCCATTTTTACCGTGAACGTCAATAAAAGAGGAACCGTAACCGATGGAATCCGGAAATTCGCGCATTTCTTTTACATCTTCCACGGTCAGTACATATTGACCGATAATACGCCTGGATTCACGAATTCCGATTGTTGCCGGAGTGGATATCAGATAACATTTTTCCATACCGGGAATATATTTACGATAAACCTCAATCGTTTCATAGACCTGTTTTCGACCTTCCAGAGTTGCCGCAGTCAAATCCTCGGCTTTCAGGGCACTCACAAAATTAATATGAGTAAAGTTCACGCCAAGCTGATCCGGACGAGTGTCGGTATGCCACCATCCCATGATCTCCTTCTGGAAAGGCCGCATATCCTTGTTGTCCTGAGCTATTTTCCAAATTTCCGTCAACTTGGGAGAATATTTGCTGCGGAATTCACACACCTTCGGCCAATCGACTCCGCCAAGGGTAAACATGAGGGTCATGGGTTGACAAATTCCATCATCATCGCCATAATCAAATGGAGCCCCGGCAGCGGCAGCCACATCGGCATCTCCGCTGGCATCAACATAAACTGCTGCCTTGATCACGGAACGTCCGGTCTTATTTTGAATGACCAAACCGGCAATTTTTCCATTTTCCACATATACATCCGCAAACTGTGTATAATACAAAAGCCCGCATCCGTAATGTTCCGCCATTTCCTCCAATACTTTTTTGAAAGTTTCCACATCAAAAAAGACGGCATGTCCTGCAACGATATCCGCGCCGCCGGCCCGGACCATCCGCTGTGTAGCTTCCCACACCATTCCGCCGACGATCCGATCTTTTTGTCCCCACGGTTCAAAACGAGCGAGACAACCGTGGCCGCCTGCGCCTCCCACTCCGCCAAGCGAATTAAACTGTTCCACAATCAGTGTTTTCATTCCATGAGAAGATGCGGAAAACCCCGCAGAAAAGCCAGCCGGACCACCGCCGACTACAACAACATCATATTCCCCTGAAACCGGCAAACGATCAAATTCCCGTTTTTCTATCATGGATTGCCTCCTGATTATTTTTATTGCAACAATATTTTAATATAATCAAGGCATATTTATTTTCAAGAAAAGATTTAATGGTTTTTTCAGGGGGTGGGAAGTTTAAAACACAGGAGGAGAGAGGTATTCAGGTGTGTGAAGAGTTTGGGATTTGAGTAAGCGGTATAAAAAAAAATCCCGGCGTCGAACTACTCTCCCACACTCTATTGTGCAGTACCATCGTCGTGAGGCCTCTTATCGATCGTGTTCGGGATGGGAACGTGAGTTTCAAGCCTGCTATTGACACCGGGAAAAAATATGGAATAAA
>CASEYW010000114.1 GCA_949292215.1 uncultured bacterium
GAAAACATTTTTGATCAAGAAGGGCCTGCCGAATTAACGGCGGGCCTTTTTCATTTTAAATAAATGCGTAAAGTGTTTTTATCAAATTGAAACAAGAGGTTTGCTCACAAGCGACAGGTTTGCGCAAACTGTTTTTCCCTCCCTGAGCAAACCGTTTCGCACTATACACCGGATCGGAGGAAGTCGAACTGACCCAGCGGGAAATCGACCTTCTCCGTCTCTTTGCCGCCCATCCGGACGAGGTTCTGAAACGGCAAACCATCCTGAGGCTGGTCTGGGGATCGGAATCGCAGTGTTCCCGAACCCTCGACCAGCACCTTGTCTCGCTGCGGCGGAAACTCGGAGAAGATCCGAAAATGCCGAAATACATCGAAACCGTCTATGGCAGAGGCTACCGGTTCAAACCATAGCGGCTCTTTTCACTTGATTTTCGCCAATCCCATCGTCATATCCTCTCCTCTCCGGAGCGCCTCGGCGAAGGAGAAGTCCCTCCCGGCAAACAGCTCAAACCGAAAGACCATAAGCCCGTTGCTGTCCGCCGGGAAATTGGTATCCCACGTGTTGTCGAACAACAGCGGCCAGACATCGTGCGTATTCTCCGGAAGTGCCCGCACCTTATCACAGAAGTACGGCTTGCAGAAACTCAGCAGGGCATTGTCCGACTGATACAAGGCAAGCCTTTCCGCACCGTTGGCATAGAGTACGCATCCGTCAACCGCATAATAGTCCATGCAGGATCCTGGTATCTGCTCCACGCCCGGATGATATTCCTCTCCTCCGGAAGAAATCTCCGGCAGAACATTTTTCATGCCTCCCAGCGCAATATGCAGCGAAAAGACTTCCGGATCGAAGTCCGGCTTCCGGTCAATCGTCAGGGTCAGGCGGACACGCGGCTCTCCGTTCCAGAACTCCAGTTTCCGGCATCCCGCATACAAAGCCGGATGCGAAAAGAACTGGCGAATCTCAAACATTCCATCATGATCCACCCGTTCTGCCTTCCGGTAAACAGCTTTCCGGAGCACAACGGATTCGCGGATCATCGATAGGCGCTTTTTCCGGTCCATCTCCCCGAAAATCCTGCGATAACCATCGCGGGGGAACTCTCCGGTCACACGTTTGGAAACAAACTCTCCGGTTCCTTTTGTAAACAGCGGGAATCCGATATTTTCAAAACGGGCGCTTTCCGGCCAACCCTTCGAATCGCAATTCAAACGCCAGAGCGTTTCCCGGCAGGAAGGTTCCACAGGATCAGCAATCAGCTCAAATTCCCGAACCTCACCCGCTGCGATTTCACCGCTCCAGAAGCCGCAAAGGGTGTCCGGCACCCGGTCTCCATGAACTCGCGAACGGTTCCAGATGCTGCATTCGGAACGATTGGCCGGGACCTGGAAATTGTTCCATCCGGGGAAGGTTTCCAATGCGGCTTTCCGTCCGGTTTTCCGATCAAGCACGGAATGCGGAGTGCCGCGAAGCACATGCAATGGAAATGTCACAAATTCCGAAAGAGCCTCTCCGGAAGGATTGAACAGAATCATCGTTCCGGAGAGAGGAGAAATCCTCTTCCGTACCGCATCGGCAAATGCGAGATCCAGTTCAGCGGCAGGAAGAAACGCCCGATTGCTTTTCAGGGCGGCTGTCGCCTGAGACATCTCGCTCCACGGCCGCGAAACGCTGTCCCAGCTGTCCCAGCTGTGTTCATTGAAGAAGCAGAGGGATTCGAGAGAACGCCGACGCAAATCGTCTGGGAGCTCTCCGCATCCCCTCTGAAAGAGCGTCAGGATCCGTTTCGCTCTCCGTGAGGCTGCCATTTCCCGTGGCATTGAAACACTTCCACGAGCCCACCAGTCGGTCCATTCTCCAGAGTAAACGGGAATCTTGGCGCAGGCAGTTTCCACCCGTTCCATTGCAACCGAAGGAACGGTCAGCTCCAGACGAGGTTCCAGGCCAAGCCGATTCCATTCGCGAATGAATTCACTCAAATTCTCCGGCGGAGGATCATTGTCGTAGCGGTATTGATTCGTACAGGAAACAGGCAGTTCGGGAAAACGGCCCAGGGTATCTTTCTGTTCCTTGAGCAGCATCGTCAGGGCTGCATGACAGCGCAGGAGATTGGCTTCGGACACGGAAAAAATCTCCTCTGCCTCCGGTGCATGATACAGAAGATCGGACGCCTCCGGAATCGGTCCGATTCTCCAGTTGCCGTATCCAAGCATGGAGTGAAAGTTGCCATAGCTGTTGTTCACCCAGACCATCACCGACTTCCCCTCTCCGATCTCCCAGCGGAACAGACACGGCAACGGAAACGGTGCAGCCCCCAGATAACTGTTCGGCCCCATCCAGAAGCAGCGGATTCCACGTTTGACAGCCGCCCGGACCGCCGCCAGTGGAAGCCCGTTCACATCAGTCTGCATTCCCACGGAAAACGGGAAATGGCGCGCGATCTCCGGCGGCAGCCATTCCAGCGCGAACTCCCATTGTGAGCGATCCATGCAGGGTGTGGAACTGAAGGGAAACGCACAGACCTCATACTGTCCTTTCTTCGCACACCGGATCAATGCGTCATGCCGTTCCGGAGTGGAACGTTCCCACCAGTCGCGCAGCCCCCAGGTCACTTCCTGCGTCCATTTGAAACGGGAGTCCTCCGGAAAATGTTCTGTCCGGAGCATCAAATCAAGAGCCCGGTCAAGAGCCCGGCACTGAATCGTTTCCGTCACTGCGGGATGGTCCGTGTACCCGACATCATAATGCGTATGTGCCACAATGTTAATCCGTTTGACTGGCATGATGAAAAATCCTCTTTTTTTTCTGATTCGTTTGCGAATTCCGCTTTTCTCTATTATTATACACGAAAAACAGGATGAGAAAATGGAATTTTTCAGAAAAAAAGATGGATTATTATGAACAAAATCCCGGCAGAATGGAATTTTCCGCAAGAACTTCTTCTGCCGGAAACGCTCTGGAGCACCCGGTCGGAAACGACCATGCTGTATGCGGAGCGCTTCCGGGGAACTCGAACCTCTCCAGAGACCGATCGACATCCCTTCTATGAGTTGACCGTTGTCCTGAACGGAACAGGAAAACTGCATATCGGAGATCGTGTGCGGGAACTTCTGCCGGACACCGTTGTCTTTCTCCCTCCGGGGACTCCGCACCGGGAGGAAGCTGCAGGAAGCCTCGACACCCTCTGGATCGGCTTCCGCTCTCCACTGACCGAACTTACTGCAACCCGTCCCTTCGTTCTGGAATCGCGACGGGCGGCGGAAACGGCTCTCATCGGCTGGAAAACCGCAACGCCCCGAATTCCGGGAAGCGGTTTCGAACTCGACGGTATTCTGCTTGTTCTCATCGGTATTCTGCTCCGCAGCCGGGAAGAAGAACACGCATCATGGCAGGAAACCGTCTTCGATTATCTGGAATCGCACTGTCATGAAGAGTGCTCCATCGGAACACTCGCCCGGAGATTTCACTGCTCCGAGAGTTATTTTCACCGCAGATTCCGCGCACTCACGGGAATCCCGCCGAACGAATATCTGATCCGTCTCCGGCTGAAAAAGGTGATCTTCCATCTGCATCACACGGACCTGCCGCTCTGCGGAATTGCCCCGCTCTGCGGATTTTCCGATCCTTACTATCTGAGCCGTCTTTTCCACAGACGAATGGGAATGAGCGTCGGAGAATTCCGTAAAAAGTATGGAAAAAAAACTTGACTCCCCGGAAAAAAACGGTATTGTTTCCCTCAAAATCAATCTTTTCACACAGGATTCGACCATGCCCGCGGAACAAACCGGAAAACCGCTGATTCAAGTGCTGGAACGCGCTTTCGACATTCTCGAAATGCTCGCCCGGCGCGATACCCCCATGAGAGCAACCGACATCGCAAATGAACTGGGTCTGAGCCTTCAGACCACCGGAAATCTGCTGCGCACACTCTATGAGCGGGGATATCTCTCACAGGATGCAAAACGATTTTATCGTCTGGGCGGCCAGTGTTTCTATCTCGGGTCCTATGCCGACCGCTGGAAAGAACTGCGGAAAGCCGCGGATCGCGCAATCCCGGAACTCTGCAAAACAACTGGACTTCTTGTCTTCGTAGGTGTCATCGAAAGCGACAAGCTGTTCTGCATCTCCCTCCGAAGGGAAAATGAAATCGACCCACCTTCCCAGAAATGGGCGGACGAACTTCATTCCACCGCCAGCGGACGCCTCCTCCTCGCCGGACTCTCCCCGGAAGAACGGAAAAAACTCCTTGCCCGAACCCTTCGAAAAAAAACACGGAAAACCATTACAGATCCCGATCAGCTGGAACGCATTTGCGCAACCATCCGGAAACAGGGATTTGCGGAGATTCACGGAGAATCCGTCGATCAGATTCACTCCATTGCTGTGCCGATCCGGAACCGGGATGGAGAAATCATCGCGGCACTGGCGCTCTCCGGCGACAAAACCGAATGGAACAAAACCTCCAGAAAAGAGAAACTCGAACGAATGACCCGGACCGCAAACGCCATCCGGCTCTGAAGTGGTTCAGAGCGGAACGACCGGAATCTCCCAGTTGATATCCTTTCGCGACCAGGGAGTCTGAAGTTTCGGCTTCTTCACCCTGCCGTTGAACCATTTCTTCAGCAGAGAACGCCAGCGGAACTCTCCAGCAAACGGAGTCAGTTTCATATACTCCCAGTAATACGAGGAGTAGGGATGATGCGTCGTTTTCCCGATCCGCCACGGTTTGTGCACACCAGTGAAGTGAGCAATGCCGGGATGATGGATTGCTTCCAGAGTCTCCGCTTCCGAATAAAGCGCCGGATTCACCGGATTCCGATAAACAGAAGTGGTCAGATTCCATTTCAACGGCAGCAATTTGTATCCACCGCGATAAGCAATATTCAGAATGTCCTGATCTGGATATTTCAACTTGTCCATGCAGGTTTCGTAAATCTCCCGGAAGCGCGCCTCATCGCCGGCGGCACGCATTGCAGCAAGATCAAACACCATCACACCGGAGTTCAAATACGGATTCTCCGCAATGAGCCCGAGCCTGTTTTTATGCTCCGGAGTCACTTTTACGGCAACCGCTCCGGTCCTGCAGGAATCCAGAGAAGTCCGCCATAGCTCCAGGACATCCGACAGAAGCAGAAGATCGCAGTCCAGGTAAACGATCCTGGAAACATCCGGCAGGAGAGAGGGCAGAATCAAACGGTAATATGCCGCTTCAGTCCAGTTGCTCCGATAAATGCGCCAATCAGCAAACGCCGACGCCGGGATCAGAACCGGAATCAGTCGAAAAGCACAGACGGATTCCAAACTGCGGATTTTTTTTAAATCAGCTTCGTTCAAGTCCCTGTGCAGCAGATAAAGATTCAAGCCGACGTCTCCCACCTTTGAATTGCGGCGGTGCACCAGCAGAGAAGCAATTGCCGTACAGGCATGCGGCAGATAGTTGCGGTCCGTTGCAAGAGCAATATTGACTGTTTCCATTCAACCGCCCTCCCCGGCAGGACTCAGAGTTTCGTTTTGCAGCGCTTGCCGACATAAATCTGACGCGGACGGACTATTTTCGTATTCATGCCGATCATCTCCTTCCAGTGAGCAATCCAGCCAGGCAGACGAGCAAGCGCGAACATCACCGTAAACATATTCTCCGGAATTCCAAGCGCACGGTAAACAATTCCGGAATAAAAGTCCACATTCGGATACAGATGACGCGAAATGAAATAGTCATCAGAAAGCGCAATCTTCTCCAGCTGCATTGCAACATCAAGAAGAGGATCCTTGATCTTCATCTTCCGGAGAAAATCGTGACACTCCTTCTTGATGATAACGGCACGCGGATCAAAAGTCTTGTACACCCGATGCCCGAATCCCATCAAACGCGCCGGATTGTTCTTGTCCTTGACCTTCTGCATGAACTTTTCCACGTTGCCGGTGCGCTCAATGTAGCTGAGCATCTCAACGACCTCCTGATTAGCGCCGCCGTGAAGCGGTCCGGACAACGCGGACATACCCGCGGAAATCGTCGCATAAAGATTGACCTGCGCACTGCCGATCGTCCGGACAGTTGTCGTCGAACAGTTCTGCTCGTGATCCGCATGAAGAATCAGCAGGATATTCAGAATCCGCACCGCCTCCGGAGCAATCTTGTACGGAACAACCGGCGAATCAAACATCATGTTGAGAAAGTTTGCGCAGTAGGAAAGATCCTGACGCGGATAGACAACCGGTTCGCCGATACTCTTTTTGTAAGCCATCGCCGCCATCGTGCGCACCATGGAGATCAGCCGCGCCGTGGAAAGCTCGATATCCTCCTTCATGGAAAGGAGGTCCACATTCGGGTAGAATGCCGCAAGCGCATTGATCATGGTGGAGAGAATGTGCATCGGATGCGCCCCGCGCGGAAAATGATCGAAAAAGTGACGCATATCTTCATGAACAAGAGAGTTGCGGTTCAGCAGCTTTGAAAACTCCACCTTCTCCTCCTCACTCGGAAGAGAACCGTGAACCAGCAGATAGGCGACCTCAATAAAAAGATGCTTGTCTACAAGATCCTCCACAGGAATGCCGCGGTAGCGCAGAATTCCCCGTTCGCCGTCGACAAATGTAATTTTACTGTAACAGGCAGCAGTATTCATGAATCCGGGATCAATCGTGACATATCCGGTCTGTTTCCGCAACATGCCGATATCCACTCCTTTTTCCCCTTCGGTTCCGGTGATGACGGGCAGCTGGATTTCTTTGTCATCGATTCTCAATGTGGCAAATTCTGCAGGTTTCATGGGGATGGCTCCTTCCGGTAACAGGATACAACTATTTACGAAAACCTGATAATTTAACCTGATTTTCCCAGTTTTTCAAGCAGATGTCCGTTTTTTCACAAGAATCCCATTTAAAAAAGAAACGGACGCTTGAAAGCGTCCGTCGCTCAGCACATTGGCTCAACAAGAATTCCGATGTTATTCCACGGTAATCTTGTGAACTTTAGCGCTGTCGGATTTCGGCAGGACCAGAGTCAGCACACCATCCTGCGTTTTGGCGGAAATCTTTTCGATGTCGATTCCGTCGGAGAGCTGGAACTCGCGTTTGAAAACGACCGCCCTGCCGTCACGACGGAGCGAACTTGCCGCACTCATCGTCATCACTCTGTTTTTGACTTCAATGCTGACTGTCTTGCTGTTTGCACCCGGAACTTCGAACCACATGGTGATTCCATCGTTTCCCTCCAGAATATCAACAAGGGGCATCAGGACCAGGGTCTCGTTCACAGCATCGTTGGCAAAATCATGATTCATGGCAAAATCTCCTTTCATCTCAAACTTCATTGTCTTTTACTCCACGTTGACGACATGGGATGCCGGTTTTTCGGCTTCTTCGCGCGGCAACGTCACCGTGAGAATACCGTCGACGCATTTTGCTTTTGTCTCAGCGCCAACAACCCGAACCGGAATTTTAACCGTTTCCTCATACTCTTCATAGGAACGTTCACGCCGGATATAGCGGCTTGTCTCATCCGCCTTGACCTCATCGGAACGTTTTGCACGGATGGTCAGATAATCTCCGACCACTTCCACGCTCACATCCGCGGGTTTGCAGCCGGGAACCGGAAGTTTTACCGTAACATCCGTCTTGCCGACTTCCAGTTCCAGACGGTTTTCGCTGTGTGTACCGAACAACTCAGGCACAAAGTCCGTCACCTGACCGACCACTTCGCGGAAAAGATCGTCAAACCCGTAAAGAGTCGGGGGGAAAAGATTGCCTTTCTTCTGCCATCTTGTCAATTTACTCATTTGTACACCTCCTGTATTTGTATCGTGATCGAGTTTTTTCTCTCGACAATCTCTGCAATAGCACACCGCATGCCAACTCTTTCAATCGTTCAAACAGAGATGCACGGCAGATCGGCAAATACAAAAAGAGACTTTTTGTCTCTTTTATCAACTTAAAATATTGAGACATAATGACACATGTCACAACAAAAAAACCATCACATCCTTCCCATCACACCATGAAATCAGCTTTTCTTTTCCGCCCGGTAATAGATTCCGCGCGGACCAGATTCGCTGGAGATCAATCCAGCCTTTTCCATGCGGCGGAGATTTGCGATCAGATTCGCCTCGTTGAATCCAAGCGCCACAGCCAGATCCTTTGCCGTACAGGGACGCGACGCGACAGTAGCAATAATTTTCCGGTTGTATTCCTCCGTCGAGAGTTGTTCCGGCTCGCTTTTCCGCGCCGCACGACCGCCGATCAGCTCCACCGGGGCCGCACGGCGGATGATCTCCGCCATTGCCTGGAGCTTTTCCGCGGATGGAATCCCTACGCTGCGTTCGGTCCCGGGACGATCCAGCGTATTCAACTGCACCTTGTCCGGACGGATCATCTCGACCATCCGGCGGAAGCGTTCGGCAGACTCCACAGAATCGTTGATTCCTTCCGCAATAAACAGCTCAAGCCACATCTGCGCGTTTGAAATGGTACGGAAATCGGCGATGCCGCGGGCGATTTTTTCAATGGAAAGCCCCGGAGCGGGGCGGTTCAGCTTCTGAAACTCCTCCTCATTGGAACCGTCGAGAGAAGGGACAATCAATTCCACTGGCGCCAGTTCTTTTGCAATCAAGGGATCCGTCAGACAGAAGGAATTGGTCAGCAGACATAACTTGACTTCGGGATATTTCGTTTCGATATGGGCGATGATCTCTCCGATGTGCGAATGCAGAGTCGGTTCTCCCGTTCCGGAAAACGTGATGTAATCAATGCGAGGGTGCTTTTCCAGAGCCTCGTCAATCTGTCGGATCGCCAGGGCGGTCGGGAAGTACTCTTTCCGTTCTGTGGTCAGATTTGTGGTTTTGCCGCACTCGCAGTAAATGCAGTCCATGGAACAGGTTTTGCAGGGGACAAGATCAACACCGAGGGAAATTCCGAGCCGCCGGGAGGGGATCGGACCGAAAATACAGCTATCTTTTGCAAGATTCATGGCAAACTCCATTTTAAATTTTCTGATTTTGGCGTATAATATAGCATGTTTCATTTAAAAAAGGAGTGAATGTCGTGGATTGGGTTCGGATTTATGCCATAATTTTTATCATTGCACTTGTTTTCTCCCTGATTTTCACTCCTGTCTGCAAAGCAATTGCGAAAAAATTCAATTTTCTTGACGTTCCGAAATGCGAACAGCATAAACTGCACAAGGCGGCAACTCCGCTTCTCGGAGGTCTTGCCATGTTTGCCGCATGGCTCATCACAATTCTGGGAACAATCGCGGCACGTCAGCTCTTTCCCCACCTTGCGGACAACCGGATTCTGGAGCAGGCAGACGGGATCTTTCTGGTCTCCCGGGAAACATTTGTTCTTCTGCTCTGCGCCGGACTCGCCACAATGCTTGGTGTCTATGACGACAAATATTCCATGAAGGCATGGAAAAAACTGATCGGTCAGATTCTCATCGCCATGATTGCGGCAACCTGGGGAGGACTTTCCATTACACTGTTCATCGGAATTCCGATTATCACATGGTGTGTAACCGTATTCTGGATTGTGCTGATTTTCAACGCGATCAATTTTTTCGACAATATGGATGGTCTTGCAGTCGGGACCTGCTGCATTGCGTTTCTCTTTTTCACGGTTGCGGCGGCAACCAATCAGCAGTATTTTGTCGCGTGTCTTGCGGCGGTGAGCGCGGGAGCTTCTCTGGGATTCTGGTGCTACAACCGAGCTCCGGCGAGCATTTTCATGGGGGATTCGGGAAGTCATTTTCTTGGCTTCCTCATTGCGGCAGTGAGTGCAAAAGTAACCTATTTCACGCCGGGCGTTTCCACTACCAGGTTCACGATGCTGATTCCGCTGTTCATTCTGGCAATTCCCCTGCTGGATACGGCAACTGTTGTTCTGATCCGCCTGCACAACCACAAACCGATCTATGTTGGAGATCACAATCATATTTCACACCGTTTTCTGCACATGGGACTGACGCGCCCGCAGGCGGTTTCGATGGTCCATCTTCTCACTCTGATCGCCGGACTCGGCGCCCTGCCCCTGCTCTGGGGCGAAGCCAGAACCAGCATTCTGCTGATTATTCAGGGACTCGCCATCTTCGCACTGATTACATTTTTGCAGTTTGCATTGCATAAAGAGGAGAACAAATGAAAAACACAATGCGCTTCCAGAAAATCGGCGGAAGCCGTCAGCTGGTTCTGGACAAGGCGGAAAATCTGGAACAGATCCCTGTTCTGGACGAAGCGTTGTGGGCCGTTACCGCCATGCCGGTCGACTCGGTCATCATGGATAAGGAGTTCCTGACCTTCCTTGATGCCGACGGAAACGGCAGAATCCGTCCGGAAGAGTTGAAAAATGCCATTCAATGGCTCATCGGAGTGCTGAGCGACTATTCCGGAATCGACAACGCATCCGATACCCTTCGCCTCTCCGCCTTGAATCCGGATCATCCGGATTCGGAAATGCTCCGGGCTTCCGCACTCCTCGCGCTCGGCAATCTGGGGGTGGAAGATAAAACACAAATCTCTCTGGCTCAGGTCCGCGATAAAAAAAGCATCATTGCCGCAGGCAACAACAACGGAGACGGCATCATCACTCCTGCAAATACGGAAAATCCTGCCATAGCGCAATGTATCACCGACATCATCAACTGCTGCGGCTCAAAACAGGATCTCAGCGGTGAACCGGGCATTGACGAATCCATTCTGGACACCTTCATCAAAGAGGGGTCCGCACACCTTGAATGGCTGAAAACCGGACGGGAAGACGACAACAACTCCCCCTACGGAGACAAAGCTGCGGACTTTTATGCGCTCTATGCCACAATCCGGGAGAAAATCAACGAGTTCTACACCTTCTGCGGCGGACTCGTGGACGACGCCACCGATCCCCGCTTCGGCACCGTACAGAAAGTCGATCCTCTGAATATCGACGAAATGGAGAATTTCATCCGCAAGGCACCGGTCGCCATGCCCTCCGCATCCGGACTGCTTTCCGTGGAAAAATGGATGAATCCCCTCTGGAAAAACAAAATTCTGGACTTTCTCTCCATGGCAAAGGAGCTGAATGTGATCGAAAGCGAAGAGCTTCTGACAGAACCGGAGTGGAGAAATATTGAAAAAAGTTTCGTCGTCCGCAGCGGATGGGACGCCAGAAAAAACAACGACAAATTCGATTCCCTTGATCTTCCGACTCTGGAGACCTGTCTCTCCGAAGAAACCATCGCGGCTCTCCGGGAGATGATCACAGCCGATCTTTCCGTCGCCAAGGAGATCGCAGCCTGCGACCTCCTGAAAAAACTGATTCTGTATCAGCAGAATATGCTCCGTTTCACAAACAATTTCATCTGCCTCAGCGATCTCTTCAATCCGCAGACGCTGTCTGTCATCCAGCCGGGCAGACTGATCGTCGACGGACGCTATTTCACGCTTCTCGCCAATGTCTCAAATCTGCCGGAGCATAAAAAAATCATTGCGCGGAGCAACATCTGTGTCATGTATCTGGAGCTGAACACTGGCAAGGGCGCAGACGCAAAAAAGATGACGATGGCTGCGGCGGTCACATCCGGTTCCATGCGCAACATCTTCATTGGGAAAACAGGGGTGTTCATGACGGGCGACGGCATCGAATGGGATGCAAAAGTCATTGATCTGATTCAACAGCCGGTCTCATTTTCCGAAGCTCTCCAGATGCCGTTTTTCAAGCTCGGGGAGTTCGCTGGAAAACAGGCGGACAAGTTCTTCTCGACAAAATCAAAAAATGTCGAAACCGACATCACGAAACAGGTTACAGACGCTGCAAATCAGAAAACGCCACAGCAGCCTCCCGCACAGACTCCTGCCGTCAGCGGGTCCATGATGCTGATGGGCGGAGGAGTCGGACTGGCAGCGCTGGGGTCCTCCTTTGCCTTCATCGCAAATACGCTGAAAAACGTCTCCTTCTGGAATGTTGTCGGGGTGTTCGTTGGGATCGCCCTGATCATCAGCGCGCCGGTCCTGCTGGTTTCTCTGTTCAAGCTCTGGACCAGATGTGTCTCCGATTTCTTCGCCGCAGGCGGATGGGCCATCAACCCCAAAATGCGACTCTCCCGCAAGATGGGACTGCTCTTCACTTACAAGCCGGCCATGCCGCAGAGCATTCTGCTGCGGCAGGATCTTGTGAAAGTGTTTGCCAAACGCTTTGCCCCCGCGAACAACAATCTCCGGAATGGACTCCTCACCCTCCTGCTTCTGCTGCTCGGGATCTTGGCGGGCTATCTGGTTTACCTTAAATTCATTGCTGTTTAAGAAAGGGATCTTTTTTTATGAAACTTTGCATGATCGGAAGCCGCGGACACTGCGGGTATGTTTTTGAAAGCATCGCGGAGGTGCCGGAACTGACTCTTGCCGCAGTCTCACCGGGATGCGGGGATGATCCGTCCCGTCTCCTTGCCATGGCGGAACATGCCGGATTCCATCCGGAGCTTCATCAGGACTGGATAGCCATGCTGGATAAAGTCTCACCCGACGTCGTCTGCATCGACGGTCCTTTTGACAAACACGCACAGATGTGTGTCGAAGCCCTCCGCAGAAGCATTCCTGTTTTCTGTGAAAAACCCATTGCCCTGACTCTGGAAGATCTGGACCGGATCAGGGAAGCCCAGAAAAACACTTCCGCACGCATTGTTTCCATGGTGGGACTCCGTTATGATCCGGCATTCTATCAGGCGGCGAACATGGTGCATGCGGGAGCCATCGGAAAAATCAAACTGATCCGGGCGCAAAAATCCTACAAGCTCGGATCACGTCCCGATTTCTATAAAAAACGCGAAACTTACGGGGGGACCATTCCCTGGGTCGGCAGTCATGCGCTCGACTGGATTCTCTATTTCACACGTGACACCTTCCGCTCTGTAACCGCGGTACAAACCATCGAAGACAACCGCGGATACGGCGATCTGGAAGTAGCAGCGCTCTGCCAGTTTGTAACCAGAAGCGGCATTCTCGCCACTGCAAGCATCGACTATCTGCGGCCTTCCACGGCATCCTCGCACGGAGATGACCGTGTTCGCGCCGCCGGAACCGAAGGCGTAATCGAAGTCGCCAATGGAAAAATCCATCTGATCAATGCAGACGGAGAACAACTCATCACTCCGGAACCGCCCGATCGAAAACTCTTTTCGGACTTCATTCTTGAACTTGCAGGCGGACGTCCCGCCATCGTCAGCAATGAAGAAACGTTTGAATTGACACGTTCCTGTCTGCTTGCCCGCGAAGCAGCCGACACTGGAAAACAAATATTTTTTTAAGGAGAACAGTATGAAAACCAGAGTGGCACTGATCGGAATTTCCGGTTATGGCTTCGTACATTTTGAACACATCAGAAGACTTGCAGACAAAGGCATCGTCGAGCTTGCCGCAGTTGTCGTCATCAACCCGGATCAAGTTCAAAAACAACTGGAAATTCTGAAACATTACAACACAAAAATCTATGCGTCCACCCGGGAAATGTATGCTGATTTTTCCGGAAAACTGGACCTGGTCTGCATTCCGACCGGCATTGCCTTTCACGAACCGATGACAATTGAAGCGCTCCGGAACGGCGCCAGCGTGCTGGTGGAAAAACCGGCCGCAGGTTCAGTTGCAGACATCGAAAAGATGCAGAATGCGGAAAAAGAGTCGAACGGCAAATTTGTTGCAGTCGGCTTCCAGCACACGTATGCGCGGGAGTTGCAGTTCATCAAGCGCTATCTGCTCACGGGACGCCTCGGAAGCATCCGGAACATCACGGTAAAAGGACTCTGGCCCCGCAACGACTCCTACTATCACCGGAACAACTGGGCAGGCAAAATCAAATCCGACTCCGGAGCATGGATTCTTGATTCCCCGATCAACAACGCGTTTGCCCATTATCTGAACATTGAACTCTTCCTCGCGGGAAAAACCTTCCGGACCTCCGCACACCCGACCGGAATCGAAGCCGAACTTTACAGAGCCCGAAAAGAAATCGAGACCTTCGACACCTGTGGAGTCCGTGTCAAAACCGCTGAAGGCACTGTCATCACCGCTCTCTTCACCCACACAACTCTCCGCAATGACAACCCACAGCTCCGGATTGACTGTGAAAAAGGCAGCATCTACTGGAAGGTCGATGAAAGCTGGAACATCCGTTCCGACTCCGGAAAACTCCTCTACTCAGGCGTTGTCGAACAGCCGCACAGCGACATGTTTGCCGATGTAATCGCACGCCTCAGCGATCCCGAAGTATTCACCTGTTCGCTCGACATTGCGAAAGCGCACGCTGCCTGCATCGAAAAACTGTATCAGGATTTCACCCCGAAGCAACTGACCGAAGCATCCGTCACCCGGACAGAACCCGACGGACAGTATCTTCTGAAAGATGTCGAAACCGTTTTCGAAACATGCTACCGGAAAAACCTTCTCCCTTCCGAAGCCGGTGCAGATTGGAATTAAACACGGCTCTCTGCCGAGTGGAAGAAAAAAATGGCGCAGTCCCCGAAAAAGGTCTGCGCCATTTTAATTTCCGCCGTTCCCTGCAGAATCCGGAACAATCAGACAAATCAGAAAAAGAAGAAGAAGGGTGATTTCTTCCGTTGCTCAAACAACCACTCCCATGTACGGGAATCGTTATAGGCAGGAGTCCAGGAATCGTGTCCGCATTTGTAGAGTTCGTGATAGATCACCTTCCGGCTTCCGGCCTCTTTAAGAGCGTTCACCATATTCCGGGAACGAATAGTCGGGACCGTCGTATCGCTGTCGCCATGAAAGACATTCAACGGAAGATGTTTCAGGCGATCCGCACACGCAAGATCCGCACCGCCGCAAACGGGAATCGCAGCGGCAAAGCGGTCCGGCTGCCGGGAAACGAGATCCCACGTACCGTATCCGCCCATGGAAATTCCCGTCACATAAAGACGTTTTTGATCGACTCCGAACTCTTTGATCTTGGCATCCACCAGCTTCATTACCAGCGCCATCGGCTCAGAGGGCTGTTCGGGAATCGTATGAGATTCCGCGCTCCACGGAGTATCCACCCACTGTTTTCCGGCAGGACACTGGGGCACGAGAACAATCACTTTTTCCCCATGCTTCCGGATATAATCCAGCATCTGCGAAATTCCATGCTTCAACTGGGCGCGATTATCGGTACCCCGCTCACCGGCACCATGCAGAAAAAGAAGCAGAGAATACGAGCCGGGACGATCCTTCCCCTCCACGGCCTGACAATAGGGCAGTGCAGCCCCTTCTCCATCCTTGAACACCAATTGCTGCATCTTCAGTTTTTCCGCCGGATTATTCGATTCCGCCGCGACGGCAGAGGTTCCGGCAACAGCGGCAGCGAGCATGGCTCCGGCAAGCAGACTCTTCTTCATCTTCATCTTCATCTCCCTGAATCAATTTTCATTATCGGCTGTGCACCATGTGCGACAGCTTCGCTTTTCCGAGCGGATAGACTTCAAAACCGATCTCGAACAGTTTCCGGTGATCCAGAATGTTCCTGCCGTCGAAAAGAAACGCCGGCTTTTCCATGGAATCGTAGAGTCGCTGATAATCCAGTTCGGTAAAGGCGTGCCAATCCGTGATGATTGCGATGGCATGGGCGCCTCTGGCAGCCTCATAAGGATCCTCGCAATATTCGATGCAATCCTCATATCCTTTCATATCCAGACGCGCGTTCGGGAGGGCCTGCGGATCGTGAATCGCCAGTTTTGCATGTTCTTCAATCAGCATCCGGGAAATATAGATTGCAGGCGACTCACGGGTATCTCCGGTATCCGCTTTGAATGCGAATCCGAACAGCGCAATCCGCTTGCCGGAGAGCGTATTGAACATAGCTTTGACAATCCGTTCAGCGAAACGGCGTTCCTGATAATCGTTCATTAAGACAACCTGCTCCCAGTATTTTGCAACCGCGTCAAGATTGTACTGCTCACAGAGATACACCAGGTTCAGAATGTCTTTTTTGAAGCATGATCCGCCGAATCCGACTCCGGGACGCAGGAATTTTGATCCGATCCGGGAATCCATGCTGACTGCCCGTGAGACCTCGGAAACATCCGCACCAGTCCGTTCGCACAGAGCGGAAATGCTGTTGATTGAGGAAATTCTCTGAGCCAGCATTGCATTGGAAACCAGCTTTGACATCTCGCTGCTCCAGACATTCGTCGTCAGAATCCGTTCCCGGGGAACCCAGTGCGCATAAAGATCAACCAGAGTCTGCATTGCCTCGTGACTGTCGGGAACCGTCATGGACCCGATCAGCACACGATCCGGATTCTCCAGATCCCGGATTGCCGTTCCCTCCGCCAGGAATTCCGGGTTGGAAAGCACATGAAACTCAATCCCGCGGGGATTCGATTGCAGAATCCGATGGATCGCTTCCGCTGCACGAACCGGCAAAGTGCTCTTTTCCACCACAATCTTTGTGGAATCCGCTGTTTCCGCAATCAAACGGGCACACTTTTCCCAGTATTGAAGATCAGCGGCCTTTCCGGCACCTGCGCCGAAGGTCTTCGTGGGCGTATTCACGCTGACAAAAATCAGATAGGCATTCCGGATTCCCTGCTCCACATCTGTCGTAAAAAACAGATTCCGTCCCCGGGCCTGCTTCACGACATCATAAAGCCCCGGCTCATAAATCGGCAGAGAATCCGAATTCCAGCGGGCAATCCGGTCCGCATTGATATCCGCCACGGTAACTGTGTAATCCGGACACTTGGCTGCGATCATCGCCATCGTCGGACCACCGACATAACCGGCACCGATGCAAAGGATCGATTTCTTATTCTCCATAAAACAAACCCTGTCTTAAAAATGAAAAAACTTCCGCTTCCGGCTCTCGCGCGAAAAACGAACCCGGCGGGGAAAGGGGAAATTTCCAGCCCTTCCCCGAAAATCGAACCTCAGTTTTCCGACATGTAGTTCGGAGCATCCTTCGACATGATAATGTCATGCGGATGCGCTTCCTTCAGACCGGAAGAGCTGACACGGATCACCTTTGCCCGAGCGGTAAGCTCCGCAATCGTTCTGGTTCCACAATATCCAAGCGAATAGCGAAGCCCGCCAGCGAACTGATAGATGACTTCCCAGAGCGCACCGCGATAGGGAACCATTCCTTCCACCCCCTGCGGCACGAGCTTTTTGGTATCATCCACATCGTTCTGTCCATAGCGTTCACGGCTGCCTTTGTTCTTCTTCATGGCCTCCAGGCTTCCCATTCCGCGATAGATCACATAACGGCGACCGTTGTGAATCATCTTTTCGCCGGGACTCTCAAGGGTTGCGGCAAGGACGGAACCCATCATAACACTGGTCGCGCCGACTGCAAAGGCTTTCGCCACATCACCGGACTGCTTGATGCCGCCGTCGGCGATCAGCGGAAGCTCATCGCCGATAGCCTTGCGCACCTGATAAATCGCGGAGACCTGCGGCGTGCCGACTCCTGCAACCACGCGGGTGGTGCAGATGGACCCGGGACCGATACCAACCTTGACAGCGTCAACTCCCGCATCCGCAAGCGCTTTTCCCGCTTCGCCCGTTGCAATATTTCCGGCAACAACATCAATGGATGGATAGTTCTTTTTCAGATATTTCACGGTTTCGATCACGCCTTTGGAATGTCCATGCGCCGTATCAAGCACAAAAGCGTCGACCTCGGCTGCGGCGAGAAGCTCAATGCGTTTTTCATCGTAAGGCCCGATGGCGGCGGCAACACGCAGACGGTGCTCCGGATCCCGGTTGTAAGCGGGAGCATCATTCATAATCAGGGTCTTGACATCGGAGAAGCTGTAAAGACCGGTCAGGCGACCGTCTTTATCAATGGTCGGAAGTTTTCCGATCTTGTTTTCCCGCATAATCTTGTATGCCTGCTGAAGTTCTGTTCCGCAAGGAGCTGTCACAAGATTCTTTGTCATGACATCAGAGAGTTTCGCACTGTAATCGGAAAGGTATTTCACATCCCGCGCAGTAACAATGCCGACAAGTTTTCCGTTGCCGTCAACAATCGGGAATCCGGAAAAAGAGTACTGTTTTTCGTCTTTGACGCGAAGCATCTCCTCCACGGTCTGATCCGGAGAAAAGGAGATCGGCGTCCGGATAAAGCCGTTGAGGTAGTATTTCACCTTGCGAACCTCCTCCGCCTGACGCTCCGGAGTCAGATTCTTATGGATCACACCGATTCCTCCGAGCTTTGCCATCGCAATGGCCATTTCACTCTCGGTTACAGTATCCATTGCAGCGCTGACAAACGGGACATTCAAATGGATGTTGCGTGTGAATTGTGTCTCAATATTGGTCTCGGACGGAAGAAAATCCGCATATTGAGTAACCAGTGAGATGTCGTCGAACGTAAGGCCTTCGTGTTTGAAAGTCCCCATGAAGTCGTCCATAAAAGCATTGCCCATTTCGTGTCTCCCTTATAATGGTGGGCCGCATGCGCGGCAAAAGTTCCTTTTGCCTCTGAAATATAGCTTCTTTTACCGTTTTTTCAAGCAGGATTTCATAAAAAAACGGAGTTCCTGTCTGCCTTTTGCTCCGGGAAAGTTCCCAGCGGCGAGTCGAGTGCGGAACGAGAAAAGAGCCCTTCTTCTTTCCCTGTCCGAACTCCTGCTTCCTTCCGGAGAAGATGCTGCGTTTTTACATAAATAAACAGAAATCCAATCATCAAAAAAATGTTTTTCAGTGACAAAACAGGAAAAAATCTGAAAATTTTCTGAAAAGATTCTGTTCCCGGCTTTTAAAATGAACAAACCCGGATATATTTTGTCTATCTAGGCGGAAACGATGAAATAAACAGAATTTGACAAACAAACGAAGCATCCGGAAATTTCGGAAAAAGCAACGGAGACCAAACGGTGAAAATTACGCCTGAGATCATACATGCTTTACAGAAAAGCATCGACCATCACGGCAATGTGACCCAATTTGCCAAATCGCTGGGAATCGCTCACAGCACCGTGCTTTTCTGGCTGAGCGGAAAAACGACGGAAATCAACGGACGCATCTGGGCACAGAAACTCCGTCCCGAACTGACGCCCTTTCTGGAGCAGGAAGCCGCCGTTCCGCCGGAGCTGTTTCCATATCAGCTCGGAGAACCGCGGGGAGAATACACCCGGACCTTTCATCCGGACCGACGGGAACGGGCAGCTGTCATTCCCTGGGAACGGATTGCCGAACTCGACGTCACGGTAGAACCGGTACGGGAATTCATTGAACGGCTCGCCCCCGAAAAAACCTTTGCTTTCGCCGCACCGCTGAAGGATTCCTATTTTGCAGTGGAATTCACGGTCCCCCAGCTGCCCTTCAAGCTGGCAATGCTCATTGCGTCTGGGGAATATCCCCGGCAGGGAGATGTGATCCTGGCGAAACTCCGCGATAAGGAACGGATCGTCGCCGGACGATTTTTCAAGGAAAACAATACCCTGACCATTGAACTGCTCTTTCCGCCCGAGCGAGAAATCCTGACATGGAATTTCCGGGAACATCCGGGATTTCTCTGCTGGATCTTCCCGGTCGTGGAAATTCAGTCGGACCTGCGGGGAGAACTTTGATTTTTTCCCGATTTAATTCCTCCGGAACCGTTGAAAAAACACTCTTGCAAGAGTATATTTCCAAGTTAAGATTCATCCAGTGAAAAACAGGGGATCTGCGGCCTCGCGCCGGAGGTTCCGATATGCTTCCCCGGATGGGCAACCGGACAAATCCGGAAGCTCCCGGGATGAAACGGAAAAAGTCAGGAGTGTTGTAATGCCCGAAAACGAAAACGAAAACAGGAACGCATCTCAGCCCGCTGAAAACAGCGGACAGTACACGGCTTCGAAAATCACGGTTCTGGAAGGACTCGAAGCAGTCAGAAAGCGTCCCAGCATGTATATCGGAGACACCGGACAGAGAGGTCTCCATCATCTTGTGTACGAAGCTGTCGACAACAGCATCGACGAGGCTCTCGCCGGTTATGCAACCCATGTGGAAGTCACCATCCGGGAAGACGACAGCATCCGGGTCTGCGATGACGGACGAGGCATTCCGGTTGACATGCACGAGGAAGGCAAACCCGCTGTCGAAGTCGTTATGACCATTCTCCATGCCGGAGGAAAATTTGACCACAATGCCTACAAAGTCTCCGGAGGACTCCACGGAGTCGGTATCTCCTGTGTAAACGCTCTCTCCAAGTGGATGGAGGTTGAAGTTCATCGAGACGGCATGGCATACGACATCCGTTTTGAACGTGGAAACACGGTCCGTCCCCTCCGCCAGCTTCGCCCGGTGGAAGACCGCGGAACGATTGTCACATTCAAACCCGATGACGAGATTTTCTCCACAACCACCTATGTCTGGGATATTCTGGCAACCCGTCTTCGTGAACTGGCATTCCTGAACAAAGGGGTCAAAATCACACTGACCGACGAACGCGCCGACCACGCCCGCAAAGAAGTCTTCAAATACGACGGCGGCATCTCGGAGTTCGTCACTCATCTGAACGAGAACAAACGGGTTCTGCACCCCGTCATCTACATGCACAAGGCCAAAGACGGGCTTGATGTCGAAGTCGCAATGCAGTACAACGACTCCTTCACAACCACGATCTACTCCTATGCAAACAACATCAATACATTCGAAGGCGGCACGCATCTCTCCGGATTCCAGGCGGCACTCACCAGAACGGTCAACAGCTATGCGAAAGGCGCGAACCTCCTGAAAGGCGACAAGGGAATGTCCGGTGAGGACACCCGCGAAGGGCTTTCCGCGGTCATCAGCGTCAAGGTTCCCGATCCTCAGTTCGAAGGACAGACCAAGACAAAACTCGGCAACAACGAGGTAAAGGGAATCGTCGATTCCATCGTCAACGAGTGTCTTGGAACCTTTATGGAAGAGAATCCGCAGGTGGCGAAAGACATCGTCATGAAGGCGATTGTCGCATCCAACGCCCGTGAAGCGGCACGCAAGGCTCGTGAACTGATCCAGCGCAAAGGAGCCCTCGAAGGATTCTCCCTTCCCGGAAAACTGGCGGACTGTTCCAGCAAGGACCCCGATATCTGCGAACTCTACATCGTCGAGGGAGACTCCGCTGGCGGCTCCGCCAAGCAGGGACGAGACAGTTCCTTCCAGGCGATTCTGCCCATTCGAGGCAAACTTCTGAACATCGAAAAGACCCGCCGGGACAAGATGCTCGAAAACAAGGAGATCCAGGCCCTGATCGCGGCAATCGGCTGCGGCATGGACGACAATTTCGACGTCAGCAAACGCCGCTACAACCGCATCATCATCATGACCGATGCCGATGTGGACGGCTCCCACATCAGAACCCTTCTCCTGACCTTCTTCTACCGTCAGATGAAGGACCTGATCGCCACCGGGCATGTCTACATCGCCAAGCCCCCGCTCTTCCGCGTCAAGCGCAAAAACGGAGCGGAGCAGTACATCGAAACCGAAGACCAGCTGAACGCCTATCTCTTCGACATCGGCAGCAGCGACATCACCGTCTACAAAACAGATGGAACTCTTCTGACTCCGGAACAGGTCAAACAGATCACCGGCTTTATTGCAAAAGCGAATCACATCGCCCAGGGTCTCCAGCGTCATGGACTCGCAGCCGACCAGTATTTTGCCCTTGCAAAAGGCAATCAGTTTCCGGTTGCCAGAATCATGGTCCGTGAAGTCAACGGCGTCATGACCGAGCAGTATGTCTACTCCGAAGAAGAGGAGCATCAGTTTGTCGACGAGGCGCTTCAGCGCCTTCCGAAAGTGGAACAGGCCGACTCCGGAAAACCGGCGGATAACCAGCAGCCACTCCCGGCAGCGACAGATGTTCCCGCATCCATGAAGGATGAATTCGAAGAAGAAATGGAGGAACTGGAACAATACACCTTCCATCCCTCCATTGACGTAACATCCATCTATGAATCGAAAGCCTGCGAAGAGCTCTATAACGAGATCGCCTCGGCCGGATACAATCCGGAAAACCTCTTCATCGAAGCCGACGATCTTTTCAAGGTTGTCTACAACGACCGCCAGATTAAGATCGGCTCCCTCAAAAAGCTCGCGGAAGAGGTCAAACGCAACGGTGGTCAGGGACTCGCCATCAACCGCTACAAAGGACTTGGCGAAATGAACGACGATCAGCTCTGGGATACCACCATGGATCCCGCAAAACGGAAAATGATCCAGGTCAAACTGGAGGACGCCATCGAAGCAGACCGCATGTTCACACTCCTGATGGGCGATGCGGTTGAACCCCGCCGCGAATATATCGAAAAACACGCGGCCGGCGTAAAGGATCTCGATATCTGAATCAAACAAGCCCGGCGGGAAGCAGTTCCGATTCATCCGGCCCGCCGAACTCAAATACACAGTATAGAATGGAGAACAAAATGGCAGAGGACGCAAAAGTCAAAAGAACCGGCATCGATCCGGCAACGCGCGACAAAAATCTCGGTATTGCGCTGGCGCAGATCGAAAAGGAATTCGGCAAGGGAAGCATCATGAAGCTGGGCGACAATTCCGCCGCGGCGGATGTCTCCGTCATCAGTACCGGTGCGCTCTCCCTTGACATCGCGCTGGGCATCATGGGGGTTCCGCGGGGAAGAATCGTGGAAATCTTCGGTCCGGAATCCTCCGGTAAGACGACCCTGTGCATGCATATCATTGCCAATGCGCAGCGGGCGGGCGGCGTCGCGGCAATCATCGACGCGGAACATGCGGTTGATCCGGCATACGCGGCAAAAATCGGCGTGAAAGTGGATGATCTGCTTATCTCCCAGCCGGACTGCGGCGAGGATGCGCTGAACATTGCGGATATGCTTGTCAGAAGCAACGCGGTGGATGTGCTGGTTGTCGACTCCGTTGCAGCCCTTGTTCCCCGTGCGGAAATTGAAGGACAGATGGGCGATTCCTTTGTCGGTCTTCATGCCCGCCTGATGTCGCAGGCGCTCCGGAAGCTCACCGGCGCGATCAGCAGAAGCAGAACCTGCTGCATCTTCACCAATCAGATTCGCGAAAAAATCGGCGTCATGTTCGGAAATCCGGAAACGACCACCGGCGGTAACGCCATGAAGTTCTACAGTTCCATCCGCATGGACATCCGCAGAATCGGAACCATCAAGGAAGGAGATGATGTCGTCGCCGCGAAGACCAGAGTCAAGATCGTCAAAAACAAGCTTGCGCCGCCGTTCAAGTCCGCTGAATTCGATATCAACTGGAACGAAGGCATCTCCCGGGTCGGCTCCATCGTCGACGTCGGCACCGATATGGGAATCCTCGAAAAACGCGGCTCCTGGTTCGCTTTTGAAGGAGAGCAGATCGCTCAGGGACGCGAACAGGCTAAAGCCGCCATCGCAGAACGAAGCGACCTGGAAACCAGAATTCTCGCCCGCATCCGGGAAAAACTTGCGGAGCGCAAAGCCGTTGCGGCAGGGCTTCCGCCTCAGCAGCCATCGGCCCCCACGCCCGCAGCAGAACCCAAAGCCGATACGGATAATAAATCGTAATCCCCCGGCGGAGACGCGCATGAACCGGGAATCGCAAATCGGAACAGTTCTTCAAGGGAGAGGCGCCAAGTGCTTTCTGGCACTGGCGTCCGCGCTTCTCCTGCTGCCGGTTTTTTCCCAGGATATCGCCGTATATCGGAATCGAATCTCCGGCGACCAGTCTTTCGCCGCCGGAGATTATCCCGTTGCCGCCAGCTTTTACGCGCAGTATGCGAAAGAGGCCGCCGACGCTGATGACAAAAACTCTCTGCGCGACGCCTACGAGCGTCAGATCGACGCCCTGATTCTGGGACGGATGCCGGAAATGGCTGAACGGATTCTCAACGAATATGAAATGAGATATCCCGGAGTCAATTCTCTTTCCCTTGCCATGTGGAAAGCCGATCTGAATCTTCTTCAGGGGCATCCCGGAGATGCGATCCAGATCCTTGAACGCATCATGCCCGGCCTGACTGCGGAAGACCCGAGGAGACTGCGCGCCCTCTCCTCTCTGGCTCATGCTCATGAACAGAACAGGAACTTCTCCGCCGCTGCCGACACCTATCAGGCCCTCATGACAGCAGCAGGGAAATCAGAACTTGCCAGAACAGCATTCGAACGCCGGATTCTCTGTCTGGCTTCCACTTCCACACCGCGCCGCGCGCTGGAAGAACTCCTGAACCAGCCGGAACCCGTGACTGGAACTGATCGGGAAGTTCTGCGCCTTCTGACCATTTTCGCGCTGATCAGAACGGAAGGGTTCACCAACATTGCAGCCCCCTGGCGGGATGCCATCACGCATCTTCCTGCCGTACAGACTCCCGTCCTCTACGCCGTTCTTTCCGCCATCGGAGACGAAGCGGCAAAAGCAGGAAAATTCGGACTGGCACAGGAAGCATATCGAGCGGCATTCTCGCAGGCGGGAAACAAAGGGTATGCTTATGAAACCCTTCAGAAACTTGTCGATCTCCTGGATCGGACGAAGGAACCTGCCAAAGCTGCCGCGCTTGCGCTGAAGTCGTTCGAACTCTTCAAGGGACCGTACGCGACTCCGGACATCAAACTGAAAACAGCGCGAATTCTGCGTTCCGCCGGTAAAAACCGGGAAGCAGTTGAACTCTATAAAAACATCGCAGCCGATCCCTCCGCCGGAGACACTGTACGGAAAACAGCCGTCCTTGAGTGTGCCTATCTCCAGAATTCCGTAAACGATGCCAAAGCTGCCGAGGAAACTCTGCGCGGATATCTCAAAACACCCGCACAGAAAGGAGAATTTGATTTCCTCTCGGCGGATCTTCTCTTCCGGCGGAAAGAATTTGTCAAGGCGGCAGAAGCCTTCCAGCAGACGGCAAAGCGGTATCCGGAGTTCCGCCAGAAAGCGCTTTATCAGAGCGCCCTCGCCTGGTTCTCCGCCAAAAACTATGCAAATACCATTTTGAATGCGGATGAACTTGGGAAAACCGATCCGCGCAGTGAATATGCCATCAAAGTTCTTTATCTGAAAGCCATGGCTCAGGAAGCCGCCGGAATGCCGGTCCAGGCGCAGAAATCCTACGAGGATTATGCCGGACAGCCCAAAGCGAATCCCGCATATGCAGCAAAAGCACTTTTCCGAGCGGCAAAACTTGCATTTGCCCGGAAAAATCCGCTGGAAGCGGAACGGCTTTTCCAGCTTCTGATCTCCCGGTATCCGAAAGATCCGCTGGCGCCGCCGGCCGCTTACTGGCGTATCTACTCCTTCCAGTCCAGGGGCGATGAGATTCTGGCGGAACGGGAGACCTGGCTGCTGGTTGATAAATACCCGAATACGCGCTATGCCATCGACGCCCTCTTTAATCTGGCGGCACACTATGCGGATTCCGGTGCGGCTCCGCGTGCCAACGCGGTTCTCGATGATCTGCTGAAGCGCGTGAAATCCGATTCTCTGAAAGCAAAAGTTCTTCTGGAAAAAGCTCTGATTGCCTTCAAATCGGGAGAAAACAGCACCGCGCTGTCTCTGCTGGATCAGCTCTATACCAGGTATCCGAATGTTCCCGCCCTGCCGGAGGTCTATTATCTGAACGCCGATATTCTGCGGAAAAACGGCGACAATGAACGTGCGCTTCTTCTTTACAACAAGGTTCTGGAACATCATCCGGATCCGGTTCTGGAAGTTGCCACGGAAGGCTCCATCGCCGATACGCTGTTCACACTGGCCTCGACCCGGAACGACGCAAACCTTTACAGAGACGCCCTTGCCAAATACGATCAGATTCTGGCGAAAGACGGTCTCCCCGAACCCATTCGGACGATGGCATGCTACAAAAGCGGCCGCTGCGAAGAGATCCTCGGCAATGATGACAAAGCGCTGGGACATTATAAAATTGCGGTTGCCCATCTGAGCCCGCAAGCGGCATCGGCAACCATTCTTTGGGGAACCAAAGCAGCGGAGGCAATCGCCGCCATGACGGAAAAGCGTCCGCTGAAATCCCATGTGGAGGCGGCAGTCGCCGCCCTTCAGAAACTCGCCGATCTGGATCTGATGGAACCGGAATTCATCGACGAACGAATCCTGAAAATGGAAAAGTTGAAATACAAACCCTGAAAAGAGCAAGGATGCAATCATGGAATATCTTTCAATGATCAAAAACGGCGGACCGGTGATGTTCATCATTGTCGGATGCAGTATCGTCGCGATGTTTATTTTTTTGGAAAAATGGTTTCAATTCCATCGAGCGCAGGTGAACGTACGGGAGCTGGTCAACGGATTGATCAACGTTCTCAAACGCGACGGCATGATTGAAGCCATCACGCTCTGCGACCATACCCCCGGCCCCGTAGCACGCCTGCTCACAGCAGCAATACAGGCGTATCAGAACGACGACGATGTACGGCAGTCAATTGAAGATGCCTCCATCGTTGAAGTTCCGCGTCTGGAGTCCCATCTGAACATCTTGGCAACCATCTCTTACATTGCGCCTCTTCTTGGTCTGCTGGGAACTGTGGTCGGCATGGCGGATGCCTTCGAAGCCATTCAGGCAAAACAGGGAATCTCTCTGACGCTGGCGGATCTTTCCGGCGGCATCTATCAGGCGCTGGCGACCACGACACTGGGACTGGTTGTCGCAGTAATCAGCCATATTGCCTACAACTATCTGGTCTCCAGAATTCAGTCGTTCTGCGTGGAAATGGAAAAGGCTTCTTCCGAAATTCTTTACTTCTTCAAACATCACAAGGCGTCCAGAAATGATGAAATTCGAAAACAGGATGAAAATACAAACAAGGCTTAAAATCCATCAGGGTTGTCCGGATCTGGTTCCGTTTCTCTGCCTGTTTTTCCTGCTGCTGATCTTTTTTATGATCGGAAGTTCCTTCGTACAGGTGTCCGGAATCCCTGTGGATCTGCCTGAAATTCAGGTAAGAAGCAGTTTCGGAGCGAAAAAAATCGTCATTACAATCAACAAAGGCGGCAGAATTTTCCTTAACGACATCGAGGTTTCCGATCCGGCGAAACTGAAGGCAAAGCTCCTGGATCTGGCAACGACTTCCCAGGACAGGACCACGATCATTCTCCGTGCAGACGCGGCGGCGGAATATGGGACTGTCGCCCGCATCATGTCACTGGCGGAAGACCTGAAAATCAATGTCTTTCTCCTTACAACACCGCCCGCGTCACGCGCAGGCGGAATCCGGTTCTTTGATGCGGAGTAGACCATGAACGCGGCGAATCCCGGCTTGGACAAATCCGAATCCCGCGAAGGAGGAAAACTCAAAATCTTTGCGGCGGCGCTTTTCATAGCCCTTCTGCTTCATGTTCTGCCGATGCTCATTTTTACTCCGGTCAAGAAGGTTCCGGAAAAAGAGCAGACGGGCCGCCGTTTCACTGTCATGGTCAACAATGTGCCGACAGCCCAGTACGATCCGTTCGATCTGTACTACTGGCTGAAATTCGGCGATCCCACCCTCTTTGCGGTTCCGGATTACGATTCCGGCTTTTCCGCCGCACAGAAAAGCCGCCAGTCGCCTCTGGAGGCGGATGATGCCATTCACCCCATCCAGCTCTCTCTGACCAATCCGATGGCTTTCCCGGAAAACCGTTATCTGTTTGCATCCAGAAGCATGGAACACCTTCTTCAACCGCTGACTCTTCCGATGCCGATACCTCTTGCGTCCGCCGGAACCGGGCCGGAAATTCGGAAAGAAGCCTTCCCGAAATGGACAGCCGCAGACGGGACCTCGCTCGGCAATCTCTTTTCCGACCGGGAAAAAATCCGTTCTCTGGTCGCCAAGCTTAAACCGAAACACGCAACAATACTTCTGCTCTCGCCGGGGAGCGAACCGGAAATGCCGCCGACAATCAAAGTCGGCCGCTCCTCCGGAACTCCGGAACTCGACATGCGAGCCTCCGGTGCACTGGCAGCCTATGCGGGCAGCGATAAAAATGCGACGCTTCTGAAAAAACTGAAATATGTCATTGTGGACTGGGGAACCACCGGGAGGACTCCGCAAAAATGATACCGCTGACCTTCGGACAGTTCTTTTCCGTCTATGTTTCCTTCTGGATCATCATCCTTGCCTATCTATGGTTCCGGGATGAACGCAAGCGTTCATCCGTCGACTGGACCATTGCCAAGGAACACCTCTACATCTGTTCCCGCTGTCATCTCTCCTTTCTTGCAAAAGACGACAGCGCCAACATCACCCGCTGTCCGCGCTGCAATGAAATGTGTTTTCTGAAACGGAAAAAACGGTTCTGATTTCATTCCTCCGCCGGAACATTGCCAAAAAATAAGGTTTGCGAAACTTGTTTTCGCACTTTTTCGCGCTATTTTATTTGGATATCAGTTTTACAGAATAACGAAGGAGCATTCAGCAGATGGCAAGATTATTCGGAACAGACGGAATCCGCGGCAAGGCTAATACCTATCCCATTACCCCGGAAATTGCACTGAAGGTAGGCAAAGCAGTCGCCCGGATCTACGCGAGAGAAAACGGAACGGCAAAAGCTGTCATCGGCAAAGATACCAGACTCTCGGGCTATATGCTGGAAACGGCACTCACCAGCGGCATGCTCAGCATGGGCATGGATGTCCTTGAAATCGGCCCTATGCCAACTCCTGCGGTCGCCCATCTGGTCCGATCCATGGGCGCCGATGTCGGGGTGATGATCACGGCATCGCACAATCCCTCGGACGACAACGGAATCAAAATCTTCAGTGCCGACGGCTTCAAACTTCCTGATGAAGTCGAAGACCGCATCGAACAGCTGATGAACGAGGATACCTCCACCCTGCCTCCATCGAAAATTGGAAAAGCCTATCGAATCGAAGACGCACGCGGAAGATACATCGAATTTGCCAAGAGTTCCATTCACAGCAAAAGTCTCCGGGGAATCAAAGCTGTTCTCGACTGCGCCAACGGAGCCGCTTATTATATCGCACCCCTGATTCTGAAGGAACTCGGTGTTGAAGTCATCCCCGTTTCCGTCACGCCGAACGGAACCAACATCAATGAAAACTGCGGAGCCACGCATCCCGAACAGATGTGCGAACTGGTGCGCAAACATCAGGCAGACGTCGGCATCTCCCTCGATGGAGACGCTGACCGCGTCATCTTCTCCGACTCGAACGGAAACGTGGTCAACGGCGACCGCATCATCGGACTCTGCGCCCTTGACTACAAGGCGGAGGGAAAACTTGCCTCCAATTCCATTGCGGTCACAAGCATGAGCAACATGGGACTCATCGCCGCCATGAAACAGGCAGGAATCAATGTGGAAATCACAGCGGTCGGAGACCGTTACGTTATCGAGCGCATGAAAGAAAAGAAGATCAATCTCGGCGGTGAGCAGTCCGGGCATCTGATCTTCCTCGACTATGCAACCACCGGAGACGGCATCATCTCCGCACTCCACGTTCTCAAGCTTATGAAAGAGAAACACATGACTCTGGCGGAAATGGCAGCCTTCATGGAAGAATATCCGCAGCATCTTGTCAGTTTCAAGGTGCGGGAGAAGAAACCTGTCGCGGAAATCAACGGGCTTCCCGCCCTGATCGCCGAAGCGGAAAAGGAATTTGGAGAAACCGGACGGGTCGTCATCCGCTATTCAGGCACGGAAAACAAGATCCGCGTTCTTGTCGAATCGAAATCGCAGGAACTCGCCGACAAATGGATCGAACGCCTCTGCAACCACATCAAACAGGAGCTCTGCTGAAATGATGATTTTCATCTACCGGAATGAGGATCGTGACACTTTAGCCCCCCTCTGCTGCAAAAGTTCCCTTGCGGACTTGAAAATGGCGGGAACCACCGTCAACGACATCGTCACCACACGATGGGAAGCGGCGATCGGGGATTTTTCCAGCAACCGAATGCTTTCCGCTCCTCTTGCCTTCTGGCCCTCGAAAGAGCTGCTTGCGAATCTGGCGAAGATCAGGGAAAACTACATTCTCGTGGATGCAGAGGGAAAACCGCTGGCGTGGGTCAATGACGATTCCTCCATTCCGGAAGGTGTTCAGACAATCCCGGTCGATGAAAACAGCTTTCAAATCACCTATCCCTGGCATCTGCTCAGGATTCATGAGGAATTGCTCGCGGAAATCAAGGAAAGCAGAATCGAAGGAACGGTCCGGGAAGGAGTTTTCATTGACGGAACCCTGATCCTCGGCGAGGGCTCCGTAATTCTGCCCGGCGTCTACATCGAAGGAGTCGCTGTGATCGGGAAGAACTGCAAGATCGGACCGAACTGCTACTTCCGCGGGTATACGTCTCTGGGCGACAAATGTCATGTAGGACAGGCGGTCGAAGTCAAGAATTCCATCTTTATGGACAAGGTGGCTGCGGGCCATCTGAGTTACATCGGAGACTCCATCGTCTGCTCCAACACAAACTTCGGTGCGGGAACAATCACCTCAAATTTCCGACATGACGGAAAAAATCACCGAAGTATCGTCCGAGGCGAGCTGATCGATACCGGCAGACGCAAATTCGGAAGCATCATCGGAGAGAATGTCCATACCGGCATCCACACCTCAATCTATCCGGGACGGAAGATCTGGGCGGACGTCTCCACTCTCCCCGGCGACATCGTCAAATACGATATTGTCAACGGCTGACAGCCCTGATCTGATACAAGACGGACGGACCGGCACGAACAGGACAAAACGTCTTACCTGCCGGTCCGTTTTCCATTCCACAGACTGATCTTCAAAATCTCCGGTTCGCTGGAAATCTTCAGATCACGTACCTGACAGCGACGTTTTACGCACAGACCGGCGGCTCTGCCGGCAATTTCTCCAAGTGTCATAATCGTCCTGCTCAGACGACAGCTCGACGCGGCGATGTGCGAAACCCCGAGTCCGCGCGAAGCCACCAGAAGATTTTCGCACCCCCGCGGAAGCAGGGAACGGAAGGAGATCCCGTAACCACATGTCAGTTCCCGGCATTTTCCACTCGCATGGTCGTCCAGAGGATGGTCACAGGTTGCGACAATATCATCGTGCAGGAAATCCGGACCCGCGATCACATCATTTTCATTTGTCACATACTCCGCCGCAAGACGGTATGTCTCGCGGATTCCGATTCGGGGAGCAAACCCGAGCAGCTGCAGTTTTTTCCCTGCTGCGAACACATCCCAATGCCAGCACAAATATGCCAGCTCACGGGCGGAACGGACTCGATCCGCAAACACCTCCGGCTCCTCATCCGGGTCAAGATGCGTGGTTCCGCAGGGATTTACAAGGAGATCACCATTCGGCATCGTCACGCAGAATTTCGGTCGATCGACACAAGCAGACGGATAATCCGGAAGTCGATCTCCGCAAAACGATCCGGCCCCCTCTCCGGGCCGTACCCGGTAACACCAGTTTGCAGCGTTCAGCGCAGAAGGATCGGGACATCCCGGTGCGGAAGGCTCTCCGTACTCGGTCAAACTCTCCGCACCTTTGCAGAACGGACATCCCGCAGCTCGCGCAAGAACAATATCTCCCGTGGAATCCAGAAAGAAACCCGCGTGAATTTCCAGCATTTCAAAGGGAGTCTGCACAACGATGGATTCGATCCGACCGGAATGCACCCGGCAATCACAGAAAACCGTATCACAGAGAAGTCTCCGGACTCCGCTTTCCGCAAATTCCCCCTCCACCGCACGCAGAAATGCCCACGGCTCGAACGGAAGCGGCGGATTCCGCGTGCCTTCCGGATTCAAACGGGAAAGAGAGTTCGAATAGACCGCATCCGCTCCTCCCGGCATGAACCGCATCCGTTCGTACAAACGGCGACAGAGCTCCGAAGTTCCGCACACAGGTTCCCAGTTGTGAACCCATGCGGATACAATCGTGCCGCCAGGCCACGGATCACGCTCAATCAGCAGGACATCTGCTCCGGACCGCGCAGCACCAACCGCAGCGCCGATTCCGCCGCTGCCTCCGCCAACCACACAAATGTCACAGACAACTCGCCTCATTTACACATCCTGCTGTTTGATTCATTACATCGGGGAAATATCCTGAATCATCGGCTGAATTGTAAGATCCGGAATCGCCAGATGATCCGGAGTCTCCAGAATCTCAAGGACCAGCTGTCCGAGTTCCTCCGGAGCGGTGCATTTCCGGCTCAGCTGCGGGTCTTCCGAAGCACCTTGTATGTGAGAAGCGGCATTGAAACCGGTCTGTCCCCAGGAAGGTGTCAGGCAGGTAACACGCACCCCGAACGGACGCAGCTCCGTATACAATCCATGGGAAAATTTGGCAAGCCCCGCTTTCGCCGCAGTATAGACACTCCAACCAGGCCAGGCATACAGTGCACACACGCTGGAAATGTTGATGATCGTTCCTTTTTTCCGCTCCATCATGAGCTTCGCGGCGCGACGGCATCCAAGAATCGTCCCGGCAAGATTTCCCATGACAGTTGAAATGATCTCCTCGTCAGACTGTTCCGCCACCGGAGCGATCTTTCCCCCGAACCCGGCATTGTTGACCAGCACATCCACCGGCCCGGCAACCTCGAAAACCCGATCCCAGTCAGACGGAGAAGCAATGTCCCCGCGGACCGTGCGTGCCCCAAGCGTCTCTCCCGCCGATTCCAGCTTCTCCCGGTTGCGCCCCGTAATAACAACTTCCGCTCCCGCTCGCTTCAGGACTTTTGCAATCCCGAAACCGTAACCATCTGATCCGCCAGTCACAACAACAACCGCATCTTTCACATTCATTTGAAAGCTCCTTTCTTCAATTAGCAGCAATAGTATATCACACATGAAATAATATTTCAAATATAAAACACAAAAAAAATCTTTTCCGTTTTTTTGTTCTCATGGAACATCATGAAACAAGTTTTGCATTCCCGAATCGAAACTGAAACTTCTCTCCTCCGGCATATTCTTTCGGCAGACAAGATTCCGATTTTCCGCAAAACCTTCTTGACTTTTGTTTATCATATGTTATATTTTACTAAACATTTCAATAAACAAAAAAACTAACTTCATGTTAAAACTGCAGAAAATTCAGCGGGTATTTCTGGAAATGGACGAAAAGAATCCACAGGCGGCAATCACTGCATTCGATCGAAATCTGACCTCCGAGACACTTTGCCGGACAGTCTGTTTTCTCCGCCCGGGAATCCCGGGGTATGCAATCCGTTCGAACGTTTTCTGTCCGACCGGCCGGAACACATGCCTCGTCGAGAGCGGAGTCTTGATAAAAGGGATGGAGAGTACAACAAATACAAAACCAGGAGTTCTCGGCAAGCCGGATTCAGGACTGCTGAAGATGGTGCCAAAACGATGCGGAGTGAATCCGCACCAAAGCCTATGCCTGATGACGGGTGACAGGCTCGGAATCGATAACACACTCGACAGAAATGCGGCAACGTTCACCTGCTGGGCTCTCTCATCGGAAAGTGATCGGATTCCGATGGAAAGAATCATTCCGGATTACCGTTCACGATCTCGAAAAACTGCAGACAATGGGAAAAACACAATGAAACAGGGAGTTTTTTATGATGTATGACGTTGCAATCATCGGTGCCGGAGTAACGGGAGCTTCGACCGCATGGCAGCTCTCCCGGTATCAGCTGAAAGCGATCCTCCTGGAACGCTGGGCGGATGTCGGATTCGGAGTTTCCAAAGCGAATTCCGGTATTATCCACGGAGGATTTCATCATCCGGTCACAACGCTGAAAGCAAAACTGGAGATTCGGGGAAATCTGATGTTTGAACGACTTCAACACGAACTGGGCTTCCCGTTCAAACGAACCGGAATCCTCGTAGTGGCTTTCTCGGAAGAAGAGATGAGCACCGTGCACAAGCTCTACGAACAGGGGCTTGAGAATGGAGTCTGCGGACTTGAAATGTGCGGCAGGGAACGACTGCTTCAGCTGGAACCGAAATTGAATCCGGAGGTTGTCGGCGGATTTTTCGCGCCCGGCGGAGGGACGATCGAACCCTACCGCTATGTCTTCAGCCTCGTCGAATCCGCGCGACGGAATGACGTCGATCTGAAATGCAATTTCGAAGTTTCTGCAGCCTGCCGCGAAAACAATGCCTGGATCATCCGTTCCGCGAACGGGGAAGAGATCCGGGCGAAGTACGTTGTCAACGCGGCGGGACTTTTCGCCGACCGCGTCTCGCGGATCTTCGGAGCGGAAGAGTTCACGATCCATCCCCGAAAGGGAGAAGAGTATCTTCTCGACCGCAACAGCACCGCCCGGCCGCAGCGTGTTATTTTCCCGGTACCGACGAAACACTCAAAAGGGGTCCTGGTCATTCCGACCGCGGAAGGAACCACCATGATCGGACCGACCGCGGAAACAGTCGAAAACAAACTTGACACCACGACAAGCGCAGACAATATGAAACGAATTCTTTCCCACGTCCGGAACATGGTCAACGGAATCTCTCCGCGCGATCTGATCACCTCCTTTGCCGGACTGCGGCCGGTCATGGACAATGAGGATTTCTACATTGCGCTCTCCGAAAAAGCGCCGGATTTCGTACAAGCGGCTGGAATTCAATCCCCGGGACTGACCGCCTCCCCGGCCATCGGAGAATATGTCAAGGAATTGCTGAAGAGCGCCGGATTGCCTCTGCTGGAAAAGGTCCATATCGTCATGGAACTTGCCACGAAACATGAAATCCGTCATGAAACGCTGGAGGAGATGGAGCGCCTTCATCGCGAAGACCCGGCCTGGACACACATCATCTGCCGCTGCGAAACAATCTCAGAGGCGGAGATCGTCGAGGCCGTCCGCAAAGGACATACGACTCTTGACGGCGTCAAATTCTACACCCGGGGTGGCATGGGCCGCTGCCAGGGTGGATTCTGCACGGCAAGAATCATGAAGATCATCAGCAGAGAAACCGGAATTCCCCTGGATGAGCTGACAAAAAAAGGCGGGAACAGCCGTCTCGCCGCCGGACGCCTGGGCGATCTGAAAGTCGAAACGAATCAAACATGCGAGGCTTGACATGATACAGGAAGAAACATTCGAAGTTGCCGTCATCGGTGCGGGCGCAGCCGGACTCGCCGCCGCTGCGGTCACGGCTGCGGCGGGAAAAAGCACCCTTGTCATCGACCGGGAGGACCGTCCCGGGGGAATCCTCCGCCAGTGCATCCACAACGGATTCGGGCTCCGTTACTTCAAGGAGGAGCTGACCGGACCGGAATATGCGGAACGGGTCACGGAAAAAGCGGAAAAGGCTGGAGCGGAGCTGCGTCTCGGCGCAACGGTTATCGAACTGACAAAGGAAGCGGACGGCTCCCTCCTGCTGATCGTGCTTTCCCCGAAAGAGGGGGTCCGGAAAATCCGTGCGCGCGCGGTAATCCTTGCCATGGGATGCCGGGAACGGAATCGCGGAAACCTTGCGATTCCGGGAAGTCGTCCTGCCGGAGTATTCACTGCGGGAGCCGCACAGAAACTGCTGAACATTGAAGGGCTCCTGCCTGGCAGAAAAGCTGTGATTGTCGGTTCCGGAGACATCGGACTGATCATGGCGCGCCGTCTGCGCTGGTCTGGAATCAAAGTGGAAGCGGTGGTTGAAATCATGCCGTATCCCGCAGGACTGACGCGCAACATTGTCCAATGCCTGCACGACTTCCAGATCCCGCTTTATCTGGAACACTCGGTGGTCAATATTCTGGGAAGGGAACGGGTCGAAGGGGTCGAAGTCGCTCCGCTTCGTGACGGAATGCCGCAGACAGACCGGAAATTTCATATCGAATGCGACACCGTACTGTTTTCCGTCGGACTGATCCCTGAAAACGAACTCTCCAGAAGCGTCGGCGTTGCCCTGAATCCGTCGACAGGCGGACCGCTGGTCGACTCCAACTACGAAACGAACATTCCGGGAGTCTTCGCGGGAGGAAACGTTCTGCATGTTCACGATCTCGTGGATTTCGTCTCCGAGGAGGCGGAACACGCGGCGGAAATGGCAGTCCGCCGTCTGAATGGAGAACCCTCCGGCGTTGGAACCAGTCCTGTGACGGTCGAATCGAACCTGAAATATGTGGTTCCGAACCGCTGCCGTCACGGACGCGACACCCGGTTTGCATTCCGCTCCCTGATTGTCAGCAACAACGCCGAACTGGAAGCGGAACAGAACGGAAAGATTCTCTGGAAACGCCATTACAACTACATCCGTCCGGCGGAAATGCTGATCGTCGACCTGAAAGCGGAACTGCTGAAGGAAGAAGGCGAACTGCTCTTCCGTTTGAAAAAAGGAGAAGAAAAATGAAACGGGAACTGATCTGCATCCGCTGTCCGCTCGGCTGCCGGCTCTCAGCGGAATGGAACGGGAAGTTCGAAAACCTGACTATCGCAGGCAACCGCTGTCCCAGAGGCGCGGAATACGCGAAACAGGAGTTGTGCGATCCGCGGAGAATCGTAACCGCCGTTGTTCGATGCAATTCCGCCGTCCAGTCCTGCATTCCCGTCAGGACCGACCGGGAACTGCCGAAGGGCCTGATCGACCGTCTTTTAAATACTCTTTATCAGATCAGGGTTGAAATTCCGGTCCGGAGAGGCGATATTCTCATCAAAAACTTTGAAGACAGCAATGTCAACGTTATTTTTTCAAGCACAATCACGAGGTGAAACATGACAAAACAAGTAGAATGGATCTCACACAAGGGAGAGTCGCTCGACGCTCCTGAAAACACAATGAGTGCCTTCCAGCTCGCCATGAAACGCGACACAGACGGCATCGAAACGGATATTCATCTGACCGCCGATGGCATCCTTGTCTGCATTCATGACAACGACACAGGACGCGTCGGCGACCGCAATCTTCACATCGAAACCAGCACCTTCGCCGAGATCGAAACCGTGGACGTCTCCAACGGAAAACCGGAATTCAAAGGGGAAAAAATCCCGACCTTCCGCTCTGTTCTGGAGATTCTCAAACCAGGCAAACTCTTCTACGTCGAAGTCAAGGAAAATGATGAACGGGTGCTTTCCGCCATGCGCCGGGAGATCGACGCAGCCAAAGTCCCGCACGAACAGATCGTCATGATCTCCTTTCACAAAGCCATCGTTACCGCAAGCAAACACTATATGCCCGACATCAAAACCCTCTGGCTGACCTGCTTCGAAGAAAATAAAACCGACGGCTCCTTCTCGCCCACCCCGGAAGAGACCATCGCCTTCCTCAAATCAGCAAAAGCCGACGGAATCGACGCCTGCGCATTGGAAAAAGCCTTCAGCACAAAGTATATTAAAGCGTTGAAAGACGCCGGCTTTCTTGTCGCGATCTGGACCGTGGACCAGGAGGATGCCGCAAGACGTTATCTGGAATACGGAGTCGATTCCATCACAAGCAACTGCGCGGCAAAACTCTGTAACGCAATAGAAGGACGATAACCACAATGAACCTGCTGGAACTCTCTCAAACGATACGCAAGGTGCGCCTGACTCAGAAAATGACCGTCGAACAGCTTGCCCGGCGGAGCGGTTTCAGCAAGGGATTCATCTCCCAGGTGGAGAATTTCCGCATCACACCTTCCCTGAAAGCCCTGGTGAAAATCGCCGACGCCCTCGGAATTGACGTCGGCGATCTTTTCCGCAAAAACAATGAAGGCGAACAGTTCACCTTCAGCCGTCTCGACGAGGGAGAAGAACTCCAGAGGGATGACAATACCCAATATGGAATCCGCTATCTCGCCCTCGCCTATCGGCAGCTCGGCCGGAGGATGGACCCCTTCATTCTTGAATACACCCCTGCCGAACCGCGGGATCTGATGCTGCACGAGTCCGAAGAGTTCTTCGTCGTTCTGGAAGGCTCGCTGGACTACTGCATCTACGACGACAAACATCCGCATAGAATGAATCCCGGCGACACACTCTATCTCAAGGCGAACATCCCCCACCGCGCCTCTCTCGCCCCGGGATGCAGCTACGCCAAAGGACTGGTCATCTATTCGGAACCCTCCGATCCGTCCATCCACTGATCAGAAAAAAGAACCGCTCCCGGAAAAGGGAAGCGGTTCTTTCTCATATCCCCCCAAAAAACATTCATTGCTTTTTCGACCGGAACGCTCCGGCAAGTTCTTCCGCCGAAAACATGTCAACCTCCATCCCATCCGCATACTGGTACAGTGCCGCGCGGTAGATCGCCTCCGCAACCTTGACCAGATAACAGAACAGGACATAGGCTATCAGAAGAGAAGCCCCCATAATCGCCACAAGAATCCAGCAGACCGCCGATCCCGCCAGAAGACCGAGAACAATCCCCGCGAACACCAGAAGAATGAGCAGAAACGACGCCATCCAGGTGATCATATTGATCCCGGCAAAACCGATCAGCGATTCCCCCCACGTCCGCTTAATCGCCGACGCAGAATATTTCAACGCCTGGAACGGATTGTTCAAATCCCGATTGCAGACAATCGCAGGAATCGCAAAGCAGGATGCCACCGCCCAGACCACCCCCAGCAGCTTGATCACAATCGCTCCAATGATCCCGGCACGGCGCTCCAGCATGCTGAGAATCAACCCCACCGTGGATGCCAGAAGCGACCAGAGGAAAATCGCTTTGAAACGGGAAAACGCTTTGCGGATTCCCCGGGTAACCTCTACTGAGTCGCCGTTCAATCCGCGGAAAATCTCACTGAAAAATGCCGCCATACACAGATTGGAAACCAGCATCGTCACAAGATACAGCACAAAGAAAACTGCAATTTCCAGAATTTCCGTCCCCGTGCCGCTTTCCACCGCTTCCGGGTCTCCCGTCAGAAGTGCCCATGTCAGCAGCCCCGTGATGATAAGCGCAATCAGGACAATCATTGCAAAGGCGGAAATCAGCGGAAAAATCAGCAGTTTCTTTTCCGCCATAATCAGGTCAAGCGCCTTGAGAAAAATGCTCCAGCTTCGTTTGAATTTACCCATCTTCTCTTCTCCTTATTTTTTGAAAGATGTTATTGTCGCGGGAAAGCGCCTGGGAAACATTATATCACGGATTTATGCGGAAACAAGAGATGTATTCCATTTTTTATACAAAAATCCGGACTGCAAGAAAACTCATCCATGCTTCCGGAACTCTCTGGGCGACATGCCGAAATGATCCCGGAACTGACGGTTGAAATTCGAAAGGCTGTTGTAGCCGCACTGCAAAGCGACTTCCAGGATCGAACGGTCTGAATTTTTCAGCATCGTTGAAGCGACATTCAAGCGAATCCGCATCAAATAAGGCATGGCGGCACACCCCATTGCCTTGTGGAAGAGCTTCCGGAAGTTCGATTCGCTGGCAAAGCAGAGTCTGGCAAGACAGGGAATGTCGATCTCCTCATTGTAATGCGCGTCAATGTAATCCAGAGCCGGCATAACCCGTTCGATGTCACGATAATCCCGGCCGGTATCCTCTGATTCATCCGCATCATAATAGCGGTTGAGAAAAAGCATCAGCTGCCATGTCAGGCTCCGGATCATGGAGCGGTACCCTTTCGGACGATCCCGTATCTCGAAGAGAATGTTCCGGATGCACCCCGCGATCTCCGGATACTCCGTGCCGTCGATGATGTTTTTGAACGAGGAACCGCAATACTGCGACAGCTTCAGGCAGTCGGAATAGCTTCCGACATTGTCGGCAAGCAGGCGGATCGGGTCCAGAAACAGAAAACCCCAGCTTGTCGTCCCGCCCGGATTGCCCTTTGCAATATGCACCTCATGCGTATTGATCACAACCGCATCCCCTTTTTTGAACGGAAAGATTTTTCCGCCGACAATGAAAATCCCCGTTCCATCAAAACAGTATCCGATTTCGAACAGATCATGAATATGCGGAGCAATATCCGGATGCTCCGTGCGTGTATTGAAATCCGGCTGCGAGACGGGAAACTCCGGATCAACAGGGATACGTTCCACGCGACCGGATTGAAATAATGTGGTATTTTTTGATTGATTCCGCATAGTTTTTTTCTTGTTTACCGGAAGATGAATCTTTTTCAATATGATATAATATAGTCCTAAAAACAAAATAGCAAACAAACCGGAGACAGGAATGGAAGAAAAAATCAGATTTGCAGCTCTGATCGGGGCGGGAGCCATGGCGGAATACCACATCCGGGGATTCCGGGAAGCCGGAGCCGACGTCTCGGCCATCGTCGATCAGAATCCGGAACACGGCAAACAGTTCGCAAAAAAATGGGGCTTCCCGGGACAATCCTATCTCTCTTTGGAAAAACTTCTTGCCGCGCGTCCTGAAATACAGGCGGTGTCGGTCATTACGCCGAACAAATTCCATAAGCCGCTGGTATTGGAGGCGCTCTCGCGCGGGCTCCATGTCTTCTGCGAAAAACCCCCAGCCCTGAACGCTGCGGAAGTCAGCGAAATGGCGGCCCTTGCCAAAGAAAAAAAGCGGATGCTGATGTTCAATCTGAACAACCGTGCACGTCTGGACTCACAGTTCATCAAAAAAGAGATCAGCGGAGGAAAAATAGGACGCATCAACTCCGCACAGGCAACGTGGATGCGCCGGACCGGAATTCCGGGATTCGGCGGCTGGTTCACCACAAAAGCGATCGCGGGAGGCGGTCCGCTGATTGATCTTCTGCACATGATCGACCTGGCGCTCTGGTTCATGGACTTTCCTGAACCGGATACCATTCTGGCACAGACCTTCAACGACTTCATCAGCGATCCGAATTTTCACGGAAGCTGGGGAAAAATCGTTTCCACCGAAGGGACCACGGATGTCGAATCCGCCTGTCATGCGTTTGTCCGCTTCAAAACGGGACAAGTCCTCACGATTCACAACTCCTGGGCGGAACTTGTCAAAGAAGAGGACACCTATGTCGCACTTCAGGCGACGCATACGGGAGTCCGCATCCGCACGGTCAACAACCAGAACAGCTGTGAACTCTACTCCCAGAAAAACGGATTCTCCGCAGACCGCAGCTACCGCTTCCAGCATGACCATGACATGGGACGCACCCGCGCCCCGGAAAACTTCATCCGCGCCCTCAATGGCGAAACAAAACCGCTTACGACTCCGGAACAGGCAATCGCCCTGATGCGGATCATCGACGCGGTCTATCTTTCCGCCGCATCCGGAAAACCGGTCCGGATCACATCAAACGGCAAATACAAACCCCTGTAACAGCATAAGGAGGGATTTTCATGAAAAAAATCGTCATGACAGGTCCGCGCAAAAGCGAGATCGTCGAAGCACCAATTCCGAAAATCAAGGATAACGAACTCCTGGTAAAAGTCACGTACACCGGGATGTGCCATTCGGAATGGTATCCGTGGAGTGTCGCGGCACCGGGAGAGGAATTCGGTCACGAAACGGTCGGAGTCGTTGCCGAATGCGGTTCCAAGGTTACGGATTTCAAACCGGGCGACCGCGTCACAGGTCTCGGCGGAGGAGGCTACCGCGAATATATCGTCATGGAACCGGACAAGACCTGTCATGTACCGGACAACCTCAAGGACGAAGACGCCATCGTCGAACCGCTTGCCTGTCTTCTAAGCGCCGCGCTCAAAATGAAACCGGAGATGCTCGGCGACTCCATCGCGGTCGTCGGCACAGGATACATGGGACTCGGCATGATCTCCCTCTTCAAAGCCATGGGATATGCCGACATCATCGCAGTCGATCTCCGCCCCGAAGCGCGCGAAAATGCACGAAAAATGGGCGCAACTGAAGTCTATTCCCCGGATGAGCTTCCCTCGTATTACAGGCTCGACTGGGATGCCATCGGCTGTCCCGATCTCAAGCGTGATGGACATAAAACCGATATCTTCGGCATCGGGTTTCCCAACGTCATGGAATTCACCGGAACGGAAAGCGGCCTGCAACTTGCTGGGGAACTTGCCTGCGCACACGGCAGACTGGGAATCGGCGGCTATCACAACGACTCTCTCCGCACCATCGACTACAAACTCTGGAACTTCAAGGCCATCACCACAATCAACTGCCACGAGCGCAGGATCATGTACGAGGCGGGCCTGTGCAAACGCTGTCTCATGCTCCTTTCCCGGGGAATCTGGAAATTCACCGGAATGACAACCCATGTCTACTCCATGGAAGAGTTCGACAAGGCAAACGAAGACATGGAAAACCATCGGGGCAACTTCATCAAAGGAGTAGTCAAAAGCTGATCTCCCCGAAAACGGTTTCCTCAATCTCTAAAAAAAGAGGCGATTTCTCCAAGATTCGGGGATACGCCTCTTTTCTTAAGCAGATCAATGGAAATTCATGCCGCCATTGATATCCAGACAAATTCCAGTCAGATAACGTCCGCCTTCTCCGGCAAGGAATGCGGCGGCAAGCCCGACATCACGCGGCTTTCCGAGTCCGAGGGGAACCGTTTTCGCCAGTTTCTCAACACCTTCCGCGCCATGCGTTTGGAAAAGCAGTTCCGTCTCAATGATTCCCGGGGCCAGCGCATTCACTGTGATATTGTACGGTGCTCCGGTCCGCGCCAGAGTCCGGGTAAAAGAGAGAATCCCGCCTTTCGTCGCCGCATAATGAACATGTCCGAACAAAGCGCCGCGATAGGCGACAATGGAAGTCATATTAATAATCCGTCCGGATTTCTGAGCCCGCATGATCTCCATTGCCGCTTTTGACATCAGAAACAGACTCTTTAAATTCGTCTTCAGGATAAAATCCCAGTCTTCTTCCGAGGTTTCGAAAATATCCTGAGCCTTTGTCGTACCGGCATTGTTCACAAGAATATCAAGACGTCCGAATTCCGAACGGACAAAATCAAATAATTTTGCGACATCGGTGCGTTCGCTGACATCCGCCTGAAACGGAACGGCTTTCCCGCCTTTTTCCTGAATCTCCTGACAAATGCTCTCCGCATGAACCGCATCGGTACGATAATTCACAATGACACAGGCTCCTTTTTCCGCAAGTACAGCGGCTATGCCACGCCCAAGACCGCGAGAAGCTCCGGTCACAAGTGCAATTTTCCCTTCAAGTTCCCTCATGACAACTTCCTTTCCGAATGAATATTCCTCTCAATCTCATACGATAATGTACAGAAGAATCCGGGAAAATACAATCCGGGAACCATCCCTTCTCCGGAAAAACTGCTTGACCTTCACATTACATCCTTCCATTCATAAAAAACAACACAATGTGAACGGCAACAGCCTTCTCACAGAGGAAAAAGAATGCAGCATTTTTCCGGACGGTCGGACTGCTTCCCCGCGTCGCAGCCCGACGATGTGATGCCGGACGTGCAAAGCGCACCCCGACATTCACAATAAAAAGATACCGGCCCGAGCATAAGGTAAACTTGCGAAGCCGGAATTCCCCTCAAACGAGGTCTTCCGTTACGAACTCAAACCCGTTTCAGAGCGGCATCAATCATTGAGCCGGTAATGACCCCCTCGCGCAGAATCTTATAAGAATTATCCGCATTGACAAGGACGACCGTAGAGGCAATGGAATTCTTTGGCAGAGGGCCTCCATCCATTGTGAAATCGGGCTGTTCGGCGAGCGTTTCGAGCGCATACCGGATCTCCAGTGCGGGAGGCTGGCCGGAACGGTTTGCACTGGTTGAAGCCAGCGGTCTGCGATACGCCTTCAGCAGCGAAAGAATCCATGGATGATCCGGAATACGGAAACCGAAGGTGGAACCGCCGGCATCGGGGACGACAAGAGTGATCGGGCCGGGCATAAACGCATGCGCCAGTTTCTCAGCGTTTTCCGGAAGAGGACAACCGCAAAGAATTTCCGCATACCGGATCTCCGGCAGAAAAGCAGCGAGAGGTTTGTTCTCCGCCCGATGTTTCATTGCGTAAATCCGGTCACGCGCTTCGGAATCCTCCCAGTCGCAAACGAGTCCGTAAACGGTTTCCGTAGGGACCAGCAGCACAGCGCCCTTCCGTTTCAGGGCTGCGAGAGCCTTCGAAAGTACAGGTTCCGTGATCATTCTTCAAAATAGCTCGCACCGGAGCTCTGATTTTCCCCGACGCGGACCCGATGGACCTTGATCCCGTTGCCATTCAGCTTTTCGCCGAGAGTTTTGTAAATGTACATGGCGAGATTCTCGCTGGTCGGATTGATTTTATCAAACGGAGGAACCGTATTGAGATCCTTGTGGTCAAGCGTCAGGAGAAGGGCATCCAATTCCCGTTTGAGCGCTTTGAAATCGACGGCAATGCCGATTTCATCCAGTTTTCCCGAGCGGATAAAGACCTGAACGCTCCAGTTGTGTCCATGCTTTTCCGAACAGTTTCCGCAATACCCTTTCAGAGAATGTGCGGAAGAAAATTCCCTGATGACATCCAATTCAAACATCTTATTTTCCTTTCTTCGCCTCATCCGCGGGACGTGCGGATGATTCTGTTTTACCATCCTTTGCCGAAACAGCCCTGTCTTTGAGAGCAGCCTCAAGTTCTTTTCGAACCCGGGAACGCTCCGCTTCCATATTGCGCAACTGTTTTTCCTGCTGCTGGATTCGAGCTTCCAGGTCTTGAATCATCTTAGCTTTTTCGTCGCTGCGGATCAGCTCGGACTGATGGTTCAGTTTTTCTGTCAACTCGCGGACAACTTTCTCGTTATCCCCGTTCAGTTTTTCCAGTCTTTCCAAAAAACTCTTCTTTTCTGCGGCGAACCGCTCTTTCATCGCGGCGACCTCTGCATCCCGGGAAGACTTCATCGCGGAAAGTGCCTTGTCAAACTCCTGTTTTTGAACGGAGAGTCCCGATTTCAACTCGGCAATTCCTTTCTTCAACTCTTCTGCGGACCCGGTCAGACGCACAGTCCGGTCCTCCACGGAACGGATCGCAACGCCGTGTTCCGCCGTCTTCCCCGCATTGAGCAGATTCTGCTCGGTCTGTGCCCGAATCCCAAAAAACAGAAAAAACGATAGCACACAAAGCAAAAGCAGCAGAACAAAAACAATTCCATATCCGATATACAGTTTACGCTCCGCTTTCCCCGCTTTGTTTTCCAGTGTTTCGATCCGGTTGGCCATATTCTGGAAGCTCTCGGCGAAGAGACGTCCGATCTCATCGGACTGCCGCTGTGCGATCAGCGCAAAATCCTCGCGGGGCGCCCCTTCCGACGCCTCAGAACGAGGGACTGGAACATTCTCTTTCGCGGCTTGTTCCGTTTTCTCCTGAAGATCCGCCGGTTCCGCTCTCATCGGGTGCTTTTTGGCAAGTTCCGTTTCAATATCGCCCGAAGCCAGACCTTTGTTGCGGAGCTCGGAAATCTCTTTCAACACCTCGACCGCCGCCCCGGTATAGACCCGGCGTCGCCCGACTGTTTTATAATCAATATACGGAGAATATTTTGAAAGCCAGTCGTTGATCGTGGTTCTCGCGACTCCGACCGCTTCCGCAAGCTCCATTACGGTATAGGTTTTGTCATCCATGCAAATCATCTCCTTTCAAAAGATCCGCGGCGACGGCGATATCCGCGTGAATCTGTTTTTTCAGCTCCTCAACGGAATCGAATTTCAACTCTCCCCGCACACGTGCGACCAGCTCCACCGACATTTCTCTGCCATAGAGTTCCGGCGAACGATCGAACACATGCACCTCCACCTTGGGCTGCGGGTGCTCCTCCTTCCGGATGGTCGGCGCCACACCGATCGAAGTGATGGACGGCAACACCGTCTCATCCCCCTTCACCCTTGCCAGCGTCGCATAGACTCCATACGGCGGAAGAACTCCCGCATCCAGTTCCAGATTGGCAGTTGCCGCCTCCAGAAGTTTCCCTGCAAGCCCCATTCCGTGCACCACAGTCCCGAACAGACGGTACCGGCGCCCCATCATCCCGGAAACGATCTCCAGATTTCCCTCTGCCAGAGCACCGCGGATTGCCGTGCTGCTGACAATCCGGTGCTGAAACATCACTTCGTCCACCGGACGGAACTGGAATCCATCCTGCTCCGCCCTTCGCATCAGATCCTGGCGCGATCCTGCAGCCCGGCAGCCGAACCTCCATTTGCTTCCGACACAAAGCCCTTTCAGCTCCACTCCCGGAAAATTCAGGCACTGATCCAGAAACGCATCCGGGGAAAGGGATGCAAACTCTTTCGTAAACGGAATCCGCACCAGCGCCGCCGCTCCATAACAATGAATCAAACGCGCTTTTTCATACTGCGGGAACAAAAGACGCGGCGCATGCTCCGGCGTTAAAACAGACCGGGGATGCGGATAAAATGTCACCACGACGGGAACCGTCCCGTTCTCCGCAGCAAGTTCGACCAGCTCCTTCAGAACCCGCTGATGGCCAAGATGAACACCGTCAAACACGCCGATGGCGGCAGAGACACGCGAAATACCGGAATCTCTCAGCTGCCCGAGATTCTGTGTAATGATAAAAGGTTCGGACATTTTACGTTTCGTTCTTTCTGTTTCTGAACGGATAAAGTAGCATAAAATCAGTTTTTTTCAATTCCGGAAGGAGATTTCCGGAAAACAAAACGGGACGGCATTTGCGCCGTCCCGGAAGTTCCGAACGTACTGCGGATCTTCTTATTCGTCGAGGTCCCCTTCTTCAAGTCCGAGCGGAAGCGGAGCAGGACGTTCGCACGTTGTCGTGAGTTCGACCTTTCTGCCGAGCTTGCTGGACTTATCAAAGGAAAGCATGATCTCAAGAACGTGATTCGCCAGTTCACCGTTCGCACGGTGCTTGCGTCCGCTCTGCAGGGCGCAGCCCATATCGGCAGCACCGATACTGCGGCTGTTCTCCGTGTAGTTGTAGGCCAGAGGCACATCCTTCCACTCGGAGTAACCCGGACGGAACAGGCGGACCGGCCCGCCGAAGGTGTTCGGATCGGGCACCTGCAGAGAACCGTCGGTTCCGTAGATTTCGATCGGAGCGTGTCCGTGCTTCCAGACATCGAAACTGGCAATCATGGAGATGATCGCGCCGCACTGGAACTCGATCACGCCGGCAAGATGCGTATTCACCGTCACAGGATACCTGTCAAACGGTTTATATTTGTCCTGATACTGCTCCGCGACTTCGGGACCGAAGGTGCGGTAGTCGTACCCTCTCGAAGTGATCGCCGTCACACTCTTTGCAGGTCCGAGCATATTGACAAGCGAAGTCACATAGTAGGGGCCAAGATCGAGCATCGGGCCGGCTCCGTAATCATAGAAAAAGGGAGCCTGAGCCCATTTTTCAGGACCGCGTCCCTGAACAATCGCAGTACCGGAAAGGGGTCTTCCGATCCAGCCGTCGTCGATCATTTTACGGGCAGTCTGCTGTCCGCCGCCGAGGAAAGTATCGGGAGCACAGCCGACGCGGAGCCCTTTTTCCTTTGCCAGAGCAATCACTTTCGCCGCATCATCAAAATCGACTCCGAACGGTTTTTCGGAATAAGCGTTCTTGCCCGCGTTCAGGGTATCCATTGCGATCTTGGAGTGAACCTGCGGGGGGGTCAGATTCAAGACGATGTCAAGATCCGGAATGGCGAAAAGTTCGTCATTCGTCATATTGGGGACACCGTGCTTTTCGAATTTGGCCTTCGACCGCTCGGGGATAATGTCGGAACAGGCTACGACTTCCAGCATTCTGAATTTTTTGGACGCATTGAAATACGTCTCGCTGATCATGCCGCATCCGACAATACCGACTTTGATTTTTCTCATTTTCTGCAACTCTTTATCAGAAGATTATTTGTTGCCTGCAGCGAGTCCGTTTTCCGTCATGAACTTGTAACTCTGTTCAATCGCGGAAACCATTTCCACATTGCAGAAATCGAGTTCAACGATAACCGCCTGTGTCGCTGCCGGTGCATTCGCAATCAGATCCTTGATCGGAAGGGTTCCTGTTCCCAGAGGCATGAGTTCGACTTTGCGGTCGAGGATGCCATTGACCATCTTGTCACCACTGACGTTCTGGCTGGCGACGCCGTCCTTCATGTGAAGGAGAATCGTCTTGTCCGCAAACTTCTTGAGCATTTCCACCGGATTCTCTTTGCCGAGATTCGTGGACCAGAAGCAGTCGAGTTCCAGTTTGACATTTGGACAGAGTTCCAGATAGGACTCATATTTGAGTTTGCCGTCGATGCGCTGGAACTCAAAGTCATGGTTGTGCTGGAACAGAGTGAAGCCGTTTCTCGCAAGGATTTCCTGCATTTTGCAGGTGGCTTCAGCGGTCTGTTTGATGGAATCCATATCTTTGAACTCATTGGGACCGTATCCGCAGACAATCTTGTCGAGGCCGAGAATATCCGCGATTTCCATCACTTCCCCGATGTTGCCGCTGCGGGCCCACGGTGAATGGGAGGAGATCATTCCAAGTCCAAGATCACTGATGATTTTCTTGAACTCGGAGGGACGGAGATTCCAGAATCCCGCAGGTTCCACAAGTTTGTAGCCGATATCGGCAACTTTTTTCAGGACGGCGACGAAATCTTTCTGTGCAAGATCTCTGAGTGAGTAGAGCTGTACTCCGATTGGAAGCATGGCATCATTCCTTTTTTTTAGTTGATTCCGAGCGTTTCGCTCTTGATTTCATAATTAACTGAAAGTATTTTACTCTGGAATAAGTATATCACGCGAATGAGTCGCGCACAATTGATAAAAGATATTTTCTTTTGACGAAAAATCTCTTTTGGAAAGGATTCTGTGTTTGAACATATCCGAAAAGTGAAAGCGGTCAGTTATTTTGCCGCGCCCGGTGGACGAAAAGTTACGCCGGCAACCATCGCCCTGAGTTCGGAAAGCATCGAGCTGGTCACGGGAGGCACCATTTTCTTTGAGATTGACGGCGAGCGCAGAACCTTTCACAAGGGCGCCATGTTCTGGCATGTTTCGCGCGAGAAGACGATCTGGGACACCCCGCCGGACGATCCATACCGATGCTACGTCTTCCACTTTGAAGCCCGCCCGCCAACCAGGAGTGTTCCCCGTGTCACGGTCTGGAACAATCCGGACGAAGCACTCGAATTCGCATCCGCCATGTTCAAGATTTTTCACTCCGGAGATTTCGACCAGGATGCGCTGACCGCCTACCTTTATTCCACTCTGCGCTGGCAGGCGCTTGCTTCGCTCCGCCAGCCCGCGGCCCAGCTTCCGGACGCCCTTTCCAGAGCGTTGAAGTATCTGGATGCCAACTGCACCTCCAACGTCACTCCGGAAGATGCAGCTGAATATGCGGGAATCAGCCGTCCGTATCTCTTCCGGATGTTCCGCGACTCCCTGCGGACAAGTCCCCATCAGTACCTGCTGAAACGCCGTCTGGATAAAGCAAAACTGCTTCTTGCAGGCGAAACGTTTTCCATCAAGGAGATCGCCGCTGACTGCGGTTTTGAGTCCATTGAAGTCTTTTATCGACAATTCAAATCCAGTTTCCACACGACCCCGGCAGAATACCGGAAACAATATTCGATTCACCGGGGATAACAGAACTTGCGCCGGTTTCGTCACCGGTTTGAAAAAGATTGCGGATCGGATTCACCTCATTCGCAGGAAATAAGCGGGAGCACAGCTCCACGCATGACAAGCACTGTTGATCCGGGGATCGGTCCCATAGGGTGTGAGACGCTCATTCTCTTCAACAAAGACTTCCGGAAAGACAGTCATGCCTTTTTTCAGCATGGCACCCCAGTAGTTGTGAAGATGACGCATCATCTTTTCCTGTTCTCCTGCAACGCGGTATGCCTCAAGAAGGTGATGATGAAGATATGGCGTCACCGGTTTGACGATCGTTTTGCAGTGGTCCATTTTTTCCAGAAGGATTCGTGCCTCGGCGCCTGTAACGACTTCGGCAAGAATCATCCAGATCTGGGAAGCGCAGGAAATCTGATTCCGTTTCCCGCTGACGAACAGCCCTTTTTTCGCATTGAATCTACGGTGTTTCAGTTCATCCGACAGGAATCCGGCTTCCTGTTCAAAGCGTTTTGCTTCGGAATATTTTTTCAGCAGCCGGGCAATTTTTGCCAACTTCCGGAGCCCGAAAATATAACAGCCCTCGCAGGCGGTTGTTCGGTCAAGATCGTCGCACCAGTCGATAAAATTCCATGCGGGGAGTTCCTCCTGAGCCACGCCGTTCCGGTAAAACTGCCGAAAGAGTTCAAATTGTTTTGCTGCAAGAGGATACATCTCCTTCAGCAGCTCCCTGTTTCCCGTCTGTTCATAATGGAACCAGAGGAGATCGGCAAAGAGAAAGGCATAGTCCGAGATAAAGGTTCGGGAATCGCAAGGTTCCGGTCGATCAAAAACGCACGCGGGAATCCGTCCGTCGTCCTGCGGAAACGCTGCCAGGAGATAGATGCTCCGTTCGATGATGTCGAAGCGGCGGAAGGTCACGGCATTGACCTGGGCTTCCAGGCGGAGATCGCCGAGCCAGAGTCGCCGGTCGCGTTTGGGGCCGTCGAGCAGCACCCCCTGCATGCAGTTGCGGAGGGTCCGCTGGGCGGCCCGATCGAGTTCCGTCTCCTCCGGAGAAAATTCAGGAAGGGGCGGAACAAACTCACGGACGGCGGAACGGGCGGTAAAACGGATGTCCTCAAACACAAGACGGTTCGGTGTGGCAATGACTTCCACAAACAGATAACGCATCGCATAAACGCGGGGAAGCGTATAGGTTTGCGGCATGTCGTCAAGAGTAATGATTTCATCCTGAATCCACGCCCGGCTGAGGGTTCCGGTATAACTCCGGTTCCGTTCTGCGATTTCCAGAGGGAACTCCGCGAAAAGGAGTCTCAGTCGAACCGGAGAATCATTGTAATTTTCCTTTGAACGAAGAGTCAGTTTGAGTTTGCCGACCAGTTCTTCTCCAAAATCGAGGATGAAACGGTCTCCGTTTTTGAATGATCGCTCTGCAAGAGGCTTGCGGGGATGGAGCGTTTCCATTCTCCATCCCTGCCATGCGGAGGAGTCCCGGACTGTCTTCACAAGGGCGAGAGGTGTAACGTCCCAGCGCCTGCTGACAGGGATTCGTTCATCGGTTTTCTCCAGAAAATCCCGGTTTTCCATTTTGTACCCCTTTCCCGGCAAAGGCTCAGATCAGATCTTTCGTATACTTGATCCACGTATCTGCAATGAGCTGGAATCCTTCCGTTGTGGGATGGACTCCATCCTTGAGCCAGAAGTCGGCCGGAGCCTTTTTGAGAGCGGCATTGAAGATTGTCTGCATGGGAATAAAGGTCAGTCCATATTCCCCGGCAAGTTTTTTGACAACTTTTCCACGCTCCTTCATTTCCGGCAGCCAGGCGTCGGCCACGGCGCCGAAATTCAGGACAAACGGCTCAATAAGAACAATTTTCGTTTTCGGCAGATCTTTTTTTGTCCATTCAATCAGCATGCGGAGAAACTGTTCATATCTGGGAACCTCGACTCCGTTTTTGCAGCTGAACTCATGCCAGGTGTCATTCACGCCGATCAGGATGCTGAGCAGATCGGGTTTCAGATTGATCGTGTCGATTTTCCAGCGGGCATAAAGATCGACACTGCGGTGCCCGCTGATCCCCCGGTTCAGAATCACATAGTTTTTTTCCGGATGATCGCAGCGAAGACGGGCAGAGATCAGAAACGGATATCCAAGACCGAGATCATGGTTGAAATCCTTTGCGAGTCCGCGTCCGGCATCCGTGACGGAATCTCCCTGAAACACGATGGTGAAATCTTTTTTCTTCGGCATCATTCAGCTCCTTTTTATGGTTTTATGATCACGATGGATCTGTTTTCTCTTTCGCTCTGACAAAGTATGGCAATTTTTCTATTCCTTGTACCACTTCGGCATACCTTTTGCCCGCAGTTCCGCGACATGCCTGACGCGGTCCGCCAGAATTTCCTCCCGGGTCCAGCGCAGCAGCGGATCGCGGTAAGGAGTTCCGGCTGTGGATCTTGTGGCAATCAGAATCTCCTTTTCCCCCATCGGAGGCAGAATCGGCGCGGAGTCCAGAGCAGCCACAGTCCCGCCGCGCCTGCGTCCGAATGGTTTCGATTCGTAAAGATGAAAACCCAGTTTCAGAAGCGCACCCTTGAACGGATAGGCGCCGCAGTAGGAGGCAAGAAATCCTTCCGGTTTCAAACGGTCCTTCAGTTTTTCCAGAAAATCAATGGTCCAGAGCTCCGGGTTGGTATCCGGAGTAAACCCATCCAGAAAAATATAATCAAAGTGCGAAGAGAGGTAGCGGACCGATTCCCGGGCATCGCCGTGCAGGATTTCCACATACGCGCGCCGCGATTCATACTTGCCGGTCTCCTTCAGAGATTTTACAATTCCGTATCCTTTGCGTTCGGGCAGACGAAGAGCCGCATCAATGGCGCTCTCGTCCGCCTCCAGCGTAGTGATGTAGAGCCGGGCATTGCCTTTGAGACTTTCGGCAAGTTCCACCGCCGCACAGACATTGAATCCCATCCCGAAACCGACATCCAGAATGGACGCATTCTTTCCACTTTCCAACCGGGACTTCACTCCGCAGGGCTGAAGGTATTTTTTGTCGGATTCCGACCATGCACCCGCAGTACTGTGAAAATGCTGACGATATTTCGGATGATAAAACGTATAGGACCCGTCACCGGTCCGAACCGCCTTCATGCAGTCCGGAGAGACTTCCCCGGACTCATACATCTTCAGGAACATGTCGGTAAATGCCGTTTTTCCCATCCACCAGTTCGGCGCAATCGTTTCCTGTTCCGGTGCATCGGCACAGAGACGCATCACAATCCAACCGTCAGGGAGTTCCCGCAGAAAAGCGGCCAGCTCATTGGCATATTCGTATTCACTCATAGGTACGACCTGACCGTCATGGAACATCCGCTCCATGCGCGTCCCCTTGAGAACCAGAAGGTTGTGAACCTTGATCCCGGAAAACGGAAGTGCGGCGAGCTTGCGCGCCGTCCGGAGATAATCGGTGGAACTTTCTCCGGGAAGCCCCAGAATCACATGCGCGGCAACCTTGATGCCTCGCTCATGAAGACGCGTCACCGCGGAACGGACAGCTTCAAAATGGTGTCCGCGGTTGATGAAATCCAGCGTATCGTCATTCGCGGTCTGGACACCGAGTTCCACCCAGACATCATAGTTTTCATTCAGCTCCGCAATCAGATCGACTGTCTCCTCCGGCAGACAGTCGGGCCGGGTCGCAAGGATCACCGTATTGAACTCTGCCATTTCCAGGACTTCGCCATAGAGCTTCCGAAGCGTCGCAACATCTGCATTTGTCGCTGTAAAAGCCTGAAAATAAACGGCATATGGAGGTTTCGCCCCGTAACGCCCCATAACATACTCTATTCCGCGCTCCACCTGTTCGCGCAACGGCATTCCCGGCCTGAGATGCCGGGCCCGGCTGCCATCCGCCGAACAGAACGCACAACCGCCTCCCCCCGCCTCCCGGTGCGGACAGGATAACCCGAGATCAATCGGAATCCGCTGGATCGCCAGACCGTATTTGCGGATGAAATAATCCTTGAGCGTGATAATCTTATTCATCGTGCAGGGAGATATCCCGAATAACCATGCAGAGTGCGAATCGCTTCAGCAGCTCCTTCCTTTGCCCGGAACACAGCCGTTCCCGCCACAAGCACACCCGCTCCGGCACGGATGATGTCCGGTGCCGTGCGTGCATCTATGCCGCCATCGACTTCGAGAAACCCGGCGGGATTCTTCTCCCGGAACATCGCAAAGATTTCCGAAACCTTCGGAATCATGTCCGCCATAAAGGACTGTCCCCCGAACCCCGGCTCCACCGTCATGACCAGCACCATGTCAATCAGCCCGATGTACTTCTCCAGAGCCTTGGCCGGAGTTCCCGGCTTCACGGAAATTCCCGCAGAACATCCCTGTGCACGAATCGCTTCAATCACTTCCAGTGGATCATTTTCCGATTCCACATGAAATGTGATCGAATCCGCCCCCGCTTCGGCAAACGGCTTTACATACTCCAGCGGATTTGTCAGCATCAGATGCGTGTCAAATAGAAGATCGGATTCCTTGCGGATCGAGGCAACCAGCGGCGGCCCGAATGTCAGATTCGGGACAAAATGACCATCCATAATATCCAGATGAAGCATGTCACAACCTGCATCCTCCACTCGCTTCACCTCCGCCCCGAGACGCGAAAAATCCGACGCCAGAATCGACGGAGAAACCAATACCCTGTCCCTGTTCAAATCCCCTAGCAGACGATGTCTCATGAAATATCCTTCCATCCAATCCGGATTTTATTTTTCCATTTGCGGGTACATTACCTCATTTCATGAAAAATTGCAAGGTCTCTTTTATCGGATTTGTTTTTTCAGGTTACGACATTCACTCCTGGAAGAAAGTTGAAGACTTCTCGCACTCTGCACTCCCAGCTCCTTTTGTTGCCACGCAACGTGAAGTTGCCGATAAGGATGAGGGGGTCCAGGGGAAAAACCATTGGCGGTCCCCCTGATCGACAGGTGTCGAAAGAATCATGGGAGCAAAAAGAATGAATTTTTTGCCACGGGCGCAGGGTCTGTACTCCTGCCGAGGGGTGTTGGAGGCGAAGAGACACCAACTTGAACCAGAAAGCTTCACAGAATTACCCTTATAACTGTCTACGATAGCCGTTTATCCAAAAATTAATTGTTGAGAAAAAATCATTTTTTTTATTTTAACAAATTGATTTTTTCATTTTCAACTATAACTTATATCGAAGACAGTTATTCTCAGAGAGGAAGCAAAAAGCGATGCGGTACATGATAGGTTATCAGCGGATGCGGGATGATCGTCTCAAGGAAGTGATTCTGCGGAACAGGGAATTCATCCATGAAATCTATTTTTCCTGGGGAGACATGCCTTCCGGACGGGGTACGATGGAAAAAACCGGGGATTCGTTTCCATTTGAAATTCAGGGAGCAATGCTTGCCGAGCTGGAAGAGTATTCGCGGGCTGGAATCGGGATGAATCTGTTATTGAATGGGAACTGTTACGGGAGGATGAGTCAGTCTCGCGCTTTTTTTGAGAAGATCGGAGAAACGGTTGAGTTTCTCGGAGGACATCTATCTCTTTGCTCGGTAACGACGACCTCTCCTCTGATTGCGAAGTTCATCAAGCAGAATTTTCCCGAGCTGGAGACACGTGCATCGGTGAACATGGAGATCGGCACGGTTCAGGGAATGGACTATCTGGCGGAAAATTTTGATGGTTATTATATGAAACGGGAGCTCAACCGGAATCTGCAGAAAATCCGGAAACTTCACACATGGTGCAGGAAGAACGGAAAAAAGCTCTATGGACTGGCGAACAGCGGATGTCTCAATCACTGTTCCGCGCATGTGTTTCACGACAATCTGGTGGCGCACGAGAACGAGATCCGGGAAATGGACAATGCCTATGATTTCCGGGGAATGTGTCATGACTATCTGAAAAAAGAGGAAAAGCGGATTCACTTTCTCCGTGACACGAATTTCATCCGTCCGGAAGATGTCGCTCTGTATGAACCGTACTTCGAAGCGCTGAAGCTGGCAACGCGGGTGAATCGGAATCCGGCAGCAGTGGTCGAGGCATATTTGACAAATCATTACAAAGGAAATCTTCCCGATCTGATGGAACCGGATCATGCGGAGGCATTTTATCCTGATGTGATTGAAAATTCCCTTCTTCCTCCGGATTTCGGTTTGCATACGCTGAACTGCGCTCACAACTGCGATGAGTGCTCCTACTGTGAAGAGGCATTGTCGAAAGCGAGAATCCGGCTGGATTTCAACTGAGTTTCAAGATTCAATTTTAAGATCATGGAGGCAGATATGCTGACGAGTCAAATGGTGAAAGATGCGGCGATCGCGGCGGGAGCCGACCTTTGCGGCATCGGTGACATGGCGCGGTTTGAAGGCGCTCCGCCGGAAATGGATCCGCGTCATATTTTCCCTGAGGCGAAAACGGTCATCGGGATGGTGTTCCGGATTCCGCGTGGGGTTCAGCGGGGCATTGAGGAGGGTACGCAGTTCTATCAGTATCCTTCGATGGCATACGGCGGAATCAACGAAATCTATGCGCCCGCGGTGCTCTATCATGTGGGGAAGCTGATTGAGGATCATGGATACGAGGCCGCTGTCTATCGCAACACTGGCGCACGCGGAGTGGTTTCCGATATGGATGGCTCTCCGGGCAACACGCTCTCGCCGGAAGAGCAGATCGAGATCAACGAACAGGCGAAAACGAAAACGGCGCATCACCGGTCCGTTCAGTATACCCGTCCGACACGCGAAGGCAATATCGCGCCGGATCTCCAGTTTCATTTTCGTCTGGCGGCGGTTGCCTGCGGACTCGGAGAGATCGGCTGGAGCAAGATGTTTCTCACGCCCGAATTCGGACCTCTCCAGCGCGTTGCCTTCCTTTTTACGGACGCGCCTCTGGAACCGGACCCGATGTATTCCGGTCCGCCGATCTGCCGCCGGTGCATGGCATGTGTCCGGGAATGTCCGGGACAGTGCCTCAGCAAAACGGAAAGCATCAAAGTCACAGTCGGCGGAAAAGTCTGCGAATGGGGCAAGCTCGATGAATGGAAATGCTATGCGTTCTATACGCACGGCGGACGCAAGTTCAATCCGTTTGTCCCGAAAGAGGTCTGGGACAAAAATGAAAACGGCGATCTGAATCTTCTGGAAGGCAAATGCAAAGCAGGAGAAGCGGAGATCATGAAAGTCTACGGCGCTCTTGAGAAATACTTTCCGTCCTGGGTCGGCTATAATATGGCGAAATGCGGCGGCTGCATCCGTGCCTGCGTCTCCATGCTGGAGAAAAAAGGAGGATGTATGGAGCACCGTTTCAAAACCCGTTTGCGCACAGGCAAGGCCTGGGTCATGGATCGATAGGAGAAACCAATATGCTGACAGCTCAACTCATCAAGCAGAAAGCAAAGGAATACGGAGCGGACATCGTCGGCATCGGCGATATTGCCCACTATGCAGGCACGACTCCCCAGCGGAATCCGAAACAGATACTCCCGAATGCGACCTGCGTCATCGGTTGCGGATTCCGCGTTCCCCGCGCCCTCTACCGGACAATGGAACGCGGAAGCCAGTACTTCAATTATACACAACTTGGAGTCAAACTCATTGATGAGGAACTTTCCGAAGTGTTCCTGCTCAAAATGGGCGCGCTGATCGAAAACGAAGGCTATGACGCCTGTCTTCAGCGCAACATCTCGAATCTCCGGATCAAAGGCGATCACACAACGAATCCCGAACTGATCGACACTTATGAACTGGTTCATGCGGAACCCGTTGCTCCGGGGAAACCTGTCCCGGATATCATCATGGACTTTGCGGAATCCGCCCGCATCTGCGGACTCGGTTCAGTCTCCTGCAAAGGCAATGTGATTGTCCCGAAATACGGACCGTTCATCCGCTTTGTCTTCATCGTGACGGATGCACCGCTCGAAACGGATGCACCTTTCGAAGGAAATCTCTGCGACCGGTGCGGCGAATGTGCAAAAGCCTGTCCCGGGCATGCCATCGGTGCTGACGGAAAACTCGATACCTGGCAGTGCGCAGTTTACTATCGCGGCGCGCACCGCTCGAATCCGTTTCTCACCGACGACTTTCTCAAGGATGATCCGCGACGGGAGGCGATCCTCGACGGACATGAACGCTTCAATCGCGAAAGTGCCCGGGCGCTCTACCCAAAACTGGACTTTCTGCCGTCGCATGCCACCGGATACGCGCCTTGTCTCTGCGGGAAAAAATGCGATACGGTCTGCTATCACCATCTCAAGGAGAAGAATCTCTTATGAACACTCTGAAAGAACAGATTATCGACCTCTTCAAACGCTGCGGCGCGGATCTGGTCCGTTTCGGCAATGTGGAGCGGTGCGGAGATCCGGCCGTCAAAACGATTTTTCCGCAGACAAAAACCGTTATCTGCGCAGCATTCCGTCAGCTCCGCGGAAGTCGCCGCGGAATCGAAGAGGGATCGACCTACTACCAGTACACAACAACTGCGGTTGAGGTCCTGGAAGAAAATGTCATGCCGACCGCTCTTCTGCGGGTCTGTGCACTTCTGGAAGACAACGGCTTCGAGGCTCTCCCCCAACGTCGGAACCAGACCGTCATGCAGGAGGAGGGCAGCACGAATTTCGAGGTTGATTACCGGGAAATCTATCGTGGCAGAAAAGCGGAAAACCAGCTTGATTTCGAACGCTGCGCAGTCGACTGCGGCCTCGGCGAACGCGGACTCTCCGGTTCCATTCTCACCGATGAATTCGGCCCCTGCCAGCGTTTTGTCTTCATTCTGACCGATGCCGTGATCGAACCCGATCCGATCGTCGAACCCCATCTCTGCGACCATTGCGGCGCGTGCGTCAAAGCCTGTCCCGGCCATGCGCTCGATCCGGAAAAAGGGCGCGACTCCTGGCAGTGCTCGGCTTACTACATCGGCGCCAACATGACGAAAAATCCGTTCATGCCGCCGGAAGCCTTCGCGGATGATCCGGAACGTCTCGCCATCATCACCGGAGAGACAAAACTCTCTCCGGAACGCGCACGGGAAATCATCGACCAGGTCATCTTCTATCCTCCGATCAAACACAGCTACTGGTCCAGCATCTGCGGACGCGCCTGCGACACGGCGTGCTACATCCATCTGGAAGAGAAAAATGTCCTGACCAAAAAATTCCATACGCCGTTCCGGAAACGTCCTGAATGGCACCTGCCCGTCACCGAACCGGATCAGGCTAACAAATAAAAAGCAGCACAGCAAACAAAAAAAGACACGGACCGAAAATACGATCCGTGTCTTTTTTGTTCTCAGCTCTTTGAAAAAGAGTCTCAGTTCTCCGTCATGGTCAGTACGACCTTGCCGATGTTTTCCGCCCGGCGGAGTACTCCGTGAGCCTTCTCGACCTCACGAATCGGGAACACGGCATGAATGTTCGTAATGAGTTTGCGCGCGCTGAAGAGCGGCCAGAGATTCTTGTAAAGAGCCTGAAGAATCGCGCTTTTCTCCTGCGGCGTACGGCTGCGCAACGTACTGCCGATGAGACGGATGCGTTTGCGCCAGACCGTTTCCAGATTGATACACGTTTCCGCGCCGCCCATTGTTGCAATCATGATCCAGCGTCCGCCGAAGACCATGTTGCGGAAACACTCGCCCATCAGCTTTCCGCCGATGCAGTCAAGAGCAACGGTCGGGGGATGCGCTTCAATTACAGGACGCACATCCTCGGTCCGGTAGTCCAGCACATAATCCGCGCCGAGCTTCCGGACAAAGGCCGCCTTCTCGGGGGAATCAATCGTTGTAATGACTTCCGCTCCAAGCTGTTTTGCATACTGAATCGCAGCAAGCCCGACTCCGCTGGCACCCGCCTGCATATAAAAGACATCACCGGGCTTCATGCCGCCTGCCTCCAGCTGCAAATTCAGATAAACCGTACACCAGACCTCCGGAAGAGACGCCGCCTCAATCATCGAAAGCCCTTCCGGGATCGGAATCACCATTCCTGCAGGAACTGTCACGAGTTCGGAATATCCGCCGCCGCCCAGAAGCGCGCAGACCTTGTCACCGGGTTTAACAGCCGCATCGACAGGCGCTTCGAGCACCTCGCCGGAAACTTCGAGTCCGCACCACTGCGGCCAATCCGGAGGAGACGCATAGCAGCCGTCCTTCTGCATCAGGTCGGCTCGGTTCACTGCCGCGGCATGGACTTTGATCAGCACTTCGCCCTCTTTCCGGACCGGATCGGGCACTTCCGTCCAGGCAAAATTGAGTTTGTCGTCAAGAATCATCGCATACATGGTTTTCTTCACCTCCATCTAGTGTATCCGGCGGCGGCCAGCGTGACCTCGTGCACCAGATAATCGTGTTCGTATGTACAGGGATTTTTCATCTCGCCGCGAATGATCTTCGCCAGTTCGATGAGCTGATTTGCATAGCGGTCGGACTGCGGCTGGAAGCGGAGCGTGTGCTCTCCGGCGGGGAATCCGCTGGAATCCTTCGCCAGAGAGAGCGTGATCTCGACCGGCTTGCCGTCGAACCGTTCCACCGGACTGAAAACAATCGACCCATCCGTTCCGGCGATCCGGATGCGGCGGCCAGACGTATTCGCACGATCCCTGCTGCAGGAGCGGAGCGTCACGATCGCATGCGGGTACTCCAGAACCGACATGCAGTTGTTCCGGATGGAAGCCGGATCGCCCGGTGCCGAATGCAGGAACGGCGTGACATTCTCCGGACGCCCCATTCCGGCAACCACAAAGTCGATCAGGTGACAGCCGAGATTGTACATGATTCCCCCCGGGAATTTGCCGATGTATTCCTGATACTCCTCTCCGCCGTAGCAGTGGTTCATATCGGCTTCGATCTCGAAGACCTCGCCGAGCAGCTTCTCCCGGATCGCCCGGATGCAGAACTGAAACGCGGGATTGCCGCGGAACATGTACCCCATCTGAAAAGGAAGATTCCGTTCCCGGCAGCCGTCGAGCAGTTTTCTGTAGAGCGCCGGATCCTCGCCGGCGGGCTTGTCCATGTGCATGGGAAGATTGCGCTCCATGCAGCGCAGCGCGACCGGAACCAGATCGTTGTTCGGCACCTCCACGACCACGGCATCCAGATCCGGCGTATTCAGGACCTCCTCCTCGGTCATCCACCTCAAATCCTTGTAGAAATCAAGGTTCGGAGTACCGCACCTCGGCGTTTTCGAGGTCTCCATGTCGTTGACCACGCCGACGATCTCGAAAACATCCGGCAGACGCTTCAGGGAAAGAATCTTCCCCGACGCATGTTCATGACAAATCCCGATCTGGGCAATTCGAATCTTCTTCATTCTTCATCACCCCTTTCCTTCCTTTTCATTTTTTTCCCATTCCATATACCCGGAAACAGCGAGGACCGCCTTCTGCACAAGATACTCATACTCGAACGTATACGGATTCTTCTTTTCTCCGCGTACATACGCTGCAAAATCCTCCAGCTGATCAATATAACGATTGCGCATGGGACCAAACGAGAGCTCATGCTCTCCAGCCTCATAGACGTCATTTCCTTCGCGCAGGAAGAAACGGGCTTTCAACGGAAGATCATTGAATTTGGGATATGCGACATACGACTGCTCCAGGGGACGGAGTTCAAAAGTCGCTTTGGTTCCGCTGACAAAGAGACGACGCGAATTCTGACTGTCCGCCTGCTGCAGCGCAGTCTGAATGGTCGCAAAGGTTTTCGGATAGAGCAGGATGGCATGCCCGTTGTCATTGAGCCCATCCCCATCAATCTGTTTCTGAAATGAGACAATCCTCTCCGGAGCCCCCAGCATCGAAAGAATAATATCCACCAGATGAGACCCGAAATCATAAATTCCACCGCCCCGATATCCGGAAAGCCATTTCCGAAACTCGCCGGAATCGCGTGCACGGCTCATGGAGGTGTAGACCTCGAAAATCTGTCCGAACCATCCTTTCCTTGCGGCTTCAATACAGAACTGAATGGCTGGATTGCCGCGGAACATGTACCCCATCTGAAGGATCACATTCCGCTCTTTGCAGAGTGCGAGAAGTTTTCCGAATTCCGGAAGCATCTCTCCACCCGGCTTGTCCATGTGCATATGGAGCCCGCGTTCCGCACAGAGCATTGCAGTCGGAACCAGATCGGTCATTTCGGTTTCAACCGCCACGGCTTCAAGGCCGGGAAAGGCAAGAAGCTCCTCCCGCGACATCCAGGTCAGATTCTCATAACAGGGACGTTTGCCGAACGTCTCGCGGTCGGCGGGCGATTCCGCGCAGATTCCGACGATCTCAAATTCATCCGGCATCGTCCGCAAGGTTGCCATTTTACCGTCGGCATGTTCATGGCGGACTCCGATCTGAGCAATTTTGATCCGTTTTTTCATTGTTTTTCCTCGTTTGTTTACCCCATTCTGAATCAGCAGTCATCCGACCGGCCGCAGAGCTCTTCGATGATCCGCGCTCTGCCGAGAATCGCCTTGTCATGAGCGCCTGTCCGGGAGGTCAGCACAACCGCGGCAAAGTGATTTTCGGGATCTGCACAGATCGTCTGTCCCGTATAGCCGGTATGATAAATCGTCTTTTCGGAAAGATTCCGCGGCCGCTGAAACGCCCGCATATCCCAGCCGAACGAACGGCGATCACCGTTTTTCTCGAATCCGCATGTGGTAATCAGATCGTAATACGACTTCGAAAAGCGCTTCCGCTCCAGAATGTCCTGCACAAACAGGAGCATATCTGCGGCAGTCGAAAAACAGCTTCCGCTCCCGATCGGGAAACCGCAGTGGAAACAGACGCCGTCGTTATGCTGCCCCGCAGGACGGTTCGGATCCCAGTGTTCCACCTCATCGGGTCCTTCTCCGGGAGCATTCCACCGCGTGCGTTTCATGCCGAGCGGCTCCCAGATCCGGCGTTTTGCCGCTGTTTCCAGATCCGTTCCGTCGATCCGCTCGATAATCTTCCCCAGCAGGATGAAGTTGAAGCATGAATACTCGAACGCCTCCAGACGCGGACGGACCGGGCGCTTATGATACAGCTCCCGGTAAAATATTTCCGGGTCCTCGGAGTCGTACGGTTTGCTGTTGTCGAATCCGCTCACATGCATCGCAAGATCCCGGACCGTAACATCGCACGCCGCATCGCAATACTCCGGCAGATAGTTCACAAAAGGAGCATCCGGATCCAGCTTTCCTTCCGCGATCAGCTGGGCACAGCAGCCCGCAGTAAACACTTTTCCGACTGAAGCGATGTCGAAACGGGAATGCTCCGTCATCGGCTTTTCCGCAGGATGAATGCACTGTTTTCCAACCGCAACCACTGGCAATCCGCCTGTTGCCGTGAAAACAGCCCCCTGAATCAATCCGGAAGCCATCTGCCGCAAAGCTTCGTTTTCCGCGTTCCCGATCCCGCCTTCCGACCATGTTCTGTTTTGTTCCAGCATAGGAAATCCTTCCTGTTTCACTTTCTCATGTTCGACCAGTCGAACACAATGCCGACCGGAGGATTTTCCGAATCGGCAAGACGCGCATACACCTCTCCGGCATCCGCCGGTGAAACCACCTCCGAAAGAAACGGAGCGATCCGCAGCCGTTTTCCCGAAAGAAAATTCAGGAATGCACGATAGTCATCCAGCTCCGTCCACGCATCCGGACGCGAATCCACCCGCGGCCGCGTCATCGTATGCGTTCCCACCAGCGTCACCCCCCGGAGATGCACCGACTGATAAAAATCAATGGGCACATCCGGAATCCGTGTACATCCCAGCAAAGAGATCCGTCCCAGCCGGGAGACATACTCCAGCGCCTGCTGAAGCGCCGCCGCAACTCCGGTCACTTCCACCACGGCATTCACGCCCCCGTGCGTCACGGCACGGACTTTTTCGACGAACCCCTCCTCCCCCGGAGAAAACACATAGTCCGCCCCGAGTTCCAGCGCAAGCGCACGGCGCTCCGGTGAAAAATCCGCAGCAATCAACGGATACGCTCCGGAACAACGCGCAAGCTGAAGAGCAATCAATCCAAGCACTCCAAGTCCCGCGACCATCACACTCTCGCCAAGTCGGAGATTCAGACGCCGCACCCCCAGAAACGAAAATGTGGCAATGCGGGCAAACGCCGCCTCCCGACCGTCGATCGATTCATCTTCGATCCGAACAAGCTCACACTCTTTCTTCAGATGATGAGAACAGTGACCGCCCCAGGAAACCACACGGTCGCCAACCTTGAACGCCTTGACCGCAGAACCGGTCCGGAACACATGTCCGCAGGAGCTGTATCCGGGAAAATACGGAAATGAGCCGCTGGTATTCGGCAGTCCGCAATAATTTGCCAGTTCGGTCCCCGCACTGAGAGCGGAATAATCGTTCTCAATGAGCAGCTGATCCGACTCCGGGTCCGGCAGAACTTCCCCTGTCACAAAGACAGCCCTTTTCAGAGATTCAAACTGAATCCGGGAACAAAGCATGTGTTTCTCCTTTCCGCAAAAGACAGGATTTATCCGATTTTTGTCCAGTCGAACACAATTCCGAGCGGAGGATTCTTGTTTTCCGCAAGCATCCGATACACATCGTGCGCCTTCTCCGGGGAAAGAATCTCGGAGATGATCGGACTGGCTTTCATCTTTCCGTTGGCCAGCAGTTTCAGAAACGCCCTGTAATCATCCTGCTCGGTCCAGTGGTACGGCGAAGATTCCTGTTTTCCGCGACTGAACGTGTGCGCGCCAAACAGCTGAATTCCCCGGCGGTGAATGTATTTATAAAAGTCGATCGGCACATCGGAAACACGAGTGCATCCGAGCAGGGAAATCCGCCCCTCCCAGGCAATGTACTCCAGAGCCTGCTGAAGTGCCGCCGCACTGCCGGTCACCTCGACCACAGCCCGGACCCCCTCCCCTTCCGTGATTTCACGAATCTGATCGAAATAATCCTTGTCCGCCGGATTCAACGCATAGTCCGCGCCCAGTTTCTTTGCAAGCGCACGGCGCTCCGGAGAAAAATCAGAAACAATCATCGGCACAGCCCCGCTGAGCGCGGCGACCTGAAGAGCAAACACGCCTAGAATTCCCTGTCCTGCGACCATCGCGCTCTCGCCGATCTCCAGATGCAGCTTGCGCACGCCGTTGAATGAAAACGACGCAATATGCGCAAATGATGCGTCCAGCATCCCGACCGTCTCCGGAATCCGGACCAGATTCTCATCCTTCACGGAATAGAGCTGATGTCCCGCCCAGTTGACCACCACACGGTCGCCGACCTTCACCTTGGTAACGGCATCCCCCGTCTTCACCACCTCTCCCGCCCCGCAGTATCCGGGCATATAGGGAAATGACGAATGCGCGTTCGGCATATCCATGGACCACGCACGTTCCGTCCCGGCGCTGACCACCGTATAGTGGTTCCGGATCAAAACCTGATCCGGTTTCAGCTCCGGCATCTCCTTCTCCTGGAGATGCGCATTGCTGACCGATTCCATGATAATCTGATAATTCTTCATCGTAACAAAAATCTCCTTATTATACGAACGTTCTTACTGAAGCAGAAGTCTTCCGCCGTCGATCAGATGAGAGGAGCCCGTAATAAACGCCGCCTTGTCCGAACAGAGATACAGAATGAAATTGACCAGCTCAATCGGTTCCGCCGCGCGCCCGAGCAGAGTCTTCATGTTTGCCATGCCGGGACGTGTCAGCACCGGGCCGGGAATCACACAGCAGGCACGGACATTGTGCGGAGCACCGAGAATCGCCAGCGATTTGGTCATTCCCTTCATGGCACTTTTCTCTGCGGAATAGTCGAGAGAAGGTCCACCGCCGCCCTGTTCCCCCGTCACGGAACCGAAGTTGATAATCACACCGCGTTTGCGCTCCATCATTCCGGCAAGCACGGCACGACAGCAGTAGATAGCTCCGCGCAGATTTACATCAAGCCCCCAGTCGATCACCTCAATCGGAAGTTTTTCAAAACTGGCGTAGTTGTTGCAGCAGCGCCCGGACATGCCACCCGCACAGTTCAGAAGAATATCCACGGCCCCGAAGGTCTCAACCGCTTTCTTTTCCGCGGCCTCAACTTCAGGGTATTTGCGAATGTCCACCACCAGGGCCAGCACATTTCCGCCGGCAGCACGAATTCCTTCCGCCGCTTTTTCCAGCGCATCCCGGTTGATGTCGCACAGGACCACATTCGCGCCTGCCTCCGCCAGTTTCTGTCCGGAAAGCAGTCCCATTCCCGATGCACCGCCCGTAATCATCGCGGTTCTTCCTGAAAATTCCATTTTCCACCCTTTCCCGTTTTCATTCTTGTTTCCGATGCCAGGATCTTTTTACGGACAAGGAGTACGTCCCGTCCATCCTTCAAATCCAAAATAACACACCAACAGAAACACCGCAAACAAAAGAAAATCCTCTTTCTGAAAAGAATCATGCAACCAGAGGTTTGATTTCAAAATTTCCCATGATATATTGCAAACAAATCAAAAAAAAGGAAATTTTATCAAATGACTATCTCTGAAATTGCGAGACTCGCCGGGGTCTCCACTTCAACGGTCTCACGAGTCTTCAGCCACAATCCGAATATCCGCGCGGACGTGCGCGAACATGTATTCGCCGTTGCCCGGAAATACGGATACCATCCGCGCATCTCGAACAAACAGAAAAATGTCGTAATCATTACGCCGTACAATTCGGTCTATCCGGTGCAGAGCTGCGTGGATATGATCCTGATGGCGCTGACAAGCGAATTCCCGATGCGGGGATTCCGACTGGAAATTCTGCCGGTCAACAATCTGGAACGTCTCGACAGCATCCAGTTCTGCGGAGCGGCTGCCATCGGAGCGGAACCCTCCGACTTTGCGGGCTGGTCAGACCGCTTTTCCGCCCCGCTTGTGATCGTCGACCGGAATGCGCCCAAAGTACCCTCTGACGTCTACTTCGTTCATTCCGATGAACGCCAGGGAATGGAAACCGCGATTGACCACCTCTATTCCCGCGGCTGCCGGAGAATCGGCTGCATCATCCACGGCGATCCCGGAACGGGAAACACGGATATTCGCTATACCGCAATTCTGAACGCCCTCAAAGAAAGAAATCTTCCAACCACTCCGTTTCTCCATTTCTCCGGCCCCGGCAACGAAAAATATGTGGAGATCATCGGCAGATTGCTGCGGCAGAATGCCGACGCGCTGTTCTGTCCCGGCGGCAATGCTGGAATTGTTGCTCAGTATGCACTCTCGCTCTTCAACCGGAAAATCCCGGATGACATCTCCCTGATCGCTTCCGAACAGACTTTCTTCTCCCAATATGCCGTCCCGCCGCAGACAACCATCACGCAGGATTACAAAGCGGTTGCCGCAGCCGTCGCCGATGTGATCGAAGCTCGTCTCGACGGTTCCCCCGTCAAACCGAGAACCATGCTTCCCTATCAACTGATCCAGCGTGACAGCGTCCGATTCCGGGAAGACTCTTTCCCACAGCATCCGTAAAACAACTCTGCTTCCGGAAGGGTAAAAATATGAGGATCATGCGCATAATCCTCATATTTTTTTGTTTTTTCTCCATTCCATTTTCCCTTTGCCCCGCTATTTTATCCGAATCAGGCACAAAACATCGACAACAAAGCGGAAGACAAAAAGAAAGGGTAGAAAACCATGGAATCCGTACCGAGAAATGAATATCCCCGTCCGCAGTTTGTACGGGAAACCTGGAGCAATCTGAACGGCTGGTGGAGCTGCGAATTCGACTTTTCGAATTCGGGCATGGAACGCGGACTGGCTGATTCCAAAGGGTTCTCCAAACGAATTCTTGTGCCGTTCTGTCCGGAAAGCGAACTTTCCGGCATCGGCTTCCGGGATTTCATTCCGGCAATGTTCTATCACCGGAAACTCACGATCCCGAACGAATGGGCAGGAAAACGCATTCTCCTGCATTTCGGCGGAGTCGATTACGAATGCGAAGGCTTCATCAACGGAAAAAGCGTGGGAAAACATTTCGGAGGAACGGTCTCTTTTGAATTCGACATCACGAAGGAAGCTGCCGCAGGCGAAACAGTCGACTTCGTTCTGCGAGTTTTCGATGACGTCCGCTCTCATACACAGGCGGCAGGAAAGCAATCCGTCAACTACGGTTCAGCGGGATGCCGTTACACACGAACAACCGGAATCTGGCAGACCGTCTGGATGGAACCGGTCGCACCGAACGGACTGAAGTCCTGCCGCACGATTCCGCTGTTCGACGATGGAGCCTTCTGCTTCCAGCCGGAATTTTATCAATCCTCACCGGACAGCCGTCTCCATATCAAGGTTTCAATCAACGGAAAACATGTGGAAGGTTCCTGCATTGCACAGAACGGAGCAGCATTGCAGCTTACACTTCCGGAGATCCGCCCCTGGTCGCCGGAAGATCCGTTTCTTTATGAAATCGAATATACCGTTCTGAATTCCCGCGGCGTCGTGGAAGACCGTGTCGCCTCCTATGCCGGACTCCGCAAAATCCATACGGCGGACGGCAAATTTTATCTGAACAACAAGCCTCTCTATCTGCGTCTGGTACTCGATCAGGGGTTCTATCCGGACGGCATCTGGACCGCCCCCTCGGACGATGCTCTTCGCAGAGACATCGAGCTCTCCATGCAAGCCGGATTCAATGGTGCCCGCCTGCACCAGAAAGTCTTTGAAGAACGATTCCATTACTGGGCGGACCGCCTCGGCTACCTCACCTGGGGAGAAAGCGCCTCGTGGGGATGCGACTGTTTCTGCGCCGCTCCCGGCAGTCAGGAAATCTTCTGGAAGGGAGCATTCCGTTTTCTCGAAGAGTGGAAAGAGATTGTGAAACGGGACCGCAATCATCCCTCGATCATCGCATGGACTCCATCGAACGAAACCTGGACCACTCCCCGGCTTTGCGATCAATACCGCAGCATCATCACGGCAATCTATGACTCGACAAAGGAACTGGACCCGACCCGGCCAATCAACGACTGCAGCGGTTACTCCCATGTGAAAACCGATCTCTGGACCGTGCACAACTATGCCTCTGACGGAAAAATCCTCAAACAGCAGCTCGCACCATCCGGAACCGGGATCATGGAACAGAAACCGAATGAGATTCCGTTCAGCGGCCAGCCTTATTTCGTCGATGAATACGGCGGAATCCGTTATCTTCCTCCCGGACAGAAGCCCTACGCAGAAAACAGCTGGGGTTACAACAAACAGGAGATCAAAGATCCTGAGACCTACTGTGGAAAAATCCGGGAATTAACGGATGCAATACTTGAAATTTCCTCATTGTGCGGCTATTGCTATACACAACTGACCAATGTGGAGCAGGAGGAAAACGGCATTTACAACTATGACAGAACCCCGAAAGTTCCGGTGGAAAAGCTCTTCGCCGTTTTCAGCAGAGTCCCGGAACACTACAAAAAATAAGGAAAGAACATGAGTCGGATTTTCACATGGAGCGATCAATGGTGCTTCGGAGCCAATTTCATCCCGAGCACAGCGATCAATCAGCTTGAAATGTGGCAGGAAGAGACCTTTGATCCGGAAACAATCGACCGGGAACTTGGCTGGGCAGCAAAAATCGGCATGGGAATCATGCGGGTCTATCTGCACGATCTGCTCTGGGTTCAGGATGCCGAAGGATTTTTCAAGCGGATGGAACGTTATCTGGAAATCGCGGCTTCCCATGGAATAAAAACAATGTTCGTCTTCTTCGATGACTGCTGGTCTCCGGAGTTTGCTCTGGGGAAGCAGCCGGCGCCCAAGCCTTTCACCCACAATTCCGGCTGGGTGCAGTCGCCCGGAAACCGCGTGGCGGACGATCCCTCCCAGTGGGGCAGACTCGAATCCTATGTCAAGGAGACTCTCACCCGCTTCGGAAATGACGAACGCATCGCTCTCTGGGATCTCTACAACGAACCAGGCAATGGGCGATCCGGCGACCATATAACAAAATCCGGTCTCCGCGTCAACGCCTCCCTCCCCCTTCTGCAAGCGGTCTTCCGGTGGGCACGCGAGGCAAATCCATCACAGCCCCTTACCGCAGGCGCATGGTGCTTCAGTGAGGAATTCTACGACCTCAACAAATTCATGTTTGAAAATTCGGAAGTCGTCACCTTCCACGCCTACACGAAACCGGGAGAACTGCGGGAGCGGATCAATTTCATCCGTTACATTGCACCGGGCCGGTCGCTGCTCTGTTCGGAATACATGGCACGTCCGGCAGGAAGCACTTTCAAAGAGTGCCTCCCGATCTTCAGGGAGTGCGGCATCTCCGCCATCAACTGGGGACTCGTCGCAGGAAAAACCAATACCATCTATCCCTGGGGATGGAATGAATCCAAAGGCGTCCCAGATCCCTGTTTCCATGACGTCTTCAAACCGAATGGTGAGCTGCTTTATCCGGAAGAGGCGGAAGTCTTCGCATCCGTCAGGGAAACGCCTTCCTGATCTTCCGCTTTCAGGGTTCCACCAGCCATCCCGCCGGAAACCGCATCCTGAACAAGCGGTTTCCGGCGCTTTCTGTTTTTCGTCATCCCCGCCTTCATTCCCCGTTTTTTTCTCTTTCCGCAAATTTCCTCTTGACAAAAAAGGTGTTTTAGTTTATAATTAGATTAAATAAAATTATATCTGAAATTATATCACGGATAAAAAAGAAAGCTCATCTCCGCCATGCGAGTTCAGGAACGATTGAAACAATACATCGAGGGAGAAATTGCGGCAGGGAATCTGCATCCGGGGGATCGTCTTCCGTCGCTGCGGAACCTGACGGAGATTCTCGGCGGGAGCTATGTCACGATGCGCTCAGCCATGGAGAAACTGCGGAAGGATCACGTTGTGGTCGTCAACAACACAGGGAGCTATCTTTCCGGGACCAATAAGATCCGGGTCCGGCTCAACATCATCGGGAGCGATCTTTCCATTGAATCCATGAAGCGTCTTCTGAACAAGCACCTTGCCAACACGGAACTTTATCTGGATCTTGACATCCATGAAAACGGTGAAATCCAGACACTGGCTCATCTGAAAAAAATCCGGAACAGCTATTCGGCGGTGCTCACGATCGACAGTGCCATCCACTCCAGCGACGACCATCTGCCAGCCGCCTCCCTGAAGGAGTTTTCCGATTACCGGGAGCACCTTTCCAGACTGAAAATTTCCGAAGGCAGGAATTTCGAGTCTGCCCTTCCCTTCATCAACGGGACGGCAGCCATGGGAGTCAATACAAAACTGATGGAGAAGATCGGGTTTGATTTCCGGAAAATCACCTCGGATTTCGAATGGTGGGAGGAGTATGTGGAAAAATGCAGATACCACAATCTGCCGCCTTCGATTCTGCATTGGGACCGGAAACATCTGTTTTTAATCTCCTCGTTTTTCCGTCTGCTCCTCTCGCTGTGCAGCTACTCGCCGGAAAAATACTTTGGAAAGGAACCTCTCTTCCGAACACCCGGGGGACGAAGGTTCCTGAAGATTCTGTCGGATGTCAAATTTGTAGAGAGTCCGCTTCCTGCCTCCACTGGATTTTTCCGGAATGAAACCCCGTTTCTCTTCCAGATCGGGACCTGGATTTCCGTTCAGAACAAGAATCCTGCGTATCCGGGAATTGCCGTTGATTCACTGGAAGTGATCCCTTATCGCAACAAGAACGGAAGTGTTTTCTATCTCCAGAACTGCACTGTTCTTGAAGCATGGTTCCGGGAAACGCTCGTGCGGGAAGAACGCAAACGGGTCTGGAATCTCATGAAAATCATGACCTCCCGCGATTTCCAGCTCGACTACTGCCGGGAAACCGGACAGATCTCCCCTCTCAAAGACATCTATCCAACCGAATACTATTGGAACCGGGACGGCCGCTGGAACGCCTTCTTTCCGGCTCCGGACGATAAGCTCTTCTATCAGCACCAGCTCTTCAACCGCAACATCACAGGAATCCTGAGCACTCTTCTTGAATTGTACGTTTTCCAGCACATTGACGCAGAAACCATTCTGACCCAGTTTGACTTGAAAAAAAGTTTCCCGAAAATCAACAAATAACCGAACCGCCAAAGAAAGGAGACACCATGAAACGGAAGAATCCGCAAAAAAACTTCAAAAAAATTGAAATGGACTCGGGCAAGGCGGACATGATTCTCCCGCTTCCAACGGACCTCCGCAATCGCAGAATTTTTACGCTTATAGAACTCCTTGTGGTAATTGCGATCATTGCCATCCTTGCCGCCCTGCTTCTGCCGGCCCTGAACAAGGCGCGCGACAAAGCGAAAACAACCAGCTGCGTCAGCACTCTGAAACAGATCGGGACCGCACAGGCAATGTATTCAGGGGACAATCAGGAGTGGATCATCCCGGGACGTTATATTGTCAATCCGGCGAATCAGTTTCTCGGTCATTTTGCGGAACTTCTCGCAGCCGGCGACACGGATTCCGGAAAAGTCGGCAGGTACGGTCTGAAATGGACTCGCTGGGGCAAAGCGAACTCTTTCATTTGTCCGGCTGATCCGGTCTGGCCCAACCAAAACGCCTATTCCCGCGGCGGACATTTTGCAATCAACAATCAGCTCGCCGGAGACGACTGGGGTGCGGACGGCAACCGGAATCATCATAAACTTTCCGCCGTGCAC
>CASEYW010000115.1 GCA_949292215.1 uncultured bacterium
CCCCATTTCACGGTTTCCAGATTGATATCCCCGGACATCCCGCTGCTGCGGCTTAAATCCGTGTGGTTTAATACGTCATACCGGAATCGGTCATCGCAGAAAATATTGCGTTCATCGTTCTGTAAATAGATCGTCCAGTTGTCCCGCAGACGCCGGGGACAGAGCACAAGCACCCGGTCGTTCCGCAGTTCATAATACTTGATGATCGCAAGAGCTTCAAACGTTTTGCCAAGTCCGACGCTGTCCGCGATAATACATCCGTTATATTTTTCCAGCTTGTCGATTGCACCGAGAACCCCATCCTTCTGGAACTTGTAAAGTTTTTTCCAGACCAGATGTTCCTTGATCCCGGTTTTGGTCCTGATAATTTTCTCCTCATCCAGTTCGCTCAGCGTATTGCTGAAAATATGATACAGAACAAGATAATAGATAAAATTCGGGGCTTTGTCGCTGCCGAGCCATGCAAGCTGATCGATAAAAATTTTCTTGATATTCCGGACATGGCAGTCATCCTGCCAGATGGCATCAAACCATTCTTTCAATTCAGCGATGTTTTCCGGTTCGTCGAATCCGGTACTCATATCGTGCCGGATTGAGCTTGCAAAACCAAGTCCTGAAGCAGTCAGATCCGCACTGCCCTGGATCGCAATTTTCTCCGTGCAGAATAGATTCTGATGCACCAGAGATGCGGAGGTCGTCTGGAGAATCTCCGCATGAGCGGAAAGCCATTCCTCGCATTTTTTTGCGACATTCTGCTGTGTCAGGTGATTGCGCAGCCTGCGTTCATCCGAATCTCCGACAAGAGCCAAAGGATCCTGAATCTCAAGAGGCGACGAAAAAAGCAATCGCAGCTTTTCTATGGATGGCAACACCGGTTCAAGTTTTTCCAGAGCATAAATGGAAAACAGCGCTGTGATAACAGAAAGACTGGATCGCTGTGATAACGCTGTCAAAAGCAATTCTCCCGCCTTGAGTCGTTTGTTATTGATAAACTGCATTATCGCTCCTCACCTTTCCCCTCACAACACACCTGATACCAGAACATCTTTTGTCTATGGGAATATGGGAATTCATCCTTCCTGAATATCCTGTATTCTTTTCCAACCGTACCGGATGTAATCCCGACATCGACTTCATCTCTTTTGAATTTCCAATAACGACCGTTTCGGCGAGCCAGCATGTTTTTGATTTCAATTTACTTGTAAACAGCCCCATCGATCTCATAAGAATTCTAAAATTTATCTCAATCCCCCCAAGCTTCCATATTTTCCCCCAAACGTCCATTAACGTTATATACGGCAAAAATACCATCATTTATGTAAGATTCAAGGAAAAACATCATTCAAGCAGTTATTTTAAGTGATTTTTATCATAAGAACAATGGTAACTAAAAAGGAGATATCGGTTACGCCGTCGTTAGGGGAGTCGATGTTATATCGCTCGCGAATGACGTTTTCCAGTGTTTTTCCTATTTCTGTTCCTAGCGGTGGAGTTTCGTGTTTTTTTCAGCAGCTCTTTCTCTCGAGGAGCCTCTGTGATGCCCAAAGGCTTATTGCAAACCACAACTAACTCATTTGCAACATCTTTCACAATTCATTCATTTTTGCCAAGTATAGTTGAAACAGGTAAGTTTTTCAAGAAGCATGGCTGCGGAAAAGGGAGAAGAAAGTATATAAACACCTGTTTTCTGAGAATTTGGAAGCCGTATTGTGAGACAAAGGCATTATGTCACGAAATGGGAGTCAAACAATTTTCTCATAATTATCAGTTGCCATTTCTTGCCATAACGCGGATTGGAACTGCCGTTCTTGATTTGTCAATCATTCTTCCGGGAAATGCCGGACTCCCTCTCTTGAGCGACAGCATAATACGCTACTTCAGCAAGAAACATCTCCCCGCGATGAACTCTGGAGTAGTCATACTGAACGATCGTCTCCAAAATAGCCGGTATGTAACGCTTTTCCCCGGAGTATGCACAAATTGAAGCCGCAGATAACGGAATCGTCATATAGCGGTGTTCATGTTTTTTCCGTTTGTCCGCATTTGCGATCCGATACTGTTCAGATGAAATTCGCGCACACATTTTCTGATCTTTCTGAACTTTCCAAGTTCCGGCAAAGAGCTTTCTCCAGGAAGCAGAAGGAAGAGGTCCGGTATCCTTGTTTTCAAAATATCTGGAATCCGCAAGTACTTTCGATGCTCGCGCTGCACATTCCGCCAGACCTTTGCGATAAGCAGCTTTCACTTGCGGTTCCGTTTCCAGATCAGCAAGAATCCTGAGAACGGCAACATTTTTCACATAAATCCACAAGTAATTCCGATCGATGGATTTCAACCATCCCTCATCCTGTGCATAGCTGCCGGAACAGATCTCCAGAAGAGACGGTGCCGGAAGCCCTTTCTTTTCTGCAGACCGGGAACGAAGCTGAAGCGCTGAACGATACTTTTTCAGCCATGTCTCATCCTTCGTCAGTTCATAAGCCGTTCTTGTTATGAATAGAAGAGAAGGCGCACTAAAAAATTTGAAGCCCCGAAGAGAACCGCGCACCTCTCCTTTGAATGGACCATCACATGGGCATTGCCATCCGTTCGCTTCCAGCGCAAGACAGACTTCCATGTATTTTGCTGTGATTTCCGCATGCTCCTTCGACGAAGGAATATTCGACTGAAGATAACAGAACAGTCCATAAAACCAGGGTAAAGTCTGATCTTCCGATCCCAGAGGATAATGACTGTGTCCATCGCTAGAAACAGCCCGCGCGACAAACCCCTTTACATCCGAGACCGACGCACACAACAAAAGCGCCTTTGCCAGTTTTCGAGCGTATTCCCGGTCCTCTTTTCTACCGGAACGTTTTGCCCGTTCACACATTGCAGGCAGATAAAGCCCCGTGAATTTCGTAGAATTTGCAATCGGAGTAAGCCAGCTCATGCTGTTCGGGAAACCGCGCCGGCAGTCATCCGGAGTCGGAATTTCTCCACGGAAGTCAAGAAGCAGTCCATGGGGACCGGTAAATTCCGTACGCAACTTTTCATGCACACTCTTGATTACACGTTCGACATCCCGCCCCTCCGCACTGAGTGTCACCAGAAAGAAAACCCCTGCAAGAAAAATCGAAATCCGTTTCATAGCCTCACCTTCAATACAGCAGAACAAGATTTGTTTTGTTGATATATCCAGGACGAATACACCGGATGGAACCATCCACACGCATGACATTGCTCATTCCCTGATGAAAATTATATCCAAGTCCTCCGGTCGGATTATTGACACTCGCCCCTGTCAGCAGAAGCAGTCCGGGAAGATTATACCCCGTTGTGTTGACTCTCTGATAATTGCTTTCGCCCATAAGAAGCGATGAGGCAAGAATTCCCGACAGCTTCCGGTACGGATTCGGCAGTCCGCTCAGATACCATCCCGGCTTTCCATGAGCGGAGCGTTCCGTTATCGATGTGGAAAAATTGTAGGAAGGAATATAATTCGGGAAAAAGTACGCTCCAGCTTCCGAACCGCTCCATATCATGGATTCGGCTGTGCTCCCGGGAGTTCCCGGACAGTAAAAAATGTTGCCCGAAGGTCTTTTATTCGCCGGACCGTTGCTCAACAGGCTCGGCACTCCGGCAGACCATTTTTCAAAATTCACAGGAACGTCAAACCGTTGTTTCAAATAAAGGTTGATCATTCCGGCATATTGAGCATGATCTCTGGTCGGGGGAAGCCACTCCTGATTATCATAGACATAGAGCATCAGTCCCCCGGAGAAGATCATCCGCAGATTGCTGGTACAGGTTACCCGATGCGCAGAGGAACGCGCTCTGTTCAGAGCTGGCAGAAGCAGAGAAACCAGAATAACAATCACGGTAATTACAACCAGCAGTTCCAGAAGGGAAAAAGAGTGTCGTCGTGACGGTTCCATGTTTTTCATCTTTTTTGTTGCCTTTCCTGTTTCATGAAATCTAATTTCCGGAAGCAAGCGGGTTCTGCTGCGTACCGGTCTCAATCAACTCAAAGAACGGAGTTGCCCCATTTGTTATTCCGGCGGTATCAATCCGGATTTCCAGAGACTCGGACGTCTCTGTACGGGATACGGGAATCTCCTCTTTACGGGTCCCATCCAGTCTCAATGCAAAACAGCGGAAGCGCTCTTTTCGCTGGAGACGGATGGTACAGCGTCCATTTTCCAGCAGAGGCGGAATATCGCCTTTTTTGATCAGAGTGGTGCGGTCGTGATCCAGAATCATTCCATTGGCAAAAGCACAGGTTGCATAGACCAGAACCATCCGTTTTGCGGATTTCAATTCGGCATCATCAATAAGTGTAACGTCATAAATAATTGAATAATAAATTCTGCCAGATACCAATGCCAATTTTAGGATTGACTGCCAGCTTTCCAAATGTCCAAGCCCCGATCACTTTTCGGATTCGGGAAATGATTTCTTCGCAACCTCCTC
>CASEYW010000116.1 GCA_949292215.1 uncultured bacterium
AGAGGGGCGTGGGGATCGGCGGGTCTCGGATTGCTGGTGCTTCTTTTTTCCCCGATTGTGACGCATCTGCTGCTGGAGTTCACCATGGTGCCGTTTTCGATCATGGAAATTCTCCGGGAAATCCGGGATGATGGAAAATAACAAATTCTGAAAGAGAAATGATAACCGATAAAGGACGGAAGGGAGATAAAAATGACACAAATTCAGTCGGAAACCTTGAGCACTCCGCAAGAATTCTATGATGATACGATTCTTCGCGACAGTTTAATTGCTGTGTTAGGCAACTATTCCAACGCGGTCACGGTCAAGAACGCAAATACGACGATTGAATTCGAAAACAGTACGGTTGTGAACTCTTCGTCATCGAATCTCAGCGGAGTTTTGACGTTCGGTTCCCTGGCGATGAACTATGCGGGGCAGTTCTATGATCTGAAAAATGGTCAGATTGTTTTGAGCGAAGGATCTACGAATGTTTTCCGGGGATCTGCCGCGATTGATCCGGTGAACCCGAATGCGATGATTGATACCTATGGAATTGTCGGAAATGATCTTGTTTTTACCTTTGAAAACAATTCTGTCCTGAATGTGGTCGCTTCCGGTCGGAAAGAAGAATCCGAGGCCTATTGTCTGGAAGGCCGATCCGCTGCAATTTATACAAAGGGTGCGTTAAGTGTGAAGGGGGTCTTCGCTGGTGAAATATTGGCGGAAACGTTCGGAGGAACAACGTATGCAAACGGAACAGCCAGCGCTTTTGCTTTCTGTGCCGACGGGGGATTGCAATCGGATGACAATTTCGGCGGAACGTTTCGGGCAACATCCTATTTGTCCGAGCGCTATTCGAAAGATATAAGACCCAATCTCGGTTCGTATGTATTTACAGCCAATGATTTTTCCATTCAGGGAGATTTTACTTCAACCCTCAACGGTTCCTCCGGCTTCATGGAAAAGCAGATTGCGCAGGCGACAAACAATGTTGTCGCTTGGGCTCGTGTGATCGGATTGTCTTCCGCCGGAAGCGGCAGCATTGCCGGAAATATGGCATTGAATATCTCTTGTGACGCTCATTCGATGCTCAGCGGGTATGTCGCCGGTATTTTTTCCGGGGAATCTCTGGCTGTTGGAGGCGATTCTGTAAACACGATTTCTGCTGTTCATAAAAACTATGGACTCAGAGAATATAATCAAGTGGACAGCGGAAGTGTCGAGGTCGTAGGCGCTTCGTATTCTGTCATTTCTTTTTCCGGAAATGTTCAGGATAATGTGAATGTCAGAATAGAAAATTTCGCGGAAGAGACCTCCTATGTTGAGCTTCTTTCCACCGGGAGTTCCGAGTTCTCTCTGAGTTACAATGCCCATGGTTATAAAATCGCTTCCGGGGAAATCAAAGGAGATTTTCGCTCTCAGATTCATTCCAGAGTTGAAGCAATTCCTTGTCTCATGGGCGAATCGACAATCGCAAGAAAAGTGGAAGCCACCGCGACCAGTTCCGGCATTTCCATGGAATCAGACAGCTTGTTAATAATTCAGGGAAATTTTGACGGAACAATCGAGAGTGCCGCAGAAGGAGCTTCTTCCCGGATTCGCGGAATCGACAACACCCTTGCTGTTTCAGCGTATGGCATTTCCGGAAAGGTCCCTATCAAGATGACGTCTCCGGGAACAACAACTACTGAAGGAGGATATCTCTCATGCGCCGGCGATTTCCGTGGAAACTTTTCCGTGACAGCCGAGGGAAATTCCGTGGAAATACTGGCCGGTCATGGAATGCAGAGCGGCACAGTTAACACAGAAACCAGTTCCTACGGCATCAATGCCGGATTCCTTATGCTGAACGGGGATTTTGCCTCTAATATTTCTTCCATTGCGTCCGGGGGAACGGTCTCCGGTGTGTTGGGATCCAATATCTCGGTTCAGAATGGAAGCTATGCTTCCGCTCTGTGGTCTGGCGGATTGCAGGCGGAAAACATCAGCGGCAATTTGCTTGCCGTGGCTCAGAGCGGATATGTGAACGGATTGAAATCGGAAAGTTGTGCCATTACGATTCGTGGGTTGCTTTCCGGTGTCCAGACGGTTTCAGGTATTGTTGCGGCATCCGCGGAAACAGAAGCCACGGCTCTGTATCATTATGCGGATGCGGATTTTCTTACCGTCACCGGGGTTTTGTATGCAGGAAATTATAAACTGGGTGGATTGGATACGGAAAATCTCAACTCGGTTTCTACGGAATTGATGACCCTGCTGAACAATGCGGAGGAGAATATTTCCGTACTGGCGGCCTCTTCGCTTAACGCAGAGAGCGCCTATGCTTATTACAAGGATGATTCCTATTGCCCAACCGGATATGACGATCTGATCACGTTTGCCAACGGAGGCCTGGCGTTTGGGAATATCGAATTGGGAATCGGGGATAACGGCGTGTTCCTAAGTGATAATTCCGCCGTTTATGGTACAATTTCTTCCACCAATGGAAGTACGACGATCGTCTATCATCTGGCGGGAACGGAGAACAATCACCGGTTCCTGAAAATGACGGATTCCACTTCTTTGATCACCAGTCAGTTCGGTATTTATGTAGACAATGCTTTGTCTGGAAATTACATCCTGATTGAATCCGACGATCTTGGAACAACTTTTGCGGATAAACAATTTCAGATCAGGTATGGCAAGGATGGAGAATCTCTGCGTGTCGGTTCTTCTCATGTGTTTTCCGATGGAACGAAGGTCGGGCTTCAATTCAATGAGGCTCGGACCGGAATCGTCCTTTCCGTAGACAGAAATGTCGTTCCGGGAGGGGACCGGATCTCTCCGACGCTTGCCGCAGATTCGCAGATGAATGTCAGTTATGATGGAAATGCCGCTGTTTTCCACTGGAATTCTGCTTCCGATAATGAAGGCGTTGCCGGATATTATGTCGAGTTTGATGGAAACGGATATTATGTTGAAACGAACAGCTTGCGAATTGAAAATATCCGGAACGGCGAACATTGGGGCCGGTACTATGCGTATGATGCGGCCGGAAATATCAGTGAATGGAGTCCCGTCTTTTATTTTACCAGTTCAGGAACTCCGGAAATGGACACGGTCAGCCCGGTTCTTTCGTCGAACAGTGCGGCGTCCATCCGTTACGAAGGGACACAAGCCATCATTACGTGGGAGGCTGCCGCGGATAATGTCGGAGTCGCAGGGTACTGGGTGGAATTCGATGGACAGCTGTATCAGACATCAACACCGTATCTTCAGCTTGAAACCGTCTACGGAACTCATACCGTCCGCTATTACGCGTATGACGCCACAGGAAACGTCAGCGACTGGAGCGCCGCAGTCAGCAGCGAACTCCCGGCGCCGGAACCGCCGGCCATCGGACCGGACCTGACGAAGGATCTGTCGGTGTCCGTGACGAACAAGTCGTACAAGGCGAAATTCTCCTGGGGGAAGGCTGCGCTGGAAAAAGGAGAAAAACTGCAGGGATACGAGGTGGTTCTGGACGGAGTTTCCCTCGGATATGTAAAATCGACAAGCTATTCGACGAAGACCCCGCTCTCCGTCGGCACTCATACCGTCATGGTTCGCGCGGTGAACCGTGATGGGGAGGCGGGATCGTGGTACGAGGAATCGTTCGTTCTTCAGGATGTGACCGCTCCGCAGGGGAAAATGAAACTCAGCACGAACTTCTTCCAGGATGGAGCGGGGGTTCCGATGGTTGATCTGAGCTGGGATCCCGCGACGGACAATGTGGGGGTGACAAAATATGTTGTTTCC
>CASEYW010000117.1 GCA_949292215.1 uncultured bacterium
CGCGACAGCGTCATAAAACGCGACAGCGTCATAAAACGCGACAGCGTCATAAAACGCGACAGCGTCATAAAACGCGACAGCGTCATAAAACGCGACAGCGTCATAAAACGCGACAGCGTCATAAAAAACGCGTGGAGAACTCCACGCGTTTTTTTCATTTTCCTTTTTAACGACTTGAAAAGCGGATAAATGAGACTACATTCCAATAAAGGGTTTACGGACAGGGACGATGGAAAATTTCAGTTTGAATCTGGATTCTGCAGCACGAGAGGCTGCGCTGTTTCCTCCTGTGAGTCATATTGCCTACAATCGAGAAGACTTTCAAATGCCGGTTCCGTTGAGGCGGACGAGCATCAACTTTGGAATAGTACTCTCCACGAAAACGGGACGAACGGGATATCGGATCGGGGATCGGGAATATGAATCAGAAGTTCCGGCCTTTATCTTCACCTGTCCTGGCCCGGAATACTGTGCCATCAATCCCGGGCCCGTAGAGAAGTTCTACTTTTCCTACCGATCAGAACATCTGGAATATTTTGAGGGTTTTACAGTTCGTCCGGAATGCGTCTTGACGCCGTTCCGCCGGGAGTTCAATCTAACGGAGATTCTGAAAGAAATCTTTCATCTTTCCGCGACGATCCAGCATCCCGGAAATACCGACCGTCTGGATTGCTGCTGCATCCGTCTTGTTCAGGAAATGCTTTTGAATCTGCGGGAACGGAAACGGCGAGAACCGCGGTATGCCGCGGAACTCTACCGGATTGCCTCCTATCTGGATCTTCATTTTACAGAGCATCCGGATCTGGAATTGCTTGCACGTTCCAGAGGCATGTCCTATCGGAATTTTCTCCGGTACTGGAAAGAACAGTTCGGCGTTCCTCCCGGCACCTACCTCAGAAGAAAGCAGCTGGACGAAGCATGCCGCCTTCTGGAAGACACGGACTTGAAAATCTACGAAATTGCCGCACGAACCGGATTTCCTGATCCGTATTACTTCATCCGCGCCTTCCGTCGGGAAAAGCAAACCTCTCCATCAAAATACAGAAAAGACCACCTTTCCCCCATGTAATGTGACCGGGAAACCGATTTTTTAAGGACACCCCTCGTCCTCCGGAAGATCCGGCTGATCGGCGGCGGCGGTTGCCAACTGATCGCAGCGGTTGTTCTCCGGATTCTCCGCGTGTCCCTTCACCCAGACAAATTTTGCCTTGTGACGAATCTTTGCAACAAACAAACGCCGCCACAAATCAATATTTTTCACGGAATCGCCCTTGCGGTTGACCCATCCGGTTTTCCGCCACTTTTCAAGCCATCCTTTTTCCATGGTATCAATCAGATAACGGGAATCGGAATAGATGGTCATAATACATGGTTCCCGGAGCGCCTCCAGAGCTGCAATGACAGCAAAAATCTCCATGCGGTTGTTTGTTGTCCGGCGGAACCCTCCGGAGATTTCTTTCCGGAAATCCTTGTATTTCAGAACAGCACCATACCCCCCTCGACCAGGATTGCCGCGACAGGCGCCATCCGTATAAATCTCAACAATTTTCATACAGGAAAAGCAAATCAAACGATAAAAAAAACCGGAGCCGGGGAAGAAACCGGCTCCGGAAACGCAATCCATCCGACAGACTCAGACACGCTCCACCACGATTTCAGGATCGATCTCATCCTTGAGAATCCGCTCAATGCCGTCCTTGATTGTGATTGTCGCATGAGGGCATCCGCCGCAGGCGCCCCGGAGGGAAAGTTTCACCGTTTTTCCCTCAATCGCAACTATTTCAAGATCTCCGCCATCAGCCTGAAGATAAGCGCGGAGTTCTTCGAGTCTTGCTCTGATTTTTTCTTCCATGAGATTCATCCTTTCGTTAAAAATCTTTCGGTTACGATACTATTAATCTGTTTTAGTAATTTTTCAATGCTGAATCGAAAAGGTTTTCAAAAACTTCCGCATCCTTCTCTGTGGTATCGTCCCAGAAGGAGAGACGAAACGCTCCGAACGCCATGGATTTGGAAAACCCCATCGCACGCAGGGTTCCGGAAGGCTCTGCCGTCTCCGCCATGCAGGCGGACCCTGCCGCGACAGAAACGCCTTCCGATTCCAGAATCCGGACCAGAACCGCGCCCTGATGCTCCGGGAAAATCAAGTGAAGAATATAGGGGGATGCCTTGTCCGCGGGAATCGTCTCCAGGACCCGTGTTCCGGCGGAACGCTTAACCGCCTCCAGAACACGGGTTCGGATTTTCTTCACACGTTCCGTGCGCTCTGCCAGAGTCTTCCGGTCCCATTCCGCAACCGACGCCAGCACATGAGCCGCTGCCGGCACACACCGTCCTACGGCATGATCCGCCCCCCGCAGTGCACGAAAGCGCCGGGAAACGCTCCTGTCCGACGAATCGCGAAACAACAGAGCTGCACCGCACGGAGCTCCGATTTTACAGCCGGAAACCGTTGCAAAATCCAATCCAGCCTCCTCCCACGGAACCGGAACCTTGCAGACAGACTGCGTGGTATCGGCAAGGAATTTTGTTTTCCCGAACGAATGAGAATCCAATATGGAACGAATGGCTGTCAAATCCTGCACGGCCCCCGTCTCAGCGTTCACATGATGGAGCGCCAGCAATGAAACCTTTGAAGTCAGCAGAGAGGAAAGAGAATCCAGATCAAGCATTCCATCTTTCCGAATTTTCACGCAGGAGACCTGAAGTCCATAGAGGGAAGCAAAGCGGCGGATCGCCTGTTTGAGCGCGGGATGTTCCGCCTCGCTTGTCACGATCCCGCTTCCGGGGTGCGATGCACAGTGCATCCGGATTGCCGAAGCGAGCGCTTCCGTCCCGGAATTGCACCAGAGCACATCGGCATCGGGCGCAACCGCAGTAGCAAGGCGCTTCGAAGCATCGCGGACCAGCTTGTTCGCACGGACCCCGAGAGCTCCTGCGGACTCCTGATTTGCATAGGTTGACAGAACGGTTTCGGAAAACAGGCGAACAGCCCACTCGAACGGCCGGCATGACGCGGCATTATCAAAATAAAGCTCCAACTTAAGCCCCCTTCCGGTAAGAACCCGGACGTGGAATCGTCAGAGCAAACGCACTGTTTGCCAGAGCCATGACCGCGGCAAAGCCGAACAGAACGCCAACCCCGAACTTCTGCCAGATCATACCTCCAGCCAGAGCGGCAAGAATGCTGATCAGATGATTGATGGAAATTCCTGTTGTCAAAGTGGAAGTCATCTCCTCCTGTGAGTCGGAAATCTCGCGGACGTAGACATTCGTCGCCATGGAAGTCGTACTGATAACCGCATCCAGCAGGAAATTCAGACAGACCACATAGTACGCAATGTTCCTGGCAAACAGCGAATCCGCATATCCGTACACCAGACAGACGAAAAACAGCACCACCGTATCATAAATCATAATGTTCTTATAACCGATCCGGTCCATCAGGCGTCCGATCATTGGCGCGCAGAAAATATTGACAAGCGCACAGATTCCGACCAGCACCGCCATCGTTGTTGTATCCATTTTGTAGTTCAGAATCAGCACATAGGGAGCAAATGTGATGAAGATCTGCTTTCTGGCCCCGTAGAACAGCTCCAGCGCATAGAACTTTCCGTACTTGCGGTTGAAATACAGACGGGGACGCTTCACAACCGCCCCCTCCCCCGTCTTTGCCAGCAGAATCGCCGCCACACTGACCGCCAGCAGCAGAACGATGAATCCCCAGATAATATTATACAGTAAAATCTGATTTTTCACCTGAAAAAAGCGAAGGCCGACATAGAAAACCGCCGCGGCAATGAGACTGCCGGCCACATTTCCGGCATTCATTGCGCTTGTCACCAATCCCAGAGAACGCCCGAGTTTGCCGTAACGGGCTACGCGCATTGCGATCGAACTCCGGACCGGCATCAGGATATGTTCGCCTGCGCTCCAGACCATAATCAAAGCCGTAATCAGGATCTTATCCGCGGAAAGCATCAACCCGGCAACCCCCGCCATCGAAATCAGAGTCCCGATTTTGAGAATCCGCCAGTCCGTCATACGGTTCATAAGGGCGAGAATGAATACAAGCAGGAGTCCCGGCATCTCCCGGAAAAATTCAAGCAGACCGCGTTCGAACTCATTGATTCCGCGCATATCCGCAAGATAATTATTCAGGACAGCGGTGAAGCAGCCCGCCGCGACCCCCCACATCAAAATACTCAGAAAAAACTGCAAGGCACCCGTATTGGGACGAAAATAATTTGCAACATGCCTGAACATCATTTTTCCATCTCCTGAATCAGAAACGGTTAATATACATGAGTTCAGGCAATTTTCAATTTTCAGTCCGTCAGATTTTCAGTCCGGCAACCATTGCCGCGGCATCCCTTGCAATCTCCTCAAGCGATTTTCCCGGCTTGTAAAGCGCGCTGCCGATCCCGACTCCCGCGCAGACCTTCATGAACTCCGGAATATTTCCCGCATTCACACCGCCCACAGCAAAGATCGGTTTCTTGACCACCGCTTTCAGATCCTTCACATAACCGGGGCCAAGAATCGCCGGAAACAATTTCAGATAATCGGCTCCGGACTTGATCGCTGTGAACGCTTCGCTCGCCGTAAAAAAGCCAGGCATGGAGATCATTCCCAAACGCTTCGTCTCCCGAATGACTTCGGAGTCGGTATTCGGCGAAATGATAAACTCGCCGCCTGCATCATGCACGGCTATGACGTCCTCGGGCGTCAACACCGTTCCCGCGCCCGCGATCTGCCGTCCCTTTACATGCTGCGCGGCAATCGCGATGCTCTTGAGTGCATCGGGCGAATTCAGAGGAATTTCCAGCAGACGGATTCCGTTCTCATAAAGCACATCGCAGACTGCCGGAACCTCTTCCGGCGTAATTCCCCGCAGGATCGCAACCAGCGGACATTCTTTCAGATACGTTTCAAAACTCATGATATCCATTCCTTTCTTTGATTCATCTCTCTCAATCTGAATCAATGGTTTGAAGTTCATTCAACGGCAATATGGAAAGTCCATAATCTTCCTTCGATATGGAGTAGGCAACATAAAATGAATCTCCGAATTCCACGGCACAGGGATAGGACCACTGAGAATGGCACCGACCGTCCCGACAGAGAGGCGACCGGGAATTCCGGATCGTAACTTGACGGCAGAAGGTATCACATCCCGGTTCCGTCAGCAGAATCCGAAGCCAGGATCGGGTATCGGGCAGATCCGCCGATGGAGAGTTCAGGATCAGATACCCTTCCCCCGACGAAAGGCGACCGGCACACATCTTCGATGAGGAAGCCGGAAAATCCACCGAATCAAGCACATCCCAATGTTCGCCATCCACCGAATCCGCAGTCAAAAGCCCATGATTGCCACTTCTGACAAATGCGCGTATCCCGTTCCGGACCGGCATCAGTGCGGTCTCGGGGAACATTGGAACCGCCGATGATGAACAGGATAGCGGAATGACCCGCCAGCAAGTTAAATCGTCAGAAGCGGATATCATAACCCGGGGTTCATGCAAATTAAACTCACCCCCGCACAGAAGACGGCCGTCCGGCAGAGAAATCGGCGGATTCAGCGGCTGAAAACCGGCAACCGAACATACCTCCTCCCAGGATAATCCGTTTTCCATCAGACGGAACAGCACGCTCCGGCCACCGTTATCCGCCGGATCATGCGGCTGGCAATGGACCTGCCCAACCAGCGCATACAACGAGGAACGATACTCGAACAACTGACAGCTCTCCCAATTCGTCACATCGTCAATTCTCAATGCCGGACGGATCTCCCGCAATCCGTCATTCTTCCGGAACATCTCATCCCAGCTGGTCCACCGGATCACAGTCTCACGGTCGCTTTCGCTTTTTCCGCAGGCATTCCAGGCGGTATAGAAACGATCCCTGAAATGGATCAAAGCACACTCGTGAAGAAAATGATATGGAGCCTTCGCCCGATTCAGAACAAGATGCGTAATGCGTCCGGGAAGCCTGGCATGACTGCTGTCAGCAAGTTCCATTTCTCTCGACAACAACGATTTCATTCCTTTTACTCCGTATTCATTTCTCTTCTGCTGAATTCTGAAAAAGATCTCTGTTCCAAATACAGAAACTCTTTCTACACGAACACCTTCCACTCCCCGGAAGAGCTTCTCTCCTCCACGAATCAAATTTCGCTCTTTTTTCCGGTTGATCCCTTCGGGATTTTTCTGCCTCCGGCGGCCAGCTTCTTCAGCTGGACCGAAGCAGCTCACGGACCTGCACCATGATAATTTTTGTCCCTTCGGGATTTTTCTGCCTCCGGCGGCCAGCTTCTTCAGCTGGACCGAAGCAGGTCACGGACCTGCACCATGATAATTTTTGTCCCTTCGGGATTTTTCTGCCTCCGGCGGCCAGCTTCTTCAGCTGGACCGAAGCAGGTCACAGACCTGCACCATGATATTACCAGTCGCAGACAGCCCCGTCCGGACGGTGCAGACGCGGTGTATAAGGCGTAATCGCCGGATGCTCTTTGCAGACCTCTTCGTTCAGTTCAATTCCCCAGCCTGGTTTGTCGTTCAGGGTAATATAGCCGTTCTCCACCTTCAGAGGTTCAGTGATAACCTCGTTGCGCCAGTCGTTGAGGAACAGACGCTCCTGAATCAGGAAGTTCGGGAGAATTGCATCCAGATGCAGAGAGATGGTTGTGATAACCGGACTCATCGGTCCGTGAGGTGCCACGAATGCGTTGAACGCTTCCGCCAGACGTGCCGCCTTCAATGCAGTTCCGAACCCGCACGAATGGCCGATATCCGGTTGAATCACGCTAGCGCAATGCCGGGTCAGCAGACGCTTGAACTCCGGCAGAAAGGAGAGACGTTCTCCCGTGGCAATCGGAATGTTAACATGAGCTGCGACTTTTGCCAGCCCCTCCTCATCCTCCGGCTGGCACGGCTCCTCGAAAAAGGTGAAATCCAATGGCTCGAACAGCTTCCCGATGCGAATGGCAAGATCGGCATCGTAACGACCATGACCATCAAACATCAGCAGGGCATCCGGACCGATTGTCTCCCGGATCGTCTCCGCCGCTTTCCGGATCTTCCGCAGATTCGCCGGATCATTCAACGGCCAGACAGGCAAGGCGAGGCTGAATTTGAACGCATCATATCCGGCAGCCATGGCGACCTGTGCCTTCTCTCGGATCACAACCGGATCCAGCGATCCGCCGCTCCAGCCGTTGACATAGACACGCATCTTGTCTCGACACGCTCCTCCGAGAAGTTTGTAAACCGGCTGTCCCAGCGACTTGCCGAGAATATCCCACAAAGCCAGCTCCACTCCCGCAATTGCCGAACCTTTGATGACCCCCCCTTTCCAGAAAAGCTGCTTGACCATTTTCTGAGTCAGATATTCAATCCGGCGCGGATCCTCTCCCAGAACCAGGAGTTCAATATCCTTCAAGGCTCCGAGAACGGAATTGTCATGGCTTTCCAGAGTTGCTTCACCAAGCCCGCAGATTCCCTCGTCAGTATGGACTTTCACATACAGATAGTTACGGCTGGAAAGCAGTCCGACTCCGGGAGTCGGCGCTCCGACCAGAATCGGCTCAATCCGTGTGATTTTCATCCTGTTCCTCCGTTCTCAGCGTTTGACTCGTCCCGAAGCGTTGCCGTTCATCAGAGCGGTAACCTCATCCTTTGTTGAATAGTTGTAATCGCCTTTGATGGAATGTTTCAGGCAGCTTGATGCAACAGCAAAGCGAATCGCTTTTTCCGGAGAACTGAAATCTGCGCTGTTCAGAGCGAAAATCAGTCCGGCGCAGAAGGAGTCACCGCCGCCGAAGCGGTCGACGATATTGCGGATCTCATACGGAGAATACTCTCCTGCGGCATTCAGAGGAGCAAAGCATTCTTTGTCCGACGCTTTTTCATAGAGCATTCCACCCCAGTTGTTGTGATCTGCGGAATAACTTTCGCGCAAAGTGATGGCGACATACGACGCCTTCGGGAAGCGGGCGGAAAGTTTTCGGGCAACCTCACGGTAACCGGCAATATTGATTTTACCGCTCTCAACCGAGGTTCCCTCCGAAGTGATACCGAAAACATCCGAGGCATCTTCCTCGTTGCCGATGATGATGTCGGCATAGCTCACAATCTGTTCCATGCACTCAGCGGCAAGCTCTTTCGGTGCGCATCCCTCTTTCCAGCGCCAGAGTTTCTTGCGGAAATTCAAATCGCAGGAAACTTTAATTCCCTGCTCCGATGCGTATTTCACGATCGCAAGCGTTGCAAGGAACGCTTTTTCGCTCAGTGCCGGAGTGATTCCCGTCACATGAAGATGTTTGCAGTTTTCCAGCATGGATGCGAAGTCGTAATCCTCCGGTCCGCATTCGGAAATCACGGAATTCGCACGGTCGTAGACAACATTGGAACCCCGCTGAGCCGCACCATGTTCGGCGTAATAGACTCCCATTCGTCCGTTCTTCCGGTACAGAATCCGATCAACATCCACACCGAGTCCACGCAGCTGGACGGCAAATGCGCAGCTGACCGGATTCTCCGGCAGCGCCGTCAGATAGCGACTTTTCTCCCCGAGAATCGCAAGGGAAGCACAGACATTGGCCTCTCCTCCCCCGAAGGTCGCTTCCAAAGTTCCGGGCAGAGCCTGTGCAAAACGGGTCTTTCCCGCGGGGGCGAGTCTCAGCATTACTTCTCCAAATCCGGCAATCCACTTTTCCATTGTTCATCTCCCTTATTTATTATTCTTATATTATGAGAATTTGTTCTTACAATATTAAATTAATGGAAGAGAAAAGAAAATGCAAACGGAAAAAGTTTGATTTCCGGAAAAAAACAGATAATTTATGGCGTGAAACAAAAAAAGGATGGAAAAGCGGAACGGGAGAGCCCCCCGGACTTCTCACCGGCAGGATCAGCCATGACAGACAAAACACAGGTCAAAGACGGAGACAAAAGTTTTTCGAAGCTGTTCGACCTCATTGAGCGAGTGGCGCAGAGTCGTTCCGGACTCAAAGGCAAGGAAATCGCGGAAGCATGCGGATTTCCGACCAGCACAACCTTCCGCATGCTGAAATTTCTCGTGGAGAAGGGATATCTGCGGAGTTCCGGTTCGCGGTACTCTCTCGGGCTGGGACTTGCAAGACTGGGAAACATTGCAGCGGCACAGAATCCGCTGCTGAAGATTTCACGTCCGCTTCTTGCGGAACTTTCCTCGAAAACGATGGAAACGGTCCATCTGGCGGAACTCAAGGAAGACCGGATTCTCTATGTGGACAAAGTGGAAGGAATCCGCCCGGTCCGAATGGGATCGCTGATCGGCAATTACAGTCCGCTGTACTGCACCGGGATCGGAAAAGCGATTCTTGCCTTTCTGCCGGAGAAAAAAGTCGATGATCTTTGCGGAAAAATCCGTTTCACGCCGTTTACCCGAAACACAATCCGGACCCCCTCCGCACTGAAACGAGAACTTGCGGAAATCCGGAAGCGGGGATATGCCATCGACAATTGCGAACATGAACTCGGAGTCTACTGTCTTGCGGCACCAGTTCTGGACTACTCGGGCATGGTGGTCGCCGGAATCAGCGTCTCCGGTTCCGAACTTTATCTCCGGGACAAAACAGACGAAATTGCCCAGCTGGTCAAAGCAACAGCGGAAAAAATCTCCTCAGAATACAACGGCTGAAAGGATCCGAATCATGCGCAGAACAGACAGAGAAATCAAAGACATTTCTTCCATTCATGCCATTCTCGATAAACTCGAATACGGGCATCTCGCTCTCTGTGACGGCAGCAAACCATACGGTATTACCCTCAACTTCGGACACGAAGTCAACAAGGACGGACTCCTCTGTCTCTATTTCCATGCCGCACAGGAAGGACGCAAAATCGACTGCATCCGAAACAACTCTTCCGCGTATTTCTTCGCGGAAACCGGCACGCAGTTCTACGAAGGCGAAAAAAACGGACAGAAATACTGGACCATGTTCTACACCTCCGTCGCAGCCGAAGGTTCCGTGGAACTTGTTGAAGGACTCGATGAAAAGTATCATGCGCTGAACCTGCTCATGAAACATTTTATCGGAGATCAGCCGTTCAATGTTCCGGAAGCAGTTGTCCGCCATACCGCCATTCTGAAAATGACGGTCCGTTCCATTACGGGCAAGCAGAATCCGGGCCCGGGAGTGAATCCGCCGAAGTCCTGATTCAGCGGTACAGTTCAAATTTCGGCAGTTCCGGCAGATATTTTTCAATCAGATCCGGCGAAAAGCCGTTCCGTTCGATGAGCTCGCGGAAGAACCATGCGCTCGGTTTCGGAGTCCGCTGGAAAGTCTTGAAATCGACATGCACCAGGCCGAAACGCGGAATGAAGCTGACCCATTCGTAGTTGTCCAGCAGAGACCAGTGAAGAACGCCCCGGATATCGACACCGTCGTCAATCGCCTCGCGGACCGCTGAAAGATCCTGGCAGATCTTGACAATTCTCCAGCGGTCATCCGTACAGCAGCAGCCATTTTCTGTAATGTAGACTGGTTTATCCTTCAGGCGCATGAGTTCGTTGTAGAGGCCCTCCGGCCAGAAGCTGCTCATATAGAACTCCTTGTCGATGAGCTTCAGCCGTGCATACATCGGCGGAAGCGCTCCGCCGCTTCCGGTCCGGGCGGAAACCTCGTGCCGGGTATAATAGTTGATCGCCCAGAAATCGAATGAATTCTTCAGTTCCGGAACCGTTTCCGCCGGATAATGCGGAATGACAAGTTCTCCGGTACGGAGAGCATGATAAAAGAAACCGTTGAGAATCCAGTCCTCCATTGCGGCATGGGCGCGGTCGGCCTCGAAGTGAGGATCCTTCGGCATCACGGATGCCGCCGCATGGGGTGCGCCGACCGGCCTGGATGAGTGTGATTTCATAATCTGAAAGGCTTTTGCATGGCAGATCATATAATTTTTACGCAGGTTGAACTTGTCGCACCCGGGGCGTTCCATGATATTGATTTCGTTGATTGTCAGCCAGAAGTCGACCATCTCCTGCAATTCCGGGACGATGAAATCGACATAGCGTTCGAAGTAAAAAAGCGCATTTCGGTCGGCGAATCCTCCTTTGTCCCAGAACCATGCCGGATCGCTGCCGTGTGAAACGGTGACGAACGTTTTGATTCCCGCATCCTTCAGCAGACGCAGCAGGTCACGGTAATGATCAACGGCTTCCCGGCAGAATTTTCCCTCCTCCGGTTCAATACGGGACCAGGGAATCGAAAAACGGTATGCCTGATGCCCGAGCGATTTCAGTAGTTCAATATCTTCTCTGTAAAGGCGATAACTGTCGCAAGCCTTGCCGGAATGGTGAATGAAGCGCTCCGGATGGAGAGTCTGGTCTCGCCAGTTGATGGAGTGAATGTCATCGCCCTCGATCTGATGGGCGGCGGTAGCGCTTCCCCAGAGGAAGCCCTCCGGAAACGAAATCGCAGGATAATTGTGCAGATTGAGCATGAATGCAGCCTTTTCTTTCTTTTGGAATGAATGGTAAAACTGAAATCCGGAGACTTCCGTTCTCACAGCCCGGGATGCTGAGAGGGATGATATTTCAAATTCAAGTCGAAATGAAAGCGTCCCGGGAAAGCGCCATCGTTCGTGTAACGGTTCGGAAAACCGGCAATCGAACTGTCGCCGACCATCCACCAGCGCTGCGGGACAAAGAGACGCGCAGTATGTCCGTCGGAAAGAAGAAGATTTCCGACCCAGCTTCCGCCGGTTCCGTGAGGCGCTCCCATCCGGTTGTTGATGTTGCAGACAGAATTGAAGGAATACGGCGTACTGCTGTTTCCGCGTTCCGTCAGCAGAATGCGCCTGGAGGGAACCGCCACATTCCCGGCCTTGACATTGTATGTGCCGTACCCGATGTTCTGAATCGCGGTTCCGGGAACAAAGGAATCGGCGAAGCTGTTCCACTCCACCGCGTTGGACGACATGTTGCCGGGAATCAGATAATCAATCTGGACAAGTTTCTTATATACATTCACCCGGGAATTCAAAGGCGACGGACACAGGAACACTTTTGCCTGTCCCTGCACTTTCTCCACATTGCTCTCCAGATCGATTCCCGCCGAAACATAGGGGGCAATCTCCCGGGCATAATAACGGCTCGGATAGCAGTCGGAGGAATCGTTGACGTACATCATAATCGCAGTTCCCAGCTGCTTCATATTTCCTGAACAGTTGCTCTGATATGCCTTTTCCCGTGCCGAATTCAAGGCAGGAAGAAGAACTCCGGCAAGGATCGCTATTACAGCAATCACCACAAGCAATTCTATCAATGTAAAATTTTCCGACCGTACAGCGGAAATTCCGCACGAACCGTACATTCTGTTCTGCCTCATGTTTCAGCTCCCTGTTGCAGATTTTCTCCGCCGGGGATCCGACATTCCCGGCGGATATCGTGTTTTTATGGTTTGAAAACCGGATTTCTCACTTCAAGATCCTTCTCCCCGTTGGAATAACGGACTCCATAATGAAGCGTAACAGACTCGGGTTTCACATTGACAACCCCTTCCAACACCTGCTGTTGATCATTTTCCAGACGGAATTGCCGCCGCTCGCTGTAGTTTTTTCCGGAACGGACAACAAAGAAGAAGTCCAGATATACAACCATTCCCGCTTTTCCTTTCACGGTCAGAGCAAAACGGTTGTTCCCTTTTTCCAACCCGCCGAGATCGGAAAGATGCAGTTTTCCTCCCCGGGGAATGAAAACGGTTCCGGATGTTATATCCGCACGCGCACCTTTTTGAAGTTCATAGCCATCCGGTATTCCATCCGCATCAAGATCCGTGGAAAGCGACGGCATGATGTTTTCTCCGGGTTCAGGTTTTGATGCGTAAAGGATCTCCGCCCACTCCTCCTGGGTCCGGACCGGAATCCGGTTGCTCTTCAACCATTGCAGAAGCTCTTCATACCCTTTGATGTAAGCATCCCATCCGCCTTTAACCCGGTTGACCCACATGTGGGAAATAAAGATTTTGACCTGTCGTCTGGCGATGGCCTCGGCGATCTTGCGCTTCATGGCGGGAATGTCCTGTCCGTTGTCCAGTCCGGTAAAATCAGGACGCATTCGGAAACGCTGGAGTCCGGCGGCGGGATCATTGAAGAAACCGTTCAGACGCGATGAACCCGGAATACAGTCTGCGGAACAATATCCGAATTCCCGACCATAAATTCCGGAAATTTTCTCAGCGGAAACAAAACATTCCCATCCGCCAGGCTGAATCCATGCACGTGGAGCGGGAAGTCCGGCGGCAAGGAAGTTCGCACGGCTGACGGAGGCGAGAAAACGGAGCAGCTCATCCGACGGCTGAATTGCGGCATTGGCGGCAAGAAGAACGAATTCTGTTTTTTCCTGATCAGGCAGAGAGATCTGTTCTCCCCAGAAATCCATCAGCATTTTTTTCCCGTTCCGGATGCGGATTCCATACACCTTTCCGGTCGACGGCATCAGGAGCTTGCGCGTGAATCCGAGTTCACGATTCATCGCTTCGGGATATTCACAAAGTTCGCCGCCGCGGACTGATGCCTGGAACCGTTTGTTGCGCGGATGGGCATCATTTCGTTCAAATTTGAAATAAACCCGGCGTTTTTTCGCATCGGCATGATCGGCGATCGGCAGTCTGGAATATGTCTCGAACTCGTCCTGAGTCCTTGCACGGATCTGATAGACAGCATGGTTGGGCAGATGATCCATCATCGAATGCCCTTTCCCCGACAGTTCCCGCAGCACTTCCAGAGAGCGTCTGCTGTTCAAATCCTGCGAAACCAGAGCAAGACTCATCCGGAATCCGTACTTTTCAAAGAGAGCCCCCATCTGCTTCCAGTGTTCGGGCGGCTTGTTGTCATCGAACCGGAAACAGACTCCTCCCGTTTTCGGAACGGTTGATCCGGCCTGCAAAAACAACGATGCCGATGCAAGCAGAAGAGTGGCAAAACAGCTACGCATACGATATTTCTCCTGTAACCATTGATTTTCTATCCTTGAGTTCCGCCTCGAAAACCGACTGGGGAAGCTCTGTTTCTCCCGCCAGCATCCGCTCCAGCCGATCCGCAGCTTCCACAGCGATCTGTTTGAGAGGATAAACAAAAGACAATCCGTGGTAATACACATCCCTTGCAGGCGGGAGTCTGGAGATCAGCAGAATCTCGCAGCCGCTCTCCTCCACGATTCTCTGGAGCAGTTCGGCATACTGCTCGAAATGGAGAATCAGTTCCGGCGGATCGTGGAACAGACGCTCCCGAAGCCAGGAGGTCATGTCCGGAATCGCATTGGGATCGCATACTTCCAGCTTCAGTGCGGGATTCAGTTCCTTCAGACGTCGTTGGATGTAACGATTCTCTTCAGAAGCCACACTGCAGAGATTGATTCCGCGGGTCAGATTCCGCGAAGCAGCCAGAGCTGCCAGATGCCGGACTGCCTTATCCAGGGATCGACGAATGGAAGAAGGCTGGTCCGGTGGAATCGCCCCGCCGATCAGGACGCACGGCAGGTGGTGCTTCCGCGCAGCATTGACATACGCCATGGAAGTGCCGATCAGGATGACTCCGTCAAGATAGGATTCCTCGATTTCCCGTTCAATGCTTTCCTCCGAGGTTGCCGCGTTCATCAGGAGACGGATGTTGAAATTCCGTTCCGTCAGTTCCGTCGTAACAGAAGACAGAGCGCGCCAGAAATTGGTTCCGTAATAAAATGCGTCGCCTTCGTAAAGTTTGACACCGATCAGCGGATTTCTTGTCTGCGGCTGGAGCACAAAACTGCTGAAGGGATTCGTCATGGTGGCCGCCCCCTGGCGACTGATCAGATAGCCATCCTGAAGCAGTTTCTCGAACGCCAGCTGCACTGTGCTGCGCGCAATTCCGAATTGACGGGACAGCTCCCGGGTGGAAGGCACCCTGACGGATTTCCCGGAATTGCGATAGATCAGATTCATCACATAATAACGAATCCGCATCTGCTGCGTCATGGAGCTGCCTGTCGTCGTTTTTCTCATCATCTAATCCTTGTATCAGTCCAGTATCGGTCCAGTTTTCATTATACACGAAACAAGTGATTTTGTCAAGATGCCATCAGCAAAAAAACGGAAAACTTCCCGCAGGAAGGGTCCGGGAAAGAGCTGGGCGCATCAGAGCCGCCGGATTTCCCTTTCGGGACTCTCAAGGGTCCGCAAGAGAGAGGATCTCTTTTGAAAATCCGTATTGAAAACGTAGCATCCGGAGGATATATTTTCCGGAACTGGTTTCAGCAGGGAAGGAGTCTTGCCATGACCGCAACGGTTTTCGATCTTGAAAAATTTGCTGTCCACGACGGCCCCGGAATTCGAACGGCCGTGTTTCTGAAGGGTTGTCCGCTGCGCTGCATCTGGTGTCACAATCCGGAGTCGCAGAAACGGGAGAAGGAAATCTTTTTCTCTCCGGAAAAGTGCATCGGCTGCGGCTGGTGTTTCCACATCTGCCCGAATCATTGCCAGATTGCGGACGCTCCCCGGCGCTTCGACCGGACAAACTGCATCCGGTGCGGAAAATGCACGGAAAAATGCTATGCCGGAGCTCTGGAACTGGTCGGACGGGAAATGACCGCCGACGAAGTTCTGGAAGAAGTTTGCAAGGACAACGTTTTTTATGAAAACTCCGGTGGAGGATTGACCCTTTCCGGCGGGGAGCCTATGATCTATTTCGATTTTCTCTGCGACCTTCTGCCGAAAGCGAAAGAAGCCGGACTGCATATCTGCATCGAAACCTGCGGCTATGCTCCGTGGGAACACTTTGCGCGCCTCCTGCCCTGCATTGATCTTTTTCTTTACGACATCAAAGCAACCGATCCCGAAAAGCACCGCCGGTTCACAGGTGTGACAAATGAGCTCATCCTGGAAAACCTGCGGAAAATCGACGAAGCCGGAGGCAACAGCATTCTGCGGTGTCCGCTGGTTCCCGGCATCAATGACGATGAACCCCATCTGCTTGCGATCGCCGCGCTGGCGAATTCGCTGAAAAATGTTCAGGAAATCAATGTGGAACCGTATCACCCGCTTGGAATCGGCAAGTGTGCGCGACTCGGCATTGCGAGCAGACTTTCGCTCAACGGCTTCACGGATGAAGAGATCATCCGGAAATGGCTTTCGCTGATTCAGTCCCATACAGAAGTCCCTGTCAGGAAAGGTTGAGGGAGGAAAATGGAAAACGGGCAGCCGTTCAGTTGAGGGCGGAAGCCACTCGCTTCAGAAGCTGTTCCATCGGCTGTGGCATTTCCAGAATGAGCGCCTCTTTGTGCTGTCCGCGGAACCAGGTCATTTGCCTGCGTGCGAACTGCCAGGTGGCAGTGACGATGCGTTCCTCAAGCTCGTTCCGGGAGAGTTCTCCGCGCAGATATTCTCCGATCAGCGGATATCCGAGAGCCTGCCATGCGGTTGGAGCGGAAAAAAGTCCTTTTCCTGCAAGGACTTCCGTCTCTTCAATCCACCCGTGAGCAAGCATGGTCCGGCAGCGTTCCCGAATGCGGCGCTTCAATTCATCCCGTTCCCATCGAAGAACGAACTGGACCGCATCGTGCCTCGGGCCTGCGCTTTTCCATGTTTTCTGAAGCGATGTAAACGACTTCCCCGTCAGAAGAAATACCTCGTAGGCACGCAGAAGGCGCCGTCGATGCTGATGCCATTTTTCAAAATCATCCGGAACAGTTTCCCGCATGATTTTCTTCAATGCTTCGAATCCGGAATCGTTATCGAATTCCGCATTGATCTGCCGACGGAGAGCCTCATCGGCAGGCATATTGTCAAGTCCATAGACGAGGGCTCGCAGGTAGAGTCCGGTTCCGCCGGCGGGAATCGGAAGGCGTCCGCGGGAACGGATCTCTGCAATCAACGCTTCCGCTTTGTCGTGAAACGTAAACAGATCAGCCCTCTCCCCGATATCCAGAACGTCGATCAGATGATGCGGAATTTCCTTCCGTTCTTCCGGGGTTGGTTTGGCAGTACCGATGTCAAGCCCGCGATAGACCTGCATGGAATCAACAGAAATGATCTCACCGCCGAGTCTGCGCGCCAGTTCAAGAGACAACGCCGATTTTCCGGACGCCGTCGGTCCCATGATGACAGGGAATGTTCGAAACATCGCGTGCATGGCGCGGTCAGTTTGTATTCTGCGCTCCGGAGGAGTGCTTCTTCTCCGGACGGAAAACGGTCGAAATGATAAAAACCGCCACGCCGCAAGTAATGCAGGAGTCCGCCACATTGAAGGAAGGCCAGTAAAATCTGCCGACGTGGAATTGAAGGAAATCCACCACTTCCCCCCGGAAAATCCGGTCAGTGCAGTTTCCGACGATCCCGGAGGCAATCAGAAGCAGAGCGTAGATTCTCTCCGGATAATTTTCTGAAAGACGCCTGAGAAAAAGAATGATTCCGGCAAGCGCGGCAATGGAAATCAGCAGGAGCAGCCAGCCTTTTCCGGCAAGCACCCCCCATGCGGCGCCGGGATTGGTAATGTAAGTAATATTGAAGAAATCCGGAATCACCACCTGAACGGAGTGATAGGGAACATTCCGGACGATCACCTCTTTTGTGAGCTGATCAATCAAATAAAAGACAACAGCCACCGCTGTCGCGACAGCTGTTGTACGATTTGTTTTATCCCGGCAGAGAGTTCTGATGTCAAACAATTTCTATGACTTTCGCGAAGTTATCTGCTTCTGCGGCCGGGATCCTCCATGGATTCCCGTTTTTCCTTGCACTTGGTGCAGTATCTGGCATACGGTTTTGCCGCGAGTCTGGCTTCTGCGATGAGGTCGCCGCAATCGAGACAGATTCCGTATTCATCGTCATGGATGCGCTGAAGAGCTTCTTCAATCATTTCCACGACATCCACTTCGGAAGACATGAGTCCGAGTTCAAGATCATGTCTGGAATTGTCACTTCCGAGATCCGCCATGTGAGTTGCCATTCCGGCGCGTTCACCGGCAGAATCCTTCTGGGAAGTCAGCGCTTCGTCCGCGTGGAACTTGACCTGAGCCATAAATTCGTGCCTGGCTTTCATAAGCAGATCATAATAGAACTGCTTCTTAGCCTTGGGCAATTTGTTTTTCTGGATTTTTTTTGTTTTCTTTTCGTCTTTCATTGTCGAGCTCCCTGGTTAATGACGTTCCCAAAACTGATTGCGGCTTTCGGGGAAAATAACGCCACTTCGCCTTTGCAATCCTTGTCCTCAGCTCCAATCCATTCAAAATGCGGAAGATCCGGAACGCTGATCTGCTAAAAATAACACGGATTTGCAAATTTTCAAGATCAAAAAGAAAGCATTCATCAGTTTTTTTTGAGAGAAACGGATTGTAATCCGGCGCATCTGAATTATTGTATGGAAACATTTTTCTTCATCAATCGTATCAAGAAATATTGAGGAGTTCGAATTATGAAACGAAAACTTCTGTTTATTGCAGGCGCTTTTTCTCTTTTTTTCTGCGCACAGGCTCAAACTGTGTTCAAAACCCCGCAGGAGGCGGTCAAATATTATGAAGAGCTTGTGGGGACTCTGGCCGGACAGGTGCGGAACCTTCAGGATGAAAACGCAAAACTCGGAGGCGCCGTCCAGAACCTTCAGCTGCAGCTTGAAGCAATCGCCCGAAACAATGAGATGCTGACCAGAGACATCGCCGATCTGCGCAGGCAGATTGCAGCGGATTCCGAAAAACGGGAAAAGCAGCTCGGGAAACTCGCAGACCGCCTGAAAGCCGCCGCCAATACCCCGGCAAAGAATTCCAAGACGGCTCCCACGGTCACGGAATATGAAATCTATGTCGTCCAGCGAGGGGCGACTCTGACGGCTATTTCAAAAGCCTACGGTGTTTCCGTGGATGCCATCCGCAAGGCGAATAACATGACATCGGACGTTCTGCGCGTGGGGCAGTCATTGAAAATTCCGCGCAAGTAAACGGTCATGGAGACGTTTCTTTCATCCACGCCGTACGGAGCCAGGGTGCGCCCGCTCCTCTGCGTGCAGTTTCTCGGGGTCTTCAACGACAACGCATTCAAAATGCTGGCAATTCTTGCCGTGATCGGATCGGGAGTCGATCCGTTCAAAGATGCCGCATTCATGTACACGATCACGATCTTTTATGTTGTTCCGTTTGTTCTGTTGACAGCGCCTGCCGGGAAACTCAGCGATGTGTTTCAGAAACGCTATGTCCTGATCCTGACGAAACTCTGGGAGCTGGCCGTGATGCTTCTCGGCTCCTTCTGTCTGGGGAATGCCGGAGCGTGGGGAATGTTCCCCCTGCTGACGGTAATGTTCCTGATGACTTCACAGACCTCCTTCTTCAGCCCGGCATTCAATGGAATTCTACCGGAAACCTTTTCTGAACGGGAACTGTCCAAGGCGAACGGAGATATCGGAATGGCGTCCTTCATTGCCGCCATCACCGGAATCGGTGCGGCCCCCCTTTTGAACCACCTTTCCGGAAAAATCTCCTCGGCACTGACGGAAAGCGGATTTCAGGCACCCGACGCATTCTTTTTTTCCGGCATCTGGCTCAGCATCTTTTCCGTTATCGGACTCGTTTTCGCATTCAAGGTCATTCCCACAGCAGAGTATGAACAGAAATTTTCCGGGGAAAGAATGGAAGGCTCCCTCATGCGGAGTCTTCTTCTCGGCTGGCGGGCTCTGACGGAACGGAAATCAATTCTGCTGGCGGCTCTTGGCGATGCCTTTTTCATCGGAATCGGCGTAGCGGTTCAGACTCTCCTCGTCATGTTCGCCAAGTACGGTCTGAAGGAATATGGAGGGGATGTGGAAATTGCAGCCCTTCAGCTGGCTCCGGCGATCGGGATGGGACTCGGCTGTTATCTCTGCGGACGGCTTTCCGGCAACAAAATCGAACTCGGGCTTGTCCCTTACGGGGCTCTCGGACTTGCGATTTTTCTGCCCCTTGCAGGATATTGGCCGGGGGATGCAGTGAGCATCCGGGGACTGCTGCTGCATCCGCTTGCACTTCTATGGCTGTGTCTTGCAGGAATCTGCAGCGGATTTTTTGTCATTCCACTCAGGACGTTTCTCCAGCAGGCATTGAAACCGGCTGCCCGCGGAGCTGCTCTTGCGTGTTCGAACGCCATCTGTTTTACGGTGGTGCTCTTTTCCGCAACCTGCGCATTTCTTTTGCAGATCGGCTCCATGAAACTGCCGCAGGGAACTCCGGAAATGATTGTGAAGATTGCACAGCAGATTCCATCGTTTACGCCATCGCACCTGTTTCTTGTGATCGCCCTGCTGACGATCGGTGTTACAGGATATGCGATGTTCCTGCTGCCGGACCTGGCTTTGCGGTTCGGTGTGGTCGCATTGACGCATTCCCTGTATAAGATTCGAATCGTCGGATCGGAGAATATTCCGGAGAGCGGACCGGTGCTGCTGGTGGCAAATCATGTTTCGTTTGTCGACGGTTTTCTGATTACCGCCTGCACCTCCCGGAAAATCCGGTTTCTGATGCACGAGGACTTTTACAGGCATCCGCTGATTCATCCATTTGTAAAACTCACCGGATTCATTGAGGTTCCCGCGTACGGCAGGTTCAAAAGCATGCGGGAAATGTTCGGAATTGTCCGGCAGGCGCTCCGGAACGGAGAGGCAGTCTGCGTATTTCCCGAGGGAAAAATCACAAGGAACGGGCTGATTGACGATTTCAAAGCGGGATATTCCATGATGATCCCGCCGGATGTCGAAGTGCCGATCATTCCGGTCTATCTCGGAATGATCTGGGGCAGTATTTTCAGTTACTACTACGGCAGACTGAAATTCCGTCTTCCCCGCGAATTTCCATATCCGGCGATCGTTTCATTCGGCAAACCGATTCTGAAGGAAAATGTGTCAGCCTTTGAGTTGCGGCAGGCGGTCAGCGAGCTCGGAGCCGAAGCGGAACAGACTCCGCGCAAGGAGGAACGGACTCTGCATTATCAACTGGCAAAACACGCTTCACGCCATCCATTCCGCGTAATGGTACAGGATTATGATGGAAAGTCGCTGACGGCGTTCCAGCTTCTGGTCGCTTCCATCGTACTCTCGCGCGAAATCCGGAAGATGGTTCCCGGCTCTGCAAAATACGTTGGAGTGATGCTGCCGAACACAGTGGCATCCACACTCTCCGTGACAGCGGTCCTTATGGCGGACAAGGTACCGTCCCCCCTGAATTTCACCGTCTCAGCGGAAACGCTCGACTGCTCCATCCGGAAAGCCGGAATCACATTGATTCTCACGAGTCGGAAATTTCTGCAGAAAATCAGGCGCGAACCGGTGCCGCAAATGGTCTTTCTGGAGGATATCGCGGCAGGAATCCCAAAGAGGAACAAAATTTTCTGGGCTGTTCTGACCGCAATTCTGCCGCATCAGGAATTGATGAATCTGGTCTCCCCCGTAACCCATCGGAACGTGTTCGGAACCGCCGTTCTTCTGTTTTCAAGCGGGTCCACCGGAGAACCGAAGGGAGTCCTGCTTTCCCATCGCAACATCAACGGAGACATCTATTCCTTCATGCGTGTCATGGGGTGGACGAACCGGGACAAGATTCTCGGGAATCTGCCGCTGTTTCATTCCTTTGGATTCACAACCGCCTACTGGATGCCGCTGGCAATTGCCTGCAAAGTGGTCTATGTGCTCTCTCCGCTGGATGCCGCAACAGTCGGCAATGCAATCGAAAAATACGGACTGACCATCTTTCTGGCAACTCCAACCTTCATGCAGGCGTATATGAAACGTTGCCGGGCGGAACAGTTCAAGACCGTTCGCCTTGCAATCGTGGGCGCGGAAAAGCTGCGGCGTGACATCGCAGAAAAATTTGCCGGACTCACGGAAAACCGAATCGCACTTGTGGAAGGCTACGGCTGCACGGAACTTTCACCAATCGTTTCCATCAACATCGGCAGTTCGATTCTGGAGCTCGGGAAAGTGATCGGAAAAGAAGGCAGCATCGGAGCTCCGATGCCCGGAATCTGTGTAAAAATTGTCGATCCCGTCACCGGCGTGGAGCTGCCGCCGGATACCGACGGACTGATGCTTGTGAAAGGACCGAATGTCATGCAGGGCTATCTGGGCGATCCGCTCCAGACCGCACGGGCTGTCGAAAACGGCTGGTATGATACAGGAGACATTGCAAGAATGGATATCGACGGCTACATCACCATCAGCGGACGGATTTCCCGCTTCAGTAAAATCGCCGGAGAGATGGTCCCCCATGAGATGCTGGAATGCGTCATGAATGAGCTGACCAGTACCGAAGACCGCGTATTCGCTGTAACAGGCGTCCCGGACCCCGGAAAAGGAGAGGCGCTGGTCGTGCTCCATACCGCAGCAATGAAAATGACTCCGGAAGAGATGAATGCAATGCTTCGTGAACGTTCCATTCCGAATCTCTGGATTCCCCGTCCGCAGAACTACTGGCTCGTTGACCGCATTCCCGTACTCGCCAGCGGCAAACTGGATATGATGGAACTGAATTCCATGATGCCGGAACTCATCCGGAAACAGAGCCATGCGGAACAACTCTGAGGGAACGGAGAATTGCAACCCTTTTGCAAACAAGGAACTTCAAAACAGGAGAACAGAACCTTTCCGCGGAATCGTTGTCCCGGAGTGGCAACCGGTAACGCTTCCGCTGTCCTGTCGGATGATATCGGGAGAAATGAAACCATGGTAACAATTCAGGATGTGGCAAAACGGGCCGGTGTTCCGGAAAAAACGGCCGCCAGGGCCTTGGCCGGACTCACAATGGGAAAACGCCGCGATGCAAAGGAACGGGCGGAACGGGTTTTAAAAGCTGCCGCGGAACTGGGATATCAGCCCTCGAATATCGCCCGCGCTCTGCGCCAGGGACGAACCAAAACCCTCGGACTGATAACCGGACGGCTGACCAATCTTTATTTTGCCGCCGTCGCCGAAGTTGCCATGGACGAGGCCGCAAGGGCGGGATATCGCCTGCTGATCGAAATTTCCCGATGGGAGGCGGAACGTACCTATCATTGTGTCAAAGACTTTTTAAGCTATCGCGTTGACGGCCTTCTTTTCACCTCCAGCGTACCATCCGAAAATGGACATTTCTACAAGCTGCTGGCGGATCGTCATTTCCCCCTGGTTGCACTTCTGCCAGGTACGCTGAATTTCACCTCCGTATACAGCGACTACACGGAAACCTTTCCTGAAGCGATCCGTTATCTGGCGGAGCGCGGCAACCGGAGCGTTCTTTTTGTTCTTCCTCCCGGACGCGCCGTCCTGAACAAAGTTTACAGCCGCAACTTTGAAGAAGCCTGCAAAGCAGTCGGCATCCGGGGGGAACTGATTGATACAGCGGATTTCGGGGAGGTCGACGTCATCCCCGAACGGATGCGTCCGGAATCCGTTGTCATTTTTGGCAAATACTCCCTGAAACATTTTGTAAAACACGCCCGCCTGATTCCCGGATACCGTCCAGACATCATCGGTTTCTACAACGAGTGGACCTGGTCTGAACATCCCGAAGAAGTAGTCGGAGTCCTGTTTGCCAACGAAGAGAGTCTGGTACGCACTGCGGTCCGGGAGCTGATCGCCCAGATCGAGTTGAAAGTACCGGTTCACAACATCTCCTTTTCCACCGAATTCTATCCGATGGAACGCTTTCATGAGATCAAAGCCCTGAATCTGGATCTGGACTATCTCAGCTGAAAGAAACCACCTCCCGGCAGAGGAAGGAACGGGAAATGGGGTGCAGGGCCTGTGGTCCTGCCGAGGGGTGTTGGGGGCGAGAAGCCACCTACTCACTCCTGTTTCAACAGGCAAAAGCCCCCAAACCAACAAGGGGGCTTGGGGGCGAGAAACAACCGACTTGCTCCGTTTCGGGGCATTCTGCGGAAAAACGTCTACACAAGAACCTTTCCGATAATATCATTCACAGAAGGATAATGATGACGGGCAAGATAGTCCTCGATTCCATGAAGGACCTTTACCGGGGACATGGGATCGGCGAAGATTGCCGTGCCGACCGCCACAGCGGACGCGCCTGCGAGCAGGAATTCAACAGCATCTTCTCCGGAGAAGATGCCCCCCATTCCAATGATCGGGATATTGACAGATTTTGCTGTTTCATAAACCATTTTGACAGCGACGGGCTTGACTGCCGGTCCGCTGAGGCCGCCCGTAATGTTTGCGATTTTAGGTCGCCTTGTTTCGATGTCGATGGCCATAGCGGGAATGGTATTGATCATGGAAACGATATCGCTTCCGTTGTCGGCGGCGGCCTTTGCGAATTCCGGCATGCTTTTGACATTCGGGCTGAGTTTGGTAATCAGGGGGAGCTTCGTCGCGGAGCGAACGGCCGCAACGACCTTTCCCATCGCTCCGGTGTCAGAACTGAACGAGATTCCCCCCTCTTTCACGTTCGGACAGGAGACATTGATTTCCAGTGCGGCGATGCCGTCGGATTCCGCGTCAAGGCGCTCCGCCACATAACGATACTCTTCAACGCTCTTGCCCCAGATGTTCACAATGACAGTGGAACCGGAACGTTTCAAATAAGGCATGTAATGCTCATCATGAAGAAATTTATCGACGCCGGGTCCCTGGAGTCCGATAGCATTGATCATTCCGGACGTAACCTCGGCCATACGCGGGGTCGGATTTCCGTGCACGGGTTTGGCGGCAACGCCTTTTACGACAACGGCTCCAAGAAGTGACGGAGCAAAAAACTCCTCGTATTCGCTTCCGTACCCAAAGGTACCGGAGGCAGTCATGACAGGATTTTTCAGTTCAAGCGGACCAAGTTTCACTCTCAGATCAGGCATAATACACCTCCTCGGCAAGATAGACGGGCCCCTCTTTACAGGTTCTGGAATACCTCCATCCATCCGGGGAGGACTCGTCCTTCATTTTGACCACACAGGCGAAGCACGCACCGACTCCGCAGCACATGTGCTGGTCAAGACTCAAATAGCAACGAACACCGCGCTCCACGCATTGTTTTCCAAGCGCCATCAGCATCGGCGTAGGACCGCAGGCATAGACAACGGGAGAACCTTTCGCATCGGCAAGTGCGGGATCAAGCAGCTCAGTAACCAGTCCTCTGTGCCCGAGGGTGCCATCCTGAGTGGAGATGCGGACATCGAAACCCGCCTTCTCATATTCCTCGTTGAGAATGAGATCCGCTGTGGAACGCGCACCGAGCAGCAGGATTCCCTTGGCGGGAGAACGCAAAGCCAGCGGCAGCGTAGCGGCGGAACCGTAACCGCCGGCGACGATCACAGGAGTTTCCTCCGCGGACGGCATGGGATATCCGTTTCCCTGCGGTCCCATGATATTGCAGGAATCGCCTGGGAGAAGAGAGGCAAGTTCTTCTGTTCCCGCACCGACAATTTTATAGGTAACGGTCAAAGTTCCGTGTTCCGGATCGTAGCCGGAAATACTGAACGGACGGCGCAGGATGCGGTCACGAAGCGAGTGAATCTGAACATGGACGAACTGTCCGGGACGCGCCTTTGCGGCAATCTCCGGAGCCGAGAATACGATCCGGCGGTACAGTCCTTTCAGGCAGACATTCTCTAAAATTTTACATTCGGAAGTCATTTCTGTCTTTCTCCAAAATTTGCAATTGCGACAAAGATAAGGTATTATACCGCAACATCCGCAAATAGACAAACACACAGGAGCGATTTCGATGCTTAATTTTATAGAAAATCTCGCGAAAGAGGCCGGAATCATGGCCCAGAACCAGCGGAAACACCTTTCCTCTGCCGGTATCCATTTCAAAAATGAACGGGACATCGTAACAGATGTGGACCGTCAGGTCGAGAATTTCATCAAAACAAAAATCGCCGAGAGCTTTCCAGACCACGCCATTCTTGCCGAGGAATCCGGAGTTTCGAAAGAACACGACAGCGAATTCCTGTGGATTATTGATCCGATCGACGGCACAACTTCCTTTGTTCACGATATGCCGATCTATTCCGTCTCCATCGGTCTTCACCGGAACGGGAAACCCTACGCCGGAGTGATTTATGCGCCGCGCCTTGGTGAACTTTATTCCGCGGAACTCGGCAAAGGTGCAACGCTGAATGGAACACCGATCCATGTTTCCACCAGGGATTCCCTGGTCAACTGTCTGGCGGAAACCGGGTTTGCATGTCTGCGGGCGGGACTCAAGGAAAACAATCTCAAGCATTTCTGTCGGATCGCTCCGCAGCTGCGCGGTATCCGCCGCGATGGATCAGCAGCTCTCGACATGGCATTCGTTGCAGCAGGACGAGTCGATTTCTTCTGGGAAATGTTTCTCCAGCCGTATGACATTGCCGCCGGCGAAATCATTGTTCAGGAAGCAGGAGGCAGAATTACGGATTTTCAGGGAGGAAACGATTATCCACTGGGACACGGCATCGTCGTTTCCAACGGCATCATCCACGACCGCGTGCTCGAACAGCTTGCACTGGATTGAACCATGCCGGACCGGATTGCCAGAGTCACGGTCAATCTCTCGCTGGACCGTCTCTTCGACTATCTCATCCCCCCTGCCCTTGCCGGGAAGATCAAACCGGGAATCAAAGTCAATGTTCCGTTCGGCAGGGGAGCCTCTCTGCGTCCAGCCTATGTCATGGAAATCACGGACCGATCCGCGTACACGGGGCTGAAAGCGGTGGACTCCCTCTGTGAAGGAGCCCCGGCAATTCCCGATTCTCTCCTGAAACTCGCGGAGTGGATGGCACTTTATTACTGCTGTCCGCGTGAACTGGCGATCCGCAACCTTCTGCCGGGAGCGATCCGCAACGGCAGGGTCAAACCGAAAATGCGCCCCCACTGCCGCATCGACGACAAACTCAAGGCGGCGGAATACATCGAAACCCATGGAACGCGCTCAAAAGCCAGAACAGCCATCATCAAGGCACTGATTCTGGAACACGAACTTCCGCAGGACATCCTGCTGGTCAAAGCGGGAGCCGGAAAATCGGCGCTGGATGCGCTTGTGAAGGACGGACTCGTCATCCGCGAGGAACAGCCGGACGACCGCGATCCATTCAAAGGCGCAGTTGTCATGAAAACCACCGCCATGCAGCCGACCCCGGAGCAGGCGGAAGCGCTGAAACTCATCTTTGATCTCATGGAACACAGAGACAACCGCCATGTTGTTCTGCTTCATGGTGTTACCTGTTCCGGGAAAACGGAGGTCTATCTTCAGGCGATCGCCAAAGCCATTGAAGACGGCGGAGAAGCGATCGTCCTCGTCCCGGAAATTTCCCTGACCCCGCAGACCGTGGAACGCTTCCGTGCCCGTTTCGGCGACATGGTCAGCGTGCTCCACAGCGGACTCTCCGACGGAGAACGACGCGACGAATGGATGAAGGTCCATTCCGGACGCGTCAAAATCGCAGTCGGAGCCCGTTCGGCGCTCTTTGCTCCGTTCACAAACCTGAAGCTGATTGTCGTCGACGAAGAACACGAACAATCTTACAAACAGTCGGAAGCGCCGCGCTACAACGCGCGCGATGTTGCCGTCATGCGGGGCCGTCTTGAACAGGCAACGGTCATTCTCGGGTCCGCCACTCCATCCCTGGAATCCCATTATAACGCGCTCAACGGCAAATATGCCTACGCACGGATGCTGAAACGCAGCGATCCGTCGATCGTTCTGCCCGACGTCCGGATCATCGATATGCGGTGCGAGGAAACCGATGAAGGCAAACTGCCGTTTCTCTCCAAAGCGCTCGTCCAGAGCGTCCGTGACCGGATTGCCGCGGGAGAACAGAGCATTCTTTTTCTGAACCGGCGCGGATTCGCCAAGCAGATGGTCTGCGACGAATGCGGATTTGTCGCAGCCTGCCCGGACTGTTCAATCGCCTACACCTATCATAAGAAATCGCAGATTCTCTCCTGCCACCTCTGCGGCGCGATGATCACGGCATATCAGAAATGTCCCTCCTGCGGCACCGAAAAGATCCGCTATTCCGGCGCAGGCACTGAACGGATCGAAACCATTGCTGCGGCCGCATTCAAAGGGGCACGGATCGCCCGCATGGATTCCGACTCCATGACCCGTCCGAGCCTCTACGAAGAGATCCTCGGCAAATTCCGGCGCGGGGAAATCGACATTCTGATCGGCACACAGATGATCGCAAAAGGACTGGATTTTCCGAACGTGACCTTTGTCGGCGTCATCAATGCGGATATGGGACTGTTCCTGCCGGACTTCCGCGCTTCAGAACGCACGTTCCAGCTTCTGACCCAGGTTGCAGGACGCGCCGGACGCGGCGAACACCGGGGCGAAGTCCTGATTCAGACCTGCAATCCCTTCAACCCGGCGATCATCGCCGCCGCCGATCACGACTGCGACACCTTTTATGCCGAAGAGCTGCCCGTCCGCGAAGAACTTCACTTTCCACCCTACGGACACATGCTGACCCTTCATTTCTCCGGAGAAAACGAAGAACAGATACAACGTTACGCAGCAGAGCTCATGCCAAAACTCCAGCCGTATCTGGACCCGGAAACGTATGTCTCCGATCCAGTTCCCGCTCCGATAGAACGCATCAAAGGCAAATTCCGTTACATCGCAGCATTCCGCGGCGGAAAACTCGGAAAACTGAAACAGTTCCTGCGCGCGGAAACCTGCTGGAATCAGCCGCGCGATCTTCAGGTGCATCTGGATGTGGACCCCGTTTCCATGCTGTGAGGGAAATACCGTTTTACAATGTTTTTACAATCGTTTTACATTGGTTTGACAACAAATCCCGATTCTGAAGTATAATATTCTCAAACCAACCAGAGAAAGGGACATGTCATGAAACGAAAAACAGGAATTCTCTCCGCCGGATTCGCTCTCGCGCTTCTGCTTGGTGCAGGCGCACAGGCGAAAGCAAACGTCACGACCGTAACACTCCGCGCCGAGCCGGAAAAAAATATTCTGCTTTCAGGAGTCGGTCAGGACGCCATGATCAAAATCTCGATTGAAACCACCGCTGCCGCCCAAGAACAGAAAAGCCGGGTGAATCTCTGCATAGCACTCGACCGCTCAGGCTCCATGCTCGGAATGAACAAGATCCAGAACGCGCGGGCGGCGGCAGTGGCGGCGCTCAACATGCTCGGAGAAAACGACCGCTTCTCCCTGATTGCCTACGACAGCCAGGCGCGGGTGCTGATTCCCTCGACCCGTGTCACGGATGCAAACCGCCGGGAGCTGATCGAAACGATCAACGCAGTCAAGCCGGGCGGGATGACCGCACTGTTCGCCGGAGTCTCGCTTGCGGCAAATGAAATTGCAAAATGCAAAGATGCCGGATTCGTCAACCGGATCATCCTGCTTTCCGACGGACAGGCCAACGTGGGGCCCTCCTCCGCGCAGGAACTCGGAAGACTCGGACGGGGACTGGTCAAGGAAGGCGTTTCCGTCAGCACGGTCGGCGTCGGCAGCGACTACAACGAAAACCTGATGACCGCCCTTGCCCAGAACTCCGACGGCAACTTCTATTTTGTCGAAAACAGCCGCGATCTCTCCCTGATCTTTGAAAAGGAACTGGGAAGCGCACTCGCAGTCGCCGCGAAAGATGTCCGGCTTCGGATTGTCTGCCCTCCGGGAATCACGCCGAAAGGAATTCTCGGACACGAATGCCGCATCCACGGTCAGGAGATCGAACTTGATTTCAACCAGATCTATGCGGGACACTCCAAAGTGCTGATCCTCCAGGTCGGGCTTCCCGCGACGGAAAACGGCGCCGAAAGAACCATCGCCTCCGTCAAAATGGACTATCTGGACAACACTCTGAAGAAAGAATTCTCGGCAAACAGAAGCGTCCGGCTGGCGTTTGCATCCGATCAGCGCAAAGTCAAAGGCAGTCTGAACAAGACGGTCAGTGCCGATGTCGCCCTTCAGCACTCTCTCGCGGAACACGATCTGCTCCTCGCATCCGCGGAAATCGACGGTTATCTGGCGAAGCGCTACACGGTTCCGGTGACCTCCGCCGGTGCGGCGGATCTGCTCCGTGATTTTGCGATCGGCCTCGCCGCGCCGAAAG
>CASEYW010000118.1 GCA_949292215.1 uncultured bacterium
ACTTTACTACAATCAAATCTGATGCGGCACTCAAGCGAAGCAGTCGAACAGGAGAGATTAAAAACAGATTGAAACCGTACTCACAGATTAGCATATTTTATTTTTTCCATATTATACTGCATGGAGGACTTTTTTTATAACTGGAGCTGTTTTCTCCTGTATCCGATCCCTGAAAAATAACGACCCAGTCATCGTTGTCGTTTCCGTACATGCAGAATGCAAGCCCCTGCTGCTTCAGATTTCCCATGCAGGATATTCCCTGCGCTTTACTGCGCGCCTTGTCCAGAGCCGGGAGCAACATCGCTGCGAGAATTGCAATAATTGCAATTACAATTAGAAGTTCTACGAGTGTGAATTTTCCGGACCGTCTCGAATTTCTTTTTCCAGAAGTAGCCGAACCTGTTTTTCTGTTGTTCATTGCCGCCGTTTCCTTTTTAAGTTTTGGGATGTTTCTGAATCATTTGTCTGCCATGGATATATTATAGCATAAAACAGTTTTTTTTGACAGAGATGTTTTCGCCATTTTTCTTTGGTTTTTCGCCAATTATTCTTTTGAAAAATTTTCTGTTTCAGTTGAAATTTTCCCGTTGCGATATATAATAACGGTATGAAACGACAACTTTATACAGAATATTTTGCGCGCTCTGTGCATCTTGTGCCGGAGATCCGTTCCGTGGGGCTTTACGGCGATACGGCGCAGCCGGAAAAGCAGACGCTGGAGGTGTTCGGCTTCGCGCTGCGGTTTGATGGAAATTCTGCCGGAATGTCTTTCCGTATCAATGGGAAACCATATACAGCGAATTATCCGTATCTCGTTTTGAAAAGACCCGGGGAGCTCCATGAATCCCGCGGAGGCGTTTACAGGCAATCGCTCTTTTTCTCGTATCCGAAGAGCATGGCGGAGAAATTGCATGAAATCGGTTTTGCTGACGATTTCGTCATTTGCGAACTGCCGCAGAAAAAAAGCCTCTATGAGACGTTTCATGAGATCCGAATTCTGGCGGAGCGTCTGGATGAATTCGGGGCAGTTGATCGGCTCGACATGCTCTGCTGGAGACTCCTTCAGGAATGTCTACTTGTATACAGGCAGAAAAAGAATCCGGTTTCCGCCGGATCCCGGCAGGTTATGAAAATCGTTTCCTGGCTTCAGCTCAACTTCAGGGAAACGCCAAACTGGGAAAAACTTGCTCTGCAGCACGGTCTTTCCTATCGTTCTTTTCTGCGCAAATGGAAACAGACGGGGCTTCCGCCTCCGAACCGGTTTCTTACCGAATTGCGCATGGAGGAGGCAAAACGTCTTCTGACCGAAACTGCTATGTCCATTTCCGACATCGCCGGAGATTTGCAGTATTGCGACAGCGCATGGTTCAGCGTCGTTTTCCGCCGTATGATCGGCAAAACGCCGCTGCGCTACCGCTTCAATGACGGGCGTTCTCGTTCGCGCGCTGGGAAATGAGAAATGCTTCACTCCGCAGAAGATGGCGGATGTGTTCGACGCCATTTTCGAGGCGATCGGCGCGATTGTGACGGAGGGGCGTGGTCCGCCGCCGTCTGGAAAACCTGGCAATCCGGATCGCCAGACCCGCGAAGAAACGGGGTTGAGCGGCGGATCTTGCGGATCGGACGATCCGCATTGAAACGGAGATCCGCGGACGGCGGGCGATTTGTCCGGCTTGCGGACTTCCTTTTCCCCGGGCGGCTCCGGAGAAAAGAAACGGCATCCGCTTTGGTAAGCGCCCAGCCAGCCCCATCTGGATTTGAGTCAGACAGTGTGGTATGTTCTTCCACAAACCGTAATAATGGGAGGACGGCATAGGACGCGAAGGACGAGATTATTGGGAGGCGCAATTGTCAGAATATTGGGACAGCGGCTTGACGATTCAGGAATACAGCGAACTGAAGGAACTTCCTTACGAAAGTATCCATCGATGGATCCGAGTGTTGGAAAAGACTTTGAAGTGCATAAATTCTCATATTGCATTCGCAACCAGCTAACTCCAACTGTATATTATTGCAAAAAAGAGAAGCCAAATTGTTGATGGAGCGATTACAATATGAACAGTAAACAGGTCAATGAAACAGTCAATAAACTGGTTTCGTTCATGCAGGATGTGAAAGACGGAAATCTGCGAACAATCCTTGAGAATATGCAGAAAATGAATGACTACATGGCGGAGAAGCTCCGCATCTACGAGGAACATCTGACTTTGCTGACGGGCAAGGCCAGATTGGA
>CASEYW010000119.1 GCA_949292215.1 uncultured bacterium
AAATATCTGCCGACAGCCGGAGAAAAAGGCACACCCGCAGTTCTTGTCAATCACGACAACCGCCTCACATTCAACCTGAAAGTGGAAGCAGGCAAGAAGTACGAATTTGAATTTGAAGTCAAAGCGGCAACGCCGGATCAGGTCAAATAAGTCCGAATCCCAGACTTCATGCAGAAACACAGGACAGCCGGATTTCAAAAATGCGGCTGTCCCTTATCTTTTTGTTGTTTTCGATTTGATTTGTGTTCTATTTAAAGTATAGTATAGTTTTCTGAAAAATACAATTCAGCGGAAATCAGGTTTTCTTTTTCAGAGGCGTTTTGAACAATGGAACTAACACAAGGGTCCGTAAGAAAATGAAATGTCCGAGATGCGCATGCCAGGATGACAAAGTGATTGATTCGCGTTCCATCAAAGATGGCGCCGGAGTCAGAAGGCGGCGGGAATGCACCAAATGCGGATACCGGTTCACTACATGCGAAGAAATCATTCCGAACGAACTCAAGGTCATCAAACGCGACGGTCAACGGGAAAATTTTGACCGGGAAAAACTCCGTTCCGGCATCGAAAAGGCCTGCTGGAAACGGGAAATCACACGAGAACAGATTGATGCTCTGCTGAATAAACTGGTCACGTCGCTCGAAAACGATTATGACAGGGAAGTCTCTTCTGTGGAAATCGGAGCGCGGGCGATTGAAGCGCTCCGGGAACTGGATGAGGTCGCCTGCATCAGTTTTGCCTCCGTCTACAAGGATTTCAAGAATCTGGACGAGATTATCAAAGAGATCAGGACCATGAACCGGGTCAAGAAAAAGGCTCTGGGCGTCAGGCAATGAAATTCCGGAACAGGCTTCTTCTGAAATATGCCGGGCTCAGCATTTCCCGCTGTGAAGAGTTTCTGCGTCAATGGCTCGGGCATCAGGGCTATATTCTTCTGCTCAGCGTCATTGTGGGGCTGCTCTCGGGCTTCGCGGCTGTCACGCTGAAAACGTTGACGGACTCCTGCCACCTGCTGGCCCGGCAGGCCGAAGGAAACTGGGTCGAGTGGATTGCTCCCGCTCTGCCTTCGGTGGGAATCATTTTATGCGTAATTTTTGTTAAACTGTTTGTGAAAGGGCCCTACGATAAAAGTCTGGCGAACGTGATTGTCGCCACAACCAACGGAACCAGCGATATTCCGAAGCAGAAAACCTATTCCCACGTCATCACCAGCGGAATCTGCGTCGGGCTTGGCGGGTCCGCGGGGCTGGAGGCACCGATCGCTCTGACCGGATCGGCAATCGGTTCGAACGTTGCCAAAGTCCTGCGTACCGGCCTGGAAACAAGAACTCTTCTTCTGGCGTGCGGCGGCGGCGCGGGCATTTCCGCAATTTTCAACAGTCCGGTAGCGGGAGCGCTGTTTGCGTGCGAGATTCTTCTGCCATCGTTTTCCGTACCGGCGCTGGTACCGCTTCTGCTGGCATCCGCCACGGCTGCGGTGCTGTCGGAGACTCTTTACAGCAACCAGCCGTTCGTTCAGCTCAGCAGCGGATGGAGTTCCGTGAATATTCCGTTTTATGTGGTGCTCGGTATTCTCGCGGGGCTTGTCTCCGCATATACCATCAAGGGGTCCATCTATTTCGGCAGAAAATGGGAAATTCTGAAGAATCCGTGGCTGAAGGCGCTGACGGGCGGAGCCATTCTTTACGTCATCTTCCTGCTTCTTCCGGCGCTGAAAGGCGAGGGGTACAACTTCATCTCCGCCATCGTTGACGGAAACGACAATGATATCATGAAATATTCCCCGTTCGGAGAATTTGTCGGTACGGGCTGGCTTTTTCTCGGCGTCTGTGCTCTGCTTGTTCTGCTGAAAGTGTTCACCGCATCGGCGACGCTGGAGTCTGGCGGTGACGGCGGAATCTTCGCTCCTTCGATGTTCATCGGAGCATTCACGGGATTCTGTCTGGCGCGTTTTGTCAATATGGTTGCGCCATCGCACCAGCTGAGCGAGGTCAATTTTATCGCAGTCGGTATGGGCGGCGTGATTGCCGGAGTCATGCATGCACCGATGACGGGCATGTTCCTGATTGCCGAAATCACAGGCGGGTACAAGCTGTTCATCCCGCTGATGATCGTGGCCTCTCTCTCCTGCTTCATCTCAAAAAAGATAGCGAAATACAATGTCTACAAATCAGTGATTCAGGTCCGAGGCGGAGCACCGGAACCGAATCCGACAGTGCTCATGCTGGAAAAGGTCAAAGTCGGCGATCTGGTGGAAAACGATTTCATTCCCGTATCCGTCTCCGACAATCTGCGCACTTTGCTGAAAAATGTAATGACCTCCCAGCGGAACATCTTTCCGGTGCTGGATGAAAAGGGAGGAATCGCCGGAATTGTAACGCTGGACGATGTCCGGCCGTTTCTTCTGGATTCCAACCTCTATGATGTCGCCCTTGTCTATGACGTGATGTCGAACGCTCCGCCCGTGCTGGATGCCAGCGACACCCTCGCCGCGGCGACACGCCTGTTTGAAAGCCTGAACTCCTGGGTAGTGCCGGTCACCAGAGATGGCAAGTACATCGGCTTCGTTTCCAAAACCGGCGTGTTCGACAAATACCGCGAACTTCTGAGAAATCAGAAGGAACTGTTCTGAGGAGCCATCATGATTCAACTGAGCAACACCGCAATTATGATTGTCAGACCGGACTCCTCCTCCATCCCGTTCGATGTGGAGGACATCCAGACCCGCATCATCCGGGCCTGCATCACCGCCGGAGAGACGGAATCATGGATCGCAGGCGATATTTCACTTTCTGTTGAATTTGCCCTTCTCTCCACCAAAATCCGGATTATCAAGGAAAACGACCTCGACAGCCTGATCATCAGAGCCCTGGAGGATTCCGGTTATCCTCACGTTGCCGCCGATTTCAAGCGCAGTGCAACGCCCGCGATTCCGTCCGATGTTCCCGTAAACGCCAAATCGATCCTGAATGCCGTTGCCGCCAACCTCTCCCTGACGGGGGAACGACTGGAAACGATTGTTGCAGAAGTCGAAACAGCCCTGCGATCCATCGGGTTCGAGCGCTGTTCCCCTCGCCTGATGCTGGAACTTGCGAGGCAGTTCCGCGACCGCGAAACCGCGCTCATACCACCGCTTTCCCTCAAAACGCATCCGCTGAAACCGGGCGGAGACATTCTTCTTCTTCAGCAGTCCGACTTCCGGGAATCCGGATCGCTCAATCTGAAAGACCTTCTCTCCGGCGGCACTTTGCGAATTCACGGCATCAGCCGTCTGTTCCCGGCCTTGCGGATCGACGTCTCCTTCCCTTGTTTTGCCGATGCAATGGAGCTCTCCAAGCCTGTTTCGGAACTGGCGCTTCTTTCCTCCTGGGACCGCCTTCTCTCCGGCATCGGCGAAATCTGCGAAAAAGCGGATCATTTCTGCCGTTCGGAAGAGCTTCCGGTTACACTTCCCCTGCCGCTGAGCCTGAATTTCCGCGATGCGCTGGAGTTTGCAGTCAATTACATGAACTGCCCACAGGCAACCGCCACGGAGTGCATTCGCGGCGTCCTCGGCGATTTCACAAATGCCCTTGTCCGTAAACCGTTCAAAATCAATGTCAACTGACCCGGATTTCCGGCAGCCGCACGCTCGGAGAAGAGAACAATGCCGCATCTGATCGAAACACTCTTCCAACTTCCGGAATCCAACTTCCCGACTCCCCTGAAACTGTATTCGGCTGGTATTACGCATCCGGATCCCAATTACAGAATCCATCGGGAAAAACCGAACCTGACCGTCATCGAATACATTGTTTCCGGAGAAGGACACCTGGAAATCGACGGAAGACGCTACCATATCACCGCCGGAGATGTTTATCTTCTTCATCCCTATACGGACCAGGACTACTTTTCCGACCGTGCAAACCCGTGGGAAAAAATCTGGTTCAATCTGAATGGAGATCTCATAAAAAACCTGATCGACGCCTATCACTTGAAAGATCTCACCCATTTCAAACAGTGCCCGCTGGAAAAAGAGTTCCGGAATGCGCTGGAAATTGTCCGGAAACGCGAACCGAATGCCTATACCGAACTTGCTCTTGCCCTGCACCGCATCTTCGCCGGAATGAATGAATGGCGCCAGCAGCATCCCGAAACACGGAAATCACCCGAAGGACTGAAACTGAAGGAATTTCTGGATTTGAACTGGCGGCGGGATGTCTCCCTCGACGAACTGGGAAAACAAATTTCCCGCTCCCGTTCGCAGACCATCCGAATTTTCCAGCGAGACTGGCAGACCACGCCGTATCAGTACATTCAGGCTCAACGCTATCGCCTCGCCCGGGAATATCTGAAGAATACCGACTGCAAAATCGCCGTCATCGCGGAGCTGACCGGATTCAAAGATGAATTCTATTTTTCCAACTGGTTCAAAAACAGAGCCGGAATCTCACCCGCCTTCTACAAGAAAAAGTTCCACGGGCCCGCCTGACCGGGAATCAAGACAGCTCCGCCTCACCGGAAGATCAGCCATGGCCAGAATTCCGGCCGGTTGTCATTGCCGACACCCGGAGCAATCCGGATCCATCCTTCCCGTACACCAAGATCATTATCATTCACAAGCAGGTTGAAACGGAATCCTTTCCGCAGCTTTGCGGAATCAATCTTCAATGTTTTCAGCGGGATTTCCGCTTCGTAGAATGTTGTCGTCCCGGACCGCTTTGCCGTCAGATGAATGGAGGATGCGGTCAGGGACGAATCGGTATCCCCTGGAGCACGCCAGCAGAATGTCTTTGCACAACCGTCTTCTCCGAGAGCAAATCCCAATTCCCATCCGCCGTTCTGCCCTGGAAATTCCAGAAAACACTGAACGCTGTCCCCGTTCCACAGCGCCGTTCCCCGGTACGGCTGACGATGCAGATCATCGACGACCTCAACCCGCAGTTTCAAAACGGAATCCGAGGCCCTGATGAAAATCTTCGCACTCAAGTCAGCAGGAGAACTCCACAATTTGTCCACATTGACGGGATCCGCATCAAAACGGGAGTGGACCTGCTCCCGACGGCAGAGAATGAAGTCGGGACGTTCCGAATACTCCGTTCCAAAGAGATGCGCCGTATAAACCGGAAGGTGTCGACGCAGCTTCAATTTGTCCAGTTCATATTCAAAACGAACCAGAGCCGGAGCATCCGCAGGAGATCGGAATTCCGGAGACGCGGAAAACACAATCTCTCTGGCAGCGTGTTCCCCTGGAGCAAGACGCAGCGACACTTCTCCCGGTTCCGTCCGGAGGTTCCGCGGCAGTTTCCAGCGAAGATCAAACTGCACCGGACGGGATTCCGGATTCCGCAGTACCAGCCTGCAGGATTTTCTGTTTCCCGGGATCAGAAAAAGCGTTTCCGGCAAATCCAGAGCCGATGGCGCCGGTTCCGTCACGGTCGAACCGGAAAGACGCAGAACTGCCGGCATCCCTGTGACAGGAAGAACCAGAAACTTTCCGGCTCGAACCGCCGGCGAAGCGTTGCCCATCAAATCGAACAACTCCGCTTTTTCGGCATCAGTGCGAAGCAGAACATTATGAACTCCGTATGTTTCGCTCCAGGCGGCGATCAGAAGTTTTTCCCCGCTTCGGAACTCAAGAATCCAGACTCCCGGTTCCGCACGATACTGACGGACAAACCGGGTTCCCGGAGCCCCGAAAAGAGAGGTCAGCGTATTGTAGGCGACAAACGCCGCCTTGGGATGAAGATCGTAGGTCAGAAGTCCGTAATTGTGTTCCGCGTTATCCGGATTTGTTCCTTTGTCGATCAGATTGTACCATGTGTATCCGACAGACCCGCGCGCCCAGCTGAAAAGCAGCTTTTTCCAGAGAGTCGCCGCCTGAACGCGCTCGCCGAATCCGGCAGATGTCAGAGCTGTCTCATGCGCGTACCACGGGTAAGCAATTCCCAGGCGTCGGCGCATCGGCAGAAGATTTGCATCAATCATTTCCCGGAAGGAAGGAAAGGAGCCGTGACCATGAAAACAATGCACGGAAAAGTATTTTCCGGCGCATCGCATCACGCGTTCCTGAAAGTTTCCCCTCTCCGTTTTAATTGCGGCAAAACCGCTCGACATCAGAACGGCTTCCGGATCTTCTTTCTGAAGCTCTTCCGCCGCGATTGCCGACAGTTCCGCATAGGTTTTCTCATCAAAACGGCAGAACCCGGAAATATCAACCTCGTTCCACATTTCATAATTCCGAACACGGCCCTTGAAATGGCGGAATACCAGAGCGCAATACCGGCGCCAGGCATCCGCTTCCGGAGCAAACGCCATGAACCGCTTGTCCGAAGCCGCAGCAGGATCACGCAATGCCCAGCGGGCGGAATAACCGATGGCGGCAATCCGCTCAATTCCATGTGCCTGAAATACATCGGTGATGGCATCGGCTTTCTCCGGCTGGAACCGATCCGGTTTCGGCATCAGAGAGAACATAGGCAGTCCGTTCCTCAGATAGCGGGCTCCGATCATCCTCATAGCCTCGGCTTCAAGCGCCCACTGTTTCGGATCGTTCTTCCAGTCCGGATGACTGCAGATTCCGAACCGGAAATCGTTCCGTTCGTATTTCTCCGTCAAACCGGTCGGCTTCATCCAGGCAAAGGAGCGCTGCCATTGCATCCGTTCCCCGGACCTGTCTTTTCTGACCGCCTCCGCTGCAACGTACCAGACACCCCGTTCCGGCAGTTCCGGAAAAGGCAGCGCCCATGTTTCCCCCGGACAAAACGTATGCTCCGCTGAAATGGGAACAAGTCGGGGCGGATTTTCTCCGAATCCGGAAAGAGTCACAGTGATCCGGTATGCGGCAGACGTCGTTCCGCAATGCGAAAACAGAAAACGTCCTTGTCCGGCATGTTCCGGATCCAGCACATGCAGAGGATTTCCGGTATCAATCCGAAACGAAAGAGGCTGTTTCACTTTTCGCCGGGAGGCAACGGAACGGACCTGCCAGCGGATCGAGTCCAGAAACAATTCCCCCTTGAACGAATTGCGGTGATACGCAAGAGCAATCCCCCACAGGCGGACAGGAAAATCCAGTTTCCCATTTTTTCGTCCTCCCGTTCCTTCCGCCCAGCTTTGGAGTTTAGCTCCATTCCGGAACATGTAATTCAAAATTTTTTCTCCTGCCTTTTCCGCTTCCGGAATTGGCGCCGGCAATTGAAAGACTTCCCCTTCGCGGTCAACCAGACGAAGCATAAGCCGGATGGCAGGAGATTCCGGAGGAACCGTCAGGCGAATCTGCGCATCAAGAGAATCGAAGTTCTCAATCCGCGGCATCTTGTGCAATTTCAATTCCAAACGCGGAAATTGTTCACTGTCCCAGCGCAGAAGCAAAGCCTTTTTTCCTGTAACTGGATTGAGTTCTGAACGGCAGCTCTGTCCCTTCCGTGCAAAAATCAGATCAACGGAGGATTCCGGCAGACAGGAAAAATCCAGTTCCTCCGCTCCGGCCAAAACCGGGACAAACAGCAGGAACAGCAATTGGAAACAGACTTTCATGTTCGACACCTTTATTTTGAATAAAGTACCGGAACAGCACCGGTATACACCCAGACACTGCTGCTGGTTGAATGGTATTGATAGATTTTACGGATTTGCTCCGGCGTCTGCGCGGCGGCGTGTCCGTCAACGAACCAGACATTGATTCTCCGGTTGTGCCGCGCCGCAAAAAAACGCTGTCCGGTCTTTTCAATCATGTGAGCACCATTGTTGGGCCGGGTCGGATCGCGCTGGCTGTCCGCCAGCCCCCAGGCATACTGCATATTTTTCCCGATCTTCTTGAGATTGTAGATAAACTGCGACGGCGATGAATACCGGACTCCCCACTCCAGTTTCAGACCGTTCTGCGCAGTCCATCCGGGAAAAGGTGCGGCATATACGGAATTGGGACCATCGTATTCCGTAATGGCATCCTTGCTGAACATTTGCGGACAGTGATCGGTTTTCCAGTTGTAATACCCTTGTGCAACCATGAACTGTCTTGTGTTTTTGTAGCTCAAGGAATCGGAAAGCAGAGCTCTGTAATTGAATGTCAGACCAGTCCCGCTCAGATATAATATGACAAAGTCATTCCAATCGGCGGCATACTGCAGAAAGCCCAGCCCCGTCTGGCGCTGATTGTTCAGGCAGGTAACCGCCTGAACCCGTTCCCGCGCTTTGTTCAGAGCAGGAAGCAGAAGGGACACTAGAATTGCAATGATTGAAATAATGATTAATAATTCGATCAAATTGAATTTCTGTCTCATTTTCATATTTTTTCTCCCGTCTTATTTGTTTTGTCCGGAACAAACCGAACAGCTTTCTCGAATCACAAGATGCGGCGGAATGACCGTTCTGCATCGCGTTTTCCGTTGTTCTTTCAGGTGCTGAAAGACAAGGTCTGTCAAAATCCGGGCAATCTGAGCGGGAGTTTCATACTCGATTGTTGTCAGAGCCGGCACCACATATCGGGCGACCGCAAGATCGTCCTGACCAATGATGCTTATGTCATCCGGCACGCGGTATCCAAGTTCAAAAAGACGACGAATCGCCCCGATGGCCACCATGTCATTATGCACCAGAAATGCGGAAGGCGGAGAACCGTTCCGTTCCAGAAACAGATCCACGAGTGCAAAACCATCAGCAAATCCCAGCGTTTTCGCAGGTCGTTCCGAACTCAGCTTCACTGTCATTCCGAACTCCGCGGCAATCTCCGGCAGAAGAATTGCACGCCGTTCCGAAGAGTTTCCGAGCCATCCGACACTCCGATGTCCGAGCCCATGAAGATAATCCATGGCAAGACGGAGCGCTTCTCTGTAACCGAGTTCCACGGAATCAAACCGCGGATCCGGATAAAAAAAACTGACGACAGGAACTTCCAGCGGCTCCGGCAGCCAGCGTGGCTCTCCGGTAATGATCGCCTCCACATTACTGGTCAGGAGCAGTCGCGAGGAACTCTCCTGTTCCTCCTCCGTTTCAAAAAATGCAAAAATCGGACGATATCCTCGCACTATAATTTCCCGGTGAAGCTCACTGATGAGAGCCGCATGGTATCCGTTTTTCGATGACGGCAAGGCCACTCCGATCGTCCCGGAACGTCTTCTCCTCAGATCCGCTGCGGCCCGGTTCGGATGATACCCCGCTTCTCTGGCCGCCTCCCGAATCCGGTCCGCGATTTCCGGCCGAACCCGTTTTGCATCCCGATTGTTCAGCACCAGAGACACCGTCGACTGGGACAAATTCAACCGCTTCGCCAGTTCCGTCATCGTAATCGGCATGTTGATACCTCCTCCTTTTAGTCATACGTATGACTTTATTCATTATAATCCATTCTGCAAATTTTGTCAAGAGTCGATTTCAGAAAAAACAGATTAATTTGCAAATTATCGGTTGGAGAAAAAAAGATCCTGTCCGTTAAAAGAGTTGAACGAACACACACGGCAGGAAAAGAGGTGCGTAAAAGAGAAGACAGGAAGAAAAAAAGGATCTCGATTTCAAAACTTGAAAAATCGGAATCCGGAAGTATTTTAAGATTCTTAACAACAAAACTGTCTTAACATTTCAATCCAAAGAGAGGGCATTACCATGAAAAAATTAACAATGGCTTTCCTTGCGGCTGTACTTGCGGTCACCTGCGGAGTCTCCTTTGCGGCGGAACAGAAGCAGGACGACGCAGCCAATCCCGCGAAACGCTCGGTTTTCCAGATCGGGTTCTTTCCCGGCGTTCCCGGTTCCACGAAATACTACAATGTCTACGGTTTCAAAATCGGTGCACCGATGGTGGACGGCTTCAACTGGGTATATGGAGTGGAAGCAGCGGTTCTGTACAGCGGAACCTTCCATATCAAAGGATGCCAGGCAACACTTGCGGGTCCGACCATTGCCATCCGCGTGGAGGGAGTCCAGGCAGCAACAGGACCGGCATTTCTGAAACAGCTTGTCGGCTTCCAGGCATCGCCGTCTCCGGTGATTCTGGAATATGGATACGGATGCCAGGCGGGAGCGGCTTCCATTGCAAACCGTTTCAAAGGATTCCAGACAGGCGCAGTTACGGTGGCATATAATCAGCTGGACGGTTTCCAGTTCGGAGTGGTGAATGTTGTCGATGAAGTCTTCAGAGGATGTCAGGTCGGCGGTGTCAATGTGGTTTCGGGATCATTCAAGGGATGCCAGGTTGGAGTCGTCAACATTGCAACGCAGGGCGGTTTCCAGGTCGGCGGCATCAACATCATGCCCGATGCGCTCATTCCAGTCCTTCCGTTCTTCAATTACGCTCCGGCACCGAAAAAAGATGCCAAATAAACCATCGCATACAGGAGAATCCCAATGAAATTTTTTCTTTCCCTTCTGACAGCATTCGCTCTGCTGACCGTTGCCCATGCACAGGGCACCGCACAGAAAGCTCAGGAACAGCCCAAAGCGGATCATTCCAGCGATTATGAATTTTTCTCGCTTGCTTTCTTCCCGGGTGTTTCCACCTCTCCGGACCACGTAAATGTGTATGGTGTCAGACTGGGCGCACCTGTCTCCTTCGGCGATCATTCCTTCGTCGCGGGCACCGAACTGGCAGTGCTTGCAGGAATGACGTCCGAAATCTACGGGCTTCAGGCCGCCGGTCTCTTTGTCACTGCAAACAAGGTGGAAGGCATTCAGTTCTCCATTGTCAACGATGCAAAAAAGGTCTACGGACTTCAGCTCGGACTCATCAATCTTTCCGAGGATGCGGCATTTCAAATCGGACTGGTCAACTACATAAAAAACAGCAAGGTTCCGTTCCTGCCGATCCTCAACGTCTGCTTCTGAAACAATCCATCCTTTCTTTTTGCGGACGGCTGTGAAAAGCCGTCCGTATTTCGATTGATCGGGAATTACTTGTTCTGGTTTTCGGGCGGAAACAAATGTTTTCTTTCCGCAGCAAGTGCGGCAAAACTTTTTCCGAGACCAGGGACGGTCAACTCCGGCGCAATTTCCGCAGATGGCAGGACGACAAAATCACGGTTTGCGATCTCCGGATGCGGAATGGTGAGCCGCTCTGTACATAACACCAGATCCCCCATCACGAGAATGTCGATGTCCAGCGGACGGGAGACCCAGTGCGGATGATCCGCCGGTCGTCCTGCCTGTACCTCAAGACGCTGAATCAGATTCAGCAGTTCTTCCGGAGAACCGTTCCAGATTCCGAGGACAGAGCGGTTCCGGAATTCCGGCGCTCCTGGTTCACATCCCATTGCAGGACTCCGGTAAATTTGCGAAAATGCGGAAGAATGGAAACCGTTTTTTTCAAGAGCCTGAAGTGCAGAATCAAATGCGGCCTCCACATTGCCGAGATTTCCGCCGAACGAAAGCAATACCGGATTGGCTGTCATCGTTTTTCTCCATAAACAGAAAAAGAAGTATCCGGAAAATGCGGGCCCTGGATATCCGGGCTTCGATTTCCGTGGTTTCTGGATCATACATCGGATTCAGCGTTAATCAAGCCGCGAAAGAGAAAAAATTGCATATTTCCGGTTTTGCAATCGTGAAAAACCGGATGCAATTCCGGAAAATTAGCCTGTTTTTCGGAAAATTTTCAGAGAGAACATTATGGAACAAAGAAAATACCTGAAATCTCCGCCGCTGGAGTGAAATATTTCACAAAGAAGGGGAAAAGGGTTCTTTCCAATGCGAAAAAACTTGAAAAAAAGTCATTTTGGCTGTATAGTACGTATTTAAGGTTCAAACAACTCTAACCGGAGGTTACGAATGAAAGAAATCAATGCCGCCCCGAACCACGCGAAACTCGTGGCCTGGGTCAAAGAATGGGCCGCTCTCTGCGAGCCTGATGCCATCTACTGGTGCAACGGAACAAACACGGAATATTATGGTCTCTGCGAGGAAATGGTTCAGTCCGGCCTTGCGATCAGACTCAACAGCAAACTCCGTCCGGACTGCGTGCTTTTCCGCAGTGATCCGTCAGACGTTGCCCGTGTCGAAGCCCGTACATTCATCGCTTCCGAAAAAGAAGAAGATGCCGGCCCGACCAATCACTGGATTGATCCCAAGAAACTGAAAGCGGAAATGACCGCTCTGTACAAAGGGTGCATGCACGGCAGAACCATGTATGTCATTCCCTTCTCGATGGGTCCTGTCGGCTCCAATATCGCCAAGATCGGCGTGGAGATTACCGACTCCGCCTACGTTGTGATCAACATGCACGTCATGACGCGCGTCGGCGACGCTGTGCTTGACGTTCTCGGTACGGATGGCGAATTCGTTCCCTGCGTTCACTCTGTCGGCAAGCCGCTGGAAAATGGTGCCAAGGACAACGGTGTCTGGCCGTGCGCTCCGATGGAAAAGAAATACATCGCCCAGTTCCCCGAAACCAAAGAGATCTGGTCGTTCGGTTCCGGTTACGGCGGAAACGCAATCCTCGGCAAGAAGTGTCTGGCACTCCGCATTGCCTCTGTCCAGGCTCGCGAAGAGGGCTGGATGGCTGAGCACATGCTGATCCTCAAGCTCACAAATCCGGAAGGCAAAGTCAAATACGTCACAGGAGCTTTCCCGTCAGCTTGCGGAAAGACCAATCTCGCGATGCTCATTCCGACCATCCCCGGCTGGAAGGTCGAAACAATCGGCGACGATATCGCCTGGATGAAATTCGGCAAGGACGGCAAACTCTACGCAATCAATCCGGAAAACGGCTTCTTCGGCGTTGCTCCGGGAACCTCGATGCACTCGAACAAGAATGCGATGCTCTCCTGCAGAAAAGAGACCATCTTCACGAACTGCGCGCTCCGTCCCAACGGCGACATCTGGTGGGAAGGCATCGATATTCCGCTGGAACCCGGCGAAAAACTCATCGACTGGAAGGGCAATGTCTGGGAAATGGGTCAGACCGATGCCGATGGCAAACCGGTCAAGGCGGCTCATCCGAATGCCCGCTTCTCCGCCCGCGCCAAGAACTGCCCGGCGATCGCCTCCAACTGGGAAGATCCTGCCGGTGTGCCGATTGACGCGTTCCTCTTCGGCGGACGCCGTCCCTCCACGCTTCCGCTGGTCTACCAGGCGCTCTCCTGGGAGCATGGTGTCATGATCGGTTCCTCCGTCGGTTCCGAAGTCACAGCAGCTGCTCTCGACGTCAAAGCCGGAACGGTCCGCCGCGACCCGTTCGCCATGCTTCCGTTCTGCGGCTACAACATGGGCGACTACTTCCAGCACTGGCTGGATATCGGCAAACATCCCGGAGCTCAGCTTCCGAAGATCTTCTGCGTCAACTGGTTCCGTAAGACCGCCGACGGCAAGTGGCTTTGGCCTGGATTCGGCGACAACAGCCGCGTCCTCAAATGGATCTTCGAGCGTTGCGACGGCGAAGGCAAAGCGGTGGAAACACCGATCGGATATATGCCGACTCTGGATGCCATCGACCGTACCGGCATCGAAAACGAAGTCACAGAAGCCGATATGAAAGAGCTTCTCTACTTCGACAAGGAAGGCTGGAAGAAAGAACTTGAGATGATCAAAGAGCACTACAAGAAGTTCGACAGACTTCCCGCAGAGCTCGCGGAACAGCTCAAGGCCCTCGAAGCCCGTCTTGACAAGTAATTCCGCATTGCGGCAAAAACGGGACTGCCGGTAAAAAACCGGCATCCCGTTTTTTTTCACTCTGAACTCCAAGTCCCGGCGGTATCCTGAAACAGAGACTCTTCAGAAACCGGTTCCGGTTTACATTATCAACCCGATTCCGAACAGAAACAAAGATGCAGCGGGAAACAAACATTCTGAATCTGGAAAGCGTCGATTCGACGAATACTTACGCAGCGGATCATTTTGATTCGCTGGGCGACGGCGTTCTGGTCGTCGCCGAAACGCAGACATCCGGTCACGGCAGACTCGGCCGGAAATGGCATTCCCCCCGCGGAAATATTTACGCCTCTTTTGTCATGAAGGAACTGTTCGGGGAACCGTTTCATGCGACGATGGTCTCCTCACTTGCAGTTCTTTCCGTCCTGAACGATCTGGTCCCGGGTCACGGCGCCTATATCAAATGGCCGAACGATATTTTCATCGGCGACCGGAAACTGAGCGGAGTCCTCTGTGAAGGCGTCCTTCGCGCAGGAACTCTTGCCGGAATTATCTGCGGAATCGGAGTCAATGTCAATCTTCCCGAAGAGGAGCTGAACCGGATCGGACAACCCGCAACCTCCCTGCTCGCTCAGACAAAATGCAAAATTAATTTAAAAATCTTTGCAGAAAAACTAGCCGTTTACCTGAATTGGTATTATATTATCGGGATTAACGACCGGGAACGTCTGTTCAGCTTATGGAAACGGGAGAACCGGATCATAGGCCGGCACGTCATGCTGCAGCCGCCGAACGGAGCCGTATACGAAGCTCTTGTAAGAGATATCTCGGAAGACGGCAAACTGCAGATCGAAGAGGCAAATGGAACTTTGCACGAATTTGCCTGCGGCGATGTCAAACTTCTTCCCGGGCAGACCGGTGCGTAACGTCAGATCTTCACGGCACATCGCCGCGGGCGTCTGACGGAATACACCCAAAAAAACAAACAACAAAACAACCAAAGGAAACAAGTTATGATCTTGGATGGAATTAAACTGATGGTGCTCGGCATGGGTACCGTGCTGGTGTTCCTGGTCGTGATGATTTTCTTCATGAATCTCCTCGCGAAAGCCCTGGCACCCTTTGCCGGCGTTCTTGAAAAGGCGGCGCCCGCCCCGAAAAAGAAAGCCGCGGCAAAATCCGGAGACGATTCTCTGAAAGCGGCAGCTGCGGCTGCCGCGCTCCAGGCGTATCAATCAGGCAAATAAATCACGAAATACAATATTTGAAAGGACGACAGAATGCCAAAAAAAATCAAATTCATGGACTGCTCTTTCCGTGACGGATTCCAGTCATGTCTCGGTGCCCGGGTCAAAACCGACGATTTTCTTCCTGCTCTTGAAGCTGCGGTAAAAGCAGGTATCAATCACATTGAAATCGGCGGTGGTGCCCGCTTCCAGAGCCTCTATTTCTACTGCCAGGAAGACGCCTTTGAAATGATGGACAAATGGCGCGCAACCGTCGGTCCCGACGTCAACCTCCAGACCCTCTCCCGCGGAGTGAACGTGGTCGGACTCTCCTCCCAGCCCAGCGATATCATTGATCTGCATGCCAAACTTTTCAAAAAGCACGGCATGACCACCATCCGCAACTTTGACGCCCTCAACGACGTCCGCAACCTTGACGTCTCCGGAAAAGCCATCGCACGTCACGGTCTCAAGCATCAGGTCACCGTCACCATGATGGGACTTGCACCGAACCTGCATGAGCCCTATGCGCACACTCCGCAGTTCTACATTGATCGCCTGAAAGAGATCCTCGACAGCGACATCCCGTTCGACAGCCTCGCATTCAAGGATGCTTCCGGAACCTCCACCCCCGCGACCGTTTATGAGACCATCAAAATGGCACGCGCCCTCATCGGCAACGACAAGGAAATCCAGTTCCATACACATGACACCGCCGGAATGGCAGTCTCCTGCAACATGGCGGCAATCGAAGCCGGCGCCGATGTCATCGACCTCGCCATGGCTCCCCTCTCCGGCGGAACCTGCGAAGCCGATATCCTCACGATGTATCAGAGACTTCGCGGAACCGATTACACACTCGATATTGATCCGGAACGGATTCTCGGCGTTGAAAAAATCTTCAAAGATTGCCTCAAAAACTACTTCATGCCGCCGGAATCCATGCAGGTTTCCCCGGAAATCATCTTCAGCCCGATGCCTGGCGGAGCCCTCACAGCCAACACCCAGATGATGCGCGACAACAACTGTCTCGACAAATACGATGCCTGCATCGCCGAAATGCGCGAAGTTGTCGCCAAAGGTGGATTCGGCACCTCTGTCACACCGGTTTCCCAGTTCTACTTCCAGCAGGCATTCCGCAACGCCGTCATGGGCAAGAACGCGGACGGTTCCTGGAAGCTCGATCCGAAAGGCTACGGCAAAATGGTCCTCGGCTACTTCGGAAAGACTCCGGTTGCTCCCGATCCGCAGGTTGTCAAATGGGCATCTGAACAGCTTGGACTTGAACCGACCACGAAGTCCGTCGTCGAACTGAACGACGCCAATCCCGCGCTCGGCATCAAACCCGCAACCGAAACACTGCAGAAGAACAATCTCCCTGTCACCGATGAGAACATCTTCATCATCGCGGCATGCGGAGACAAGGGACTTGCCTACCTCAAGGGTGATCGTCCGCTCGGAATCCGCTACAACGAGGAGAAGAAAGCCGCTCCCGCCGGAAAACTCCCCGCGGCCTATACCGCCACGGTCGAAGGTAAATCCTTCCATGTCCAGGTTGTTTCCGAAGATACGGTTACAGTTGACGGCAAGACTTTCAAGGTCAATGTTGCAACCGGTGCCGCAGCAGCCGCTCCGAAACAGGCCGGCGCTGCATCCGGCAAGACCTATGAAGTCACCTCTCCGCTTCCGGGTACGGTTGTCCGCACCTGCGTGGAACCGGGTGATGAAGTGGAAGCCGGAGAAGAACTGCTGATCATTGAAGCCATGAAGATGGAGACACCCGTCAAGGCGGAAAAAGCCGGAACGGTTGTGGAATTCCTGGTCAATCCGAAAGAAGTGATTACAGCCGGCCAGGCCATCGTTGTCATTGAGGAGAAGTAATCCATGTTCTCTAAAATTAAAACCTATGCAGTCGCCTTCGCGGCTCTGGCGCTGACAGCGTCAGCCGTCGCGCAGACGGCAAAAACGGTCACGGTAACGACCGATACAAAAACAAATACCGTCAAAGCTCAGGTCGTCGACAAGGCGGAGGCAAAAGCCCCCGCCGCCGTCGCCAAGGCGAAAGCCGGTGTCGACAAAACCGACAAGAGCAACAAGCTCTCCTACGATCCGAAAGCAGTCCTTGCCAAAGATGCAGACTACGGAATCGGCACTCCTCTTGCCAGCCTTCCGAAAATCGGAAAGTACAAAAAAGGCGAGATCGACATGACAAAATGGCAGTTCCTCCCGGAATATGAGGACGAAGTCTTCGAGTGGTACAGACTGCCCGATGGACGCTGTGCCATGGTTTACAAGGAGTCCAACAAACCTGCAACCATCTACTCGGTTTCCATGCAGGAGCGCCAGAAAATCACTCCGGGCCGTGAAATCATGGTTCTCAACATTCCCGGACGCAGCAAAGCAAAAGTCAAAAACATGGGCAATTTCCTTCCGCTCGAATTCAGTCCGGCGCTGATGGCGTCCGGTACGATCGAACCGGGAGAAATCCTCGCCTACATGGCTCCGGAACTGCTTGTCCATGACTCCGTTTCTCAGGATGGCAAAAAACTCAAACCCCTTCCTGGAATGGGACAGATGTTCTATGATCTCTGGACCAGCACGGGTATTTATGATATCATTCAGCAGACGACCGCGAATTTCAGCCAGACCTGGATTCTCGGACTCGGCCGCGTGCTGATGATGCTCGTTGCACTCGTTCTGCTCTATCTGGCTGTCTTCAAGGAGTTTGAACCGCTGCTCCTGCTGCCGATCGGATTCGGTGCGATTCTTTCCAACATTCCTCTCGCCGGAATTTCCGGTCCGGATGGACTGCTGGGAATGGTCTACAACGTCGGTATTGAGTCCGGCGTCTTCCCGCTGCTGATCTTCATGGGCGTTGGTGCGATGACTGACTTCGGTCCTCTGATTGCGAATCCGAAAACCGCTCTTCTCGGCGGCGGTGCGCAGCTCGGCATCTTCTTTGCCCTGATCGGTGCGCTGGTTCTCGCAAAATGCGGAATCGACTTCGATATTAAAGATGCGGCATCCATCGGAATCATCGGCGGCGCCGACGGCCCGACCTCGATCTTCCTGACCACCCGTCTCTCCCCGAAACTGCTCGGCGCGGTGGCGGTGGCGGCGTACTCCTACATGGCGCTCGTACCGATCATCCAGCCCCCGATCATGCGGGCGATGACAACAAAATCCGAACGTCTGATCCGGATGAAACAGCTCCGGAATGTTTCCAAGCTGGAGAAGATCTGCTTCCCGATCCTGATCACATTCCTCTGCGCATTCCTGCTGCCTGATGCAGCTCCGCTGATCGGTATGCTGATGCTCGGAAACTTCATGAAGGAAGTCGGCGTGGTGGATCGTCTCAGCGATACAGCGCAGAATGCGTTGATCAACATCGTCACGATCTTCCTCGGTCTCTCGGTCGGCTCCAAGCTCTCCGCGGATCAGTTCCTCAGCGTTCAGACTCTCGGTATTCTCGTGCTCGGCTGCGTCGCCTTCTGCGTCGGAACCGCGGGCGGTATTCTCCTTGCGAAGATCCTGAATCTCTTCTCCAAGGAAAAGATGAACCCGCTGATCGGTGCAGCTGGTGTTTCCGCTGTCCCGATGGCGGCACGCGTCGTCAACAAAGTCGGACTCGAATACGATCCGCAGAACTTCCTTCTCATGCACGCCATGGGACCGAACGTCGCGGGCGTGATCGGATCGGCTGTCGCAGCCGGTGTCCTCCTCAAGGCTCTCGGCGGACTTTGATCCTAATTCAATAGGATATTTCAGAAGCGGAACCGGAAACGGTTCCGCTTTTTTATTTTCCGCTGAATGTGATGCGAGAGGAAAAGAACCGCTTTGAAAAGCGGTTCTTTTCCCCTCGCGCTTCCCTTTTTCCCTAAACTTCTGACGCCTTTGCACAAATCGCAAAGGCTCTCACTTCGTAGATCTCACAACACTCGTTAATGGAGAAATTTTTATGGCGGAAAAATGCGCAAGCATTTTTCTCGGGTCAAGGACTGTGTCCTTGTCGCGATCCAGCGGCGAGACGCTGGTCGTGCGGAGCACGAAATCTTCATTTTAATGAAAATGCGAGGGGAAAGAACTGCTTTGAAAAGCGGTTCTTTCCCCTCGCACTTCCCTTTTTCCCTAAACTTCTGACGCCTTTGTATAAATCGTAAAGGCTCTATATTTACAAGAATGTAAAATTTTATAATGAATCATGCTTGAGATTTTATTTTAAGCAAGTATTGTATTTTATCCATGAAACATTCAAAAAAGGGAAATGAAATGGCAGATCAGAAAGCACCGGCTCCCTACGGAGCCACTCCGACAAAGCAGCAGCTTGCATGGCAGAAAATCGGGATGTATGCGTTCCTGCATTTTACGGTCAACACCTTCACCGGGCGTGAGTGGGGGGACGGTACCGAACCGGAGGACGTTTTTCACCCGACGGAAATGGACTGCGAACAATGGTGCCGGATCATCAGTGAGGCCGGATTCAAAGGAGTTGTTCTCACAGCAAAGCATCACGACGGTTTTTGTCTGTGGCCCAGCAAATACACCACGCACTCTGTCAAGTACTCCAAATGGCGTGACGGGAAAGGAGATGTTGTCGGCGATCTGGCAAAAGCGGCAAAAAAATACGGACTCAAGCTCGGACTCTATCTTTCTCCGTGGGATCGCCATGAAAAAACCTACGGCTCCGGCGACGCCTACAACGAGTTCTATCGCAATCAGCTCCGTGAACTTCTGACCACCTACGGCGGTAAAAACGGCGAAGATATTTTTATCACGTGGTTCGACGGTGCCTGCGGAGAAGGCCCCAATGGAAAGGTACAGATCTATGATTACGACAAGGCGGCGGCAGTCATCCGGGAATGTGCTCCGGACGCGGTCATTTTCGGGCACATGGGCGACCATCGCGACATCCGCTGGTGCGGAAATGAACGCGGATACGCCGGATCCCCGAACTGGGCAACACTGAACGAATACAGGGATGCAGGGAACGACGGCGGTCTTCAGCACGGCCACGTCAATGGAAAACACTGGTGGCCTTCCGAAGTGGATGTATCCATCCGTCCCGGCTGGTTCTATCACAAGGAGCAGGATTCCCAAGTCCATTCGCTGGAACATCTGCTTGACATCTGGTATCACTCTGTCGGACGCGGCTCCTGTCTGAACCTCAACTTTCCCCCGGACCGGCGCGGCCTGATCCATGAAGTCGATGCTGAACGGATCCGCGAATTCAAAATCGTACTCGACAAAACCTTCCGCACCAATTTTGCCGCCGGAGCCCAGGTCACCGCCTCCAACGAACGTGGTCCCGATTTCTCCGGAAATAAAATGACCGACGGCTCTTCCGACACATACTGGGCGACTGATGACGGCATCACCGAATGCGAGGCTGTCATTGAACTCGGCGGAATCCGCAAAATCAATGTAGTCTCCCTGAAAGAATACACTCAGCTCGGACAAAGGGTCGCAGAATTCACCATCGAATATAAAACCCCCTGCGGGCAATGGAAAAAACTGATCGACGAAACAACCATCTCTTTCAGCAGGGTTCTCCGCACGGAAACCATCGAAACCGATGCGCTGAAACTCAAAATTACAAAGGCGCTCGCATGCCCGTGCATTCAGGAGTTTGCGGTCTATTATCAGCCGCCCCTGACATTTGCGCCGGCAATCACCCGCGACACCGACGGCACCATCACTCTTAAAGCGCCCAATGACGGAGTCCGGATCCATTACACGCTCGACGGCACCGTCCCGACTGCCAGTTCACCGGAATACACCGCTCCGTTCCAAATTCCGGAAGCAGGCTTCCTTCGCGCCGTCTCCCTGCTCAAACCCGGCGTCGAAAACGCCTATCCCGAAATCAAAAGCAATCCCGAAGCCAATCTCCGCTTTGGAACCGCTCTCAAAGACTGGAAGGTCATGGCAGCCGACAGCGAATTCGACGACAACAACAAAAAAGAGCATGTCATCACTGCCGACAATCATATCTGGCTGACCGCAAGAGACGTCCCGTATCCGCACTGGATTGCCATCGACACCGGACGGAAACAGACCATTCACGGCTTCATTTTCACTCCGCCGAAAACTTCGGAGTGCGGTATGGGTCCCGTCTACCGTTACCGTTTCCTCGTCGGCAACTCCCCGGACAAAATCGACATGGTCGCTGCGGAAGGAACCTTCGACAACATCCTCAACAATCCGGTTCCGCAGATCGTCGAACTGAACACCCCGGTCGAAGCCCGGTACATTCGTTTCGAAGCGCTGGAATCCGCAAATGGTGCCTGTTATGCGAACGTAAAACGGATTGAGCTGTTCTGATCCCCGGTCTCTCTCCGATCGAAAATGAAATCACTCCGTTCCCCCCGGAATCCTCCATTCCGGCGGGGAACGCTGTTTCTGCTCCGGAAAACCACCGGAACGATCACCGTTTCTCCAGGAAAAAATCTTCCTCATACATCCTGAAAACAAAAAGCAAATGACAAACACTTTCAGATCACTTTCTGAAGTGTTTTTTTTTATTATTTACACTCAAAAAAGAAGATTCTTCCGAAAAAAGATTGCCTTTTTTCCAAAAATATCCTATAATTGATGAAAACTCCGGAGAGCGAAACCATGACAACTGCAAAACGAAAAGTTCCCTACTTGGAAATCGCGTCAGAACTCCGCGGAAAAATCCTCAGGGAGAACCTTTCCTCCGGAACTCCCATCATGTCCAGCCGCGCGCTTGCACGCTATTACAAAGTCTCCCTGAGTACAGCGCACAAAGCGGTTCAAAGTCTGGTTGAAGAAGGCATTCTGTACCGCCGGCAGGGAAGCGGAACCTATGTCGGGAAGCATGAACCGGAGAAAACAAAACCGCTGGTCATCGGATGCAACTTCCGGAACAGGCCCAATGAACGACTGAAAAAACTTCTTTTTGAACCGGAAACACACGCTATGGAATATTTGCAGACTCAAAACTGTACTCTGCGACTGCTTCCGCCGGAAACATTCACCGTCGGAGATTCAACAGGAGAATCTCTTCTCGGGCTGGACGGACTCCTCATATCCACCACTCTCTCCTCACTGAACTGTCCTTACCTGCTGAATGCCCTGAAAATACCAACCGTTCTTTTCCAGGGAGAATGCGAATACGATCTGCCCTTCCATCAGGTTCTTCCCGATCAGATGACCGGACTGCGCGCCATGTTCCGAAAAGCCGGGTACTGGAAGTTCGACAGCATCCTCATTGTTCATCATGACCATCAGAACGCCTGCTTCCGGAAGGATATCTGCATCCGAGCGGCAGAAGAGGCCGGATACCGCAACATCGAAACCATTCTCATTCCTCAGGGAGGAAACGTTTACAAACTTGGTTTCCAGCTTGCCAGAAACACCAGAAACAGACTCATCTTCACCGCAAGCGATCTGATCACATTCGATCTGATCCGGGCTTTCAATGACACGGGACTCCTCCCGAGCCGGGATTATCACATCGTCGGATTCGACAACATCGAAGGCATCAACATCCGTCCCTGCCCGATCCCGATGGCAACTGCGATTTCCTACAATCGCGAAAAGGCTGCAATCATCGCGGTCCAGCTTCTGCTTTCTGAGATCCGGCAGCCTTCCGGATATACCCATATTATCAAGATTCCAACCGAATTCATTCTCCGTGAAAGCGGCCTGAACCGGAAATATAACTCTTTTGCAGAAACAATCTCGATCCAGAATCATTCGAAAAAAGGAGACAGAATATGAAAACAAGACCATGTCCATGGAACAGGCGCAGAACCGATCCGGGACAAATGCAGGACTCCCTCTCATTTCGTTCCCTCTCTCGACATTTTACCCTGATAGAACTCCTCATCGTCATTGCGATCATCGCGATCCTGGCGGCGCTGCTTCTGCCCGCACTGAACGCTGCAAGAGACAAAGCCATGGCTGCAAAATGCCTCTCGAATCTCAAACAGCAGGGAGCCGGATTCCTTCAGTACGCCATGGACAACAAGGAGCGCGTTCCCTGTTCCGCAACTCCGGGAACATACGGGGTCCATTACGCATGGAGACTTGCCATTGCGCCGTATACCGGAACAAAAGCGGAAAAGAAATATGTCATCAATAATGAACCGGAAGCTCGGAACAGTATTTTTTTCTGCCAGAAATCCAACCGGATCGCAGGAACACAGGAATACGGCCCCAATTCTCCGAATGTCAGTTACGGGCTTGCCTTTGCTTACAGCCTCCATGTCGGGTGGTATTCCACCAACGCGAAAGGATGCAAATTCCTGACCGATATCAAGGGAAAATCTCCTGCGGAAACCATTCTGACCGCCGATATCTCCGATCTCAGCATCGGACAGGGAAATATCCCCGTCTGCTGGAACCCGGATGCCTCCGATCCGAATGTGGTCGGCAACCGGCACTCTCAGGGAATCAACATCAATTGGGCCGACGGACATGCCTCCTGGATGAGCAACGCCGCTCTCAACGCCGGGAAAAACGGCGATATCAATTACTACTGGCGAATTCGTCCCGAAGGTTCTCCAACCGCCGAACGGGAATAAATCACTGAAATACGTAAAAACAAGATCGGATCTTTTATGAAAAAATCTCTTCTCTCCCTGCTCCTTCTTATGGGACTTCTGCTTTCCGGAGCGGAAAAACTGTTCGAACTGAACGGCGAACACGGACTGCAGGCCGTCATCAGCGGGCACCTGAAATCACCAGGAAAAGCGGAGAACATCAAACTTGTGCCGGGAATGGAAAATGGAAACGCCATCTACATCCCTTCCGACGGCTCTCTGGTCTTCTCTCTGGACAAAATCGGAACGCAGACCGAAGGCACCGTCGCTTTCTGGCTCAAACTCGACACCCCCATGGAGGCGGTTCTGAACTATTTCGACCGAGACCGCCTCCCCGACGGCTCCATCGGAAACATCGGCGACGCCTACCGGGATATTCTCTTCTCCGGCGCTCCGTTCGCTCCCGTTCGCGTCTCCAAAAGCCATCTCTACGCGCAGGGGATCAACGGCGGCACCGCGTATTACAAACGGATGTTCCCCGGAAAATGGCATTTCTTCGCCTTCACCTGGAACACGAAAACCAAAACGACCGGAAGTCTCATCGACTTCAACTACTCGGAACGAATCAGCAGCAATCTCCAGCCGAAGCCGTTCGGCAAAGAACTCGCTTTCGGTTCCGCGAATCGCAAACAGGGATTGAACGGAAGCATCGACAACTTTACAATCTATAACAAAGCGCTCTCCCGTGAGGAACTGCTTCAACTCTATGCCGAACACCGCCCGCTGGACGCTGAACTCCACGACTACGCCCTGAATGTTGGAAAAAACAACACCATCCGTCTGCGCTTCCGGAATTTCTCAAAGCAGAGGATGGAGAAAAACATCCGGTTCGAAATCCTGGATCCGGAAGGCAGAAAAAAAACAGATGGGGCGTTCCATATCACCGCCGGACCGGGAGAGTTCGCGAATGTCAAAACCTCCTTCCAGCCGGAAAAAGCAGGACTGCATCAGCTTGTCCTGGATACCGGACGCGTTTTTGAACTTCTCGCTCTGGACAGCACCTCCATCCGCAGCAGAATGAAAACCGGAGAACTCAAACTCTCTCTGCTCGAAGAGATCGACTTCACCCGGGAACTCCCGAAAGAAAAATTCCTCTCCGACGGCACCGACAAAGTCGTTTCCTCTCCCGCGGGGCGGTACCGCGAAAGCTCCAACACGGACCGCTCCGCCTTCACCTGCCGACTGAACAAACTCCGTCATCCGAATCGATATCACATTCTCGAAATCGAATATCCCGATGATGCGAAACGCGCCTATTCCGTCACCCTTTTTGCCGAACGCTTCGGAATCACCATGAGCGGACAGATGAACGGAACCGCCATCTTCACCGGCGGAGAACATCCCGTTACGAAAACGATGCGGAAACGTCGGCTTCTCTGGCTGCCCTGTTCGGAAAATGTGGCTCTGATCTGTGAAAATTACAAACAGAGAGTCTCCGAAAAAGGTGCGGCACTCGCCCGGATCCGTATCTACGAAACACAGGACGAGTTCCTGCCGAAACAGTACGAAAGTGCCGGAGACCGTTCCCTCGGCATCTGGGACGAGGATATCGCCATGGACGGCATGTGGTTCAACATGAACAGTCTGGAAACAAACGTGACTCTCGAATTCTGGCGTGAAAAGGCAGAACGGATGGCGGAATACGCACACCACATGGGATACACCAACTGGACCTTCCAGTTCTATGACTATCGCGGCGACCGCAACGGCTCGTTCCTCTCTCTGCCTCAGGGAAATGTCCCCGGAACGAACGGACATGTCTTCGGGTGGTGCGATGTCTTCGCCAAAGTCTTTGAACGCGAAAACATCCGTTTCTTCGGACGTCTCGGATTCGGATTCTACGGAAAAGCGCCGATGGCCGGTTTCATCGGGGAACAGAATCTGGCAAAAGATTTCAACGACTACTGCACCCGAGGCGAACAAGCCGTCGAACGCGCCTCACGATACAACACCTTTGGAAACGGCAATACGACGGCGACTCTGAATCCGCTTCATCCTCTCTTTCTCCGGAATGCGAAACGCTTCGCCGCGTTCTATCGCGACAAATATCAGGCGAATCCCATGTTTCAGGGAATCACCTTCCGGGAAAGCAACATCATCTTCTCTCTGGTCGGCCTTGATTACGGATATGAAGACTCAACGATCGCGCAATTCGAAAAGGAGACCGGCATCAAAGTCCCTGTCAGCCGCACATCCAAAACCCGCTTTGCCGAACGGTTCCGGTTCCTGACTGCACCGGAAAGAAAAGAGAAGTGGATTCGATGGCGGTGCAAAGCCTTTGCGGAGGTCTGCCGGGCGACCGTCGAAGAACTGCGGAAAGGAAACAGCCGTCTCCGTCTTCAGCTCTGGATCAACTGTGAAACCAGTATGGCGAACTCCGTCAATGAAGCTTTCACTGTCCGGAACGCCCTGCTCGAAAGCGGATACGACCTGAATCTGCTCTCGCAAATCGACGGACTGGAAATCGTTCCGATCATCCGTCCCGAGTTCGAACATATCCGTCCCGACAAAACCCGTCAGGAAAGTTACGTTCTCTACTCAAAAGAGTTCGCCGACTCATTCGCGCCACGGAAATTCCAGAACATCAACATGCACCTCCACAACAATCTGGAACAGTACCGCTTCATGGATACGAAACTCAAGGAGTTCTTCTGGAAGATGGGCCAGTGGAGCTGGAGCAGAAAAAACTTCCATTACGGTACCTGGGCAAACGGATATCCGAACGCGGAATTTGCCCTCCTGCCCCTGACCAATCTGCTGGCAAATATGGATCTTCAGGAGATCGATCTCGGCTGGTGGGGAAATCCGGACAGCGGAGTCACCGATCTTCTGCGTCCGTTCTACCGCGCATTCCGGAGCATTCCGGCTGGGAAATACCGGAATGCCGCACAGAAGGAAGATCCGGTCGCGCTTCGAATCTGCGGAAAACATTTCTATCTTGTCAACCGGGAAAGTTTCCCTGTCCGCGTCTCCTTCCGCCTCAACAGCGATTCCATTTCCGATCTGGTTACACTGGAAACGCGGAAAGGGAAAAATCGGAAATTTGAACTCACGGTTCCGGGGCAGGGATTGCAGGTTTATGCCGCGGAAGACACGACAGATGCACAAATCACGGAAATTGTTCAGCAAGTCAACGATTCCGATCTGAAACTGCTTCGGGATCAGATTCTCAATCTGGACGATGCCGTCAAGATTTCCAACTCGCCCCGGCTTCTCCGCCATCGGCAGATTCTTCACGACCGGCTGAAGAGAAAACAGTACACCGAAGCCCGCCGCTATCTTTACCGGAAAGATGTCCAGAAAGCGCTGAAATCGCTTGGTATCTGTCAGGTCAAGGGAAAACTGCTGCCTCTGGAAAATCGCTTCCTTGTGGAGATTCAGTCTCTCCGTCGGGAACCCCTGAACGCGGTCGTGAACATTTCGAAAACAACGGGCTGCTGGAATGTCGATCCCCGGAAAGCACAAACTGTAAAGGGGCTGAAAACAGGGGAAAAAGCCGCTCTGAAATTTGATCTGCTCACATCGTTGCACAAGGACGGCTGGGGCGGAGAATTCGAAGTCTCCGTTTCCGTGGATGGAGCCAAACCGATGAAATACCGCTTTCTTGCGGGCGGACCGATCGCCTACCGCACCGGACTGCGGAAAATCGGCACCGACTGGACTTTTTCCCAATACAAGATGACCTCATACAGAGTCAGCAAGAAGAATCAGCCCGCCTACACCTATCGCCTCGGCTATGCGTGGAACGAAACCGGACTCTTTCTCGCCGCCGATGTGGAAGACAGGGATTTCCTCCCCCCGAAGGCCGGCGAAGCCTCCTTCAAACGAGACTCCATCCAGCTTTTCCTTGATACCCGCAATACGGCGGAATTCTCGGATGCCCAGTACGACAACGGTGTTTTTGAAGTCGTTCTCTCGCTGCGGGAAGGGAAACCGGAAATTCATCACAGCGCCATTCCGGAACACGGTGTCCCTGCGGAACAATCCGGCACCGGACTTGCCGTCAAACACGAAAAAGGCAGAACTCTGTATGAGTGTTTCATTCCGGCGCGGGAACTTCCCGATATGAAATTCGGGAACGGAAGCGTCATCGGAGCCTGTCTGATGGTGAACAATGTCCTGAAAACCGGCGGAGGGGGTGAAGTTCTCGTCACCTCTCCGGAAATTTTCCCGTGGCAGCGCCCCGGCACATGGGAGGATCTCATTCTTCTGGACAAACCGCGCCCCGAAGCGGAAAAAGAGCTTCCGTCCGTCCCCGGATTCAAGACAACTCATCGTTCGACGATCCGGAAAGTAAAAATAGACGGAAAAGAATGTATCGTCATGAACGGGGAGGGAACCGGACAACGCAGCGGATGGATTGTCTCCGATCCGCGCCCGATTCCCCGTCCGGGAACCGTCACGCTCTCCTTCACTGCACGGAGCGGAGGAGGAAACCGCGATCTCTGGATTCTCGTCCGCGGAACCGACTGGAAAGGCGGAAAAAGCAGAACCTTTCATCTCTCACCTGAATGGAAATCGTATGAGTTCCGAGTTCCCGGTTCTGCTTTTGCAGCGGAAACAAAAACCTTCACGGTCGATTTCTCCATGAATCCCGGTGAATACCAGTTCTCCGAGATCCGGATTGACACGAAACCATGATCCGGAGAGATCCCATGTATACCAGCCTGAACTCAGCAGGAAAGCTTTTCCGGCGGATCGTCGGAATCCTTGTTCTTCTCTCCGCGACCTCCTGCACCACGCCTTCCGATCCCGGTGATACGGCTCTGCTCCGGGAAGCTCACGATATTTTCAAGGCGGGCAAACAACATCCAGGCCCCGCAAAATACCACACGGATCTTCTCGGCGGAACCGCCTGCCAGAACGCGGCAAGGGCCCTCCGGAACAGCAATCCGACCCCGGAAGAGGCTCGGAAGGTCATCCGTTCCTACATCGACACGGCAAAGCGTGACTCAACCTGGAACTATTCCCCTCCCCGGCTGAAAATTCCTGCAGCTGCAAATCCCGTCCGGATCGACGGAATCGCGGAAGATACCGAATGGAAAAACGCTCTCACGCTCCGCGGTCAGTACGCCATCGGAGAACAGAAAATCGATTCGCGCGACAACCCCGTCTGGCGTCTGCTCTGGGATAAGCAGTATCTTTATCTTTCCGCCGTTCTCAGGAACACGCAGTACAGGCAGGTCGGAAAGATGCCCTATGAGGCGGACTGTCTGGAAGCGTTTCTCCGAATCGACCGCAGGATCGGACTCTACTGGGAACTCGTCGTGAATTCCGAAAACCGGAGCCTCTGCGACTACCGCAGCCTGAACTACTGGGGCGGATTTCACGACCACCGAATGCCGCCGGATCTCTTTCCCGGCCTGCAATACCAGTCCCGCATCCGCGACGGCATCCTGACAATCGAAATCGCCGTGCCCTGGAAACTCTTTCCCGGCTTCGCAAACACGAGGTCCGCCGATTCCCCGAAAAAAGGAGAAGAGGTGCTCTTCTCTCTTGTCCGGATCATGAGCAGTCCCGATTCCAAACGGCTGGATTACTACTCCGCCGTCCCTCTGCTCTACGGCGGACACAATCTCTATGGACAGATCACCGGTATTCTGGATTAAAGTTCAAAGATACTTTTCCGTGGCGCTTACAGCAACGATTTCCCCGAAAAACATCTTATGAAAATCCTTGTCCGGATACCAGGTTTCAGCGGCTTTCGCATCTACAAAGCACTCCGGCTTGAGCCAGTCCGCATAGGTCTTGCGGCACTCAAGGACAAGTTCCGCCTCCGCAATGGACGGGGCAGCAACCTTCCGGGAAGATTCCGGCGTCAGGCCGGTCTCTTTGAACTTGTCGTATTTTGCGCCGGACTTGCTGCCGAAGAATCCGAGCGCCTGTTTCCACTCTGCCCCGAAGGCGCTGAGCGTGAAACTGTCGCCCTGCTCCAGAAAGGGGAGCGTATGCCGCTGCGGACGCACCACAACCATCGCAAACGGCTTGCCCCAGATTGTCCCGGCGGATCCCCAGCTGATCGTCATTCCGTTGAATTTTCTCTCTGCAAAACTTCCCGCCGTGAGAATGAACCACCCGCTGTTGAAAAGTTCAAAGGGATTCGACTTGAATTCGGATGGATTGATTTCCTTTCTTCTGTTCATAATACTGCCTCCGTTTCTGGATCATTCCTCTGTTTTCTGCATGATTCTTCTCTCCAACGTAATGTCGATTACAGAAAATGTCAAATAAACATCGGAAAAAAATCAATTTGCGATTGACGCATCACCTTTTCGTGGTATAATACTTGAAGTACCAGAGAGATACACATGAAATACTCAGTTGTTCTGCCAACTTACAATGAAGCACTGAATGTTTCCGCCATGGTGCGGAGCATCCGGGAACTGTACGGAAACGAACCGGAAATCCTGATCGTCGATGACCGGAGTCCCGATGGAACCTTTGAACAGGCATCCGCACTTGCTTCTGAAATCCCGAACGTCCGCGCCTTTCTCCATGACGGAATCCGCAGTCTCAGCGCAAGCGTCCTCTACGGATTCGACCGTGCAACTGGTGACGTTCTCATCTGCATGGATGCCGATGGACAGCATCGTCCGGAAGACCTCGGCAAGCTCTTTCAGGCCATGGAATACAACGATATGGCTGTCGGCTCCCGCTACACCGAAGGCGGCGGCTTTGCCGAAAAATGGAAGTTCTCCCGAGTCCTCACCAGCCGGACCGCCGCTCTGATGGCAAAACTCATTTTGAAAGTCCGGATTCAGGATCCCATGTCCGGCTTCTTCGCCGTACGGAAAGAAGCGTATGAAAAAGTCCGGGCGGAACTCGACCCGAGAGGATTTAAAATCATGCTGGAAATCCTCTCCCTTCTGGCCCTGTTCCCGAACATGCGGATCGCGGAAACCGGCATTGTCTTCGCCATGCGGAAACATGGAGCAAGCAAACTCTCAGCTAATGTGATCTTCCAGTATCTTCTGATGCTGAAAAACAGTTTTCTCAAACAGAAAAAACTGAAAAAACGAATCGCTCTCAGCGCATAGCCTGCGAACAACGGCTCTTCTTCCAGCGTTCCATACCTTTTTCCAGAACCCATGCCAGAGCATACGCGGAAAACAGAATCAGGAACGGATCCAGAAACGGCGCTCTGTGACGCATCAGGACATGAACACCCGCATGCGCCGCCCAGCCGGTCCCGATCACCAGAGCAGCAATCAGCAGGAACTCCGTCTTCCGCCGCAGAAGCCAGATTCCGAATCCGGCGCAGAGAAAGAGAACGCACTCCCACAACGCCACGACGGCAAACTGGAACAAACCATGCGCCCCGTACAGGGGCCAGGGACGGATGAAATGCCACGCCTTCGCCAGTCCCAGATAAAGAAAATTCCAGAATCCCATCCGTCGGATCTCCTCAAACGCCTTCTCCTTCAGGAAACGGTCCTGCAAAGCCGGTTTCCCCGAATAGGACTCGGGAAGATTCCGTACCAGCGCAATCGAACGATGCCATGCCTTGTCCTGATTCGCCAGAAACTCTTTTCCGCTGCGGCTCTTATAAGCGTTCAGATTATCACTGTTGTAACCGAGATACAGATTGAATCCTCCCAGATAGGAGGTCAGATTGAACGTTCCGAAATGATGGAGATTCCGCAATCCTCCGGGCAGAACACAGAGGAAAAAGGCAAGAGAGAACACTCCAATCCGTGCCGTGGAAATCCAGCAATCTCTTCCGGAAAGACTCTTCCTCCTGAGATACAGCAGGAACAGCAGTCCGCAGATCAGAGCCGGCAGCAGCAGGATCGTAGTCGGGCGCACCCACACGGAAAGTCCGCCGCAGATCCCGAGCAGAACATATTTTCTCCACGACTCCTTCCCCAGAAACACCAGCGTGAACACCGCCAGCGACAGCGTAAACAGACTCTCGGAGGAAAAACGCATCGAATACACGGCAAACAGCGGATGCACATTCACCAGCAGCAGCGCCAGCCAGCCGGCAGCCTCCGATCCGATCCGTTCTCCGATCCGGAACAGCACCAGCGAAAGAGCCGTCATCACCGCCGCCTGGCAGACCGCCAGCGCTATCCACGGATTCCCCACCACCTTGATGAAACATCCTCCCAGAAACGGAAGCAGAAGCGATCGATACGCCTCCGGCATCGGATATGAGCGCGGAGATTCGTAATACCGGTTCCTCTCTGAAATCATTTCACCAGTCCGGGCAAAGGAAAGCGCCAGCTCCATGTACTCCGCACCGTCATCATGCAGGAAAAATTCGCGATGCTCCAGCGCGATAAAACAATTCACCCCGAGATGCAGAAGAAAAATTCCGCACAATACCATCCACAACCATTTCCGGGAGCTCCCCGGAAGGCCTCTTTTTTCTGCTGTCACTGCTCCATTCCGATCTTCCATACTGTATTTCCTGTGTTGCATTTGAGTTCCGGTGCATAGACTCCCCTGCCTGAGGCGGGAAGTACCTGATAGACGCCATCCAGCTGCGCCCGGATTCGGTAACGGATGCTGTTCTTACCGCGTCCGAGCTCCCGCTGGGAAAAGCGGGGACCGGTCTCCCGGAATTCGGCATAAACCGCAGGCCGCCAGGAGAGGTAGCCGCTGACCGGCTTCACATATTCGAATCCCGCAGGAAGGCGATCCGTGAATTCCACATAGTCGTAATCGTTCTTTGTGTCCGCGATCAGTTCGACCTCCACGATTGTTCCCGGACGGATCGTCGAAAGATCCTTCCGTTCCATCCGTTTTACCTTTTCGTGCGTCAGGGTCTGGAGCCGTCCGCCGACACCGGCGGTCTTCACGGTCTCCGTTTCAGAAACCAGCTCATAGTATTTGCGTTCCAGACGCATCTCTTCTCCGGCTGGAGCGATTCTTTCCTCCAGCGTAAAATACGTCAGCATCGTATTGTAGAACACCGAACCGCGCCCCGCACACGAGATCGTCATAAGATGCTCGCCGGCGGGAAGCATCTCCGCAGGAATCGTGATACGGAACTCGCCGTTCCAGAGATTCTCCTTCGTGATGCGGAACGACCCGACATGTCCCTCGTCCAGCCGGACCATGATGTTCAGATCGGGATCCCCTTCCCCCGTGACGCGGATATACTCCGCCAGACTTTCCACCGCCGAACCGAGAGCCCGGACCGAACTGCGCGACGGCGCATTGCGGATGTTCGTCGTCAGATAACGTGCCACCCTGCCCGCCATCGGATCCTTCGGATTCTGCCGCAGAAGCAGCCGGAGATACGCCGCCTGCGTCGCCGTGTCGTCCCCGTACCAGAAGAAGCACCATTGCGGTTTGATATCCAGATACGCCGTTCCAGCGGAGTCGTCGCTCTTCCGCATCTCTTCCAGTTCCGCCAGAACCGGTGCCAGATATGGACTCTTCTTGTCCAGCGCCAGAGCATACAGCACCAGAGCATAGGAGGAAAGTTCTCTTTTCTGTTCAAACACGACCTTTTCGAGTCCGGAATGACGCTTCCCCGCGTTTGCAAGCGTCTTCAGCACAAGCGGATCAACATTGGATACCGTCGATTTTCCCTTACGAATCTCGCCATAACGTTTCTCCGCATGCGCGGAAAGCCAGTCGATTCCACGACGGATCCGATTCCCATCCACGTCCCGTCCCATTCTCTTTGCGGCAAGCAGGGCGTCGACTACATACGCAGTCGTATCGGCATAGGAACGCTCCCGGTAACCGCTGAACCATCCCCAGCCGCCATCGGCATTGACCATTCCTTCGATCATCCGGAGATTGCCGGAAACAAGTTTTTCAAACGTTTCCGCCTGAAAGACGGGCCGCCGCTCCGCTCCGCGCAGATAATCGGCATACAGACGATCCCGGACTGTCCGTCCCCGGACCGCCCGATCAAACGGAATCCCGATTTTCTCCAGCGCATATTTCGCCGAAAGCACCGGAAGAAACCGGTTGACAACTCCGAACACATTTCCGGAATCCTCCGCCGCCAGATACGGAAGAAGATCCACCATCGCGACCGCCGCGCCAGGAGCAAAGGAGATGGTCTGCACCACACTCTCTTTCCGGATCTTTTCCGGAACTGTAAAGCGGATTACCGCCTTCTGATTTTCAAGATGTCCCGCAGTCGGAATATTCTTTTCCATTCCTCTCACAAGAACCGGCAGAGGCAGCCGCACCGCATCGGAGTTTTCATCGGCAAGCGCGGCAAGAGTCATTTCCGCCCGGCCTGGCTTCAATGCGGTGATTTCAAATGGCACTGTCACACTCTTTCCCGGTTCGATCCGGCAGTTTTTCCGGGAATTTCCGATACAGCGGAGAATACCCGCCGTTCCACGCAGGGAAAGCGAAGCCGTGATCTCCTTCTCCGTATAATTGTGGAGAATCGCACGGACCGACGTTTTGTCCCCGGCGATCAGGAACCGCGGCATTTCCAGACGCGCAATGAACTCCTTGCTTACGACAAATTCAGCGCTGCCCTGTCCGACTTCCGCCTCCGGCGTCAGACTCCAGACCTTCACGGCCCAGGTTGTCAGATTGTCCGGCACGGGAATCTCCAGACGCGCCTTTCCCTCTTTTCCCAGTTCGCGCTGCCCGATCCAGAAGGCCCGGTCAAGAAAGTCGGAACGGACGGTAACAGACCCGTCTCCTGCTCCGGAAACATTTCCATCCTCCAGCTTGTCCGCCTCCGCGGAAACCTGAGAAGAATCCGCGACCTTTCTCTTCGCCTCCGATTTGAATATTCTGAAATTGGCTGCACTCGGAGTCATGGCTGCGTTTTCCGGAAGGATACCTCTCAGTCTCATGACAGGTACGGAAATCAACCGGAAAAGTCTCATCGGATCCTGCGAATACGAGGGAGAACTCTGATCCATCGCATTGAAGAAAGAGGCGTAAAACCATCGTTTCCATCCCCAGAAGAAGAGATTGATCTTCGGGACATTGTCCGCAGCAAGTCCTTCCAGAGCCTTGTCGTATACGGTCATGGCGAACGCTCCCGAAACCGGTTTTCCGTCCAGCCCCGTCACGGCGATCTCCAGAGGAACCCTGGAACGCGGCTTCACTTTGCCGGAGGGAACCGATACATCCACATTCAGAATCC
>CASEYW010000120.1 GCA_949292215.1 uncultured bacterium
AGACGGATTGCTTTCGCGTTTTCCGGCCAGTCGGAGAGGTCGCCGTCGATTGTGAGGCGGGCGGGCGCCCTGGTGACGAACAGGGCGGAGAGTTTCGCCTCGGCGGTGATTTTCTCCGAGCCGGGCGTCTGGACGGAGATGCGGACGTTCTTTTCGACATTGTCGATTTTCGCGGAGTTCAGTTCAAAGGGGATGATTTTCTCCGTTTCGCCGGGGATCCCGGTGATTCTGACGGAGTTCTTGCCTTTGACGAGTCCCGCTGTTTCGATGGTTACGGTGCAGTCGATCGGTTTTCCGGTGAGGTTGCGGACTTTGACGCCGAACGCTGTTTCGGAAACGGGATCGCAGGCGACGTCGAGTTTCTTCTGCGAGGAATCGGAGATATTGGCTTTCAGCAGGAGCTGTTCGAATTCCGCCGCGGAGAGCGTGCTGTCGATATATTTCGGGCTCTGGTTGACGGAGAATTCATTGGAAGGGATTCTGGTTCCCATGAAGTCGTAGACCGCCAGTTTTTCCGCATCGTCTTTGGAGAATGTGATTTTTGCGGGGGCGCCCTCGCTCTTCCAGAATGTTGCGGTGCGTTTCTTTCCGTGATCGAAGATGTAGCAGCGGTAATCGGAGCCGAATTTGACGCGGCGTTCGATTTTCGCGTCTTCGAGACGGTCGGTCAGCGCACGCATGGCGTACATGGTGAGTCCGGGAACCGGCGTGCCGTTGTTTGCGCCGTTGCCGCGGAACATGACGTTGTAGGTGATTCCGGGCTGCCATGCGCTGAAGATGAACTGTACATAACGTTCCACTCCGCCTGCAAACGCCTGGATGATGTTGCGGATGTCCAGAGAGGTCTGCTGGCGGGTGAAATCGTCAATCATATTTCCCGGCAGAACGGATTCCTGACAGCGTCCGGCTTCGGAGGAATAGTGGGGCATTCCGGGTTTGTAGCGGTCGATGACCTTGCGCCAGTTCTGCATCTCAAGTGCCAGATCGGGATATTCCGGAGAGTTGCGGTACGGATGTTCGGTGATGATGTCAAGATATTTCGCGCCGCCTTTGGCAAGAACGCTCTCGGTCCACGGAAGGTCGGTGTGACAGCTCGCGGGTCCCGCGATTTTCGCCGCAGGGTCGATTGATTTGACCGTTTCCCGGAGCAGGCGCATTCCTTCCACGTCTTTTTCCGGGGTGATGTACGGAATCAGATTCGATTCGTTTGTGGATTCGTAGATCTCAATCAGCCCCTTGTATTTCCGGACATTCTCTTTGAGGATGGGAAGATATGTTTCGGGATTCTTGACAATCTGCGCTCCGCTTGCGAGAATAACCTTGATTCCTGCCGCACCGAATTCAGAAGCTACCTGAAACTGTTCCTTGTGCATTGGATCGGGTTGCCAGAAGATGCGGGTAAAGCCGATCCGGAAGTCCTTGTAGTAAGGAATTGCGTATTTTGTGTTTTGATAAGGGGCAAGTTCAAGCCCGATGCGCGGGGAGAGCTTCGTGTTCTTTTCCAGAACGCCTGCGTAGAAGTTGGCCGGATAGGTCTTTCCTTCCGCTTTGAATTCAACGACGATGTTGAATGCGCCGCGCAGATGTTCCGGAAGAGTGACGGTCAGCTCTTTATCAAGATCTTCATTCGCTTTCAGAGAGACTTTCCCGGCGTCTTTGCGGAGAAGAGTTTTCCCTTCAAAATCGCGGATTTCATAGGAAAGTTCTCCGGAAAGCTCCTTGTCTGAAAGGTGATTGAAATGAAGGTTCAGAAGAACCGGTTCTCCAGTGAAGTAATAAGAAACGTCATGATCCAGTTTGCCGGAAAGATAGACTTTTTCCAGCGGCTGGTCTTTTGTGCGTCCCCCGAAGAAATAGACAACGTCGTCGACCCAGATTTTTCCTGCGCTGTTCAGGCCGACGGCCGGGCATGCGAGGTTGAATTCCGTTCCCTGCTCCGTCAGAATCCGGTCGGAAACCGAAACGCCCGGAGTTTTTTCGCCCCATTGGGGAAGGTACATTTCATAGCGTTTCCATTGTGTGTCGACCTGAATTGTTTTTACAACGGCGGTTCCGCCGCTAGTGAAGAGGCGCAGCGTTGCAACAGCCGGCTTTTCCGCTTTGATCCATGCGGACATGCAGACCGGAGCCTGCGGCTTGACCGGAACAGGTGCAAACTGAATGTAAGGCGCATAGGTGTTGGAGGCGGCGTCCCATTCAATGCGGAATGAATATTTGCCGGAATGTTTCTCGGAGGAATCCAGCAGGACTTTTTTGTTTTTGCCTTCCACAAACTCTTTGCCGAACCAGTCAAGGTGTTTTCCGTTGTGCGCATTCTGCTGATATTCAAAACGGGTTCGCGGGTTGTACATGAGTTTCTGTTCAGCATGTCCGTTGACAAGCAGATTCTGTTCCCGGGCTTTGATCTTTTCCGGTTCCTGAACATAGAATTTTGCGGAGCGGATTCTGTAGACTCCGCCGCGTGCAAAGACCTGTCTCAGAGAGCACTGCTTTGTATCGGAGGCAAGAGCGGAATTGACATTGACGATGCGCATCAGACCGCCCTCTGCTGGCGTTTCCGTTCTTTGATTCTTTGCATAAAAATCGCTTTTCGCCGTCCGTCCGAAAAATTGGAGGGCGGGAGTTCCGGTGGTTGCGACGATTTCCGCAGTATTCACTTTTTCGGAAAAACTCTTTCCCGGTTCCGGCAGAACAAAATCCGCCGTGCGGAGTCCCTGCCAGAAGACTAGAACGTAGCCGGTATTGTTTTTTTTGAAAAACTCTCTGGTGTCAAGAGTCCATTCACCGTTTTCAAGCGTCGTTTTCAGCAGCCCGAAGTCATCCGCCGGGACGGTGCTGAAGTTCAGAACGGTCTTTCTGTTTTCATCGAGAATGGAGCCCGTTTTGTTGTGGCGGATCAGCTTTTTCCCCAGCATGTCGGCTTCCCAGCCGGAAAGCGCGAGGGCGAAAAGCAGCATTGCGGACAGGAGTCCCGTTTTCATTCGTTTCATAACAATTCCTTTCTTTGGGTTGTTTTGTTCAATCGGAGACGGTTACGCTGAGGGAGCGGATTTTGTAAATGCCAGGCTTTGTGATGATTTGCCGCAGGATAACGCGGGTGGCATCTGCCGGAATCGTGTTTTCCGTACTTGTGATGCGGATTGAGCCGTTGTCAAGCCGGGTTTCTGTTTTGTGCGGCCTGGCGAAAGTCATGCCTTCCGCAGTCTGCCAGCAGTACTGAATTGCGGGAAGTCCGGGGGAGCCGATGATGGCGGCGAGATTCTTTTTCGCGGAGACTTTTGCGCCTTCCGGGACCTTTGCGAAATCCGCGGTCCGGGGACCGACCCAGTTGAGGGAGATGTAGCCGTTCACATTCTTTTTGAAATATTCTGTCGTGTCCAGAATAAACTCTCCGTTGGAGAGTTCTGGCTTAAGCAGAACCGTATCCTGCTCATTGCTGCTGCCGAGACCGAGAAGCCACTGATTCTTTTCATTGAGAACGACAATGTTTTTCCCCGTCTGGAGTTTTTTGTTCTGCATGTCGGCTTCCCAGCCGAAGAGGAGTCCCGCGCAGAGCGCAAGCGAGAGCGAGAGCATTTTTTTCATATAGAATCCTTTCGTTATTGGAGATCGTCGACCATCAGACTCAAGTCGTTGTGATAGAAATTGGTATTCTGGAATTTTCCTTTCCAGAGACTTTTCAGAGCCACATGCCCATCGAGGAATGCGATTCCGGCATCGCGGTTGCTGTTGTGCATCGGTCCGATTCCCATAGGGGACCAGATAACGCTGCTGCGGCCCGCTTCTTGCGCGCTGGTGTTGAGAGAGAGTTTCTGCAGTTTTTCATCGGGTGCGACAACCAGCGTTCCGGTGTTGAAGTAGTGTCCGACGAAGTTCTGATCGGCGATTGTGTATGTTTTAGACGCCTGTTTGAAGTCGGAAATTTTGTGGGGGACACCCCATTCTCCGCTCGGTTTTCTTGGAATTCCTCGCAGCATGCCGTAACTGAGCGGAATGACGGTGGCGCGTCCGGAATCGCTCGGACATTTGTAGATTTTCCATGTCTTTTCCGCTTTCAGATCCGATGTGTTGAATTTATATCCCAGGTACGGCGCAAACAGATGGTGCCAGTCCTCTTTGGCGTTGTTGCTTATCATGGTATAATCGTCATTGTCCATGGTGTACTGCAGAAGCGCGGAAACGATGTTTTTCTGATTGGCCAGACAGTTGCTGGAACGCGTCTTTTCTCTCGCCGCGTTTAGCGCGGGGAGGAGCATGCCGGCGAGGATGGCGATGATGGAAATTACCACGAGGAGCTCTACAAGGGTGAAATTTACAGGCTTCTTTGTCTTGATTTGTTTTTTTGCCTTGTTCATGTTTTTCTCTCCTTTTGTTTGAGGATACTAGTTTTGCCTGTTTTCGAAAAGGATTCCGTAAAAACCGGCAGGGATGATCAGCCGATGTTTCCAGAAGACCGGTCGTCCGGGACTTCCCGGAATACTTGCAACGGAACGGTTTTTCAGAAGACGCGGATGGTCAGGATCCGAGAAATCAATCACATCGATCCGTCCGGCAGCCCGGTCTGTAAAGGCTGCCACAGTTCCGTCTGCCGTTCCGGTTCCGGAAGGCTGGCGGATTCCGGGAACCTTTGCTCTGTTTTCCATACCCTTCTCCGGATGTTCCGGATTGAAAAACGCATATCCGGAACTTGTCGGGAAGAGGACTTTTCCCGACATGACACAGGGGGCGCTGCTCTGATTGGAAAGGAATTTTTTGGAATGATGGAGAATTGCAGGCTGTTCGCCTCTCAGGTCGATCCAGACGACTCCGCCGCCGTGACAGTTGACCGGAAGAATTCCATTCACATCCCTGTCTCCGGTTGTATCCGTATAAAACAATCCGCCGGGTCTGCAGCTCAGGACCGTGCGGATCTTTTCCGGATCGGAAATATCCTTGATGTAAAATTCCATCCCCTGAGAGGATGCGATCAGATAGCGGGGATTGCCGACGAGACGCAGATGCATGCAGGTTTTGCGTTCTCTTCCCATTTCGCTCAGCGAGCCGTCGGGCTGGATGCGATAAACGGCCAGGCCGTCGCGTCCCTCTGCGGAGTAGAGCAGTCCGCAGAGGACTGCCACGTCATAACTGCAGGCGACCGGATGCGTCCGCAGCAGTTCCAGTCCATCCTTTTCAACACGGAAAACCCGGATTCCCTGTGTGGAGCAGGCGGCGTAGAGAGTATTTCCGTCCAGGAACACTCTCCGGACCTGTCCGCCGATGTCGATGCGCTGAAATCCGGGAATTTCCGCAGGAGGAGTTTCCTTGATAGCGACAGGTATTTCTTCCTGTTCGGGAATGGTTCTTGCCGACTGGAAAGGTGCGACATACAATCCTCCCCGCATTCCTCCGAGATAAATACATCCGTCTCCTGGAATGAGCGATCCTGCGCACTCATTTTCCCCTCTGTATTCGGGGCAGCCGGCGGCGATGAGTTCCGGTTTTTCCGGATTTGCCGCATTCACGACAAAAACACCATTGTTCGTATCTGTCACATAAGCTCTTGTTCCATCGACAGTTACGCTCCAGGAATCAAAATATTTGACCTTCCGGGCCGGAAATCGAATGTGTCCCAGGCGTTTTGGGGATCGCGGATCGGCGAAATTGATGATTTCGAGTCCGTGTCCGTTGTGGGGCCGAGTTGCTTCCGGACCGCTTTTGGCATGCATTCCTGTTGCGGCATACAGCAGATTGCCGGAAACCGCCACCCCATCGCCGAATCCATTCAGGCGGAAGGTGGAAAGAAGTTTCGGGCGCGCCGCATCGGAGATGTCCCAGACAATGACGGATCCGCCGCCCCATGACCCTCCGAAAAGCAGATTTCCCCGGACTGCGGCAGATTGAATCTCTCCCCCACGGATGAATCCGGCATGACGGGGATTTTTCGGGTTCGAGCAATCCAGAATTTCCGTTCCGTAAATACGTTCGGTGATAAACGCATACTTTCCGGCGACAGCGAGTCCCGTCGCCAGCTCCGTTGTGTCGAACCTGGTCAGGACTTTCGGCTTCGACGGTTCGGAGAGATCCAGAATCCAAAGCCCGTTTTCCCTTGCCGTGAGATAGAGCAGATTTCCCGCGATCCGCATCTGACGTCCTCCGCGGATTCCGGGATTCGTCCATATTTGACGCGGTTCCAGCGCTTTGCTGATGTCATAGACACTCATTCCACTCCACCCGCAAGTGTAGAGATAAACACCTTTCCTGGCGATTGCCGTGCTGCTCCGGGATCCGGGAACTTTGCGGAATTCCAGTCTTTCGGGTTTTGTCTCCTCCGCCGGGAGAGAGTAGCCGCAGAGCATGAAAAATGCAGTGAGCATTGCCGCAATGAAACGTTCCATCCGCTTTCTGTTCATGGAGTTCCTCCTGTTTTTTTTATATTTTGCAAGATTTCTGTCTGGAATACAGAGGATCATCTTCCAGTCCATTTTGTGTAAGAGTCGGGAAATAGGTCCGTGTACGCTGTTCATTCGAAAAGCGGGTGAACAGCACGTCTCGCCGCGGACTGGTGCGGTTCTGGATGACACAAGGAACACGAATGCCCTCCGCATCCAGCGCCGGACCGACGGTATTGTCGATGGCCAGCAGATCGACCTCGTGTCCGGTCAGTCCATTCCGATTCTGTTCCAGCGCATAGACCACCGGTCCCCGCATCATGGCGGCTCGTCCGGTTTGCGCCATGGTTCCGCGAATCAGACGGATCGGCATCGGGAAATTCACTTCTAGATCCGTCGTTCCTGCATTTACGGGGATCGTGAACCAGCCGGGGGAGGGGGTATGAATTTTGCCGTCTTCTGCAATTTCAGCATGGCTGCACCATCCGGGAATACGGAGAGTCAGCTGAAATCCGTTCGATGAGTGGATCTTCAGACGGATCTTTCCGGATTCCGGATAGAATGTTTTCTGCTCAATTTTTGTCCCCGGTATATTCAGAACGGAATCCGAATAAAGATTAACCGCAATGCCGTTTCCGGTTCGGAAATAGACGGCTTCCGGAATTTCAAACATCATGCGGCGCAGATTGTTCGGACAGCAGTAGGTCTCCTGCCGGAACCACTCTCCAGGTTCGTTGAACGGGATGAAATAGCGCTGACGCAGTCCGTCTTCCGACTGAGCTCCGAAAAATGCATTGTACATCACGCGCTCGAAGAGATCTCCGAACACGGGATCGTTTTCCAGAACCGTCATTTTCGCGGCAAACCGCAGAAGATATGCCGAAGCGCATGTTTCGCCCCATCTTCCAAGTCCGATCTGTGTCCGGTCCCAGATTTCTCCCCAGTTTTTCCCGCCGGTGCAGGAACCGCTGATGGAGGAACAGCCCTGTTCCAGAAGACGGCTCCGGAGTTCATGAGCTCCATTCCGCAGGGTTCCCGATCTGTCCTGCGTCAGCTCCTCCAGCTTCAGCTGAGCCAGAACTCTGGCAAGAAAGGTGTATACATGCGCAAGTCCATTGATTGGAACGAGTTGATCGTACTTTTCCAGAGGCTCCGCCAGACAGAATTCCTTCCGGCAGTAGTCCAGGAACCTCTGTTCTCCGGAAGATTGATACAGAAGCAGGAACGCCTCTTCCAAACCGAGATTCATCGAGGTCTTTTTCCGGATCAGATAGGTTCCGAGACGCAAAGCGCTCTCCAGCGAATCGGAATGGTTCAAACGGAGATAGTCATTCACAAAAGCCTGAATAATATAGCCTTGTTCATGATTATCCCAGACTCCTGGTGTTCCGGCAAAAAGGGAGATTGCTCCGTCCGGAGTCTGGGTCCGGATCAGATCGGCGATCGCTTGTTCCGTCCGATTCTTCATCGCCGTTCCCCCGATACCGGCGGCGGACGCTTTTACCATTGCATCCAGCAGCATGCCGTATCCGGCGAATCCGTTCGGCACTTCCGGTTCGGTCTGACGGTGCCGGAAGTGACGGGCAAATAGATTTTCGATATCCAGATGATTCAAAATTTTGTCGGCTGTCAAAGCTATGCGATGACCGATTGTTCCGCCGATGGATACAGAACCGGCTGGAAAAAGTTTAAAAGGCTGATTCATTTTTTTATTTCTCCTCTGGAAAGAGAATCCGGCGCATCAGACGGCTCGCGGCAATACCGTCTTTTTTCCGAAGCACGTCCTCAATGATCTCGGAATCCATCTGTGCGATTTTCTGTTCGAGTGCATGCAGCCATGCGGCGCTTTCCGCGACAGCATCCCGTCCGTTTTCCCGGTAGGGAAACTGATCAATCGTCATCCAGCCATCGTATCCAGTCCGCCGGAGCCAGTAGAAGAACTCCAGGCACTCCAGCGTATGAACGGAGCCGACAATCATGTCATCATCCCACAACCGGTAATTGTCGTTGATATGAACATGAAACAGACGATTTCCATATTTTGCAAGCATTGCCACCGCTTCTGCCGGATTTTCGTATCCGAGCAGGGCATGACCGTAATCCAGCACCGCTCCGCAGTTTTTCTCGCCGATTTCCTGAATCATCAGCAGTGTTGCAGCAGTGCTGTTTACGTAGCAGTGAGAGCGGGGCTCCTTGGCTTTGTATTCCAGCGAAAGGCGGATGTCGGGGCGATGACGGCAGGCTTCCCGGATTCCGTCGGCAAAGAGGGTCCGTTCCCGAATATAGTCTGCCTGGAACAGGTAATCGTAGCCGTCCTGTCCGGGCCAGACCGTGACGAGATCGCATCCGATCTCCGCGGCAAGGTCCATTGCCCGCATCGTGTCCCGGACCGCCTCTTTCCGGATCGACGGATCCACGGACGAAAGACTTCCCTGTTTCCATTTTGCCTGTGTAAAGTGATCGACCGCGAGGGAAACCGCTTTCAAGTCGCTTGCCTTCAGCAACTTGCGAATCACCTCAAACGACTCCAGCACTTCCGGCGTCAGCACCAGATCCACGCCCGACAGGTATGGGATGGATGCCGCCCGCTCAAACAGTTCCTCCCAGGAATACGATCTTCCATACGCCGCGCAGTAGCGATCTGAACAGGATCCGACATTCCCAAGAAAAACCGAATACTTCTCTTTCATTTCCGCACCTCCTGAAAACTTTTGATTTCCTGTTTTTATTATATTGCATTTTCTTATTTTCGTCAATATATTATTGTATGGAGATTATAATATAAAACATGGATAAAACTATGAATAACGCATTTTTGTTTCACTACAACACTGCGGAGAGGGACGAGAAGAAGGATTTTCATATCCGAGGCATCGGTGTGCATGAGAAGATGCCTCCCGGAATGATCCGTCATGGCGATGAGCATTATCCATGGCTTTTCATCTTTTTTCATTCACCAGCTGTTGTCCGAACTCCATCCGGGAGTCTGAAATGCGACCACTCCCTGATCATCTGGGAACCGCGGCAGTTCCACGATTATGGAAACGAATCCGGGGAATGGGATCACTCCTGGCTGATCGTGAAATCCTCTTCCGTACGTCCGCTTCTGGAAAGTTCCCCGATCTCCTTGAATGTTCCGATGGATGCGGATGCCGGAGAGATTTTTGAAAAATATCTGACTCTTCTTCACAACGAGCTGAAGCATCCTGTTTCCTCCCGTTATCTTCTGGAGCACTTTCTGGAACTTTTCCTGTTTGAGTTTGAACGGATTCTGAAAAAACAGCACATTCCTGTTCCGCGGGATCTTCAGGAGATTGAGCAGTACCTCAACCGGAATCTGGATCAGCCGCTCTCGATTGGAGACATTGCGGCTCAGTTTCATCTTTCCGCGCCATATCTCATGATGCGTTTCAAAGAGGGGTATGGGACATCTCTCATGCATTATCTGAACAAACGGCGGATGGAGCGGGCGGCTCTCTATCTGCAGAACTATCCATATTCCTGCAAGGAGATTGCGGAAAAGACCGGGTTCGGTGATCCGCTCTATTTTTCCAGACGGTTCCGGCAGTTCTGGGGCTGTTCTCCTCGCGAATATCGCAGACGAAGCATTTCTCCCCAAAATCATCCGGATCCCGAAGGGCAGACGGGGGACTGATGAAAGAGTTCTGATTGTTTCAGACAGAATGTTTCAATACACTGGACGGAAAGAGAACGCAGCTTTCCGGAATATGCGCATAAAGCGTTCCTTTCAGATTGTTTCCTGGGATTTTTCCATGAGCGGATTTCCCCGCCAGCAGGAATGAGTGCTGGAGCGTATCGTGACTGTCGCGTTTCCTCGGCGAGAAGAACCCGGCGCGAAATCGGTCAAGTGGGCGTGGAAGTTCATCGATCATCTGACGCGGCGGATGCTTTACATGGCGGACTCCTACGTTTACGAGAACGTGTTCGATGAAAAGTGCCAGAAGGTCATCCGGATGTTGCGTGAACACGGCGGCAGA
>CASEYW010000121.1 GCA_949292215.1 uncultured bacterium
AATCATGCACGACAGTGACGCGGATGCGTCCGTTCTGAACGGCAAAACAGTAGCTGTGATCGGTTACGGCAGCCAGGGTTCCGCCCAGGCTCTCTGCATGAGGGATTCCGGAGTCAACGTCATCATCGGATCTCGTCCCGGCCCCTCCGCCGAGAGAGCTGTTGCGGACGGCTTCCAGGTCATGTCCTTCGATGAAGCGGCGGAAAAGGCCGATATTGTTCACATTCTTCTGCCCGATGAATTCCACGGTCCCGTCTACAAAGACCACATCGCCAAGCACATGAAACCCGGAAAGACCCTCAGCTGCTCCCACGGATTCAACATTGTCTTCGGCGAAATCGTTCCGCCTGCCGGAGTTGATGTCATCATGGTTGCTCCGAAGAGCCCCGCGACGGAAGAGCGCAAAGCGTTCCTCGCCGGATTCGGCGTCCCGGGACTTGTCGCTGTCAAGCAGAATGCCTCCGGCAATGCACTCAAGACCGCGATGGCGATGGCAAAGGCAATGGGCTTCACCCGCGCCGGCGTTCTCGAATGCACCTTCGAACAGGAAACCTATGAAGACCTCTTCGGCGAACAGAATGTCCTCTGCGGCGGATGCGTCGATCTGATGAAGTACGGTTTCGAAACACTCGTCGAAGCCGGATATCCCCCGGAAATGGCATATTTCGAGTGCATCCATGAGCTCAAACTGATTGTCGACCTCATCTATGAGGGCGGCATCCAGAAGATGAACACCGTCATCTCCAACACCGCGGAATACGGCGAATACTACAACGGACCCAAGATCATTACTCCGGATGTCAAGGAGAGAATGAAAGAGTCTCTGAAACGCATCGAATCCGGTGAATTTGCAAAGACCTTCCTCAAGATGATCCGTGAAGGCAAAGCGGAAGAGCTCAAAGCCAAACGTGCCGCGCTCGGAGAACACATTGCCGAAACAACCGGCAAAAAGATCCGTTCTCTGTTCGAACGCAAAGCCAAATAACAGGCGGATTGTTCTGCAGTCCAAGGCTGACGTGTCAAAAGCGTCAGCCTTTTTTCTTTCCGGGAACCGCTTTTCAGCGGATTTTCCTTCCAGAATGAAAGGAGGTCCCATGACTCAAACGGAATGGCTGGAACTCAAAGAACGGCTTGCAAAATCGAAATTCCGTTCCCGTTTCCGTCTGCGGGAGACCGAACTGCGTTATCTGGCGGAACGGGGATTGCCGCTTGTGGAACTTCAGTGCGCAGATTTTATTCGCAAACGGCTTGCTCCCGCACATCCCCTCAACGATGGAAAACAGACACCCATGCGCGGACATCCCTGTTTCATTGCCCAGCATGCTACGGGGACCTGCTGCCGGTCCTGTCTGGCAAAATGGCATGGAATTCCGCCGGGAGTGCCGCTTTCTGAAGACGAGGTCGATAAAATCGTCCGGATTCTGATGTTCTGGATCAGAGATCATGCGGACGATGTCGGGAATATTCCATATACTCCCAATCTGTTTTGAGACTCTTCCCGGTAAGGATTCATTAGAAAGAAACGCGAAAATTTTACAAAACGGCTTTGTTTTTTTCCGTTCCGCGCTATCTTATCCGGAATCAACTTTAATCTGGGGAATACGGATATGCTGAAAAAACTGATTGAACGACTCGATTCCGGACTGCACATCATCGCCGGTAGCTGTTGCAAACCGGAAGAAATTCTTTCCTTGCGCGCATTCCAAGACGGAGGGATTCCAATGGAACGCGGAGTCGGAACCATTGTTCCCGAAACGGAAGCTCTCCATGTTTACGCAGCGTTTCAAGACTCCGATATCGGCAACACTGCAACCGAAAACAATACAAAAACCTGGCTGACCGGCGACGTATTTGAATGTTTTATCCAGTTGAACGGCAGCGGGGACTATTACGAGTTCCACGTGACACCGGAAGGCATTACGCTTCAGCTTCACCTTCCGCCGATTGAACGCTTCCGGACCATTCCATTCGAACAGGAGATCTGTGAAGCCGGACTCTCGGCACAGACCAGGAAACATCCGGAACGCAATCTCTGGTGTGGAGAACTTGTTATTCCGTTCCGGGGAATCGGCTTAACGCCCGAAAGCGTTTCCGGAACACGTTTTGCAATCTGCCGGTACAATTACAATAAGAAGTGGAGCGAACCGGAAATTTCCTCAACCGGCGTTTTTCCAGGCGGCACTTTCCATTGTCCGTCACAATGGCACCTTATTCAGATATAAGGAGATTCTATCATGAGGAATCGGACAGAGTGGTTTACCAATGCACGGTTCGGCATGTTTATTCACTGGGGCATCTATTCCATCCCTGCGCAGGGAGAGTGGATCATCTACCAGAAAGATTTGAAGATGGCGGACTATGAACGCTATGCTGCGGAGTTCAACCCCGTGGATTTCAATCCGGAAAGCTGGGCGGAGCTGGCAAAGAGCGCCGGAATGAAATATGTTGTCTTCACAACCAAGCATCACGATGGATTCTGCATGTTCGACAGCCGCTGGACCGATTATAAAATCACCAGAACCCCCTATGGACGCGACATTACACGGGAACTGGTGGAAGCCTTTCGCAAAAGAGGAATTCGGATTGGCTTTTATCACAGTCTGGTTGACTGGCGCCATCCGCATTTCATCCCGGACCCGGAACATCCGCTCGGCAAACACGGAAAAACGGACTGGCCTGATCGCGATCGCAGAATCTATCAGAAATATCTCCATTCCCAGGTGGAACAGCTGATGAGCGATTACGGAAAAATTGATCTGCTCTTCTTTGACTATACCTCCCGCTACAAGACGTCGGAAGAATGGGACCCGGAGCGTCTGCTGAAAATGGTATACCGTCTCCAGCCCGAGATCATTGTGAACGATCGTCTCTCTTTCGACAAGACTTCCTATGCTGGCGATTATCTGACTCCGGAAATCTCGGTGCCGAACCATCCTCTGAAACGGAACGGTTCTCCCGTTCCCTGGGAGACCTGTATGACAATGAACAATCACTGGGGGTATGCGGAGGATGACCATGATTTCAAAGATGTTTCCACCGTCATGACCGCTCTTACGCAATGTGTGTCCAAAAACGGGAATCTGCTCTTCAATATCGGTCCTGATTCGCGGGGAAACATTCCGGCAGAGGGGAAAACTCTGCTGAGCGGAATTGCGGAGTGGTTCTCCCGCAACGGCGAAGCGGTAACGGGTGCCGGAGAAGCACCGTTTACGCCTCCCTCCGGAATGCATTACACGGCAACAGGAGAAAAGACCATCTATCTTCATATTCCATTCCAGCCGATGGGGGATATCATTCTGCCGCAGCTTCGCGGGAAAGTCGCGAAAATCACACTTCTTCAGGATCATTCCGACGTTCAGCAGATCACCTGGTGGGGGGAAGAACTCCTTCAGGCGGATGAGCTGAGAATCCGGATGCGTCCTGGAAAACTGATTCTTCCCGCGGTCCTGAAACTGGAACTTCTGTAAGACTGTTTTCCCGAAAGTCCCGCATCCGGGGCGAACTTCCGAGCTTCCTTGTTTCGATCACTGCAAGGATACAGTTCATATTTGATGAAATCCGCGAAATCCGATTGAAAAATACCCGTTTTCTCTGTATATTACCTGACTTCAATACAGGGAGGTTTTTGAATTGAACATACGGAGAGAAACACTGGAACGATGGTCCGTCAGGGATTCTGTCGATCTGTACGGAATCAATGACTGGGGTGCGGGATATTTCACCATCAACCAGAACGGAGAAGTCGCTGTGACACCGTTCCGGGAACCGGGGTCGCCCGCGGTCAGTCTGATGGACATTGTCAAAGGCGTGAAGGAACGCGGAATGGATATGCCGGTCCTGCTCCGTATCGGGAACATCCTTGACTCCCAGATTCAGCTTCTGCACAAAAGTTTTGCCAAGGCCATTCAGCAGACAGGATACAAAGGGGTCTACAAAGGCGTTTATCCGATCAAGGTCAATCAGCAGCAGCAGGTAATTGAGGAAATCACGAAATTCGGGCGCGAACATCACCACGGGCTCGAAGCCGGAAGCAAGCCGGAACTCCTTGCTGCGATCGCCTGCCTGCGGGATCCGGAGTCCTGCCTGATCTGCAACGGATACAAGGATGACGAATTTATTGATCTGGCTCTTTATGCGACAAAACTCGGAATCAACTGTTTCCTTGTTGCGGAAATGCCGGGAGAAGTGAAATCCATCATCGAACGGAGCCGTCAGCTCGGCATCCGCCCGAACATCGGGTTGCGCATGAAACTTTCCACCCGCGCTGGCGGACAATGGACCGAATCCGGCGGAGACCGCAGCGTCTTCGGACTCAACACGGCAGAACTGATTGATGCGGTGGATACCCTGCGTGCAGCGGAAATGCTTGACTGCGTCAAACTGCTGCATTACCATATCGGCTCCCAGATTCCGAATATCCGCGACATCCGCGACGGCATTATCGAAGCCGCCCGCATCTACTGCGGACTCGTCGAAGAAGGCGCTCCGATGGGATATATTGATCTCGGCGGAGGACTCGCAGTCGATTATGACGGATCTCATACCAACTTCAATCTCAGCCGCAACTATTCGCTCGACGAATACTGTGTCGACGTGGTGGAAACCGTTTCCGAGATTCTGACCTCGAAGAATATCGAACATCCGACGATCATCACCGAATCCGGCCGGGCCACTGTTGCCTACTACTCCGTTCTGCTGTTCAATATTCTGGATGCGACGAAATTCGAATCCGCCAAGATTCCCCCGCTGAAGGAGGATGCCAGCGAACACACAAAAGATATCGTGGCAATCCTGAACAACATCACACCGAAAAACATCCAGGAGTGTTTTCACGACGCAATTTACTATCGTGATGAAATTCGCATTCTGTTCAAGAACGGGCGCATTCCCTTCCGCGAACGCGCCACGGCCGAAAGCGCCTTCTGGAACATCATGGCGGCTGTGCACCGCGAAGTCAAAAAGATGAAATACGTCCCCGACGAGTTCGAAGGACTCGACGCAGCCATGGCGGATATCTACTACGCAAACATCAGCGTATTCCAGTCTCTGCCCGACAGCTGGGCAATTGATCAGATGTTCCCGATCATGCCGATTCACCGTCTCAAGGAGATGCCGAACCGGCAGGGAATTCTCTCCGATATCACCTGCGACTGCGACGGCAAGATCGATAAATTCATCGATCTTCATGACGAACGCCACACCCTTCCCCTTCACGAACTCAAGGAAGACGAAGAGTACTATCTGGCGGCGTTCCTTGTCGGAGCCTATCAGGAAACGCTCGGTGACCTCCACAACCTGCTCGGCGACACCAATATTGTCAGTGTGAACATCTCCCGGGAGGATGGCCGTTTTGAGATTGTCAAAGAGATTGAAGGAGATTCCGTGGCGGACGTTCTTTCCTATGTTGAGTTCAACCCGAAATCCCTCACGGACAGCTTCCGTGCGAAGGCGGAACAGGCCGTCCGGGAAAACAAGATCACCCCTGCGGAACGCAGGACAATCATGGCCGCGTATGAAGATGGTCTTCGCGGCTACACCTATTTCGAACGTTAATCAGGAGAAAGAAAATGCCGAAAAAAGTCCTCATCATCGGCGCGGGCGGCGTCGGCCAGGTGGTCGCGCACAAATGCGCGCAGGTACCCGAGACCTTCTCTGAAGTCTGTCTCGCCAGCCGGACCCTTTCCCGCTGTAATAAGATCGCGGAACAGATCAAACGTATTGAGAAACGGGATATTCAAACGGCACAGGTTGATGCGGACAATGTGCCGCAGCTTGTCGAACTTCTGAAATCCTACCGTCCGGATGTCGTCATCAATGTTGCCCTGCCCTATCAGGATCTGCACATTATGGATGCCTGTCTCGAAGCCGGGGTCAATTATGTGGATACGGCAAACTATGAGCCGCCGGATGTCGCCCATTTCGAGTACAAGTGGCAGTGGGCGTATCAGGACCGCTTCAAAGAGCGCGGCATTATGGCGCTTCTCGGCAGCGGATTCGATCCCGGCGTCACGAACGTTTTCTGCGCATGGGCTCGGAAAAAACATTTCGACACCATCGAGACCATCGATATCATTGATGCCAATGCCGGTGATCACGGTCAGCCCTTTGCCACAAATTTCAATCCTGAAATCAATATCCGCGAAGTCACCGCGAAAGGCCGTTACTGGGAGAACGGAAAATGGATCGAAACCGATCCTCTCTCCGTTTGCAAGGTCTATGACTTCCCCGATGGCATCGGACCGAAGAAAATCTACCTCATGTACCACGAGGAACTGGAATCCCTTACGAAGAATTTCCAGAACATCGGACTCAAACAGGCCCGTTTCTGGATGACCTTCTCCGACAATTACCTGAAACATCTCGAAGTGCTCCAGAATGTCGGCATGACCCGGATTGATCCCGTTCTCTACAACGGGCAGGAGATTGTTCCTCTTCAGTTCCTCAAGGCGCTTCTCCCCGATCCGGCCAGTCTCGGTCCCCTCACCAAGGGAAAAACCTGCATCGGATGCGTCATCAAGGGAACCAAAGACGGAAAGCCGCTCAACTACTACATCTACAACATCTGCGATCACGAGGCCGCCTATCGCGAAGTGGAGTCGCAGGCGATCTCCTACACCACAGGAGTGCCTGCGATGATCGGCGGAATGCTCGTCGCAAACGGAACCTGGAGCGGGAAAGGGGTCTTCAACATGGAAGATTTCGATCCGGAGCCGTTTATGCAGAAACTGAACATCCACGGACTTCCGTGGACAGAAACGTTCTTCTGATGACGATGTTCCCGCTGAATCAGATTCAAACGCCCTGTTTCGTCGTCGATCTTGGATTGATCCGGAAAAATCTGGCAATCCTTGACGACGTTCAGAAGCGGACCGGAGCGAAGATCCTTCTGGCACAGAAGGCATTTTCCATGTTCAGCATCTATCCGCTGCTGGCAACGGTGCTGAAAGGGACCTGTGCCAGTTCGCCGCACGAGGCACATCTCGGGCGCGAGTTTTTCCCCGGAGAAGTTCATGCGTTCGCTGCGGCATATTCGGAACAGGATTTGCGGGAGCTGTTCGCCGTCTGCGATCATATCGTCTTCAACTCGTTTTCCCAGTGGAAGCGTTTCAAAACGCTTCGGGAAACAGCTGGAGCGCGGATTGAATTCGGTCTGCGTGTGAATCCGGAGCATTCTGAAGCGGATGTGCCGATCTATGATCCCTGTGCGCCAGGTTCCCGGCTGGGAATCCGACGGTGCGATTTTGAAGGGGAAGATCTTTCCGGGGTTTCCGGACTGCATTTTCACACCCTCTGCGAGAAGAATTCCGACTCGCTGGAGCGGACCTTGAACGCATTTGAGGAAAAATTCGGTGATTTGATTCCCCGTATGAAATGGATCAATTTCGGAGGCGGGCACCACATTACGCGTCCGGATTATGATGTGGATCTGCTGTGTCGTCTCATCACGGAGTTTCGTAAGAAGTATCCGGTTGAAGTCTATCTGGAGCCGGGAGAAGCCGTTGCCCTGAATACCGGTTTTCTCGCGGGAACTGTTCTGGATGTTGTCCGGAATGAAACGGAGATTGCCATTCTGGATACTTCCGCTGCTGCACACATGCCGGATGTCCTGGAAATGCCGTATCGTCCGAATGTCATTGGAGCAGGCAAACCGGGAGAGAAAGAATACAACGTCCGGCTTGCAGGAGCCTCCTGTCTTGCGGGCGACGTCATAGGGGACTACTCGTTCGACGAACCGCTCCGTCCCGGAGACAAAGTCATTTTCACAGATATGGCGCATTATACGATGGTCAAGACAAATACCTTCAACGGATTGCAGCTGCCCTCCATTGCGACCTGGGACCCGGAAACGGAGCGTCTGACAATCCTCTGCAAATTCGGATATCAGGATTTCAAAGGGAGGCTCTCCTGAAATGAACCGCAGAACCGTTGTTCTCACATTTGACGATGCCGTAACCAGCCATCTGGCAAATGTCGCACCGCTCCTGAAGGAATACGGATTCGGAGCGACTTTTTTCATCTGCCGCTTCAGCGAGGAATGGCGCGCCGCGCATTCCTCTGCTCTCATGACAGCAAAACAGATTGCGGAACTCTCCCGAATGGGATTTGAAATCGGCAATCATACCTGGAGCCATCCTGATCTGCGGAAACTGGACGAAGACCAGATCGCGGGAGAAATTCAGAAATTGAATGATTTTCTTGCCAATGCCGGAATCCCGAAACCGCTCTCTTTTGCTTATCCAGGTGGGCCGTATGTGGAAAATGCAGCCGGGATTCTCAAACGTATGGGATTCCATGCGGCAAGAACAACCGAACAGCGGACCTTCAACCGGAGCAAAGAGGATCCCATGCGCCTGCCCGCAATACCTATTCAGGGAGACGATCCATCCCTCTTCCGGAATGCCGTTGCCCGGGCGACAGAAACGGATGCCGTTGTTCTGGTCTTTCACGGAGTTCCGGAATATGTGCATCCGTGGGTTCACACTGATTTTGAACGATTCAAAGAATATATGGCATATCTCAAAGAGAATGCCTTCCGGGTTGTAAGTCTTCAGGACGCGCTTGAAGGATAAGAGAATCAGAATTCCAGATTGTCATCCGTTTCCAGCCTGACCGGTTCCGGCCCCAATGGATTTTTTGCAGTGGAAGCCATCGCTCGCTCTCGAGTCAGTTTCAGCAGTTCCTGGGTCAGAGCAGAACGCTGCGGATCATTCGATGGCAGAGAGCGGAACAGTTCCATTTTTTCTGCGATCTGCCGATTCAGGAAATGAACGGTAATCACCTTGAAACAATCCTTCATGGTTCTGCCGATGACCTTTTTGGAAGGCGGTTCCGTCGGCTCCTTCATCAGGAGCTCGGAGAGTTCCCGGTCGAGTTCTTTTTCCGCAAAACGATCCAGAATTCTTGCGGGTGCATCGCTCCATTCCCCGAGCATTTTGGACTCGATTACATCGTCAATTGCCCGGGAGACCTCGGAATCATCGAGCATTTCCCTCTGAATTTTTCCGGAGGCTGCTTCAGCGGCAGCCTCATCAGCGAGGATACATTCCAGAAGTTTGCGTAGCGCTTTCTGGTAAAGCTCCTCCGCCGGCGGAAGTTTTTGCATTTTTGGCTTCTGAATCTGTTCCTCGGGTGCGATTCTCCGGTATCCTTCCCGATTCCGACGGGAAATCATGCGGGAAAGCTGATGCTGAAGGGCAGATGCCGCCAGACGCATCTGCTCTGCCAGCCAGGAGACATAAGCCGATTTTGCCGCATCGCTTTCCAGATTCATAATAAAGCCGAGCATTGTTTCCGCAGTGGCGGCCCTGCCCGCGGGTTCTGTTCCGTTTTGTTCATTCAGGAAATCCAGAGCAAATTCAAAGAAATCCCTTGCGTCCCCGACCGCCTTTGCAACAGCTTCTGCGCCGGAATGACGCAGCAGTTCATCGGGATCCTTGCCGCCGGGAAAACGAACCACTTTCAGTGCAAACCCATGCGGAAGCGCAAGCTCTGCCGCACGGAATACAGCTTTGGTTCCGGCACCGTCACAGTCGAACGCCAGATAAAGACAGTCGGCATAACGTTTCAGAATGATCGCCTGTTCCTCGGTAAACGCCGTTCCCTGAGGCGCCACAGCGTTGGTCACTCCGGCACGGTGAAGAGCTATTGTATCCAGCTGGCCCTCACAGAGAACCGCATACCCCTTTTTCCCCATCTCCTGGCGAGCCAGATGCAGAGCATACAGGAGACGTCCTTTCTTAAACACAGGCGTTTCCGGACTGTTGACATATTTTGCCCCCTTGAAATCCTTTTCGATGGTTCTTGCGCTGAAACCGACCACACGCCCCTGTTCATTCCAGATCGGGAACATGAGACGGTTGCGAAAACGATCGAACGTTTTCGGCGGTGAATCATCCGTCCTGACCACAAGCCCGGAATCAACCAGCTCATTGAGAGAAAAACCTTCCCGCAGAGCATAATTCATCAGAGCATCCCATTGATCCACAGAGGCACCGATGCCGAATTTTTCGACGATTTCAGGTGGCAGTTCGCGCGTTTTCAAATAGGCTGCAACAGGAGAATCCGGAGCTTCCCGCAAGCGTCTTGCAAACCATGCCTGAGCCTTTTCATGGAGCATGTAAAGACGCTCTTTAAAGTTCATCCGAACCGGCTGACTACCGTCCGGTCCACCTTCCCTTTCAGAGGATCGGCGGCGGGGAGAATAAGGGGTCTCTTCTGGAATAAAAATATGGTAACGCCGAGCCAGAATGTGAATTGCATTCGGGAAATCGACATTCTCCCGTTCCATTACGAAACTGATTACGTTTCCGTGCTTGCCGCAGCCGAAACAATGAAACCACTGGCGCTGCTGGTTCACAACAAAGGAGGGCGTTTTCTCATTGTGAAACGGACAGCAGGCTTTGAAATCGCGTCCCATTTTTTTCAGAGGAATATAGGACTGTATCACATCGACGATGTCCGCCTGAATCCGGACCTGATCGATGACCTCCTGAGGAATATGCCCCATAATGCCGGCACCGCAGGATCAGCGGAGAGCCTGAAGTCTTTTTTCGACCTCACTTCTCTTCTGCGCCATTGCGGAATTCTGCTTTGTGATGTTCAGAAAACGAGTATAGTATTTGACCGCTTCCGCCCGATTCCGGCGATAGGCGTCATAATACACTCCAAGATTCAGGAGCAGCTTCGGATTATCCGGCTGGAGATGATAGGCATATTGCAGATACTGGGCAGCCTGCTGAGGTTTCGACTCTGCAATGAAGGTCATTCCAAGTTCGCTCCAGACTGCAGGATTCTTGGCGAACTTCCGATTGCGCGCCAGCTGTGAATAATAGGATTTCGCATTCTGAGTATCCTTCAAATTGACCGAAGACTGTGCCAGAAGAATCAGCGGATCCGTTGCATTCGGGCGCAGTTTCAGCGCGGTGCGCAGCGGAGCAATGCAGGAGTCAAAATGTTTTTTCTCGTAGAGAAGACGCCCGCGGGTATATTGGGCGAAATAATTGCTTTCCTCCACTGCCGTTGCTCTGGAAATCGTACCGAGAGCGGCATCGGGATCTCCGGTGTTCTCCTCCGCAAGTGCCAGAAGAATCAGCGCATTGACATCTTCCGGAGAAACTTTGATTGCCCGTTCCGCATATTCCAGAGCGGTATCCCAATCCCCGTTCACGGCTGCGGCAACCCCCCGGTTCATCAACTCGCTCAACGGCAGTTTTTCTCCGAAGCATCCGGAAAGAAATATGGTTGCAAACAACAACAGCAAAAACGGAAGAGTCTTTTTTTTCAATGTCGGCCTCCAGAAAACAAGTAAATTAGCAATATCCCTTATTATAGCGCAAAACGATGAGTTTTCCAGCCGAATTTCAGAAAAGAAATCATTTTTTACCTGTTGTCCGGAGGAATTGCTCGATTCGCTCCCCCGGACATGAAACGGAAATCACTTCACCGGAACGAATTCCATCATCCAGCTTCCTTGTTCCAGAATCTCTGTTTTCAGGTGGAGACACCATAGATAATCTCCCCAGGAAACACGCATCCGTTGATCCTCAATGGGAATTTCCTCTATTCTCTCCAGCGAGAGCCCCCCGGTGAGAAGAAGCATCATTCCGCCGATCCGGATTCCATCCGGTGTTTTTTCCGGCTTGGAGGCACAGTAAAGGGGAAGCGATATCGAAATTTTCCCTGCACCGGTGACACGGTCTTCGATCCGAGCGGTTCCGTCGCTGGAAAGCGCGGCGCGACGCACACAGGAAACAATCCCGCAGTCCTTCGGATACGCTCCGGAAATATCGATGGAGACTTCCTCCGTCAGAGAAATAACTTTCGCCCCGAATTCCGCTCCTGTATTCTGAAGCATTCCGTTGAACGACGGAACATCATGTCCGGAAGAATTCAGAAAACGGTTTTCATATCTGCGGTTCGAGAATGTGAACCTTGTATAATCCGTTGAACCGCAGTCGATCACGATCGGCTTTCCGTCATAAAACACTTCAAACTGACCGACATCGTTGTGATTGTGATTTTCTCCGTTATGTCCGCCTTTCATACAGAAAACAGTTCCGTTCCAGTCGTTTCCTGGATTCTGACGGAAGCAGAAGAACTGAAGGTCCGGGAGAACGGTTAAAGGTCTGGAGGATGAATCTCGGCGGACCAGATCCCGCGGATACCAGAAAATCTGCGAAAGCTCATTTTGGAGAATCAGATGCGGGAAGGTTCCCGTACCTCCGGTTCCATCGGAAATCTCAGAGACAGAGCGCGGCGCAAAATCATACGAGGCTTCCACGGCGAACGATTTCAGCAGCGGACTGCCGGAAAGCTCAGCATAACGATTCAGCAGTCCGGCATCTATCCGGGTAAACTTGGCCAACGAATCCGCCATGCTTGCAAACCACGGCCCAACCAGATGGACTTTTGCGATGTAATCACCTATATTCCGGAATTTCTCCTCGGAATAGATCCGCGCATAAGCATTGCCGGTGTAGAAATTGAGAAGATCCAGAAAGAGCATGAGACGGAGTCCTGCAACCATGAAATAGCCGGGTCCCTCGTCGCATCCGCCATCAGGAGCATAGTGATCATAAAATTTCTCACAGGCTTCGATCAGCTTCAAGATCAGACGGGCAAGGCGATCCGGCTGATCTCTCAGAAAAGTGAACGCTGTCATTGCGACATTCGAGGAGCACCAGGGAGTCCAGTTATTCAATCCATCCAGCCACCACTGAGGAACGGAATCATCTTCCACCGGAGCAATGACCCGCTCTATGCAAAGTTCCTTCACCCAGGTCAGCATCTCTTTCGACTCTGCACCGATTTCCTGTTCCAGAAGCTGAACTGCACACGCAAGAGTCGATCCTGTTTCCGCGCAGAACAGATCGGTTCGAGGCTGATCGAATCTCGGCATCGGGTCCCCTTCCCTGTAATGAGCGTGTGCAGGAAGATACCAGACCAGTTCATTCATCAATTGCCAGACCCCTTCCATCACCTCCGGCAGAAAGCGTTTCCGGTATTCGACCGCCTCAGCCATACAAAAGAGCGCAAGATGAGTCCGACGAAGAAAATAGTGCGATTCAAACACACTTCTGTTTCCATTGCGGATGAAGGCAAAATAATCCTCAGCTTTCAACGGGGGATAAATCTCCGCATACGCCTGTTTTTTTACAGTTTCCGCATTCTGCAGATACAGAGAGAAGCGTTTCTGATGGAATTTGCCGTCGCAAGTATTCCATGCAGAACGATCCGAAGCCGCAGGGAAGCGGCTGCAATACGATTTTCTGCGGAATAGATCCGCCAGTTCTTTTTCCGACATGATCTCTTTCAGCATCGTAAAAATCCCTTTTTTTATGTTGACGATTTAAAGAGGCCGTAGAAAAAAGCGGCTCTGATGAACCGTTTTGCAAGCAAAAAAAACGATATCCAATCAGCGGAAACGATACTGTTGCTGGACCTTCGGCATTTTCGGTTCTTCCAGCCCGAGAGCGTACCACATATCGCCGAGTCCGGCATTGCTGAACTGTTTTGGCCTCCCGTTGACAAGAGCCTCCCAGTTTCGGATCAGTGTTTCGTCGGAAGTCTTCTTTTTCGCATCAACCAGGACCTTGAGGGCCTCGTCGTTTTTCCCCTGTTTCAACAGGATCCATGCGTAGAGGCAGACAGGAAGCACGCAGGCATCTTTCCGGAGGCGTGCGCCTTTCTTCCGGAAAAATTTTTCAAGTCCGGGATCGTTGTTCCGGTACATGCGGACCATCTTCATGGCAATTGTCTGCGGATCGAAAAAGATACATTTCGGAAGAAGCGCATCCACTTCATCAAAACGCTTCAACTGATAATTGAATGCCATTTTCATTGAGTTGACCTGTCTGGAAAGGAACGGATTCCAGAGATAATACGGTTGATAGAGATCGCATGCCTCAAGAGCCCGCTCAAGTCCGGCGCTCTGTTCGCGTTCCATCTGCTGCATCATCATTTTCGGAGATCCCATCGGATGACGTGCAAAATGCTGCTGCTTTGCCTCAAGGCGCTTCTGAACATCCAGCATGATGTCCTGAATTTTCATCTGCACCCGGCCGACAGCTCTGCGCATCAGCAGGGAAATGGAGATCTGGCAGGCAAAAAACGCCAGAAATGCCCATACGATTCCCCAGTTCGGTGTAACAGACAACCCAAAACGCGTCGCGCAAAAGACAATGACCGCGACAACAAGCGAAGTAAGATACGTCAGCATGAATTTTCCTTCCGTTGTTAATATCCGGTAAAGATACATTCAAAACCGGAATATTCAAACCCGGAATGAAAAATTCGCTTCATCATTTCCGCATTCCCTCCGGAAAATACTTCCGGAGGAAGTTCCTGAACGGAGATTTTTCCTTCCGGTCCCCGTTTTCGAATCAAGGCAGCGGATGCGCGTTGACCTTCATTGCATGAAAACGGCCCCGATGAGAATCCAGGCGTTTCTTGAAATCGACAAAACACGCATCTTTCGCCGGACTCCATAATTTTTCCGCAAGGGCGCAGGCCCGCGGGAACGCCATGTATTCCAGATGCCGGAGGTTCGGGATATACTCCGACCACAGCTGAGCCTGTCCGCCGAGAATGTGCTTCTGCTCCTTTTCGGAGAGAACCGCCGGGAGTGGATAAAAACGATACACCTTTTCTGCGGAAATGTCTCCGCCGATCCCGAGCGGTTCATGCGCTGGATCCGCCTGGAAATAGTCGAAGTAGAGAAATTCTTTGGAAGCGACAACGGAATCATGTCCCAAGGCGGCAGCGGAAATGGCTCCGGCATCGCCGTGCCAGCTCATGACGGCTGCACCTTCGGCAAGTCCGCCTTCCAGAATTTCATCCCAGCCAATCATGCGACGCCCCCGGGAGCGGATGAATTTTCCCATTTCTCCGATGAAATAACTCTGAAGTTCGTGCTCGTCTTTGAGTCCCTGTTCCGCCATAATGCACTGAGCTTCGTGATTGATCTGCCATTCGTCCTTACGGGCTTCGTCTCCGCCGATATGAATGAACTTCGACGGAAAAAGTTCCATAATCTCTTCCAGCACATTCTGCATGAATTCAATTGTGCTTCTTCTCGGACTCAAAATCTGATAACTGATTCCCCAGCAGTCACGTACTTCGACTCTATTCTCCGGATAGTTTCCGAGCTCCGGATATGCGCAGATCGCAGCGGCCATGTGTCCCGGCATGTCGATTTCAGGAACGAGTGTGACATGTCTGCGGGCGGCAAACGCAACGATTCGCCGGATCTCTTCCTGTGTAAAGAATCCTCCGTATGGAGTTTCGTCGTATCGTTTCGGGCGTATCCACTCCTGTCCGATGACCGTCCGTTTGCGGATCGACCCGATTTCCGTCAGTTTCGGATATCTGCGGATTTCAACACGCCACCCCTGATCATCTGAAAGATGAATGTGAACCAGATTCATCTTGTGCTGAGCGAACAGTTCAATCATCCGGCAGACCTCATCGACGCTGAAGAAATGCCGGGCGACATCCAGCATCATGCCGCGCCACCGGAACGCAGGCGCATCCTCAAGGAAAACGCCGGGGACAATCCATTCACAGCTCTGCTGTTCCGAAGAATAAATCGCCGATGGAAAAAGCTGGCGGAGGGTCTGGATTCCCCGAACCAGCGCAGCAGCATTCGCACCGGAAAGAACAATCCGGTCCGAGGTGACTTCCAAGGTATGGTTTTCTTTTACAAATCCGGCATCATCCTCCTGATTGTCCCCGGATTCGCGCAGGATGATATCGCCTGCACGGGGAGCATCTTCCGTCACCGGCAGAGAATATCCGGTTGCAGGCGAGAGATATTCCGCAAGAAGTTCCGCAGGGCCGCGGGCATCCGCACTCTGCACGACAATCCGGGAATCGGGAATCAGACGAAAGTTCTGTCCGTTCTCACGGACGGAAACCGGACGGGGAATCAAATTCAAAGCCATCTTGTCAGCATCCTTCCTGTTTGCTTGATTTCTCCGTACAATATACCGGACTTCCCCCCGCGTCAACAGGAAATATGGAATTTTACAAACTTTCCAGTCCGGGATGCCCGTTTTCCGTCCATGGGAGACCGGAGGAACACTTGCTTTTCGAGACTCCCGTTATTGGATCTATTTCCGGTAGCCGCTCATCAGGGAAAGCATTTCCGCAACGGCATTTTCCAGTCCGGTAAAAACGGCGCGACAGATGATGCTATGTCCGATGTTGAGCTCATTCAGATGCGGAACCTCCTGTAAAAGAAGTTTGATATTTTCATAATCAATGCCGTGTCCGGCGTTGACCGTAATTCCAAGCGAATGTGCATATTCGGCGGCATCGGCAAGGCGTTTCAGTTCAGCAGTCTGTGCCATTCCTTCCGCATTGGCGAACGCACCTGTATGAAGTTCAATGACCGGAGCACCGCAGTGTTTTGCTGCATCAATCTGATTCCGTTCCGGATCGATGAACAGACTGACAACGATTCCTGCGGCGGACAGAGTCTCCGTCGCTGTTTTGACGCTTTCCAGTTTTCCAGCAACATCCAGTCCACCCTCCGTAGTCAGTTCCTGACGTTTTTCCGGAACAAGACAGCAATGTGCCGGTTTCAGAGCGGAGGCGATCCGCACCATTTCCCCGGTTACCGCCATCTCCATGTTCAGGCGGGAAACAGCTTTCGACAATTCCTCCATATCCCGATCCTGAATATGACGGCGATCCTCTCGGAGATGGGCTGTGATTCCGTCGGCGCCCGCTCTCATGCAGAGCTCCGCCGCAGTCAGCGGAGACGGATACTTCGTATGACGTGCCTGTCTTAACGTTGCAACATGATCAATATTGACTCCCAGTTTCATTTTTGACCTCCTTCGGTTTCAGTGCGTAATGTATGAATCAGAGCGGACCATTCATCCGCTTCATGCAGGAAACGTCCGGCACCGGATGAGGCGGGCGCCGCCATGAAGGGCCCGTGAAAACCCAGCGGATAAAGAGATTCGATCCACGGCTTCACATGTTCAGGGATGAGGACGTTACCGGAATCTGCGTCGTAGCGGAAGAGAACGGAACGGACCTCCAGAAGCAGAGTCCCTGCAAGACGATCCGGCAGAGTCCGTTCCCTGGAAATTTCATGCGGATGGATATCCAGTCGCACTTTCAGGTTCGGAATCATGGAGGTCCTCAGGAACTCCGTAAGCTGCTCCGGAGTTTCCTTTCCGCGGCAGGGAAGCGAAAACGGAAGCAGCAGAACGACACCTGTCCGCTGAAGCACCGGCGCAATCAGCTTCAGCATACGGAGTGTCGATGCCAGCGTTCGCGGATCGGTCAGGACGGAATTCATGCCGGGATCAAACGTCACCGCATGAATTCCGATGGAATCAAGCAGCTGCACAATGTTCTCCGTATAGGCGGCGAACTCGTAGTAGAGCGATTCCGACGCATACGGGAGATTGCATGCAACCTCCCGGTCGATGATCGACCCGATTTGAAGATATTGAAACCCGTTGATCGCCCCGGCCAGAAGTTTTGAGGCTTCCTTCAGCTCGAGGATCTCAACGGGAAATTCCACAGCGTCGAATCCCTTCAGGGATTCCGAATACTCCAGGATGTTCCGCACAGGTACACCTGAAGCGGCAAGCGCCATCCCGAAGGAGGCTTTGGAAGCAATCCCGGAAAACGGCGGCCGTACGGATGCAATCATAGGAACCCGGCCTCCGCAAGAGTTTCCATTGTCACCTTCGACTTTGAATTGTCAAGACGGTTCAATCGGGCAACCACATATTTTCCGATCACATCGGTTTCCAGATTCACCAGACCACCTTTTTTTCGAGTCTGCAAGGCGGTTTCCTCCCAGGTTGTGGGGATAATGCCGATTCTGAACCGGTCCGTGTATACTTTTTCAATCGTCAGAGAAATGCCGTCCACGGCAATGGAACCTTTTTCCACGAAATACTCCTCCAGTCCGCGGGGGAGTTCGATTTCCAGTTCCGTATCGGACTGTCTTCGTTCGAACGCAAGAATCCGCGCGGTCGCATCCACATGTCCGCTGACGATGTGACCGCCCAGCCGTCCGTTTGCCGCAAGGGCACGTTCCACATTCACCATTGCACCGAGAGGTTCACTTCCCAGATTGGTTCTGGAAAAGGTTTCCCGCATTACATGGAAGGTAAGCGGACCGCCCTTCATTCCCTGCTCCAGAGTCAGGCAGGCGCCGTTTACGGCTATGCTTTCCCCTTTCTCCAGATGATCAAGTTTCTTTTTGACTTCCACAATCAGCTTTCCGGCGTTTCCGGTCATTTTACGATCCAGGATGATTCCGGTTGTTTCGATCAGTCCGGTAAACATTTCAGCACTCCCGTTCTTCCGGCTTTCGTACATAGCCGGTAATTGAAAAATCGGATCCGATTTTCGTAATTTCCATCTCTTCGATCCGAAACGCCTCCGCCAGTGCCGCGGGATCATATCCGCCGACCGCTGGACGGCTTCGTACACCGCCGAGAATCTTCGGTGCATAATGGAATTCAATTTTATCCACAACTCCCGCATTCAGAGCGGAAGCGGCAAGTTCGCCCCCCCCTTCCAGCAGCAGGGAAAGCGCCGGACGTTGCCCCAGATGCTTCAGAAACGATTTCCAATCCTCCCTGCAATCCAGGGAAAGCTGCTCCCATCCAGGCGGACAGTCAATTTTGGAATGAGAAACGACAAAACGAAGCGGCACTTTCACATCGTTACCGTTCTCATCACGCACTGTGAGCCGTGGTGAATCTGCACGATAAGTTCCCGCCCCTACCATAACGGCATCCGCCCAGCGGCGCAGTTCCTGCACGCGCTGACGGGCGGCCGGTCCGGTAATCCATTGGGAATTCCCGCTTTCCGTTGCAATCCGCCCATCCAGCGTCAGAGCCAGTTTCAGCAGGACAAACGGAGTTCCGGTCGTAATCCACTTGAAGAAAGCTTCATTCATTCTTCGGCAGGCGGTCTCCTCCACACCGGACAGCACCTCGATTCCATGAGAACGCAGCAGATCTATTCCAGCCCCGGCATGTCTTGGATTCGGATCCGTGCAGCCGATGACGACACGGGAGAATCCGTGTTTCAGAATTGCATCGGTACAGGGCGGAGTCCGTCCCCAGGAGGAACATGGTTCCAGGGTGACATAAAGAGTGGAACCGGCAAGATTTCTTTCTCCGGCGGAACGGATTGCTTCAATTTCAGCATGAGGAGCTCCCGCCTTTGTGTGATACCCTTCTCCGAGAACGGCACCGTCTTTGACGATCAGAGCTCCGACCACCGGATTCGGCGTTGTATGGCCGATGGCTTTTCTGGCAAGTTCGATTGCTCTGCGCATGTAAAGTTGATCCGTCATCATCGTGCAGACCTCGGATTGATGAACATGGTTCGAGTGGTAATGGTCCATGCGTCTTCGTATGACATGGTCTTGAATTCATGCGCGGCGCCCCAGGAATCGGAATAGATCACAGAGCCGGTAGTGTCATTGTATCCGATGATCAGACGCATGTGTCCGCCCGCGGCCTGCGGTGCCGATCGATCCGGAATGACGCCGAGAACGACGCACCAGACCAGCGGAAGACCTTTGTCCACCCGCTCATGTATATCCCGTTTGAATTCGCGGAATTCCCGTTGCTCATATTTCATTTTATAGGCCCGGAAGACGGGGAGCTCCATCTGCGCGAATGTCCTGTCCAGATAGACATACTCACTGTCGGCGACAAGACGGATTCGTTTCCGTTTCATTCGTTTTGCAGTGGAATTGTAGCGCTGAATGATTTTTTCCAGATCACGGATTGAGTCCACATCGGAAATGTAACGATTCTTCAGTGTGATACCGAATTTGGAGCCGGCTTTGCGCAATGCCTCTGCCATGGCGACGATGGAAGTACCGATCCGGGCATCCGTTCCTGTGATCTGCGCGATTGTATGCTGATTGACCCCTGCGCATCCGTAATATTTCAGAACGCGTTCCGCAACGGCGGCAGCGCAGTAGCCCTTCATTCCCTGATCGACCATCGGAATGCCGTCGATCCAGACATTGCCCTTGCCATCTTTTTTGACATTGTCCAGCAGATCCTGTTTGGATTCGATCTTTGAGCGGTCAACCGTGGTCAGTGCCCGCCGCCGGGGATCATCCTTCGGATGGAAGCGTTCAATTTCAAGCTGAAGATATTCCGGGCGTTTCTCCCGCCTGGAGTGGCCGCTGATGCTCCACTTCATTGTATAGGCGAACTCTCCCTTGATCCAGACGACAGCCCGGACCATCATGGCGGAAGCGAGACGTCCTTTCAGTTCTTCCCCCTTCTCACCAGTCAGCTTTTCCATTGCAGACCGGAATTTGTCCACCAGCGATTCGAATTTTTCAAGTTCCATCGGTCCAGCATCGCCCCGGTTGTAGATGGAAAGATAAAAACGGACCAGTTTTTCCTCCTGGAACGCAGCAATTGCCTCATAAACCCGGAAGCCAAGATAAGCGGAACGCGGCGAATTCGAAAACGCCGGATAACGTGCAGAATCCTTTCGGGAAGAGGTCCACTTGAAAAGAAGTCTGTTCTTTTGGACGAAATCATCCGGCTTTGTGTCGAAAACGGCACAATTGGCTCCGATTACATTTTCCATATCATATTCCGCGGCAGAAATGGCGGAACAGAGCAGGGAAAGCATCAGCAGCAAAGCGATCATTTTCGACATGGAAAGACCTCCCGTCACGACCTTACGTTTTTTTCAAATCAAAGACTGCGTCGGCATAGTGAACCGGGTCGAACGGCTGAAGATCATCCGGCTGTTCGCCAAGTCCGACAAAGAGGACCGGAAGCTTGAATTCCGTCTGAATCTGTACAGCCGCACCGCCTTTTCCGGTTCCATCGAGTTTGGTCAGGACGAGAGCGCTTGCGCCGGAAAGTGCGGCAAATTCCCGTGCCTGTGCGACGGCATTCTGTCCGATGCTGGCGTCGATGGTCAGAAGAGTTTCCTGGGGACCGTCGGGCTGGAGTTTGGCAATGATGCGGCGCATCTTCGCCAGTTCATCCATCAGACCTTTCTGATTGTGCTGACGTCCTGCGGTATCGATGATCAGAATATCCGATTTCCTGGCCAGAGCCGACTGCACAGCGTCGAAGGCAACGGCAGCGGGATCAGCGCCCTGTTTCGAGGAAACAAGCTGAGCACCTGTGCGCTCTGCCCAGAGATTCAACTGTTCCGCAGCGGCCGCACGAAACGTATCGCACGCGGCAAGCGTTACTTTTTTGCCGTCTTTCGCGAAGAGATGAGCCAGCTTTCCGGCGGTAGTGGTTTTGCCGCTGCCGTTGACGCCGACCATGAGAATCGTCGTCAGACCGTTCTGAGAAAGATTCAGAGGCCTCTGCTGGTCTCGGAACATGGCGACAAGATCTTCCCCGGCAATGGAGAGAATGTCGCTGGAACCTGAAATCAGGCCGCGCTGGTAACGGTCGCGAATATCCTTCACAATGGCGGACGCGGCAACCGGGCCGAAATCCGCTTCCAGGAGAGCGTCTTCCAGACGTTTGAACGTGTTGTCATCCCACCGTTTGACATCGGTGAAGACACTGGCAATGCCTCTGCTGATCGCAGTGGCGGTTTTCTGGAGACCTTTCTGAAACGTTGAGAACAAAGAAATCATACTAGTTTATCTGCTTCCCGGGCGCAATTTGGCGTCTGGCGGAAGAGAATCCTTGACGCCGTTCAAGATACCGTTGATGAAGACTCCGGATTTCTCCGTGGCAAATGCTTTGGAGATTTCAATTGCCTCATCAATGCTGACGAGTGCCGGAATGTCCGGACAATATTTCAATTCATAGATGGCGACCCGGATGATGTTCCGCTCGACTGCGGCAATTCTGGAGAGATCCCATTTTTCTGAAAACGATGCAATCGTTTCATCGATTTCTCCGAGATGTGCAATGATTCCATCCACGATTTTTTCCGCATACATCCGTGCTTTTTTGAATGTGCGGTCGTCATCGGTGAGTTCCGCTTCCGCCGCCTGTTCCCAGAACATCTCCCGGGCGGAAGCATCCTCAGTTCCATCTGACATGTCATGCAGGTAGAGATACTGCATCGCCAGCTCCCGTCCGAGACGCTTGAAGTGGGAATGCGCCGAAACCTTCTGGCGGTTTCTGTTGAAATTGGGATGATTCATGATGCAAATCTCAACTCTTCATTGCCTTGTTCAAGTTTGCCATTTCGATCGCCGATACGGTGACATCGAATCCACGGTTGCCCGCCTTTGTTCCGCTGCGTTCAATCGCCTGTTCGATGTTTTCCGTAGTCAGAAGCCCGTAAAGGACCGGCACACCGCTCTCAATGCCGAGCTGACCGATCGCCTTGGAAACCTGACTGTTGATCTGCGCCGCGTGGGTTGTTGCGCCCTGTATGACCACGCCGAGAGCGATCACCGCGTCGTAATTTCCGCGGGCGATGAATTTGGACAGTGCGAACGGAAGCTCAAAACTTCCGGGAACCCAGGCGACATCAACATCGGCAAGGTCGCCGCCGTGCCGCACGAACGCATCCAGCGCGCCGTCAAGCAGTTTGCTGACGAAAAATTCGTTGAACCGTGCGCATGCAATTCCGATACGAAGCCCTTTTGCATTCAAATTGCCTTCAAAAATCCGTCCGGGAGTTCTGCTCATAATTGATTCTCCAATTGTCTGTTATTTTATATGATCAAGTTCCTTGTTCTGAAAGAGATGCCCCATGCGCTGCTTTTTCGTTGCAAGGTATTTTTCGTTGTACTTCTGCGGGACGATCTCAATCGGGACGCGCTCGTTGATTTTCAGTCCGTATCCATCAATTCCCACGAGCTTTTTCGGGTTGTTGGTCAGCAGACGCACCCCCTTGACGCCGAGATCCAGAAGCATCTGCGCGCCGATGCCGTATTCCCGGAGATCGGCGGGAAATCCGAGACGCTCATTGGCTTCAATCGTATCGCAGCCCTGTTCCTGGAGTTTGTAAGCCTTGATTTTGTTCGCCAGGCCGATGCCGCGTCCCTCCTGGCGGAGATAGACAAGCACGCCGCAGCCTTCGGCGGCAATCATATCCATGGCGGCATCCAGTTGTTCACCGCAGTCGCAGCGACAGGAGCCGAAGACGTCTCCGGTCAGGCACTCGCTGTGCACGCGGGTCAGGACGGAATCTTTGCCGGCGACGTCCCCGCAGGTCAATGCCAAATGGGTGGAGTTGTCGATGAGAGAACGATAGAGATGCAGCTTGAAATCACCGTGCTTGTTCGGGAAGTTTACCGTTTCAACGCGTTCAACGAGTTTTTCCGTCTTCCTGCGGTATGCAACGATATCCGCGACGGAACAGATCTTGAGATTGTGTTTATTTTTGAATTCCAGCAGACTGTCGAGGCGCGCCATTCTGCCGTCATCGTTCATGATTTCGCAGATGACTCCAGCCGGTTTCAAACCGGCAAGACGGGCCAGATCGACAGCCGCCTCGGTATGTCCGGTCCGCTGAAGGACTCCGCCCGGACGCGCGGCGATCGGGAAGGTATGCCCCGGACGCGCAAAATCACAGGCCTTTTTCTCCGGATCCAGCAGATCAAGAACGGTTTTTGCACGGTCGAATGCGGAAATCCCGGTGGTGGTTCCGTGCTTGGAATCCACGCTTTCCGTAAATGCGGTATGAAACATGTCGGTGGAAGGCGGACGACGAATCTCAAGTTCCTCCGCCCGTTTTTCTGTAATGGGTGCGCAGATCAGCCCGCGCGCACAGGTCGCCATGAATACAATGTGTTCCGGGGTGATTTTTTCCGCGGCACAGACCAGATCCCCCTCGTTTTCGCGGGATTCATCATCGGTCACGATGACCATTTTTCCATTGCGGATGTCTTCGATCGCACTTTCGACAGAGTCAAACAATTCACTCATTTTTGCGCCTCTTCTGTTTTTGGTATTGCAATTGGTTCACAGAGCGTAACAGGCGCGCGCTTCCGCTTTTTTTTCCAAAACAGCATCGCGTACGACCCTCTCCCTTCCAGACTCTACTGTCGGTTACGGAATCTCACCGTATCAACCGCACCTGCGGCTCGCGGACTTTTACCGCCGGTCGGGAATCATTTTTTTCCTCTCGATGGAAAAAAACTCACCCTGCCCCGAAGATCGCTCTTGTTCTAAATTTCAATAATGTACACCGCATTGTACGGTTATTCAAATTTTATTTTCCGGAAATCAGATTCTTCCTTCTCGGAAGAGTGAAAAATCTGTTTTTTTTCTCACGATCCCTTGAAAGTTTGAAAATCTTTCGTGATTTTTCTTGAACTTTCCGCAATTCGAGATTATACTTATTGTGAAGAAACTCACAAAGACACGATTCAAATGATTCGGGAAGAGAAAATGAAATTGACGAAAAACATTCCCGCCAGGACGATCGAACGTATGGTTTTGTACAAGAGACTCCTGTCGGATCTCCTTTCCAAAGGACAGAAAACACTTTTTTCACATCAGCTCGCAGCATTGGCACACAACACGCCGGCGCAGGTCCGGCGTGACATTATGACGATCGGGCACGAAGGAAGTCCGCACAAAGGATACGACATTGCCAGTCTTATCACAAGAATCACGGCAATTCTCGACGGGTCCAAAGATCGTTCCATTGCGCTGGTGGGGGTGGGAAATCTCGGGCGGGCGATTCTCTCCTACTTCACCTACCGTCATCCGGGACTCACCATCGTGGCGGCGTTCGATACCGACGACAGCAAAGTGGACCGCGTCATTTCCGGCTGCCGCTGCTATCACATCCGGGAGTTCGAAAGCAAGGTGAAAGAGCTTGACATCAACGTCGGAATCATCACGGTGCCCGCCACGCAGGCACAGAATGTCACGGATATGATGGTCGCCGCCGGCATCCGGGGAATTCTGAATTTTGCGCCGGTTCCGCTGAAGGTGCCGGACACGGTCTGCGCGGATCGCATCGACATTGCCAGTTCGCTCGAAAAACTTGCCTATTTTGCCGATCACCTCAAACAGCACGAATGAGTGCTACGGATGCGTGAAAGGATCGCCGGATGACGAACAACAGCCTGGATGAAATTCTTGACCGCTACCCGCCCTCACGGGAACATTTGATTTCCATTCTTCAGGATGTTCAGGAGATGGAAGGATATCTCTCCCGGGAAGCGATTGTCCGTATCGCGGAACGCCTGAACATGGCAACTGCGAAAATCTACGGCGTGGCGACCTTCTACAATCAGTTCCGCTTTCAATCCTCGGGAAAGTTCCATATCATGCTCTGCCGTGGGACGGCATGTCATGTGAAGGGCTCCTCTGCCGCCCTCGCCTGTCTTGAGCGGGAACTGGGAATTCATCCCGGGGAAACCAGTGCGGATGGACTGTTCAGTCTGGAGATCACTCCCTGTCTCGGGGCCTGCGGACTTGCCCCTGTTATGAGCGTCAACGGAGAGATCCACTCCTGTGTCGATGAACTCAAAATCAGAACGATTCTGGCGGATCTCCGCGCCTCCGCCGCAACCGATGGAGACGAACTGTGAACAGTATTCCTCTGGATTTGAAACAGGTTCTGCTTTCCGTCCTTACACATGACGGCATCAAGCAGGAAGTCTCCGGGAAAGCTAGAGAATATGCCGAACTGTTCCAACGGAGCAGAACGGATCATCCGGTGGTTCGCATCGGTACGGCGACCTGCGGCCTCAGTGCGGGTGCAGGCAAGACACTGACAAAGTTACGGGAACTCGCGGCAAACGACTTTCCAAATGTGGAAATTGTCGAAACCGGCTGCATCGGGCTCTGTGCCGAGGAGCCGATCGTGGACATTCAGCTGCCTGGCAGACCCCGCGTCGCCTTCCGGAAAATTACGGCTGACAAAGCCGCAGGTCTGCTTGACAGCGTATTGAATCACCGGGAACTGCCCGCGGAATCTCTTCTCGGTCAGTTCCGAGATTCCGGCAGCAATGCCTGGGAAACGGCTCCCTTTCTGGATGAACTTCCCTTTTTCAGGAAACAGACCCGTAACGTTCTCCGGAACTGCGGAATTCTGGATCCAGGTTCCATTGAGGAATATCTTGCCTACGGAGGATACCGGGCGTTTGCACGTTCCCTTCACACCATGACGCCGCTGGAAATCTGCGACGAAGTCGAACGGAGCGGATTGCGCGGCCGGGGCGGTGCCGGATTTCCCACAGGAACCAAATGGAAAACGGCTCTCAACCGGCCCAGCGATCAGAAATACATGATCTGCAATGCCGACGAGGGCGATCCCGGTGCCTTCATGGATCGTGCTCTGATGGAAAGTGATCCGCACCGTCTGATCGAAGGACTCGCGATCGCATCCTATGCCATCGGCGCCAGCCGAGCATATATCTATGTTCGTGCCGAGTACAAACTTGCAATCCGACGACTGACCGACGCTCTCGCACAGGCCCGCGCATACGGACTGCTTGGAGAAAATATTCTTGACAGTGGATTCGACCTCAAAATTCTCCTGAAAAAAGGAGCCGGAGCGTTTGTCTGCGGGGAAGAAACCGCGCTGATCAACAGCATGGAAGGCAAGCGCGGCACACCGAGACCGAGACCGCCATATCCGGCGGTTAAGGGGCTTTTCGGAAAGCCGTCGGTAATCAACAATGTGGAAACGCTTGCCAATCTGCCTGGAATCATTCTGAATGGAGAAGAGTGGTTCCGCTCCATCGGAACAGAAAGAAGCAAGGGGACGAAAGTGTTTGCCCTGTCCGGAAAAATCGTCAATACGGGCCTGATCGAAGTTGCCATGGGAACTCGTCTTCGGGACATCATCTGCGAGATCGGCGGTGGAGTTCCGAACCGGAAAAAATTCAAAGCAGTCCAGATTGGCGGACCTTCCGGCGGATGCATTCCTGCGGAGCTGCTGGATCTTGAAATCGACTATGAAACCCTCCGCAGTGCCGGAGCTATTATGGGATCGGGCGGCCTCGTCGCCATGGACGAGAATACCTGCATGGTTGATGTTGCAAAATTTTTCATGGACTTTGTGCAGAATGAAAGCTGCGGCAAGTGCATTCCCTGCCGGGAGGGCACACGGCATCTGCGCGAAATTCTGGAACGAATCACGCATGGAAGGAAACAGGAAACAGGAAATGATGCGCTGATCCGCTTCAAATCTGTGATCGAACTTCGCAATCTGGCGCAGGTGATCAAGGAGACGAGTCTCTGCGGACTCGGCCAGACGGCACCGAATCCGGTGCTTTCCACACTCCGCTGGTTCCGTGACGAATATGAAGCGCATATTTTTGAACGGCGCTGTCCGGCGGGAGTCTGCCGGGAACTTGTTCGATATGAGATTCTGGAAGACCGGTGCCGCGGTTGTACGGTCTGTGCGGCACAGTGTCCGGCAAAAGCAATCACGGGATCGCCGCGCCATTCCTACCGGATAGAGGAATCGCTCTGCACAGGATGCGGCAAATGCCGTGAGGTCTGTAAATTCAATGCTGTCGCATTAAAACAGGGGGAGCGCCATGTTTGAGATCACCGTCAACAACAGGATCATCGACGCAGAACCGGGAGAGACGATCCTTTCCGCACTCAACCGTGTGGGGATTCGGGTTCCCACTCTCTGTCACATGGCAGGAATGATGCCGACCGGAGCATGTCGGATCTGCATTGTCGAAGTGGAAGGCGAAGACGGGCTGGTTCCCTCCTGTTCCTATCCGGTCCGGGAGGGAATGCGTATCCGGACCAACTCCCAGAGAGTGATCAACGCAAGGAAAACTTTGATTCAGCTGCTTCTCTCCAACCATCCGGACGATTGTCTCTATTGCAGCAAAAGCAGTGATTGCCAGCTCCGCAGCCTGGCGGAGGAATATGGTGTGCGCGAACGTTCGCCGAAACGGAAATTCCGGGAGAAGCTCAAGGATATCACAAGTCCGTCGATCATCCGTGATCCGACAAAATGTATTCTCTGCGGGAAATGCGTCCGGGTCTGCAATGAAGTGCAGGAAGTCGCTGCAATCGATTTTGTCGGCCGTGGAAGCAGAACCGTTGTGTCCCCGGCATTCAACAGAAGCATGAACATTTCAAGCTGTGTCAACTGCGGACAGTGTGTGCTGGTTTGCCCGACAGGAGCGCTGACGGAACATTCCCGTCTGGAGGATGTTACCAATGTTATCGGCGAGCACGAAAAAACCATCGTGATTCAGTACGGGCCGTCAGTTCCGCTTTCCATCGCGGAAGAGTTCGGGCTCAAGCCGGGAGCGGATATTCCGGGACTTCTGAATGCGGCGCTCCGGCAGATCGGATTTGCGAAAGTGTTCGATACCTCGTTCGCGGCGGATCTTACCGCAGTGGAGGAAGCGCACGAATTCATTGACCGCCTTGAAAGTGGCTGCAATCTGCCGATCTTTACAAGTTGTTCTCCTTCCTGGGTCAAATTTGTCGAGGAGTTCCATCCGGAGTTTCTGCCAAATCTTTCCACCTGCAAAAGTCCGCAGGGAATGCTGGGAGCCGTCATCAAGACTTTTTTTGCAAAGCAGGCGGGAATTCCCTCTTCCGGAATTTACAGCGTTGCCGCCATGCCGTGCACAGCGAAAAAATTCGAGGCAACCCGCGCAGAACTCGGCAGAAATGACGATCCTGACATTGATGCGGTCATCACGGTTCGGGAACTGCTCCGTATGATCAAACTCTACGGTATTGACTTCAACGCGCTTCAGCCGGAACCGGCGGACAATCCCTTCGGCACGCGCAGCACAGCAGGCAAACTCTTCGGTGTTACGGGCGGAGTCGCGGAAGCAACACTCCGCACGGCGCACAAACTGCTCACGGGACGCGAACTTAAATCCCTGAAAATTGAATCTGTCCGCGGTCTCGACGGCTTCAAGGAAGCAACGCTCCGAATCGGGGATCGAGAAATCGGCGTGGCGGTCGTCAGCGGACTCGGCAATGCGAGAAAACTTCTTGGCGAACTCAAAGATGGACTGCACAAAAATTTGAAATTTGTGGAAGTCATGGCGTGTCCCGGCGGCTGTATTGCGGGCGGCGGTCAGCCGTTTTCCACGAATCCGGAGCGCATCAAGGCAAGAATGCAGCTGCTGTATGCACTGGATCAGAGCGAACATCTGCGGACCGCCCATGAGAATCCGGAGATCAAGCGTCTCTACCGGGATTTTCTCGGAGAGCCTGGAAGCGATATGGCGCGTGCGGTTCTGCATACGACGTTTGCCCCGCGCAAGGTCTATCGCTGAGGAAGTGAGGAAGATATGGAACAACTTGCGGCAATTGATTTTTCCACCAAAAAAGCTCTGCTCGTCGATAATGATCCCGATTTTCTCTCTGCGATGAAGTCCCATCTGCGAAAGCTCGGGTTCCGGACAGAAACGGCAACTTCGCTTGCCGAAGCACTGGATCTGGCGAAAAAAACGCATTTTGACCTTGTCGTTACGGAAATCCTCCTGGAACATCAGGACAGCGGATTTCTTTTGTGTTATGAAATCAAAAAACAATCACCGGACACCAGAATCATCATTGTCAGCGGCATCTCCTTCCGGACCGGAATCCATTTCGATCTCTCCAGCGCCGACGCCAAGGCATGGATCAAAGCGGACTCCATTCTGGACAAGGAGATCCGTTTCGAACAGTTCGATCATGAACTGCTGCGTCTGTTCCGGTTGGGAGTGTGATTCATGGACCGTATTTTCATCAGGGATCTGAATTTGTCCGCCATCATCGGCACGCTGCCGCAGGAGCGGAAATTCAAGCAGGGCATTACGCTGAATCTCGAACTCAGTTATGACATGTCCAAACCGTGCCGCACAGACAATCTCTTCGATGCCGTCGACTACAGCGCTGTGGAACGAGATGTTGTTAAAATGGTGGAACAGTCCTCATTCCAGCTTCTGGAGGCTCTGGCGCAATCCGTTGCGGATCTCTGTCTCTCATACGAGCAGGTGCAGAAGGTCAAAGTCAGGATCGACAAACCCGCCGCGGCAGTCAGAGCACGGGTAATCTCACTGGAGATTGAACGCGAAAAGATCTCCGCTGCGCAGGGAGCTGCAACTGTCGGCTGAAACCGGGAACGCGATGCGGATTTGCCTCAGGAAAGAATCACGATCCGGCAGCCGTGCGAAGGGACCTTGAAAGAGAGCGTATGCTCCACCTTCCCCAACTCTTTCTGCGCCCACGGATCGCGCACGGAATGACAGCCGGCCACTGAACAGGAAAGGGTTGCGGTTTCCGTTCCGAGATTGAAAAATCCGTAAGCCTCGCGATTTCCTGAAAGACGGCGGCGGTAGATTTTTCCGTGATGCACAATTTTTCCCTCTTCGTTTTTTCGCATCTCCTCGCAGACACAGACGGAACCGGAGCCAAGTTCATCCTGATTCAGCGCCAGGATTTCCTCGTTGGAAAGCAGAGAGAGTGTAAAGTCGTCGATTGAGTCCAGATCGCAGCTGATCTGAATCGGCGATGGAAATAGGGCCCACATTGACATGTGCGTGATCATTTCATTCCGGGTCAAACGATTTTCCCGCAAAGTCCTTTCCTGAAAATCCGAGCTTGTTGTTCCGATGGTCATTCGTCCCACTGCCAGCATATCCAGATCGAACCAGTTGCCCGGTGCACTGACCTGAGCCCAGGAATCAGCCTGAAACGCATTTGCGGAAAGACGTTCCCAGGTGTCAACGGTATCAGCATTTGCGCGGTACATGTTTGCGCACTGTTTGTAAGTATCAATCCACTCCGGTTTGCAGGAGGTTGTCAGGGAAAGAACAAAATCCCGGTTGGTTTTCCGCAGGGCTTCGCTGATTCTTCTGGTATGGAGTTCATCGCAGGAGGGCCAGTCGTATTTGAGATAATCGAATTTCCATTCTGCCCACTGGCGGGCGTCGTTTTCCTCATATCCGGTCCGTCCGCAACCGCCGAAATAGCTGTGAAAATAATCGGGGTCCAGAGGATATCCCGTGGAGCCGGGAAGAAGACGATCCGGGGTGGATCCCCAGGCGTGGACCATTGGCGTGGAATAAATTCCCGCTTTCAGGCCGAGACTGTGGATGTATTCCACCAGAGACTTCATATCCGGAAAGTGTTCATTGCCCTGAATGGCTTTTGTTGCCGGATCACGTCGTCCCTGCCAGCAGGAATCAATGTTTACATAGGCATATCCGCGTGCGGCAAGCCCCTTTTTCACAAGAGCTGCGGCGTTTCTGCGGATCAGGGTGTCCGTCACGTTCATCGTACAGGCATTCCATGAAGTCCAGCCGAGGAGCGGGGTCAGACAGATCCGGTTCTCGCCGATTGTGATCCGGAAATCTTTTTCTTCTCTACCGAGCGCATTCTCCGCGCAGAGTATCACGGGAAATTCTCCGGACTCCATGGAGCATCCGCGAAGCCAGCCTTTTTCCTTGTCAAATACGAGACCGGCGGGAAGTCTCCCTTTTATGGAAAAGCGCAGAGGTCCCTCCCCGCGCACAGGAACGGCATAAAAAAAATCTTTTCCCGGAGATGCACCATACACAGG
>CASEYW010000122.1 GCA_949292215.1 uncultured bacterium
CATCGTTCAGATGTGTGCATACGATACCAGCGGGAACGCCTCCTACAGCTCTGTCCGGAAGATCAATGTGAAGAACGATCTGGTGCTGAGCTACTCTTCGGCATCCGATCTGAACTTGAACTTCGGGCGCGAGACGGAACGTTCCCTTGGCCTTGCCGCTGTGTGAAAAACGGGGACAAATCAGCGGATCCGCCGGAGCTCTTCTTCCGGATCCGCTGATGCTCTCGGGTTGATGGGGGAGAATTCTTTTAATCGGAAATGGGATGCTTGAGCTTTTTTCTTTCTGTATAATTAAAAACAAATTTGAAAGGAAGAGAAATTTTTAAATAAAAGAAGAGTGAAATTGATAATTGATGTTTGATATTTTGATATGTTGAGATATTGTTAAGCAGGACTTTGTAGTCCTGCTTGCATTCTTTGTTTGAAAAAGGTTGGGAAAAAGAGGAAAATCAGCAACAACAGGAGGAGCTCTCAAAATGACAATGGGAACAGCAGCGTATGAGACCTATGCTCTGGAAGATCTTGTGGTACAGCCATCCAATAAGATGCAGAGGTTGTCGGAGGATACATCGGTCAATAATCTGACGATTTTAAACATGTCGGACGGCACCGTCTACGATACCATTCTGCTGGTCAACTGTGTTTTGACGGTTGCCGGAAATATTGCAAATGATGGAACACTTCGCATTGGTTCTGGCAATTTAATTTCCACTGGAGCAACCGAAATCAGCGGAAACGGGACAACTGAAATCCGGGGAGCCCTTGGGGCTTCTTCCGCTCCGGGCGGATCGTTTGTGGTCGGAGCGGCTCAGACGCTGGATGTCTCCAGTTACGGTACTGTTTATGCGGATGTCACCAATTTCGGAACCATTCGAACCTCCGGCGATTGGGTCGGACAAAGCGCTGACAATCCGCTTAAGCTGGTGAACAGCGGAACAATAGACAGTAATAATACTAACGGGTTTATCAATGTTTCAATCGAAAATACGGAGAGTGGTGTTTTGCGTTCCTCCGGTGTGATATCCTGTTGGATCAAAGAAGGTTCTTCGGTTTCCGGAGGGACTCTTGCAGGCAGCATTACATTTCAGACTGGAGACGGGGAAGCCTCCATTTCCAATCTCCGGATTGCGAATGATGCGGATGTCTCTGTTGGAAGTGGTAGCTCTGTGAAGGCATCCGGAACCCTTGTAATTGACAGTGCCTTCACCAACAGAAGCACCCTTTATGCCAACGGCGCGGTTTCTCTGGAAGGTTCCGGATCCCTCGTAGTCTACGGATCCTTAGGGAAGAAAGACTGGTCCGATTCGGGAATTTTTGTGATCGGTTCCGGTTTTTCCGTAACAGGCACTGGCAATATCTACAGCGATATTGTAAACAGCGGCTTAATTCATGCGAATGGTAGTAATTCCATGAACTTTATTGGAAAGTCTTCTGCGGAGAGAACTTCTCTTGTCAACAACAGTGAGATCAGGGCAACGGGCTATCTTGGATTCCGGAATGTTCGAGTCGATAATGCCAACGGGGTCTTGAGAACTTCCGGCGGCGCTTTCCTGCTTTATGACGGGTCCTGGATTTCCGGAGGCGTTCTTGATGGAGCTTTTGAGTTGAGTAGGGCAAGCAACAGTGTGGTTCGCCTGGAAAATGTGAGTATTACCGCGAATTCCTCAATCGAAACAGGTCCCTATCACTCAACGACGTACCTTTCCGGAACGATTGCCAAAGAATGTTCCATAACACTCTCCACCTCGACCTTTGCTGCGGAGGGAGATGCCCTGATTACCGGAGCAGGGGGACTGAATCTTGCCGGAGGAAATCTCGGCAGTGCGGACTGGTCCGATTCCGGCCGACTGATCTTCGATGCGCAGCAGAACGTGACCGGTTACGGAAAAATCTATGGAGATCTGGTCAATTATGGACAAATTCGATCCACGGGTATACATGGAATCCAGTTCGCAGGCAAAAATGCGTCAGAGACTCTTCTTCTGGAAAACAATGGAGTGATTTCCGGAGGAGAGGAGGCTCGTTCTTTTGTTTCTTTTGAAAATACATCTCTAGTCAACAATGGAACGCTTTCCGGAGGAGGCAGCTACCTTGATTTCCGTGATTCCGTGACGATCAACGGCGGAACTCTGACCGGGGCATTGGATTTCAATTCGTCCGCGGGAACTCAGGTGATCGGTGCGACCTTTGCCAATGCTTCGGTAACGGCCGACGGCAGCGGATTGAATGGCGCTTTTTCGATTGGAGACAATGTATCCATCTATGGCGGAAGCATTTCGGGAACCATGACGGTGAACGGTTCTCTTGCTGCGACCTCGGTGAATGCCTCCGGAGCGGAGATCGTTTTTGCCGTGTCAGCGCCGGAACAGAATGTGCTGATCCGGAATCTGTCGGAGATTTCCGGCGGACGTTATCTGGTGCGCCTCCCGGAGAGTGCGGCAATCGGAAGTTACCGCCTTGCCGGAGGAGCCTCTGCATTCAATTCCGCAATCACGGTGACGGATTCTTATGGTACGGCTTTGGGAAATGTGACTTTGGATTCGGGACTGACGGTACAGGACCGTTTCTATTCCATCTCGGTTGTCAACGGAACGCTTTCGCTGCATGTTTCGGGGGCCGAGGATCCGGGGCCGGGACCTGTTGGGCCTGATCCGGTCGGACCGGACCTGACGAAGGATCTGTCAGTGTCCGTGACGAACAAGTCGTACAAGGCGAAATTCTCCTGGGGGAAGGCGGCGCTGGAAAAAGGGGAAAAACTGCAGGGATACGAGGTGGTTCTGGACGGAGCTTCCCTCGGCTATGTGAAATCGACAAGCTATTCGACGAAGACCCCGCTCTCCGTCGGCACTCATACCGTCATGGTTCGCGCGGTGAATCAGGAAGGGGAGGCGGGATCGTGGTACGAGGAATCGTTTGTTCTTCAGGATGTGACCGCTCCGCAGGGGAAAATGAAACTCAGCACGAACTTCTTCCAGGATGGAGCGGGGGTTCCGATGGTTGATCTGAGCTGGGATCCCGCGACGGACAATGTGGGGGTGACAAAATATGTTGTTTCC